>DASZNA010000093.1:0-32342 GCA_035551655.1 Solirubrobacteraceae bacterium
CCGATGTTCCCCAACAGGAGCTGGATAATCGCGGCGGTGCGGATGTACTGGACCCCGACCGTGTGCTGCGTCCAGCCGACCGCATAGGCCACAGCCGAGGTCCGCTCCCGGCCGGAGTTCGCACACAGGGATTCGGCCACCTCGATCAGCATCTCCTTGGGCACGCCGCAGATCTCTTCGACCACCTCGGGCGTGTAGCGACTGTAATGGCGCTTCAGGATCTGGAAGACACAGCGAGGATGCTGCAAGGACTCGTCGTATTCGGGAGGCTCGCCGTGCTCCAGCTTGGCGCCCTGCGCATAGTGAGACTGCTCGCCCGAGGGCTGGCCCTCCTCCTGGCCGGACGGCGTCGAGACCTCCATGCCCTTGTACTGCCAGGACACCGGGTTGTACGTGCCGGCGTCGGGATTGAAGCCGGAGAACAGGCCATCCAGATCCTCGGTGTCCTGGAAGTCGTCGGTGATGATCGTGCTGGCGTTGGTGTAGGCCTTGACGTACTCGTCAAACCAGCGTTCGTTCTCGAAGATGTAGTTGATCACCCCGCCGAGGAACGCGATATCGGTGCCCGCCCGGATCGGAACGTGCAGGTCGGACACGGCACTCGTCCGGGTGAAGCGCGGGTCGACGTGGATGATCTTGGCGCCGCGCTCCTTGGCCTCCATCACCCACTGGAAGCCGACCGGATGGTTCTCGGCCATGTTGGAGCCCTGGATCAGGATGCAGTCGGAGTTCTGCAGGTCCTGCTGGAAACCGGTGGCGCCGCCGCGCCCGAACGAGGTCCCCAGACTGGGGACCGTGGAGCTATGTCATATGCGGGCTTGGTTCTCGATCTGCACCGCTCCCATGGCCGAGAAGAACTTCTTGATCAGATAGTTCTCCTCGTTGTCCAGGGTCGCCCCGCCGAGGCTGGCGAACCCAAGCGTGCGATTCAGCTTGCGCGGTGGCTCGCCCTCCTCCCGGGCGGGCTGCTCTGACTCCCAGCCGGCCTCGCGGGCGGCGATCAGCCGGTCGGCGATCATGTCCATCGCCGCGTCCAGCGGCAGCTCCTCCCAGTCGGTCGCGTGAGGCCGGCGGTACTTGACCTTGTACTCGCGCGTGGGGTTCGAGATCAACCCCAGCGAAGCCGACCCCTTGGGACACAGGCGGCCGCGCGAAATCGGGCTGTCCGGATCGCCCTCGATTTGGATGACCTTCTCGTCCTTGACATAGACGCGCTGTCCGCAGCCGACGGCGCAGTAGGGGCATACGGAACGGACCACCTTGTCCGCGGTGGCCGTGCGGGCGGTGAGCTCGCGGGTGTGGCTCGACTGGGCGGCCCGGCCCAGTCCGAACGGATCATCCGACAGCTGTTTGAGCAGCGGGCCGACCGGCAGGCGGAGGCGTTTTCTCGGGCGGGTGCTCACAGCAGATCTTTCTATACCCAGATGGGCCCCGGATGAGCCACTCCGGTCACCCCCCTGACGCATATCCGACCCAGTAGGCCAGACCCGCGACTGAAGCTCATCAGCCGGCGGGCACCGAGAGAGAGGCGAACAGCCGCGGGTCGTTCGATATCACGCCGGTGACGCCGAGGTCCTGAAGACGTCGGATCATCGGCAGCTCATCGACCGTCCACACGTAGAGCTCTCCCCCGGCTCGCTCCACCGCTTGCACCAACCGGGGGGTGACCAGGCGCCAGTGAGCCATGATCGCGTCGCACACCCCCGACCGGATCGCAGCCCCCGCCCGGGCCGGAATCACCGCCCGCCACAGCAGAGCCACGGCCAGCACGGCCGGAACCATGGGCCGGTAGCGGAACGGGTCACGCCGGAGCCGGGGTACCGACCAGCCAAGGCGCAGTCCCGGCTCCTCCCGGCGGATCACCGAGAGGCTCTGGCGATAGTGACTGGAGACCAGTGCTCGCTCCACCAGCCCGTGGTCGCGCAGGGCTTCAACGACGCGCATCTCGTAACCGGGCAGCTTCAGGTCCACGTTCAGCTCGATGGCCGAGAATCTCGTGGACGCGAGATGGTCCAGGCCCTCCTCGAGCGAGAGGACCTGACGGGCCGAGGCGTCGGCCCAGTCGTGGGCCAGCAGGAGCCTCTGGTCCGGGTATTGCCGGCGTTCGGCGGCAGCCACGCTGACCGTGCGCCAGTCGGGCGGCGGCTCGGGCAGCACGTCGAACTCGATCATGTCCACGCCGGCAGCCAGTGCGGCGTCGAAGCTCTGGCTGGTGTTGCCGGGCACGATCAGGTCGGCCCCCTTGTGTCCCACCCGCCGGAGACGCCCGTCCGCCATCTGAAGGAGGCTAGCTCGTGGGTCAGGCGGTCAGTGTTGGCATCCGGGGCACCAGTACGTCATTCGGCCGCCGTCCCCCTGTACCTGAGACCGGATTGCCGTGCCGCAGCGGGGACACGGCTGCCCGACCAGCCGGTAGACCCGGGAGCGGATGAAGCGAGGGCCCCGGGTTCCCGACAGCAGCATGCGGGGCCGGACCAGCTCGATGATCCGCATCGCCTCGGCGTCGCTGACCGAGGACACGGCCCGCCACGGATCCACCCCGGCCTCCCAACAGCCCTCCGACTTCCAAATGTTCCCGATGCCGGCCACGTTGCGCTGGTCGAGCAGCGCATCGCCGATCGGCCGAGTCGGATCGTCGTGGCGCAACCGCCCGAGAAAGCGCTCAGCGTCGAACTCCAGGGCGAGCACGTCCGGACCCAGGCCCGCCAGACGCTGATCGAAGCGCGACCGACCGGAGGTCATCAGCTGGAGCACCGGACCATCGAACTGCACCACGTCGGTGCCCTCCCGGGTGAACACGATCCAGGCTCGGGCGGGAGACCGGTGCCACCGCCGGAGGGGCGGGTACACACCCCAGGCTCCCGTCATCTTCAGATGGGAGTGCAGGACCAGATCACCTTCGAAGACCAGGAACAGGTTCTTCCCATGCGTGTCGATGCGCTCGACCCGCCGGCCTTCCAGGCGCTGGGGCCAGCGCTCGCGGCCCGGCGAGCCGCGCAGCGCGCCCGGGCGGCCAGCCGGCATCCGCACCTCATCGGGGACGTGCCCCACCAGAACGGGCCGCATCCGGGTGGCGGCCCACAGAATGGTGTCCCCTTCAGGCACGCCGGCCCGAGGTCAGGCGCTGAGCGTGAGGCGCCGCGGCCCCTCCTGAAAACCTAACCCGAGCAGGGTGGGACCCAGCGACGAGGTGAGCACCGATCCGCCGTCGATCTTCTCCAGAGCCAGGCGCTTGATCTGCCCTCGACGCACGTGGTCAACCAAGGCGGACAGCGCCCGCTCCAGGCGTTCGTCGGCCGTCTCGATGAGGGTCTGGAGCGCCCGCCCGCCTCGTTCCAGGTAGAGAACCGGCTCGCCGCCGATCAGCACCACATAGGCGCCGGCCGTTCGGGATGGAGCTCGCGCCCCGGAGCGCTCCGGCCAGGCCAGTGCCGCCCCGTAGGGCTGAGCGGGGTCGACCGCGGACAGGACGACCGGTGGCTCCTCAACTCGGTTGCGATCCGGGCCGCCCTCGCGCAGCCGCTCCACGGCGCCGGGCAGAGCGAACTGCGCCCCGCCCAGACCCTCCACGAAGTAGCCCCGCCGGGCGACGCCCAACGTCTCCAGCGAGGTGAGCTCCGGGTAGATGCCGCTGAACCCTCCGGGCCACCCTTCGGCCACGACCAGCTCGCGGGTCAGGACGCCATAGCGCTCCAGCAGCAGCTCGCTCTGGGCGCGCCGCCGAGCCACCGGGTCGACGTCGCCCGCCACCAGGCTCCGGGTGAGCGACCACCGGCCTTGCACCTGGGGGAGGGCACGGTTGCGGCTGCGGGCCGAGAATCGGCCGGTCCGGGCCCGGCGGGCCTGAGCGGCCGCCTGCCGAGCCAGCGACAGGCGCGGGGCGCGCAGCGGGGCGAAGGCGTCGTTGGTGACCTCGCCGGCCCAGACCAGATCCCACAGCGCCTCCTGGAGCTCCTCCGGAGCCAGGTCCACGTCCACCAGTAGATCGGAGAAGAAGCAGGCGCCTCGCGTCAACCGGTCCCGGAGCGCCTGATGGGCGGCCGAGTCGGGCGCGGCGCCGCGAACCGGCGGTGCACCCAGCAGCGCCAGGTCGTCCCGGAAGTACAGGGCGACCCTCCCAGACGAGCGCCCGAGCGCGCCGGCGCCGATCCACACCACTTCACCGGCCGCGCACAGCTGGTCAAGCCACGCCGGCGAGTAGGCGCCGGTCCGCCGCGGGAGGACATCACGCTCCCAGACGTCGGCCGGTAGGGCCAGTCCCTGAAGCGGCACCAGGACATCGCGGAGCCGGTCCACGCCGGCGCCGGTGGTCGGGTGGCGATCGACGCCCTGCCAGCGTGGCAGGAAGCGGGCCAGGTCACGCGGATCGACCGGCTCGACCTCACGGCGCAGCGAGGCCAGCGAGGCCCGGCGCAGCCGGCGGAGCACCTCCGGGTGACACCACTCGCGCTGGCTCCCGCCCGGGCGGAGCTCCCCCCGCACGAGCTCGCCATCGCGCTCCAGCGAGCTCAGCACCGCGCTCGGATCGATTTCGTACCGAGCTCGCACGTCGGCGGTGGTGAACGGCCCATGGCACGCGGCGAAGCGGCGAAGCACGCCGGTCAGCGCGTCGGGCACGTCCTCCAGGAACGTTTCTGGCAGACCGCCCGGCGGTGCTACACCCAGAGCGTCGCGGTATAGGCCTGCGTCGGCGGCCACGATCCAGCGCTCCTCGCCGGCCAGCCGGACGCGGATGGCCCGCCGCTCGCCGCCGAGCTCGATCAGCATCGACTCGGCATCCACGCCCGGCACCACGCGCGCCTGAACCTCGGCGGTCGATAGGTCGCCCAGCGCGCGCAGCATGTCGTGGACCCCGTCTCGAGTGGCCACCCGCCGGTGGTCGGACAGGAACTGGAGATCCTCCTCGACCGAGGCCAGCGCGGCCGGGTCGATCAGGTCACGCAGCTCCTCCTGGCCGAGCAGCTCTCGCAACAGCTCGCGGTCCAGCGACAGCGCCGCGGCTCGGCGCTCGGCGTTCGGCGTGTCCCCCTCATACATGTAGGCGGCCACGTAGTCGAACAGCAGTGATGAGGCAAACGGCGAGGCGGTTGGCGTCTCCACTTCAACCAGCGAGATCTCACGGCGCGCGAGCTTGTTGAGGAGCCCGACCAGGCCCGGCAGGTCAAGCACGTCCCGCAGGCACTCCCGGTAGGTCTCGAGGATGATCGGGAACTCGCCGTAGCGGCGGGCCACCTCCAGCAAGGTCTGGGACTTGAGCCGCTGCTGCCACAGCGGTGTCCGCTTGCCCGGCCGGGCCCGCGGGATGAGCAGCGCCCGGGCGGCGTTCTCCCGGAACCGGGCTCCGAACAGCGCGCTCGAGCTGAGCTCGGCCACGATCAGCTCCTCGACCTCGTCGGGCTCCGGCAGCAGCACCTGCGTCAGCCGGTCGGGATCAGAGATGTCCGCGTCGGGCAGGTGGACAATGATCCCGTCGTCTGACCAAATCGCGTCGGACTCCAGCCCGAGCTCGTCGCGGATGCGCGCGCTCAGGGCGAGGCCCCAGGCGGCGTGCACCCGACCCCCGAATGGGGACAGGATGCACACCCGCCAGTCCCCGATTTCGTCCCGGAAGCGCTCGATCACGATCGCCCGGTCGGAGGGCACCACTCGAGTGGCTTCCTGCTGCTCACGCAGGAACTCGACCAGGTTGCGCGCGGCCCGCTCGTCCAGGTCGTACTCGGCGGCCAGCGTTTCCGGCGACTGCTCGACCGCCCAGCGGGAGAACGCCCCGATCGCCTCGCCCAGCTCCGACGGGCGCCCCACGCTGTCGCCCTTCCAGAAGGGCACAGCGCCGGGAAGCCCGGGCGCCGGAGTGACGATCACGCGGTCACGCCCGATCTCCTCGATCCGCCACGTGGAGGCTCCGAGCAGGAAGGTCTGCCCGGGCCGGGCTTCGTAGACCATCTCCTCGTCCAGCTCGCCGACCCGGCGTCCGTCGGGCAGCGTCACGGCATACAGCCCGCGGTCGGGGATCGTTCCCGCGTTGGTCACGGCCAGTGAACGGGCGCCGGGGCGCGCCCGCACGGTCCCGGCGATCCGGTCCCACACGATCCGTGGGCGCAGCTCGGCGAACTCCGAGGAGGGGTAGCGCCCGTCCAGCATGTCCAGCACGTTCTCGAACACCGGCCGGCTGAGCTCCGCGTAGGAGTGGGTGCGCGTGATCAGCGCGTACAGATCATCGACCGGCACGGTCGCACCGTCGCCGGCGTTCTCAGCCTGCTCGGCGGCCGCGGCGATGGCCACGATCTGCTGGGCGAGCACGTCCAGCGGGTTGCGGGGGACGACCGTCGTCTCGATCGCTCCCTCGCGCATCCGCCGGGCCACAACGGTGGCCTCGAGCAGGTCGGCTCGAAACTTCGGGAAGATCCGCCCCCGGCTTACGTCGCCGACGTTGTGACCAGCCCGGCCGATGCGCTGAAGTCCCCGGGCCACCGACTTGGGCGACTCCACCTGGATGACCAGGTCCACGGCACCCATGTCGATACCCAGCTCCAGCGACGAGGTGGCCACCAGGCACGGGAGCTCTCCCGCCTTGAGCATCTCCTCGACCACGACCCGCTCCTCTCGGGCCAGGGACCCGTGATGGGCGCGGGCGATGGTGGTGGGGGGTGGCGGGTGGGAATCGTTCGCGAGCTCGTTCAGGCGTAGGGCCAGGCGCTCGGCGCCTCGCCGGTTGTTGACGAAGATGATGGTCGAGCGGTGTTCGCGGACCAGCTTGAGGAGCTCCGGGTAGATGGCCGGCCAGATCGACCGCCGGGTGGCTTCTCCCCCGGCCAGTGGATCGAGCTCGGCGCCCGCCTCGGGTTCCACCATCGACTCGACCGGCACTTGGATCTCCAGGTCTAGTTCCTTGCGGACTCCGGTGTCGACCACCCGGCAGGTGCGCCGGGGACCGACCATGAACCGGCCCACCTCCTCCAGCGGGTTCTGCGTGGCGCTCAGCCCGATGCGTTGTACGTCCCGTCCGGCCGCCTCGGCCATTCGCTCCAGGGTGAGGGCCAGGTGCGCCCCCCGCTTGGTCGCGGCCACGGCGTGGATCTCGTCGAGGATGCACCATCTGGCCTCCTGAAAGAGCTTCTGGGCCCGTCCGGTGAGCATCAGGTAGAGCGACTCCGGGGTGGTGATGAGGATGTCCGGCGGGTGCCTGAGCATGGCTTGCCGGTCGCGCTGGGGGGTGTCGCCGGTGCGCACGGCCACGCTCAGCTCGGCACCGATCCCGCGCAGCGGAACGCGCAGGTTGCGGTCGATGTCGTAGGAGAGCGCCTTGAGCGGAGAGACGTACACCAGGCTGGTCCCGTTCGAGCCGGGCTCGCCGCGGCTCGGGCGGGCGGGCTCGATTCTGCGCTCGCTCCATAGGGTGTCGATGGCCCACAGGAAGGCGGCCAGCGTCTTGCCCGATCCGGTGGGAGCGCTGAGCAGCACGTGCTCGCCCGAGGCGATGGCCGGCCAGGCCTGCGCCTGGGCCTCGGTAGGGGCGGCAAACGCGCGCGTGAACCACTCGCGCGTTTGCGGGCTGAACACGTCCAGGGCCGATGTTTTCGACATGCTCTGAGGATAGGTGGCTCAGTGCCCGGCGCGGGCGTGTTGCGGCAACCACCAGACCGCTGTCCAGGCCAGTCCGAGCAGCCCAACCGCCACCAGCAGCGCATGCGACGCCGAGCCCACGAACGCCTCAGCCGGGCGAGCGCCTCCGAGGTCGCCGAACAGCACGGTCCCGACCAGCGCGATGCCCAGCGACATGGCCAGCTGCTGAACGGACTCCAGCAGTCCGGAGGCCGAGCCGATCTCGTGCGGGGCCACGCCGGCCAGGATCACATCGAACATCGGCACGAACACCATCCCCATGCCGAAGCCGGTGAGGGCGAGGGGTGCCGCGGTGTCCCAGGGACTGAGCCCGGCGCCGGCGCTCCTGAGCACCAGGTCGACGATGACCAGGCCGATGGCCATCCCGGCGATCCCGATGTGCATCGTCGTGCGCCCGATCCGGCCCAGAAGCATGGACGAGGTGATCGAGCCTCCGATCGCGGCCAACGGCACGGCCACCGTGGCCAGTCCGCTCCTGAGCGGTGAGTCGCCGAGGCCGGCTTGGAACATCACGTTGAGGGCGAGCATCATCCCGCCCATCGCCCCGATGAATCCGAGAACGACGGCCAGACCGGCCACGTAGGGACGGCGGCGGAGAATCGACGGCTGGACCATTGCCGGACGCCCGCGCCGGACCCGCTGGGCCTGCCGGACCGCGAAGGCGGCCAGCAGCACGCCGCCGGCGGCCAGCATCAGGAAGGCCCAGGCCGGCCAGCCGTGCTGGCGACCCTCGATCAGCGGGTAGACCAGCCCCACTCCGCTGGCCATCGCCAGCAGGACGCTCACGGGGTCGAGCCGGAGCTGCGGGTGAGCGGGCCGGACGCGGGGAAGCAGCGCCCACCCGCCGGCCAGCGCGAGCCCGCCCAGCGGCAGATTGACCAGGAAGATTGCCCGCCAGCCGCTGCCGAACAGGTTCAGGTCGACCAAGCCGCCCCCGATCAGCGGCCCGAGTACGGCGGCCAGGCCCATCACCGGGCCGAACACGGCGAACGCCTTCTGCTGGCCCTCGTCGCCGAACATCTCCCGGACGATCCCGAACCCCTGCACCACCATGACGGCACCGAACGTGCCCTGGACGGCGCGGAAGCCGATCAGCCAGCCGGCGGTCGGAGCGACGGCGCAGGTGAGCGAGGAAACGATGAAACCGGTCATGCCGATCAGCAGCATCCGGCGGCGACCAAAGGCGTCGCCCAGACGGCCTCCCACGAGCAGGGTGGCCGACATGGCCAGCGTGTAGACCGCGGTGAACCACTCGAGGTCGGCGAACGAGCCGCCAAGCTCTCGGCGGATGGCCGGACCGGCCGTCTGCGTGATCGTGGAGTCGAGCAGGTCCATCACCGACGCCGCGATCACGACGGCGAACGCCCACCAGATCGAGCGGGTGCTCCTTAGGGTGGGTGAAACGACAACTGGTGGAGTGAGTGTGGTGGTTGACATGGCCGGGAGGCTTTCGGGCCTTGCGGTCAGCTTCTGTCCTAGTTCTGGCTCATGCGGTCAGATCATGTCCGCATAGAGTGCGAAGCTTCCGCCGTGGTTCAGACCTCCGCCCGTCTACTGGCGCTGCTCTCGCTCCTGCAGGTCCGCCGCGAGTGGTCCGGTCCGGAGCTGGCCGACCGCCTCGAGGTGGGCACCCGGACGATCCGCCGTGACATCGAGAAGCTCCGCTCGCTGGGCTATCCGATCGAGGCCGCCCCGGGGGTGGCCGGCGGGTACCGGCTGAGCGCGGGCGCCGAGCTGCCGCCGCTGCTGCTGGATGATGCCGAGGCCGTCGCCGTCGCCGTGGGTCTGCGAACGGCCGCCTCGGGTCAGGTGGCGGGGATCGAGGAGACATCGGTACGGGCTCTGGCCAAGCTCGAGCAGGTACTGCCCAGCCGGCTGCGCCGTCGCGTGCGGGCGCTCGGGGATGCCACGTCGGTGTTCAACATCGACGGCCCCCAGATCGACCCCGAGCAGCTGGCCACGATCGCAGCGGCCTGCCGGGATGGCACGCGACTGCACTTCGCCTATGTGGCGCGGGACGATCAGACGAGCGAGCGGGACGCCGAACCCAGTGCCGTGGTGTACAGCGGGTACCGCTGGTACCTGGTGGCCTACGACCTGGGCCGGGACGACTGGCGAACGTTCCGGATCGATCGCATGAAAGGCCGGGTGCGGACCGGCGGCCGCGGGCGGCGGCGCACCGTGCCGGGGGGCGACCCGGCCGCGTTCCTCAAGGAGCGGATCCGCGGACCGGAGGGGGAGCCGGGCCGGGTACGGCTGGGTCTGCCCGCCGATCAGGCCCGGCGACGGATCCCCGGGCGCTACGCGACCGTCGAGCCGGACGGGCCGGCCGGCTGCCTAGTCACCACGATCGGACAGTGGCGGCGGGACTTCCTCATCTGGATGGCCACCCTGGACGCGCCCATGGAGGTGCTCGGGCCACCCGAGCTGATCGAGCTCGGGCGCTCGCTGGCCGGTCGCCTCGCCGCGGCTACGGCGGCTCCGGGCTCATGAAGGCCAGGCGCGCAGACACCCCGTCGGTCGGCTGAAGCGTGGCGATCCTCCGGCCGGGCTGGACAGCCGCCCGGATCTCCCCCAGCCGGCCCCCCAGCCGCTCAGCCAAATCCTCCAGGCTTATCACCACCACCGTGAGCCCCCAGAAGTGCGTGTCGTGTCCGTCTAACTGGGGTGAGTAGACGAGCTCGACGATCGCCGATCCCAGGCGGCGAAAGCCCTGCCGCATATCTCCGCTCTCCCGGGTCCGCTTCAGCGGCATCCCGGCCCGCCGGAACGCCTCGGCGGTGCGATCGAAGTCAGGCGTGGAGACCACCACGTGGTCCAAGCCCGTGGCGCCATTGGGATGCGTGGCGAACGGCGGGGGACGGAGGACTCGGGGGACGGGTGAGAGCAGACCGTCGATCGAGCCCATCGCGTTGACGCCGCGCAGCGACCAGGAGACGATCCCGCTACCCGTTTCCTCGTCCAGGCGAATCCGGATCCCGCCCAGGTCGAGGTTGCCGTCCTCCACCCGAAAGCCCAGCGCCTCCCATGCCTCCGGCCGGTCGCCGACAGCCAGCTCGGCCAGCTCCGGTTCCCGTGACACATACACCGGAGAGATTGTGGCTCAGCTTCCGGCCAGGCTCTTGGCTCGCTCGAATACCTCGTCGAGCATCGGCTCGGTGAGCCGGCCGGTGAACGTGTTCTGCTGGGAGACGTGATAACTCGCCAGCAGCGTGTGGCAGCCGATCACCGCCTCCGCACCATGGCCGAAGCGCGGCCGCGGTCTCGGCGCGTCGAGCATGCGCAGGGCACCGTCCCAGGCGAAGCCGCCCAGGCAGACGATCACCCGCACCCGCTCCAGCAACTCGAGCTCAGCCGACGCGTAGGGCAGGCAGTTGTCTCGCTCGGCCGGCGTGGGCCGGTTGACCGGAGGCGCGCACCGGACGACCGCCGTCACCCAGCAGTCGCGCAATTCCAAACCGTCGTCGCGGCTGACCGACTGCGGTTGGTTGGCCAGACCGGCGCGGTGGAGCGCCGCGAACAGCCAATCCCCCGACCGGTCCCCGGTGAACATGCGCCCGGTCCGGTTCCCGCCGTGAGCGGCCGGAGCCAGACCCAGCACCATGATCCGGGCCCGCGGATCGCCGAACGCGGGCACGGGCCGGCCCCAGTAGTCCCAGCCGGCAAACGAGGCCCGTTTGACCTGGGCCACCTCCTCGCGCCAGGCCACCAGACGGGGGCAGCGTCGGCATTTGGTGATCCGCTCCTGAAGCGCGGCCAGCTCGTCGCTCACGCGGCCAGCAGCAGCCCGTCGATCATCCGGTCGATCACCGGAGCCAGGTCCAGCGGGTCGACCGGATCACCCAGGCGAACCTGGCGCGAGACCAGCTCGGTGATCGCGCCCACCGCTGCCACCGCGTCGAGCGGCGAGGCGAACCGCGTGGCCAGGCCCCGCTCGGCAGCCGCCGCGTTCTCCTGGTCGAGGATCCCGGCAAACGCCTCCAGCACCTGGTCGCGCCGCCGGGCGGCCACCGGTCCGGCTCCGATGATCTCCACCAGCAGTGTGCTCACGTAGTCGGGGTGCTCGGCCACCGTGGTGAGGAAGGCTCGAGTGCCCGCGCGCATGCGCTCGCGCGGGTTGCCGGTGCCGGCCTGCCGGGCCGCCTGGGCCATGCTCTGGGCCAGCACCTCGAAGGCCTGGTCAAACAGGGCCAGGATGCACGCCTCCTTGTTGGCGAAGTGCTCGTAGAAGGTGGCCTTCGACATGCCGGCCCGGCGGCTGATCGATTCCGACCCGGTGTTGGCGAACCCGTGCTCGGCGAAGTCGGCCGCGGCGGCCCGCAGGAGGCGCGCCCGCTGGAGCGGTAGGCGGATCTCCGGCGGCGGGGCGTGACGCCCTCGCGCGGCTGGTGGATCGGCCTTCATCCGCGGAGCGCCCGGCCGTAGTGGCGCTCGTAGTAGTCGCGGTACTCACCCGAGCGGATCGGAGACCACCACCACTCGTTCTCCCCGTACCAGCGCACGGTCCGCTCCAGTCCCTCGGCGAACCGGGTTCCGGCTCGCCAGCCCAGACCGGCCAGCTTCTCCGAGGACAGCGAATAGCGGCGGTCGTGACCGGGGCGGTCGGTGATGTGCTCAACGAGCGATGGATCCGCGCCGGTGAGCTCGATGACGCGCTGGATGACCTCGAGGTTCTCGCATTCATCCGGTCCGCCGCAGTTGTAGACCTCACCGGGGCGGCCGTGCTCCAGAACGTGACCGATGCCGGCCGCGAAGTCCTCCACGAACAGCCAGTTCCGGACCTGCCGCCCGTCCCCGTAGACGGGCAGGCGGTCGCCGGCCATCGCGTTGAGGACCATCAGCGGGATCAGCTTCTCGGGGTACTGGTACGGGCCGTAGTTGTTGGAGCCGCGGCAGATCGCGGTCTGCAGTCCATACGTGTGGAAGTAACTGGTGACCAGCAGGTCGGCCCCGGTCTTCGTGGCGCTGTAGGGACTGGACGGCGCCAGCGGCGAGGTCTCAGCGAACGAGCCCTCCTCGATCGAGCCGTACACCTCGTCGGTGGACACCTGCACGTAACGCAGGCCATGGGTTCGCGCCGCCTCGAGCAGGACGTGGGTGCCCTGCATGTTGGTCAAGATGAATGCCTCGGGGCCGGAGATGGAGCGGTCCACGTGCGTCTCGGCGGCGAAGTTGACGATCGCCTCCGCGTCGCCGACCGCCTCGGCTACGGCGGCCGGATCCTCGATGGCCCCATGCACGAACCGGACCTGCTCGCTGACGTCGTGCAGATTCTCGCGGCGGCCCGCGTAGGTCAGCTTGTCCAGCACGGTCACCTGGTCGCCGTGTTCGCGTACCCGGATCCGGACGAAGTTCGAGCCGATGAAGCCGGCACCGCCACACACGAGCAGCCTCACGCGGCCACCCACCGGGTGTGCAGGTAATCGGCCACGCCATGACGCCAGTTGGACAGCACGGGCGCCTCAGGTCGCGAACTGCGCAGCACGCTGTAGGCGGGGCGGTGGGCCCGCCGGGGAAACTCAGCCGTGCTCACGGGACGGATCGGCGTATCCACCCCGGCCTCGCGCAGGATGGCCTGGGCGAAGCCGAACCACGAGCACTGACCGGCCGCCGCGCAGTGCAGGATCCCGACCGGGCGGTCGGACCGCGCAGCCAGGTCGACCAGGGCCTGGGCCAGATGCCCGGTGAACGTGGGACATCCCACCTGATCGTCGACCACCGCGAGCTCCTCGCGCTCGGCGGCCAGTCGGAGCATTGTGTCCGGGAAGCAGCGACCGGCGGCGCCGAACAGCCAGGACGAGCGGATGATCGTGTGGGCGCCGGGCGCCGCCCCGGCCACCGCAAGCTCGCCCTCGAGCTTGGTGGCTCCGTAGACGGAGAGGGGATGCGTCGCGTCGGTCTCCAGGTACGGGTCGTCCTGATCTCCGGCGAACACGTAGTCGCTGGAGATGTGCAGGATCCAGGCGTTCTGGGCGGCCGCGGCGGCCGCGAGTGATCCGGGCGCCTGGGCGTTGATCGCGGCGGCCGTGCCGGAGTCGCTTTCGGCTCCGTCGACGTCGGTGTAGGCCGCGCAGTTGATCACCACATCGGCAGCGGACGCCTCGACCGCGGCGTTCACGGCGAGCTCGTCGCGGATGTCGAGGTCGGCCCGAGCCAGCGCTATGACCTCGTGTCCGGCTACCCCGGCCGCCCGGCGGACGTCCGTGCCGAGCATCCCGCCCGCCCCGGTGATCAGGAGTCGCATCGGCGTCAAGGGTAGAGCCAATCCGGACAGGCGGACGGTTGGCTCCGCAGTCCTGGCTGGCGGGCCAGGACCGCGGGAACCGGCGTGGTTGTTCACCGATCTATCACACGGATCCGTAGCGCAGGTGTAGGGTCGCGGACCATGGGTGAACGCACGAGCTACACGCCAGGGACCTTCTGCTGGACCGACCTGACGACCCCGGATCAGGAGACCGCCAAGGCGTTCTACTCGGGGCTGTTCGGCTGGGAGGCCGAGGACATTCCGGTCGGCGAGGGTGTCTTCTACTCGATGCAGCGCTTGGGCGGACGGGACGTGGCCGCGATCTCGCCCCAACCCCAGCAACAGCGCGAGGCCGGGCTGCCGCCGATGTGGAACTCCTACGTCGCGGTGCCGGACGCCGACGCCGCACTGGCCCGGGCGCGGGAGCTCGGCGCCAACGTCCACGCCGAGGCGTTTGACGTGTTCGACTCGGGGCGGATGGGGGTCGTCCAGGACCCGCAGGGCGCCTTCTTCATGGTCTGGCAGGCCAAAGACCACGCCGGCGCCGGGCTGGTCAACGCACACGGAGCACTGTCGTGGGACGAGCTCTACACCCCTGACCTCGACGCCGGCGCGCGCTTCTATGAAGGCCTGTTCGGGTGGACGACGCAGCCGATGGAGGGGATGGAGGGGATGGAGATGCCCTACCGGATCGTCCAGACCGAAGCGGGCCGGAGCAACGGCGGCATCACCACGATGGAAGGGGTGCCTCCGAGCTGGCTCGTCTATTTCGGCACCGATGACATGAAGCGCTCGGTGGCCCAGGCGGGCGAGCTGGGCGCGGAGACACGGATGGGCCCGATGGACATCGGGGTGGGCTCGATCGCCGTGCTCACGGACCCGCAGGGGGCCACGTTCGCGCTGTATGCCGGGCGCTTCGAGGACTGACGCGCCTCAGGTCTCCGGCTGGGCATACTGAAGTGGTGAGCCGGACGACGCTGTCCAGATCACTGATCGCCGGAGTGCTGACGGTAGCCCTGGGTGGCTGCGCGGTAGCCGGGCACACCTCCACCCGGCGCGGTGTGAGCTACGTCCAGGGCTCAAGCGGTCAGCAGATCGCCCTGCACGGACACCCCCAGGCGGTCGATCCCGTGGCGGGGGCGACCGGTTCGTCTGGGAGCGCGGCCGCCTCCGTAGGCGCATCGCCACAGCAGGCGGAGGTAACCGTCGGACCCCCGGCCAAGTCGCTGCCCACGCCCCTGTCCAACTCGCAGGTCCTGTCCGAGCTGGCGGCCAGCGGCATCTCGGCCAACCCCAACCGGGGCACGATGACGCCCAACCGGCTGGCCATCGCGCCGGTCGACGCGCCCGCTCCCGTCCAGGCGGTAATCAACGCGGGTAACGAGATCGCCCACCTCCCCTACATCTGGGGCGGCGGCCACATGACCTTCGAGGACACGGGCTATGACTGCTCGGGTTCACTCAGCTTCGTGCTGGCCGCGGCCGGCCTGCTGAAGGCCACCGAGACCTCGGGGGAGCTGATGAACTACGGAGATCCGGGCCCTGGCAAGTGGATCACGATCTTCGCCAACCAGGGCCACACCTTTGCCTACATCGCCGGACTCCGCTTCGATACGGTCGCCCTGGCCGAGACCGGGTCGCGCTGGTCGAACCGGAAAGCCGACGAGCCTGACCTCAGCACCTTCGCGGTCCGGCATCCCCCGGGTCTGTAGCCGGGTCAGACGACGACGGCGCCGGCCGTGTGGTGCGCCGGCTCGCCCAGGAACTCGAGCAAGAGCTGGGCGAAGCGCTCCGGCGCCTCAACCTGGGCGCAGTGTCCGATCCCCGGGAGCAGCTCCAATCGCGAGCCGGGGACCTGGCTGAGGATCTCCTGGGCGCCCGTGTGCGCCAGCAACCGATCGCGGTCGCCCCACACAAGCAGGAGGGGTGTGTCTATGTCCTCCAGCGGCAGGGCGCCCCGTAGCTCGGGGAGCATGCGGTGGGCGATCTCCAGGTAGCTGGCCACCTTGGCCCGCTGGGAGAGATGGGAGGTGAAGGTAGAGGTGACCTTGCGGTCAACCGTGTGCCGGGGCCCGAAGGCCAGCTGGACATAGAGCCTGGCCACGGCGGCCCGGAGAACCGCACCGGGAACGGGGGCCGGCAGGGCCAGCAGCGAGCGGAGCACGGGATCCCGCTCCACCAGGAACAGGAGGCGGCTCATCTGGAGCCCGGCCGGAGCGGCGGCCACGACGCCGGCCAGCTTGGAGGGGTGGGCGGCGGCCAGGCGCAGGCACAGGCAACCGCCCAGCGAGTTGCCCACGGTCATCGCCGGCTGGCGCGGCCGTCCGGCCGCGTAGCGCAGCGCATGGGCCGCGAAGGCGTCGAGCTGGGGCAGGATCGGGCCCGAGTCGAGATCGTCGGCGCCGCCGAATCCAGGCAGGTCGACGGCCACGGCCCGCTGCCCGGCTCGAGCCAGCTGCGCCAGCGTCATGCGCCAGGTGTCGGCGCTGTCGGCGTAGCCGTGGAGCATGAGGATCGGCGGGCCGCTGCCCTCCAGTTCCAGAACTCGGGTCTGGTAGCCGGCGAACTCCATCCGATGCTCGAACAGCGGCTGGATCATGTTCGAGAGGGTAACCGGGGGGCCGGGACGGCTCGCCGGGCCGGGGCCGGCGGGGGTCAGGCGCGGCCGTAGACCGGGATGGCGGCGCCGCTGGTCGGGCCGACCTGGTCTGAGAGCAGGTGGGCCACGACGCCGGCGATCTCGACAGGCTGGACCCATTTGGAGTGGTCAGCCTTGGGCATCGAGTCGCGGTTGGCCGGCGTGTCGATCGTGCTGGGAAGAATCGCGTTGCAGCGAATGCCGTCGTTCTTGTATTCGGCGGCCACGGCCTGGGCGAAGGCGATGGTGGCGGCCTTGGACGCGATGTACCCGGCGGCTCCGGAGAACGGCTGGAGCGCCGCCCGGGAACCCACGCACACGATCGCGCCCCGGTGCGGCATTGGGTTCTCCAGCATGTGCGGGATGACCGCCGCGGTCATCAAGTAGGTGGGGCGCAGGTTGAGCCGAAACTGGCGCTCGAAGTCCTGGATCGGCGTGTCGGGCACCTTGGCGCCCATCGCGAAGCCGCCGACCAGGTTGGCCAGCGCCTGCAGCGGCTGGTCAGGTTCGGAGGCGCCAGCTCGGATGACTTCCTGGACCGCGTCGGGTTCGAAGAGGTCGGCCTGGATCGGTTCGAGCCGGTCGTGCTCGGGCAGGCGCCCGAGCTCGTGAGGCACGATCCAGGGGACCACGACCCGCCAGCCGTCGTCCAGTAGACGGGCCACGACGGCTGATCCCAGCCCTCCCGTTCCTCCTGTGACTATCGCGGTTCCGGTCATCTGTCTACGTCCGCTACGCACTTTATCTTCGCTGCGATGTCGTCCGGACCTAATCGCAGTCCAGAACAGATGGAGGCCGACCTGCGCGAGCTGGCCGGGACCGTGCAGAGCCCCCACCTGCGCCGGCTTCTGGATCAGATATTCGCCGCGGGCTCGGCCGGCTGGAGCGCCTACCGGGAGGCGCCGGCGGCCAAGCATTACCACCAGGCCTACCGCCACGGGCTGCTCGAGCACTCGCTGGCGGTGGCCCAAGGCGTGAGCGCGATTGCGGCCACGTTTCCCGGGATCGACCGGGACGTGGCGGTGACCGGAGCCCTGCTCCACGACATCGGCAAGCTCGAGACCTACGAGATCGATGATGCCGGCGAGATCCAGATGACGGACGCGGGGCGCCTGCACGGGGAGATCTCGCTGGGGTACTACCGGATCCGCCGGGCTATCGAGCGGCTGGACGGGTTCCCGGCCGACCTCGAACAGGCGCTGCTGCACATCATCCTCAGCCACCACGGATCGCTGCGGCACGGCAGCCCGGTGGTTCCCTGCACTCGCGAGGCCACGCTGGTCCACATGATCGACAACCTGGGCAGCAAGCTCGGGAGCTTCGATCGGGTCCAGAGCGACCTGGCCGACGGTGAGTGCTGGTCGGCGTTCGACAAGGGGATCGGCGCCGGCGCCTACTTCGGAGGGGCTGCGGCCGTCTCCGAGCGGGCAGCGGCCTGACCCTGACCGGCCAGGATCTCCGCAAATAGCGCAGGCCTTTCGGCCCGATGTCGGCGCGTGGCTCTCCGCGGGTTAAAGTCTTTTCAGTGTCCGCCTCCGTAGATACGACGACAGTCGAGCGGCCCCCGGCGGCGCGTGCCTTTGTCCTCGGATCCTTGCGTAGCGCTGCTACGCCGCGGATCCTGCGTCCTCGCCCTGCATCCACCGGGCACCACTCTTCGTGTCGCCGAACCTACGGAGCCGGACACTAGTGGCCAAGGACACCGAAAAGCTGATCCGCCAGCTGTCGCTGATCTCCTATCTGATGGCGGAGCGCCGGCCGGTCACCGCCCCGGAAATCCGCCGCGACGTCGAGGGCTACAGCGTCATGAACGAGGATGCGTTCGCCCGCCGGTTCTACGCCGACCGGTCGGAGCTGGAGGCGCTGGGCATCGTCCTGGCCGTCGAGAAGCCCCAGGACGGTCAGGTGGAGCAGGAGAACTATTCGCTGCCGCCGGAGAACTTTCATCTGCCCCCGATCGAGTTCACCGACAACGAGCTGGCCGCGCTGGGGACGGCGCTGCAATTGCTGGACGGGGAGTTCGCGTACGCCGAGCCGCTGCGCCTGGCCCTGCAGCAGATCTCGTGGGGACGGCCGAGCCCCTTGAGCTCGCCGGTTCAGCGCACGGTGGCGCTGGGGATCACGGGTGCGGCGGGCGGCCACGAGATCTCTCAGCGGCTGGCCAAGATCGAGACGGCCATCTTCCGGCGCAAGACGATCGTGTTCGACTACTACACAATGGAGCGCGACGATCTGGGGAGCCGGCGTGTCGATCCCTATCAGCTGCTCTACCAGGGCGGGCAGTTCTACGTGGTGGGGACGTCGCACGAGCGCGACGCAATTCGCGTGTTCCGGCTGTCGCGCATTCGCGGCAAGGTCGGCTACGCCACGAAGGCCGAGCATGACTTCCAGCGCCCGCGGGACTTCGACCCGCGCGCGTACGCGAACCGGATCCAGTGGCAGTTCGGCGAGCCGGTCGGGGAGGCCGAGGTGTGGATCAGCGGACGCATCGCCTGGCAGATCGAGCGCCACTTCGGCGGGTACGGCTCGTTCGCCGTGGCGGACACCGACGCCGGGCGCGACCGCCTGTTCCGAACCCCGTACGCCAATTCCCGCCAGCTGATCGCTTGGGCACTGGGACTGGGAGAGCACGCCCGGATCATCGGGCCGCCCGAGCTCCTGGCCGAAACGCAGGAGCGGATGCACATGCTGGTCGAGCGCCACACCGGCGACCCGGAGGGCATGCTGGAGGGGCTGGATCAGGCTCGGCCGCCTGCGGTGCAGGCGAACGGGGGCGCCCCGGCCGAGCTCGACGCCGATCGGGCCGACTCGGGCGGCCTGGCGGCCGACGTGGCGATCCGGCCCGAGCGGTTCGCCCGGCTGGTCACGCTGGCCAGCATCCTGATCGAGGCTGGACGCGCCGGGCGGACGCTCGATGCCACCGAACTGCGGGGACGGCTGAACGTCTCCGAGCAGGAGCTGCGCGAGGACATCTCGGTGCTCAACGTGGTCAACTTCGGCGCCGGCACCTACGTCCTGTACGCCGAGATCGGCGAGGACGGGACGATCGAGGTCGACCCCGAGCCGTACGGCGACTCGTTCGCCCGGCCAGCCCGCCTGCTGCCGGTCGAGGCCAAGGCGCTGATCGCGGCGATCGACCTGATCGGCGAGCACATCCCCTTCGGCTCGCTCTCCTCGGTGCGCCAAAAGGTGGTGGAGGCGCTGGGCGAGGATCCAGCGCACGAGGGGCTTCAGGTCGCCTCGCCAGGAGGCGACGACGCCGAGATTGCCGGGGTGGTCTCGCAGGCCATCGCCGGCCGGCGGCTGGTGTCGTTCGAGTATTACAAGGAGAACGAGGACGAGTTCACCGAGCGGACGGTCGAGCCCTACGCGCTGATCAACGGACGCGAGGGCTGGTACATCGCCAGCTACGACCCCAGCCGCGATGATGTCCGCCACTTCCGGCTTGACCGGATCAAGTCGGCTGCGGTGACCGAGGAGAGCTTCGAGCCGCGGGCGGACATCGATCCGGCCGCCGACGTGGAGGGCTGGCCGCGCACCGGCGAGGTACCGGCCTCGCGCCGGGCCCGGCTGTGGATCTCGCCGGAGCGCGCCCGCTGGGCCCGGGAGGAACGCACGGTGGTCGGTGAGCGTCCCGATGGCTCGGTGGTGGTGGAGCTGGGATTCGCCGGCCTTGACTGGCTGGTTCGCGAGGTCCTGAAGGAGGCCGGTGACGCGGTCGTGCTCGAGCCCGCCGACGCGCGGGAGGCCGTGCTGGAGGCGGCCCGGGAGCTGGACAGCGCCGGGCGGAGTCTGGCCGGGCGGTAGTTTCCGCTGCACCCGCGATGAACGGTGGACGGGGCGGGTTGACCTGTCTGAGCGCGCAAAGTGGACCGATGCTTGGCACTTTGCGCCCAACCATGAAAAACCTGTTCGAGCGCTCAAAGCGGCCCGCTGCCGATCGATTTGCGCGCTGGAACCGGTCCTGCGAGCACCGCTTCGAACTGCCTGCCCTTCATTGCTGCTGCTCTGGCGCCCAGCGCCCGCTCCAGACCCCAGATCGGCTCTGCCAGACCGCAGCCCATTAGAGTCCACGCCCGCATGAGCCGCCGTGACCAGATCACGATGAGCCCGGCCGAGGTGAGCAGCTTCCTGGATGAGGAGCGCGTGGTGATCTGCGCCAGCCACGGCCCGCACGGCTGGCCGCACCTGATGCCCCTCTGGTACCTGGTGCGCGACGGCGAGGTGTGGGCGTGGTCCTACGCCAAGTCCCAGAAGGTGCGCAACCTGGAGCGAGACGCCCGGGCCACCCTGCAGGTCGAGGCGGGCGATGAGTATCAGGAGCTGCGAGGGGTGATGGTCGAGGCGGAGACGGTCATCCACCGCGATGAGGCTCAGACGATCCGGTTCGGGGTGGAGCTATTCACCCGCTATGGGGGGGAGGCCGCAGGAGCCGCGGCCGAGGAGATGGTCCGCGCCCAGGCGGCCAAGCGGGTGCTGCTGCAGTTCAAGCCCCGCCGCACGGCCAGCTTCGACCATCGGAAGCTGGGCGGCGTCTACTGACCTGCTGGCCCGGTTCGCCCGCCGGGCTCAGAGCTCACCGTTGCGGCGCAGATCGGCCACCTGGATGTTGGCCTCGAGCAGCTCGTCGTGGGAGGTGCCGGCGTCGATCCACCAGCCCTCGAGCTCTTCGCAGCGCATCGAACCCTCCTGCAGATAGATGTTGTTGAGATCGGTGATCTCCAGCTCGCCGCGGTCCGACGGCGCCAGCTGGTCGATGAATGTGAACACACGCTCGTCGTAGAGGTAGATGCCCGTCTGGGCCAGCCGACTCTTGGGCATCGACGGCTTCTCCTCGATGCTCACGACCCGTTCCCCCTCGATCTCGACCACGCCGTAGTGCTGAGGCTCCTCCACCTCCTTGGCGAAGATCACCGCGCCCCGGTCCTGGACGGCGAACCGCTCGACGCTGGGGCTCAGGTTGTGGGTGAAGATGTTGTCTCCGAGCAGCACGAGGAGCTTCGAACCCCGGCCGAACGGGGCGGCCAGGCCGACCGCCTGGGCGAGGCCGCCCGCCTCCTCCTGGAGCTCGTAGGTGATCCGCAGCCCGAAGTCGCTGCCGGTCCGCAGCAGCTGCAGAAAATGTCCGGCGTGCTCGGGGTTGGTGATCAGCAGTACCTCCTCCACCCCGGCCCGCGCCATCGCCTCCAGCGGATAGAAGATCAGCGGCTTGTCATAGACGGGAAGCAGGTGCTTGTTGGTCACGTGCGTGAGCGGCCGTAGACGCGTGGCCTTTCCGCCGGCCAGGATCACACCCTTCAGCGGCTGCGGGTTCTCGGTGGACATCGCGGCCAGACGGTATCCGTTCCCCGGCCGGTGCGTTCACCGGCCGAGTGACTTCTCCCCGAAGAAAGTGGCCACCGGGTTGCCGTTGAAGTTCGGAATCTCCCGGTAGCCCGCCGACTCGTACAGGCGCCGGGCGCCGGGCTGCTTGTGACCGGTGTCGAGGCGGGCCACGGCGTAGCCGAGCTCGAGCGCCCGTTCCTCCATAGCCGCCAGCAGCTTTCGAGCCAATCCCCGGCCGCGCGCCTCCGGTACCACATACATGCGCTTGAGCTCACAGGCCTGTGCGTCCAGACGCTTGATCCCGCCGCAGCACACGGGCACGCTGTCTTGGTAGCCGACCAGGAACACGCCGGCTGGGGGGTTCAGCTGCGCCGGTCCGGCGGCCGGCATCGCCGCGTCGTTCAGCTCCAGGCCTCCGTAGAGCTCGGTCATCTCCGCCCGCATGGCCGACTCGAGCCGGCCACCGTCCCCGGAGTCGACCCGGCCCTCACGAAAGGTGATCATCCGCCCGAGGTCAGGTCGCCCTGCAGCTGGCTGAGGCCGCCCTCGATCTCGAACCGGGGGAGCAGGAACGGGTCCGTGCGGGCGGTGGCGAAGCCGGGGTTCTCGGTTACCGCGTTGGTATAGCCCGCCGCCTTGACCGCGGCCACCACAGCCGGGTTGTACCGGTTGGACGGATAGCAGAAGCTGTTGACCGGAACCCGCAGGGCGCGCTGCAGGAACTTGCGTGACTGCACCACCTGCTGCTGCAGCTCGCTGGAGGAGATCTGGGTCAGATCGGGATGAGTCAGCGAATGCGAGTCCACCTCCCAGCCCAGGCCGACCAGCCGCTTGAGGCGGTCGCTGTTCAAATGGCCGACGGTGATCTCGTTGAGCACGCCCGGCCATCCGTACCTGGACATCACCGACGGGGCGAAGGTGGCCTGCGGGATGTAGCCGTTGTCGAAGGTGATCACGATCGGCTTGGTCGGCAGCGTCCCGCCGTGGAAGAAGTCATCCATGATCTCGTCGAGCGTGACCGCCTGGTAGCCCCGCTGGTGGAGCCAGGCCATCTCGGCCTCGAAGTCGGCATCGGACACGTACAGTCCCGGGTAATCCTGGCCCGGCGGGGGATTGCCCAGGTCGTGGTAGACCAAGATCGGCACGCCGCCCGTGTAGTGCCGCCAGCCCGGCTGTGGGGTGGCGTTCCTGACCCTCGCCGATCTCCCGGCCCGGGGATGGCCGGCGGTACGGCGCGACTTGCTCGGCGGCCGCGTGTTGATGGACCCGGAGGCGGAGGAGCCTCCGCAGCCGGTCAGCAGCAGAACGACGAACAGGAGCGCCAGCGACGACAACTTGCGCACGGCGGCCAGGGTAGCGATCCCGACGGCCCGCCGGGCGAGACCCGAGATGATCATCGGAGGACCCGGCTAAGGTGAGGGGGCACCCCGCCTTCGGCTCCTCCGATCCAGGCTGAAGCTCCGATCCGAGATGCGTTTTCTTCCTGCCCGCCAACCCCCCGGCCCTGGCCGGCACCGCCTGACCCTGTGGCTGGTGCCGCTGCTGCTGGCCCTGGTGCTGGTCGACGGCCTGTTGCCCGGCCGTCACCATCAGCCGAGCACGCTGAAACTGAGTACCCCCACTCCTCCGGGCCACCTGGAGGCGCTGGTGAGTGCCTCAGCCGTCGCGGCCCCCGCCCGCCGATCGTCGGCCACCGTTCCCACGGTCAGCGCGAACCTGGCTTCCCGAGGCACATTGCGGCGCCTGCCCACCTCGTTTCCCGGGATCTCGACCGAGTCGTGGGACGTGGATGGACTGGATTCCGATCCTCTGGCGCTGCAGCGCGTCCTGAGCTTCCTCAAGGTCCCGGGCGACGGCGCACTGATGCTGCGCGTCGGGGGCCAGTCGACCGAACAGACCTACTGGGATGCTCCGAAGCTCGGCGTGGGATCCGAGGCCTACCGGCCTGACCTGGCCTGGCTGAAGACGCTGGCCAGGCTCACTCGAGCCAGTCACCTGCGAGTTCTGGTCGACCTCAACCTGGTGGCCCGCTCGCCGAGCATGGCGGCCGCCCTGGCCAAGTCGCTGGCCCACTACATGCCGGCCAGGTCGATCGCCGGACTCGAGGTGGGCAACGAACCCGACATCGGACATCGGCAGGTGGCCAACCCCCTGGCGCCTCCTGGTGAGACGGTTCCCCACACGCCCAAGGGCTGGGACCAGTACACCTCCTCCCAGTATCTGTCTCTCTTCCGCAGCTACGCCAAGGCCGTGCACGCATCTGCTCCGTCCCTCCGGATGGTGGGACCGGAGGTCTTCTTCGCCGGCAAGAATGTCAGCTGGGCCCAGCAGCTGGTCAACGCTGAGCGCTCGCGGCTGAGCATGCTCACCGTGCACCGGTATCCGCTTTCGGCCTGCGCCAGCTCGACCGCGGGTGACTACGCGACGATCGCCCGCGTACTTGGCCAGAACGCATCCGGGGGGATGGCCAACGAGCTGGTCAAGGCGGTGCGCGTGGCCAAAAGCGCCGGCCTACCCCTCCGGCTGAGCGAGTTCAACTCGGTGACGTGCGGAGGCAAGACCGGGGTGAGCAACTCGTTCGCCACGGCGCTCTGGGCCCCCGACACGATGTTCTCAATGTGGAACGCGGGAGTGGCCGGAGTAAACATCCACCTGGCCCCGGGTCAGTCCAACGCCGCCTTCTCCGTCGCCTCCTCCGGCCTGACACCGTCTCCCCTGCTGTACGGGATGATCCTGTTCTCCCGGGCGGCCGGGTCCGGCGCGCGGCTCGCCCCGTTGCGCACCTCGGGCACCTCCACACCGAACGTCAAGGTGTGGGCGGTGCACGGCTCGAACAATCTCCTGAGGGTGCTGATCCTGGATAAGGGCGCCCGAACGGTTCACGCCGCGCTGCACCTCGGCAACCACGGCACAGCCACGGTCCAGCGGTTGATGGCGCCCAACCCGAGCTCCTCGACCGGGGTGACCCTGGCCGGGCAGCACCTGGGCGCCCAGGGTCAGTGGGTGGGCCGACGCGTGATGCCGCGGATCCGTCCGGTAAGCGGCACCTACACGGTGCCGATGCCCGCCTACAGCGGCGCGCTGATCACCATCCACCTCTAGACGAGGATGGCAGGCACCGCCGTCTTGAGCGGCGGCTCAGCCCTGATTTACGCCTACTGAGGGAGATCCCGCTATCACTCTCCCTGCCATGCCGACTGGCCGGCCAACCTCCTCGGGCCGCTGGCTCCTGTGCACCGTCGCGCTCGTGGTGACCGTCTCGGCCTGTGGAGGCTCGGCCGCGAAGCCAGGCCCACGCAATCCTGACCCCGCCGGGCACCGCAATGCGGCTCGGGCGAGCGCCGGTCGACCCCTCCCGGCTGAGCCAGGCGAACCGGTGACGGTGCGAGCGACCGTGACTGGAGCGGTCAGGGCTTCCCTGCCCAGATCGTTTCTCGGCCTCTCCATGGAGTACTGGGACCTCCCGGCCTTCGCTTCCCACCCAGACGCGATGGCTCGGGTGCTGGGGCTTCTCCACGTGCCGGGGGACGGCCTGCTGCTGCTTCGGGTGGGCGGCGACTCAGCCGACCAGGCGTACTGGGGTCGCCGTGCCGGGCGCGGGCTCGGCCCGTGGCCTTATCACGTGACTCGGCGCTGGCTGCACACCCTGGCTGGGATCGTCCGCTCAGCTGATGTCCACGTGATGCTCGATCTGAATCTGGCGGCTGGCTCTCCGGGCATGGCGGCCCGCTTTGCCCGGGCGGCGCTCCGGTCGCTGCCCCGCGGCTCGCTGTGGGGGTTCGAGATCGGCAACGAGCCCGACATCTACCACCACTGGGTCGACTATCACCTGCCCGGCCGAGCGTCCCTGTTCGCATCCTCCGGCGAGTGGGATCAGTTCTCGCCCCGGCGCTACGTCGCGGCGTTCGCGGCGTACGCGCGAGCGCTGTCTCGAGTCGCCCCGGGCCTCCCGCTGGCCGGACCCGCGACCGCCCACCCACTGCGTGACCTGGCCTGGGAGCGCCGCCTCCTGGCCGACGCGGCCGGTCACGTGGCCATGATCACCGTCCACCGGTATCCGCTGACCGCCTGTGCCCACCGGAGGGCGACCGACTTCTCCACGGTCGCGCGGGTCCTGAGCACACGCATCTCGGCTGGGCTGCAGCCGGTGGTCACCCCCGCGCTGGAGCTGGCCCGCCAGGCCGGTCTACCGGTACGCATGACCGAGCTCAATTCGGTCACCTGCGAGGGACGGCGCGGGGTCAGCAACACGCTCGCCTCGGCCCTGTGGGCGCCGGATGCGCTGTTCTCGCTGTGGCGGGCCGGGCTGGCCGGGGCCAACATCCATGTCCGCCAGGGCGCGGCGAATGCCGCCTTCTCGATGGCTCGCCACGGCCTGGACGCCCGCCCGCTGCTTTACGGGCTGGCCCTGTTCGCCCGGGCGGCCGGCCGTCGCGGGGAGCTGGCTCGCCTGCGGGTGGGCAGATGGAGTTCCGCGGTGCGTCTGTGGGCAGTGCGCAGCGGCCGGCGGCTGAACGTCCTCGTGCTCGACAAGGGACCCCACCCGGCTCATCTGGCCCTCCGGGTTCCCTCCGGCCGGCCGGCGGTGATTCAGCGCTTGTTGGGGCCGTCCGTCCAGGCCACGGCCGGGGTGACCCTGGCCGGCCAGAGGTTGGCCCCGGATGGCCGGTGGGTCGGGCGCCGGACGGTCGCCCATGCCCGGCTCGGCCCGGGGCGGCGCTACCGCGTGCGTGTGCCCGCCTACAGCGGCGCGCTGATCAGCTTCAGGCTGTGAGCCGGGTCAGTCCCGGTGGTGGTCTGGCGGGACCACCACCGGGGAGAGGCGGGTGCCTCAGGCCTCGACCAGGGCCTCCTCGTCGCTGAACGCCTGGCCCTGCTCGGCGCGCTCGACCAGCGAGGCCGGGGGCTCGAAGCGATCGCCGTACTGGGCGGCCAGCTCCCGCGCCCGGGTGACGAATCCCTGGAGACCACTCTCATATCCATTGATGTACTGGAGCACCCCGCCCGTCCAGCCCGGGAAGCCGATGCCCATGATCGAGCCGATGTTGGCGTCGGCCACCGACTCGATAACGCCCTCGTCCAGGCATTTGACCGACTCGATCGCCTCGATGAACAGCATCCGCTCTTCGAGGTCCCTGAGGGACAGTTGCGAGGGATCATCCACCGGCGGGAAGGCCTCACGCAGGCCGGGCCACAGACCCGTTCGCTTGCCCTCCGCGTACTCATAGAAGCCGCGGCCCTCCAGCCGACCCGGGCGATCGAACTCGTCCAGCATCCGGTCGATCACCGTCTCTGACGGGTGGGAATCCCACCCGCTGGAGCCATTCGAGCCGCTCTCCACAGCCTCCTTGGCCGCGTTGCGGATCTTGCGCATCAGCTTCAGGTTGAGCTCGTCGGAGAGCTGCAGCACCGGAGCCGGATAGCCGGCCTGCGAGGAGGCCTGCTCGATCGACGGCCCGGGGACGCCCTCGGCCAGCATGGCGATCCCCTCGTTGATGAAGGTGCCGATCACCCGGCTGGTGAAGAACCCGCGGGAGTCGTTGACCAGGATCGGGGTCTTCTTGATCTGCTTGGCCAGGTCGAGCGCGCGCCAGGTGGTCTCCTCGCCGGTCTGCTTGCCCTTGATGATCTCCAGCAGCGGCATCTTGTCCACCGGGGAGAAGAAGTGCAGACCGATGAAGTCGGCCGGGCGGCTGACATTCTCGGCCAGATCGGTGATCGGCAGAGTAGAGGTGTTGGAGCCGAGCAGCGCATCATCGGCCAGGTGCGGCTCGATCTCCGCGAACACCTGGGCCTTGACCCGGGGGTCCTCGAACACCGCCTCGATCACCAGGTCGGCTCCGGCCGCATCCTCGGGCTTGTCGGTGGGATGGATCCGGGCCAGCAGGGCATCTCCGTCCTCCTGGCTCTGGCGTCCGCGCTCCACGGCCTTGGCCACCAGCTTCTCGCTGTAGGCCTTGCCCCGGTCGGCCGCGGCCTGCTCCACGTCCTTGAGGACCACCTCGACGCCGGCCTTGGCGCACACGTAGGCGATCGCGGCGCCCATCATCCCAGCGCCCAGCACAACGGCCTTCTTGGCCTCGTGGGTCGGCGCGTCCTCCGGGCGACCGCGGGAGCCGTTAACCCGGTTCAGGTCGAAGAAGAAAGCCTGGATCATGTTCTTGGCCACTTGACCGGTGGCCAAGTCCACGAAGTAACGGCCCTCGATCTCCAGCGCATTGTCGAAGTCGACCTGAGCGCCCTCCACGGCCGCGGCCATGATGTGGTGCGGGGCCGGGTAGTTGGCGCCCTTAATCTGCTTACGCAGATTGGCCGGGAACGCCGGCAGGTTCATGGCCAGGCTGGGCGTGCTCGGAGTCCCGCCGGGGATCTTGTACTTGGGGTCGGCATCCCACGGCTGCTGAGCCTCTGCGTTCTCCTCGATCCATTTCTTGGCCGCGGGAATCAGATCGTCCCGGGAATCAACGACGTCGTCGATCAGCCCGAGTTCCTTGGCCTTGTCGGGCCGCAGCCGCTGGCCCTGGAGCAGAACTCCCATGAGCGCCTGAACGATTCCGATCATCCGAACCGTGCGAACCACACCGCCAGCCCCGGGAAGCAGACCGAGCTGGACCTCGGGGAAGCCGATGACGGCTTTGGGGTCGCCCACGATCACTCGATGGTGGGCGACCAGGGCGATCTCCAGCCCGCCCCCCAGGGCGGCTCCGTTGATCGCGGCCACCACGGGCTTGCCCAGCGTCTCCAGGCTGCGCAGCAGCGCCTTGTTGCCGCGCACGAACTCCGAGAACTCCTCGGCGTCCTCGTGGCGGACCTTTTTCAGGTCGTTGAGATCGCCGCCGGCGAAGAACGTCTTCTTGGCCGAGGTGATGACGACGCCCTTGATGTCGTCCTTCTCGGTCTGCAGGCGCTCCACCGTCGCCTTCATCGAGTCCAGGTAAGCCTGGTTCATTGTGTTGGCCGACTGGTTGGGATCGTCCAGCGTGAGGATGACGACGCCGTCGTCGTCCTGGTCCCACTTGATGGTTGAGCTCTCGTTCGTCATCAGATGGCCTCCACGACCGTCGCGATACCCATGCCGCCACCCACGCACAGGGTGGCCAGGCCGTAGCGGCCGCCGGTGCGGTGCAGCTCGTCGATCAGGGTGCCCAGGATCATCGCGCCGGTGGCGCCCAGCGGGTGGCCCATGGCGATGGCCCCGCCGTTGACGTTGACCTTCTCCATGTCCAGGCCCATGTCCCGCACGAACCGCAGCACCACCGCGGCGAACGCCTCGTTGATCTCGACCAGGTCGAGGTCCTCCACGGCGAGCCCGGCCTTGGCCAGCGCCTTCTTGGACGCCGGGGCCGGGCCGGTGAGCATGATCGTCGGATCGGCCCCGGACAGCGCCGTGGCCAGGATCTTGGCCCGGGGCTTCAGCCCGAGCTCATTGCCGAGCTCCTCGTTGCCCACGGCCACCAGGGCGGCGCCGTCGACGATGCCGCTGGAGTTGCCGGGCGTGTGCACGTGGTTGATGCGCTCCACCCAGTGGTACTTCTGCAGTGCCACGGCATCGAACCCACCCATCTCGCCGATCGTGGCGAAGGAGGGCTTCAGCTTGGACAGGGTCTCCACCGTGGTGTCGGGGCGGATGAACTCGTCGCGCTCGAGCACGGGGTGCTCGTTGATGTCCAGCACCGGGACCAGCGAATTGTCGAACCGGCCCTCCTGCTGGGCCTGCGCCGCCAGCTTCTGGGAGCGAGCGGCGTACTCGTCCACGACGTCGCGGTCGAAGCTCTCGACCGTGGCGATCAGATCGGCGCTGATCCCCTGAGGCACGAAGCTGGTGTCGTACGCCGTCTCCGGATCCATCGCCCAGGCACCCCCGTCCGAGCCCATGGGCACTCGCGACATCGACTCCACCCCGCCGGCGAAGACGAGGTCCTCCCACCCCGAGGCGACCTTCTGGGCGGCCACGTTGACCGCCTCCAGGCCGGAGGCACAGAACCGATTGAGCTGCACGCCGGCCACCTCAGGGGGCAGGCCGGCCTTGATCGCCGCGGCCTTAGCGATATCGCCGCCCTGGTCTCCGATCGGCGAGACGCAGCCCAGCACGACGTCGTCGACACGCCCGGGGTCGAGATTCTCGTTACGGCTGAGCATCTCGTGCATCAGACCGACCACCAGGTCGATCGGCTTGGTCGTGTGCAGCGATCCGTTCACCTTGCCCTTCCCGCGGGGCGTGCGGATCGCGTCGAACACAAGCGCTTCGGTGGCTGCCATGTCAGGGCTCCTTGAGAATTTCCGGCGGCGAAGGATGGCGTGCGGCGGATAACCGACACCCATGTCGGATAATAGCCAGCCAACGCCCGCCTGATGTCCACTCGCACCCCCAAACCCCGCCTCCGCGGCCACCAGCGCCGGGATCTGATCCTGGAAGCCGCCTTGGGCGAGTTCGCTCAACGTGGCTACGAGTCCGCTTCCATGGGCCAGATCGCCGCGGCGGCGGGAGTCTCGCGCACGGTCCTGTACGACCACTTCCCGGCCAAGCATGTGCTGTTCGTGGAGGTCCTGAGCAGCCAGCACGATGTGCTGCTGACCCACCTGAGCGAGCGAATCGCCTCTGAGGGCCCGATGCGCGAGCGCATCCGGGGCACGTTCGACGCGTTCTTCGCGTTTGCCGAGCAGCGTCCGCTCGCCTTCAGCCTCCTGTTCCCGGACAACCCGCCCGTCGACCCCGCAGTGGCGGCCGAGTACCGCCGGCGCCGGGTCGAGTCCAACCGGCTCCTGTCCGGACTGCTCGTGGCCGACGCTCGCCGGGCGGGGATCGACACCGACAGCCCGGTCGGGCGCGCCGTCTTTGTCATGTATCAGGAGGCGCTCGAGGGGGCGGCGCGCTGGTGGCACTCACATCCCGAGGTATCTCGCCAGGAGCTGGTGGAGGCGGCGATGACCGCGCTGTGGACAGGCCTGGGTGCGGCCGAGCGCTGACTCAGCAGGTCGAGGAGGGGGCGGAGCTGCCCGGGCCTGAGCTGGGGTCATCGACCATCCCGCCCGGGCCACTGCGCACCACGGCGCCCAGATGCACGACGTACCAGACGCCCCGCCAGGAGATCAGCGAGGCGATCCCGAACGAATGGACCCGGCCGCGGGCCCGGTAGACCAAGCGTGAGTTCGGTACCTCCCAGTAGCCGGTCCGGTTGGAACAGGTGCCCGCTACCACCCAATGGGCGTAGCCGGCCGGCACCCGGACGCCGATCAACCGGGCTCTCGGCACAGCCCGGCCCAGGAACGCATGGGCAGCTGAGATATCGGCGGCAAACCCGCTGAGCAGGCGGGCGTGCCAGTCGGCCCGGGAATCGGAGATCGCCTTGACCTGGGCGTAGGCGGATTCGGGGAAGAAGGCGGTCCGTGCAGGGCCCAGGCGGCCGCGAGCGATGCCTGCCCACAGGTCCGCCATCTCGTGGCGGAACTGCCGTGAGTGCGCCGAGGGAAGCTGGTGGGTCTGGGGTAAGCGGCCGGGATCGGCGTGGTGGCGGTGCACGCGGTGAGGCTTCCTGACGACGCTCGGGCTGGTGGCCGTGGTCCCGGGTCCGATGGTCCGCGCAGGCCCGGGTCGGTGGCCGGAGCCGGCGGAAACTCGGTCTCCGCAGGCGCTGAGGATCAACGCCACGCCGGTGGCCGCAACGGTCAATCGCCTCATCCCTTCTATCGTGACGGCGAGATGAGCGTCCGCCAAGACATTCGCAATCTGGCCATCGTGGCCCACGTCGACCACGGCAAGACGACGCTGGTCGACGCCCTGCTGTGGCAGTCCGGGGCCTTCCGGGCCCACCAGGACGTGGCCGAGCGCGTGCTGGACTCGATGGATCTGGAGCGCGAGAAGGGCATCACGATCCTGGCCAAGAACACCGCCGTGCGCTACGGCGAGGTGAAGCTGAACATCGTCGACACGCCGGGCCACGCCGACTTCGGTGGCGAGGTGGAACGGGGGCTGACGATGGTGGACGGCGTGCTGCTCCTGGTCGATGCCAGCGAGGGGCCGCTTCCTCAGACCCGCTTCGTACTGCGCAAGGCGCTCGAGGCGCGGCTGCCCGTGATCCTCGTCGTCAACAAAGTCGACCGGCCGGATGCCCGGATTGACGAGGTCGTGGACGAGGTCTACGAGTTGTTCCTCGACCTCGACGCCGACGAGAGCCAGATCGACTTCCCGATCGTCTACTGCAACGCCCGGGCCGGCCAGGCCTCACTCGATCCCGCCCAGCCCGGCGAGAACCTCCGCCCGCTGCTCGACCTGCTCGTCACGCACATTCCTCCGCCGGTCTACGAGGACGGGCACCCGCTCCAGGCGCACGTGACCAACCTCGACGCCTCGCCCTACGTGGGGCGCATTGCCATTTGCCGGGTTCGCCAAGGCGCCGTGCGGCGCGGCGAGACCGTGGCCTGGTGCCGCGCGGATGGCTCGATCGAGCGGGTCAGGATCAGCGAGCTGTACGTGACCGAAGCTCTGGAGCGGGTGAGCGCCGAGGAGGCCGG
>DASZNA010000094.1:0-1786 GCA_035551655.1 Solirubrobacteraceae bacterium
GTGGATGACCAGCGGCTTGCCCGTGGCTCGAGCCAGCTCGATGTGGGCTTCGAAGGCCCGCTGCTGATCTGGTTGGGGGGCGTAGTCGCGGTAGTAGTCAAGCCCGGTCTCCCCGATCGCCACGCAACGAGGGTGGGCGGCCAGGGTGCGGAGGTCGGCCAGCTGGTCGTCGTCGAAGCCGGTCGCGTCATTGGGATGGTGCCCGATCGCCGCGTAGACCTGGGGATACGACTCGGCCGCCTCCAGCGCCTTGCGGTTGGTCTCCGGGTTGGTGCCGACGGTGACGATCCGGGTCACCCCCGCCTCGAGCGCCGCCTCCACGAGCTCCGCGTCCGGTGGCTTGCACGAGTGCAGGTGGGTGTGGCAGTCGATCACGCGCGGTCGCGCTTGGGGAACAGCGGCGGGATCGTCTCCACCCGGGCGCCCGAGCCGGTGGGAGCGAACTCGGCGGCGCGGTAGCTGTTCTCCGGAGCCCCGGTGGCCCGCAGAAGCTTGTCGGTGGCCTCCGGCATGTAGGGGTGCAGGAGCACGCTGAGCGAGCGGACCCCTTCATGCAGCGAAGCCAGCACCTCCTCCAGCTGGTCGGTCTGCGCCGGCTCCTTGGCCAGCTGCCAGGGCGCGCGCTCCTCCACGTAGCGGTTCAGCCGTCGCACCCGCTGCCAGATCAGCTCCAGAGCCTGAGTGGCCTCGGCCCGGTCGAAGGTCTCGGCCACCTGGCGGGGCAGGTCGGCGAACTCGGCCAGGACCGTAGGGTCGGTGCCGACCGACGGGACCACGCCGTCCCGGTAGCGGTTGATCATGGCCAGGGTGCGGCTGCCCAGGTTGCCGTACTCGTTGGCCAGCTCGGCCTCGTAGCGCGAACGGACCGCGTCGATGCCGACGGCGCCGTCGCTGCCGAACGGAACGTCGCGCATCAGGTAGAAGCGCAGCGCGTCGGTGCCGAACTCCTGGATCACCTCGAAGGGATCGAGCACGTTGCCCAGTGACTTGCTCATCTTGCGTCCGTCGGCTCCGATCAGAAACCCGTGGACGAAAACATGCTTAGGCACCGCCAGGTCCGCCGCCATCAGCAGCGCCGGCCAGAAGACCGTGTGGAACTTGAGGATGTCCTTGCCGATCAGGTGAAAGGTGGCGGGCCAGAAGCGCTTGATGAGATCGCGCCCCCCCGGCTTCGCCGGGGCTGGCGCATAACTCAGTGCCGTGTAGTAGTTCAGCAGCGCGTCGAACCAGACGTAGAAGACGTGCGAGTGATCCCAGGGAACCTGCACTCCCCAGGTCAGCCGGCCCCGGGACAGGGAGACGTCCTGCAGGCCCTGGCCGATGAACGACCAGGCCTCGTTGTAGTGACGGCTCGGGAGCACGAAGTCTCGATGCTCGGTGTACAGGCGCTCGAGCTGGGACTGGAACGAGGACAGGCGGAAGAACCAGTTCTCCTCGGACTCGCGGGTCAGCTCGATCTCGTGGATCGGGCAGCGGTTGCCCTCCAGGATCTCGTTTTCCACCTTGAAGTCGGCACACCTCGGGCAGTACCAGCCCTCGTACAGCCCCTTGTACACGTGCCCGTTGTCGTAGACCCGCTGCAGCACCTCCTGCACCTTGGCCTTGTGGGCCTCGTCGGTGGTGCGGATGAAGAAATCGTTGGAGACGTTCAGCCGCGGCATCAGCGCCCGGAAGCGCTCCGCGTTCTGATCGGCCAGCGCCTGGGGCTCCAGCCCCTGGGCGTGGGCGGCGTCGGCCACGGGCTCGCCGTGCTCGTCGGTCCCGGTGAGGAAGAACACGTCCTCGC
>DASZNA010000095.1:0-21069 GCA_035551655.1 Solirubrobacteraceae bacterium
TTCGTGGAGGGCCTGTACCGCCATTACCACCGCTACGGGCTAGACGTGGTGGGAGTGGAGACGCCGGAGTTCACCTTCGAGCAGATCGCTTCCAACGTGCGCCAGGCGATCCACTCCGACGGACTCACCTATCCGGTCGTCCAGGACAACCGCTACGGGACCTGGAACGCCTACCAGAACCGGTACTGGCCGGCCGAGTACCTGATCGACGCCCGCGGCCAGGTACGCCACACCCAGTTCGGCGAGGGCAAGTACGCATCGGACGAGCGCGACGTGCGGGCGCTGCTGGTGGCGGCCGGCGCGCGACCGTTGCCGGCGCCGATGACGGCGCACGCAATCGTTCCCTCGAACCGCATCGGGACGCTCGAGACCTACCTGAACCCGCAGCGCGCGGTGGGTTTCGTGACCCGGTTGACGACCGGTCTGCACGCGTATAGCGCGCCGGCGAATCTGGGGCTTGACCAGTGGGCCCTGGGCGGCCGGTGGAGCATCGGGTCTGAGGCGATCACCCCGGCAGGTGCTGGTTCGTTCATCGAGGGAGGCGTTCAGGCGCGCGACGTCTACCTGGTGATGACCTCGGCGGGCGGCGTGCCCCGGCAGGGACGGGTGCTGCTGGGCGGCAAGCCGATTCCGGCGCGCTCTGCCGGGGCCGACGTGGGCCGGGGTGGAAGGTTCACTGTGCGCGGCGAGCGGCTCTACAACCTGGTCTCGCTGCCGAAGGACGCGCAGATGCTGCTGAAGGTCGAGCTACCGCCGGGCGTCAGCGCGTATGACTTCACGTTCGGGTAGTTCGTCTGGCGCTTTTGCGGTCCAGCAGCGTCTGGGCGATCAGCAGGTCCTCGGGCGAGTTCACGTTGAACAGCTCATCGGGATCCGCTACCTCGATGTGCAGCGGATCGATGGCCTCGACGGCTTGGCGCACCGGCTGCTCAGCCTGGCGGGCCGCCGGGGCCAGAAGCAGGGCCGCCGAGGGTAGGTAGCGGCCGAGCAGCGGCTGGATCTGTCCGCGACGGGTGGCGATCGCGGCCGGGGCGCCGCGAGGCTCGGCGCTCACGAGGCGGGTGATCAAAGCCGGGCTGACCAGCGGGAGATCGGCGGCGCAGACCAACACCGGGCGACTGCCGGCCACCGCCAGGGCCTCGACGATCCCCACCAGGGGGTGGCGGGGTTCGGCCGGCTCCATCCACACTGTGACCCCGGGCAACGGCGGCAGCTCCGTGTCGGGCTTGGCGATCACCGCCACGTCATCCAGGACCTGGCGGAGGGCCTGCAGCGGATACTCGATCAGGGGCCGCCCGCGCAGCTGCACGGCGGCCTTGGCTCCGCCCATCCTCCGGCCTCTTCCACCGGCCAGGACCACGCCGATTGGAGATGCAGTTTCAGCCACTAAACTCGAACCTCATGGAGGGCTCAACCGAGGTCCGCAGCTGGCTGCGTTGTTATCGCTGCTGGTCGCAGAATCTGGAGGTCCAGGTCCACTACGAGGGCATCCATCGGATCGACCCGGAGACCGGTGAGCGCGCCGAGGTGGTGGACGAGATGCAGGAGGCGGTGGTGCAGTGCCTGGAGTGCATGCACGATCAGCCGCATCTGGGCTTCCACAACGGCCGGGTGGAGCCGGTGGAGGACCGGTGGGAGCGGATGATCGCGGGCACCCCGTGGGTGGCTTCCTGCACGGTCACCGTGGACGCCGACGACGTCGAGACCTGCTCGGGTCCTGAGGCGGGCGATGCCCTGTCCTATGCCGCCTTCGGCGATCACGGGACCCGGGAGTTCTTCACCCACGTGCGCTTCCACAAGCACGACGACGATCGGATTGTCATTCACCTGCTGGTGGAGCTCTATGCGCGCTCGGCCGACGAGGCCACCGAAGTGCTGGAGGAGGCGGCTCGAGGCGCGCTGGCCATAACCTCGCTGGCCGAAGAGGCCCGCCCTCCGGCCTCAACCGGCCGGGGCAGCCACTAACCGGGCGCGGGGGATCTTCCGGGTTCGGGCGCGGGCGCCGGGTGGGCGTCGGCTGGTTGCTCGGTCCTGCGGCGGCGTTGCTTTGCACCTACGGCCAACCCTATCTCCACCACCAGCAGGGCGAGGGCAACCGGCACGGTGGCCGGCAGCTCGTTGATCACGAAGAACAGAAGGTCGAACAGCCCGGCCAGCACCAGCGTCAGGGCGGAGGCGGTCCACTGAAGCCGCCGGTTGCGGGCATATGCCGCGCCCAGCAGGCCCGCCACGAACATGTCGCCGTAGCCCATGTTGACCGAGCCGAACGTCTCGGACTGCAGCTGGGGAAGCCCGCCGCCTGGGGCCGCCTCCACCAGCACGCTGTTGGGATGCTGGAGCAGATCGCTGCCCACCAGCCAGACGTCTGCCACCGACATGGCCACGATCCCGAACTTGAGCCACTTAGCGGGGGTCACCGCGCCCAGCAGCACCCCCAGCGCGACGCAGCTGAGCGCGCTGAGGATCGCGCCGGCCGCCTCGCCGGCCAGGCTGTTCTTGTCTCTCCAGGTCAGCAGGAACAGGGGGATGACCAGGGCGGCCAGGTAGCGGCGGGAGCCCCGGCCGGCCCACCCGAGGGCGATCGCGGCCAGAATCGGGACCGCCACCAGGGCCAGATAGGTCAGCCAGCTGGCGGTGGCCGAGGCGTAGCGGATGGCGAACACGACGCCGACGATCGAGGCGACCGGGATCAGCGCCCAGCCCGGGGAGCGGAAGCGCTCCCCCCAGCGGGAGACGGCCGCGTCCGGCCTGATCGCCCGCGGAGCCGCGACGACCCCCGCCTGGAGGATCAGCAGGCCGGCGTCTGAAGGTACGAACGGGAGAGCCAGGGCACCATCGAGATTAGCCTGGAAAACAGGCTGGGTGCCCTGGCCTGCTCGGCTGGGTCAGGCGCTGCCGAGGCGCTTGTCCAGCGCCTCGAGCTGCTCGCGCAGCTCGCCCGGCAGCTTCTCGCCGAACCTGGCGAAGTGCTCGTGCATCTGGGGAAGCTGGTCGCGCCAGCCCTCGACGTCAACCTCCAGCAGCTCCTGCATGGCTCCGCTGCTGAGCTCCAGTCCGCCGGTCTCGATGCCTCCTTCGCCGCTGGTCGGCGGGAGCAGCCCGATCTCGGTCTCCACGGCCTCCGCCGTGCCCTCGCAGCGCCGGAAGATCCAGGCCAGGACGCGCGAGTTCTCGCCGAAGCCGGGCCACAGGAACTTCTCGTCCTCGCCCTTGCGGAACCAGTTGACGTAGAAGATCTTCGGCAGCTGGGCTCCCTGCTTCTCGCCGATCCTCAGCCAGTGGGCCCAGTAGTCCGCCATGTGGTAGCCGCAGAAGGGCAGCATCGCCATGGGGTCCCAGCGCAGCTGACCGATGTTCCCGGTCGCCGCCGCCGTCTTCTCGGAGGACATGGTCGCGCCCAGGAACACGCCGTGCTTCCAGTCCCGGGCCTCGACCACGAGCGGGACGACGTTGGCGCGGCGGCCGCCGAACATCATCGCGTCGATCGGGACGCCCGCCGGGTCCTCCCACTCTGCGGCGATGCTCGGACACTGGGACGCCGGCGTGGTGAAGCGGGCGTTCGGATGGGCGGCCGGATGGTCGGCGTCCGGCGTCCAGTCGTTGCCATGCCAGTCGATGGCGTGGGCCGGTGGCTCGCCGGTCAGGCCCTCCCACCACACGTCGCCGTCATCGGTGAGGGCGCAGTTGGTGAAGATGGAGTTGCGCTCGATCGTGTCGATCGCGTTGGGGTTGGTGCGGGCGCCCGTCCCCGGAGCCACCCCGAAGAACCCTGCCTCGGGGTTAACCGCGTAAAGCCGACCATCCTGGCCGAACTTCATCCAGGCGATGTCGTCCCCTACCGTCTCGACCTTCCAGTCCGGCAGCGTGGGGATAAGCATGGCCAGGTTGGTCTTGCCACAGGCGCTGGGGAAGGCGCCCGTGATGTACTTCACCTCACCCTCCGGGCTGGTCAGCTTCAGGATCAGCATGTGCTCGGCCATCCAACCCTCGTCGCGCGCCATGACCGAAGCGATCCGCAGGGCGAAGCACTTCTTGCCGAGCAGGGCGTTGCCGCCGTAGCCGGAGCCGTAGGACCAAATCTCGCGGGTCTCCGGGAAATGCACGATGTACTTGTTCTCGGCGTTACAGGGCCAGGGGACATCCTGTGCCCCGTCAGCCAGCGGTGCGCCCACCGAATGCAGACAGGGCACGAATTCGCCGTCCTTGCCCAGGACGTCCAGCGCCTTCTGGCCTATCCGGGTCATGATCCGCATCGACACGGCCACGTAGGGGGAGTCGGTCAGCTGCACACCGATGTAGGAGATCGGGGAGCCCAGCGGCCCCATGCTGAACGGCACCACATACATCGTGCGCCCGTGCATCGAGCCCTCGAACAGGTCGGTCAGCGCGCTGCGCATCTCCTGCGGATCAGCCCAGTTGTTGGTGGGCCCGGCGTCCTGCTCCTTGGCCGAGCAGATGAACGTGCGGTCCTCCACCCGGGCCACGTCGCCCGGGTCACTGAAGGCGGCGTAGGAGTTGGGGCGCTTGGCTTCAGAGAGCTTCGTGAACGTTCCCGCATCCACCAGCACCTGAGCCAGGCGGTCGTACTCCTCCGCGGAGCCATCGCACCAGTAGATCTCCTCCGGCTGGGTGAGGGCGGCCACCTCGTCTACCCACGCGCGCAGCTTCGCATGGTCGGTCTTGGCTTGCTGTCGTTCGGGCGCGGTATTGGACATGTGTCAGGCACTCCTTGGGAACATTCGGTGGCTCCCGGGACCGTACCCGGGCGCGGGGTTTTTCAGCATCCTGGGGGAATAGCGATTACGGGTCCCAGCAGGCATTTCTCGGGTCAGTCTTGGGGCCAAGCGCTTACTCGACGTTCGATTCAGCGGTCTGGAAGGAGCGGCTCGAGGCATCGCCGGCCCCTTCGGCGCCATCGCCGTCTCCCAGCTCCTTGCGGGGGACCAGCACGAGCCGCTTGAACTCAGCCACCAGCGTGCCGTCCTGGTTGAGCACGCGCGTGTGCACCTTGACGGTGCCCCGGTCCGGCTTGGATTGGCTGGGCCTGACCTCCAGGACCTCGGACTCGCAGAACAGCGTGTCTCCGTGGAACACGGGGGCTGGATGCTTCAGCTCCTCCGTGGCCAGGTTGGCGATGGCCTTGCCCGACACGTCGCTCACGCTCATGCCTAGCGCCAGCGAGTACACCAGCGGTCCGACCACGACATTTCGGCCCTGCTGAGAGTTCTTCGCGTACACGTCGTTGAGGTGCAGCGGATGGTGGTTCATGGTGATGAGGCAGAACAGGTGGTCATCCCCCTCGGTCACCGTCTTGGCCGGCCAGTGCTTGTACACCGCCCCCACCTCGAACTCCTCCAGGTAGCGGCCGTATGGATGCGCCCCGGTGGCCTCCCGTGCCGCCTGATCGGTCTCGACAGAGCTCATCAATTCTCCTGAGTCGTTTCGTGATCGCGAGAGGCGGGCGAACGGATGAAGCAACGACTCGAACCGCGCGGAGTGCACGGGCTGCTTCGCCGCTCGCTCCCTCGCGGAGGCAGGCAATTATACGTCATTAACGATTCGTGAACGGCCAGGTCCGAGCTCCTAGACGCGGCCGCGGCCAAGGGAGCCGGGCGGGATTTGCCTGCTCCAGCGAGGGAAATCTGCTCGCCGACCGGGTCCGGCGCGGCGCGCTCGCCTCAGCGGGTGACCCAGGCCTCCGGATCGCCGGCCAGCTCCGTGATCGACGGCGGCAGGCGGGATGAGGAGACCTCGGCCAGGGTGACGTGCTCGACGACGTTGCGCAGGTTCTTGCGCACAGCGATCCACACTTGGGGAAGATCGTGGGCGGCGCCCGGGTAGGCGACCTCCTCGGGCTTGCCTCCCCGCACCGAGGCCAGTGGTCCCTCCACGGCGCGGATGACGTCGGCGACGGTGATCTGCTCGGGGTCTCGCGCCAGCACGTAGCCGTCCTCCTCCCCCCTCCGGCTGTGCACGAGGCCGGCGCTGCGCAGCTCGGCGAGGATGTTCTCCAGGAAGTTCGGCGGGATGCCCTGGACGCTGGCGATCCGGGCGGCCGGGACCGGCTGGCCCTCGACCGCCGCCAGTTCGATCGCGGCTCGGACCGCGTAGTCGGCTTTGGCTGAAATCCTCATGGTCGCCCCCTTGGCCAGGACGGTGGGGCGGGACCGGAGCAGCTCCAGGATCTGGTCGACCGGGACCCGGATCAACTCCCAGTCCCAGCGCTCCGCCGACGAGCCGACCCAGCTGATCGACGCAGCTGACCCGGTGATCCCCCGCTAGGGGAGCGCAGGGCGGGGGCGAAGAGGCGGTCGGGCCGGGACCAGCGGCCTCCAGGGAGCAACTCGGCGGCGGCTCGTCCGGATTGCTCGCTGGGGCACGCTTGGCGGGGAGCGTGCCCCGTCCCCGCGCCGGCCGGCCTCCCACCGCTAGCTTTCCGGACACCTCGACAAGGAGAACCCCGCTGTGCGAAACCCCCGCGACTTCGGAAAACCTTTGGCCATCGGCGCCCCGGCGCCGCTGCTGGAGATCCCGTTCAGGCCATCTCGGATGATCCACTTCCTGGACTTCTCCAACGAGAAGATGGTGGCCAAGGTGCCCGACATCGCGTCGACCGTGGACATCCTGCTGGGCAACCTGGAGGATGCCGTTCCGGTGGATCGCAAGGAGGCGGCTCGGGACGGCCTGGTGCGCGTGGGCAAGGAGATGGAGCTGGGTGAGACTCAGCTGTGGACGCGGGTCAACAGCCTGGAGTCGCCCTGGGTCCTGGACGACCTGACGACGGTCGTCTCGGAGATCGGCAGCAAGCTGGACGTGATCATGGTCCCCAAGGTTGAGGGGGCGTGGGATATCCACTTCGTCGACCGGCTGCTGGCTCAACTGGAGGCGCGCGCCGGGCTGGAGAAGCCGATCCTGATCCACGCGATCCTGGAGACCGGACTTGGCGTGGTCAACCTCGAGGAGATCGCCACGGCCAGCCCGCGCATGCAGGGCATGAGCTTTGGACCGGCCGACCTGGCCGCGTCGCGGCGGATGAAGACGACCCGGGTGGGCGGCGGGCATCCGGGCTACCGGGTGATCGAGGATCCCGACCTGGACAACCCGGAGGCTCCCCGGGCCAGCGCCCAGCAGGACCCCTGGCACTACTCGATCGCCAGGATGGTCGACGCCTGTACCTCAGCGGGCATCCTGCCCTTCTACGGACCCTACGGCGACATCCGGGACACCCTGGGCTGCGAGACCCAGTTCCGGGCCGCCTTTTTGCTCGGGTGCGTGGGGGCGTGGTCACTTCACCCGGTCCAGATCCAGATCGCCAAAAAGGTGTTCAGTCCTGATCCCGACGAGGTCCTATTCGCCAAGAAGGTGCTGGAGGCGATCCCGGACGGCCGCGGGGTTCACATGATCGACGGCAAGATGCAGGACGACGCCACCTGGAAGCAATGTCAGGTGATGGTGACGCTGGCCAAGATGCTGGCCGACAAGGACGAGGAGCTGAAGACGGCCTACGGCTTCTAAGATCCCCGCACATGCGGATTTCCGCGAAAGCCGACTATGCCGTCCGGGCCGCCGTCGAGCTGGCCGCCGCCGACGGCAGCAAGCCCGTCAAGGCCCAGCGCATCGCCAATGCTCAGGGCATTCCCCTGAACTTCCTGGAGAACATCCTGGGGGAGCTGCGCCACGCCGGGATCGTCCGCTCCCACCGCGGGGCTGAGGGCGGCTTCACGCTGGCCAAGCCGGCCGCTCAGATCAGCGTGGCCGACATCATCCGGGCGGTCGAGGGTCCGCTGGCCAGCGTGCGGGGAGCCCCGCCCGAGGAGACGGAGTATTCCGGGGCCTCGGAGGCGCTACCTCGCGTGTGGATCGCCGTGCGGGCCAACCTGCGCAAGGTGGTCGAGCACGTGACCGTGGCCGACGTCGCCGAAGGTCAGCTGCCCAAGGCGATCGACCGGCTGACCGAGGACCCCGAGGCCTGGGTCACGCGGTAGCGGACGCCGGCTGGGTCTCCGGGGCCGGTGCGGGCACGCCGTCCTTGGGGGGGCGGATGTAGACGATGTCGCCTTCGCTCAGTTCCAGCTCGTCGGTCTGAGACCGGGTCAGCTGGGCCCGAGCCAGCTCGCCTCCGGGCAGCTCCAGGTCGATCCGGACCTCGAAGCCGAGGTGGACGACGCGGGCCACCATCGCCTCCATCGCTCCGCTCTGGGGATGCTGGAAGACATCGACATCGTGGGGGCGGACGAGCCGCCCGTCCATCCGGCTGACCGGGCCGACGAAGCTCATCACGAAGTTGCTGGCCGGCTTGTCGTAGATGTCCCGCGGGGAGCCGACCTGCTCGATGCGAGCCGTGTTCATCACGGCGATCCGGTCGGAGACCTCCATGGCCTCCTCCTGATCGTGGGTGACCAGCACGGTGGTGACGCCGGTCTCCTCGTGCAGGCGCCGGAGCCACTCGCGCAGCTCAGCCCGGACGGTGGCGTCCAGGGCGCCGAACGGCTCGTCCAGCAGCAGCACGCGCGGCTGCACGGCCAGCGCGCGGGCCAGAGCCATCCGCTGGCGCTGGCCACCGGAGAGCTGGTGGGGACGCTGCCCGGCCCACTTGGTCAGTCCGACCAGGCCGAGCAGCTCCTCGACGCGGCTGGTGACCTCGGGCTTGGGGCGCTTGCGCACGCGCAGGCCGAAGGCGACGTTCTCGAACACGCTCATGTGCTGAAACGGCGCGTAATGCTGGAAGACAAAGCCGATTTCCCGCTCCTGCGGGCGCGTGTGGGTGACATCGGTCCCATCGATCACGACCTGTCCGGAGTCCGGTGTCTCCAGGCCGGCGATGATGCGCAGCAGCGTCGACTTGCCGGAGCCGCTGGGGCCGAGCAGGGAGGTCAGCGATCCCTCGGGGACCTCCAGGGTGACGCGATCAAGGGCGGTGAAGTCGCCAAAGCGCTTCTCCACGTCGAGCGCCTGGATCTTCATACGGCTTGCCTCCTACGGCCTAGCAGGGTCATCAGCAGAAGTACGGCGAGCGAGAGCACGGCGAGCTCGGTCGAGGCGGCGTAGGCGCCGGTGGTGGCCGAGGTGCCGAAATCCTGCTCGCGGGCATATACGAGTAGCGGGAGGGTCTGGGTTGACCCGGCCACATTGGAAGAGACGACGAGGACGGCGCCGATCTCGCCCAGAGCCCGGGCCGTGCTCAGCACCACGCCGTAGGCGACGCCCCAGCTGATCGAGGGAATCGTGATCCGCCAGAAGGTCTGCCAGCCCGAGGCGCCGAGGGTGGCGGCGGCCTGCTCCTGCTCATCGCCCACCTCCACGAGCACCGGCGTGACCTCGCGCACGACGAACGGCAGCGACACGAAGATGGTGGCGATCACCATTCCCGCCGGCGCGTAGATGATCTGGATGCCATGGCCGGTGAACCAGCTGCCGAACCACCCCGACTGGCCGTACACGAGGATCAGCGCCAAGCCGACGATCACCGGCGAGACGGCGAACGGGAGATCGATCACGCCGTCGATGAAGCCCCGCAGCCACCGCACCGGGCGCCGCTGGGAGCGCCCCCGGGCCAGGGACATGGCGCAGGTCACGCCAAACAGCGTGTTCAGCGGCACGGCAATCGCGGCGATCACCACGGTCAGCCAGAACGCGCTGACCGCGGCCGGCGTGGTCATCCACGACCACGCCGCGGACAGACCGTGCTCAAACGTGCGTACGAACACGACGGCCACCGGCAGGACCAGTAGCAAGGCCAGGTAGACGAACACGATCCCGCGCAGGGACCAGGTGGTGCGGCGGCTAATGAGCAATTCGCGTCCTCCCGAAACGCCGCAGCGCGTAAAGGATGACCAGGGAGAAGAGCAGCAGCACGACCGACAGCGCCGCCGCCGAGTGCGTGGCGTCGCCCTCGATGTCGGCGTAGATGACCAGGCTGGCGATCTGGACCTTGCCAGCGATGATCAGGAGCGTCCCGATCTCCCCCACCGAGCGGGCGAAGGAGAGCGCGGCGCCGGACAGGATGGCGGGGCGCAGCGCCGGAAACACGAGCCGGCGGAAGGTGATGGCGTTGGAGGCTCCGAGCGAGGCCGCCGCCTCCTCGACCTCATGGTCGAGCTCGAGCAGCACCGGTTGCACGGAGCGCACGACGAACGGCAGCGTGACGAACAGCAGGGCCACCACCACGATCGTCCGGGTGAACGCAATGTTGATCCCCACTGGGCTGCCCGGCCCGTAGAGGACGAGCAGGGTCACCCCGGCCACGATCGTCGGCAGGGCGAACGGCAGGTCGATCAGGGAGTTGACGAACCGCTGTCCCGGGAACCGGTCGCGGACCAGCACCCAGGCGACCACGGTGCCCATCACCGCGCTGATCACGGCCACGATCAGAGAGATGACCAGCGTCACCTCGAGCGCTTGGAGGGCCAGGCTGTTGGTCACGGAGGTCCAGAACGTGCCGAGGCCCCCCGAGAATGCGTTGACCGCCACGGCGGCCAGGGGGATCAGCGCGATCAGGCTCAGGTACAGCACGACCAGCCCAAGGCTGAGGCCGGGTACGCGTACCCGAGCCCCGGCCCTGGACCGGCCATCCACAACCGCGCGGTTCGACGGGACCGCGAAGGTGGCGTCAGCTGGAGGCAGTTGGATACCCCGCAGCCTGTTCGATCTTGGTGATCGATCCCGTGGACGGATCGAAGAACTCACTCTTCGCCTTCGTCCAACCGCCCAGGTAGCTGATGTTGAACAGCTGGGGCGGTGTGGGGAATTCGGAGGCGTACTGCTTGAGCACCGACGGAACGACCGGCCGGTAGCCCTGCTCGGCCCAGATCTTCTGCGCCGGAGGCGTGACCAGCCAGTTCACGAACGCCTTGGCCTGCTTGGCGTGCTGGCTCTTGACGGTGACGGCGTCCGGGGTCTGGATCAGGAGCGTCTGCTTGGGGACGATGTACTGGATTGCCTCACCGGCCTTCTTGGCCGCGATGGCATCCGACTCGTAGTCGAGTAGGACGTCGCCCTCACCGCTGGTAAACGCCTGAAGCGCGGTACTGGCGCTCGAGGGCTCGCTGGCCGTGTGCTTGGTGATCAGCGTCTTCACGTAGGACAAGGCCTCCGAGGGGCTCTTGCCCATCTTCAACTGGGCGCCGTAGGCGGCCAGGACGTTCCAGCGGGCGCTGCCCGAGGTGGACGGGTTGGGGGTGACCACCTTGATTCCGGGCTGGATCAGGGAGTTCCAGTCAGTGATGTGCTTGGGGTTGCCCTTGCGGACGACCATCACCACCACCGAGTTGGCCACGTTGCCCTGGTACGGGCCGGAGTCCCAGTTGCTCGCCACGAGCTTGTCCTTGACGAGCCGGCTGATGTCCGGTTCGGTGGAGAAGGCGACCACGTCCGCCGGCTGGCCTGAGTCGACCGCTCGGCTCTGCGAGCCCGAAGCTCCGAAGGACTGAGCAAAGCCCACTCCCTTGCCGGCGGAGGTCTGCTGGAAAGCCGAGGTCAGGGCCGCGTAGGCCTTCTTCGGGGTGGAATAAGCCACCAGGTTCAGCTCGGTGCTGCCCCCGGAAGATCCGCCCGACCCGCCCGAGCCGCTGGCCGAGGCATTGTCGGAAGATCCCCCGCCGCAGGCAGCGATGGCCAGCGAAAGTCCCAGCGCGACGACCACCAGGGCCACCGCGCGCTTCATAAAGTTCTGTTTCTCGATCATCTTCACCATATTAGTACAGATCGCGGCGACCGGGCGACCGCTACGCTTCCGCGCCCTAATGCGCTTTTTCGAGTACGAATCGCGCGCGATCGTGGCCAAGGCGGGAATTCCGGTCACCCGGCATGGCTTCGCCACCTCGGCGAGCGAGGCCCGGCGGATCGCCGAGGAAATCGCCGGGCCCGTGGTGATCAAGTCCCAGGTGCTGACCGGAGGACGGATGAAGGCGGGCGGCGTGCAGTTCGCCGATACGCCCGAGGAGGCCGAACGCCTGGCCGAGCAGGTCCTGGCCCTGGAGATCAACGGGCATATGCCCCGTGGCGTGCTGGTGGACAGCCGGGCCAGCGTCAAGCACGAGTACTACGCCGGCGTGGTCTGGGACGGCATCCGCAAGCGCCCGGTGATGCTGTTCTCCGACATGGGCGGGATCGACATCGAGCAGGTGGCCGAGGAGCACCCCGATCACGTGGCCCGGGCCCACTTCTCCACCCGCAGCCCGTTCGAGGACTGGCAGGCCAAACAGCTGGTCGCCTCGCTCGGCGTGACCGGCCCCGCCCTGACGCGACTCACTCCGATTCTGGCCCGGCTGGCCCGGCTGTTTCTCACCTACGACATGACGCTGGCCGAAATCAATCCCCTAGGTCAGCTAGAGGACGGCAAGTTCCTGGCCCTGGACGCCCATATGGACATGGAGAACGAGGCTCGCCCCCGGCAGAAGCCGCTGCTCGACGAGCTCGGCGTCGGGGATGAGGAGACCCGCCAGGCCCGGGAGGCCACCCCGTTCGAGCTGGCCGGCGAGGCAGTCGACGCCCAGGATCACCGCGGGGTGGCCGGCAACGTGACCGAATTCGACGGCGACCTGGGCCTGGTGATCGGGGCCGGTGGCGGCTCGCTGACCCTGTTCGACGCCGTGCGCGCCCACGGCGGTCGTCCGGCCAACTACTGCGAGATCGGCGGCAACCCGTCGGTGGCCAAGGCCTGCGGGCTGGCCAAGCTGGTGCTCCAGAAGCCGGGCGTGGACAAGATCGCCGTGATGATGTCGATCGTCTCCAACACTCGGGTGGACATCGTGGCCAGAGGGGTCATCAAGGCCTGCCTCGAGTTGGGTTACGACCCGGCGGAGAAGATCGCCATCTTCCGCATCCCCGGGGCCTGGGAGGAAGAGGGCTTCAAGACCCTGGAGAAGTACGGCGTGGAGTACGCTGACCGGAGCGTCTCGCTGCACGAGGCGGCCCGGCGAGCCGTGGAGAAGATCCAGGGGGCAGCCACGTGAGCATCCTGATCGACGAGAACACCACCTTCATCGTCCAGGGGATCACCGGCCGCGAGGCGGTCAACCTGACCCGGGAGTGCCTGGACTACGGGGCGGGGGCGAAGATCGTCGGAGGCGTAACCCCGGGACGGCTGGGCCGGGACGTGCACGGCGTGCCCGTGTTCGACACGGTGGCCCAGGCCGTGGAGCACAACGGAGGCCCGATCGGCGGCTCCGTGGTCACGGTCCCCCCCGCGTTCACCAAGGATGCGGTGCTGGAGGCTCTGGAGAACGGGGTCAAGCTCGTGGTCATCGTGACCGAGCGGATTCCCCGGCGCGACGTGGCCGAGATGGTGGAGGTCGCCTCGCAGAACGAAGCCCGGATCATCGGCCCCAACTGTCTGGGCATCATCGTCCCTGACGTCATCAAGATGGGCGGGATCGGCGGACCGGCCAAGGACGCCGCCAAGTCCTACACGCCGGGCTCGGTGGGCGTGGTCTCCCGCAGCGGCGGCATGACCACCGAGATGTCCTCCACCCTGACCGCGGCCGGACTGGGCCAGTCGACGGCTGTGTCGATCGGCGGGGACGCGATCATCGGGTCAAGCTATGCCGAGCTGATGCCGCTGTTCGAGGCCGACGAGCAGACCGAGGCGATCGTCATCTACACCGAGCCCGGGGGCCGCATGGAGGCCGAACTGGCCCGGTGGGTTACCGAAAACGACTCGCGACTTCCGATCGTGGCCTTCATGGCCGGCCGGTTCATGGACGAGATGCCGGGGATGAGCTTCGGACACGCCGGCACGATCGTGGAGGGCAAGGAGGACACGGCGTCGGAGAAGATCGCCCGTCTGGCCGAGGCCGGGATCGTGGTGGCCGAGGAGATCTCCCAGATCCCTGACCTCGTCCGGGAACGCATCGGAGCCCGGGCGTGAGCGCTTCACCTCTGAACCCGGCCACGTCCGGCACCGGGCGCCACGGCCTGTTCATTGCGGTGGAGGTCGACCAGTCGGTGGCCGGAGACCCGCAGCTGGCGGCGAAGTTGGCCGAGGTCTGCCCGGTGGACATCTACGCCGCGGGCGATAACGGAGTGGAGATCGTCGAGAAGAACCTCGACGAGTGCGTGCTCTGCCAGCTGTGCATCGAGGCGGCGCCGCCCGGCACGGTCAAGGTGATCAAGCTCTACGACGACGGCGCGGTGCTCGGCGCCTGATCACGGTGGTGCCGACGCTGCTGGCCGGCTAGCCAGCAGCGTCGAGGACGGACGCTCAGGGCTGGGCGCGAGCAACCGACCAGACCGACACCACCAGCATCACGGCCACCACCACCGGCAGGATCCACCATGTCGCCGCCAGCGCGGTGATGGCCAGAGCCACTACCACGCCGGCGGCAATCCGCCAGTCATCGCCGATCACGAAGTCGTAGAGGAACGCGCCGAACGCCCGGATCCGGCTCATGCGTGCACCGCCTTCCGCGCCGGGGTCCGCCGGCGGATGAGGGCCACGTTGAGCACCGCGAACGCCAGTACGCAGGGCACGATCACCAGTAGGGCCGCGTCGCTGCCCGGCCAGTGCGCGCCCGCCCCCTCGGCGCCCCAGAAGATCCCGAACGAGGTGAGCATCACGCCGACCACGAACTTCAGCGTGTTCTCCGGCACCCGAGCCAGCGGGCCCTTGATGGCCACGCCGGCGACCACGACCAGAGCCACGGCGATGACGGCAGCCACCGCGGCTAGCGGCACGTCGTGCTGGTTGGCGCCGAACGTCAGGACGATGAACACCACCTCGAGCCCCTCCAGCAGCACGCCCTTGAACGCGATCGTGAACGAGTAGGGGTCAAGTCCCTCCCCCACCCCACCGGCCCCCGCCGCAGCCTGGCGCTCGCGTTCGAAGATCGCATCCTCATCGTGCAGGTCCTTGAGTCCGGAGGCGCGCAGGATCGCCTTGCGCACCCATTGCAGTCCGAAGATCAGCAGCAGGCCGCCGACGACGACCCGGAGAACGCCCAGCGGCAGCGCGGTCAGCGCCGGACCGAGCCCGGCGGTGATCGCTGCCAGGGCGACCAGCGCTGAGCCGACGCCGGTCATGGTCGAGCGCCAGCTGCGCGTGGTGCCCACGGCCAGCACGATCGTCACCGCCTCCACCCCCTCGACGGTGCAGGCCAGAAAGACCGAAATGGCCAGTCCCCATTGGGTGCCGCTCATCGTCCTATCTTGCCACCGAGTTGGGGGTCTGGTCAGGCGGCCCGGGCCAGGCGGCGCCCGGCGGCGGCGGTCAACGGGCGATACGCGTCGGCGCCCGGGTCCAGGTACCAGGCGCGGCCCCCCTCCCCCGGCTGCGGGATGCCGTGCTCGCGCAGGGGCCCGGTGAGCGGGCGAAACCACGTGGTGACCGGGATGGCATCCACCACCTGGACGATCATCGGCCGCTGGTCTGGCTCGAGGCCGGCCAGCGCGGCGGTGAGATCGCGCGGCCGCAGCTGCCGCCCCTCGCGAAGGGTGACCGCGGCCACCGGTATCTCCCGGTCAGCTCCCTCGGGCGACAATCCGTACGCCACGGCCAGATCGACCGCAGGCAGGCCGTATAAGGCATCGCGAATCGGGCCGGTGAACACCGGGCCCGGCCGGGCGCGGATGACCTCGTTCAGGCCGTCAACCCGCCACAGGTCTCCATCGGCGTCCTGCCGGAACAGGTCTCCGATCTCCAGCCAGGCGTCACCCGGCTGGAACATTCCGCGCAGCTGGGTGCTGGCGCTGGTCCAACCGTCCTGGACGCGGGACAGCAGCATGCCCACCTCGCCGGTCCGGCACGGGATCGCGAAGCCATCCTCGTCCATCACGTACTGCGCCGCCTCGACGTCGTAGGCGGCCAGCCGGATCTCCGCGCTGCCGGGCAGTGGGCGGCCCATGGCGCCGGGCTTGGCGCCACTGACGTTGGCCAGCACGGCGCCGGCTTCGGTGGCCGCGTAGAACTCCAGCACGCGCGCGGGCCGGAAGCGGTCCTGGACCCGGCGCCACAGCCCGACCGGCATGCCCGACCCGATGAACAGGCGCACCCCGTGGTGGCGCTCGCCGGGATGCGGGGGCGCGGTGACCAGGTCGTGGAGCATCGTCCACGTGTAAGAGGCCACGCTAACCCCGTAGCGCCTCGCCTCGTCCCAGAACGTGGAGGCATCGAAGTGCGAGGCCATGGCCAGCCGGGCTCCCCCGGCCACCGAGCCGCCGATGCTGGTCATCAGGCCGGAGGCGTGGTAGAGCGGGGTCACGCTGTAGACCGTGTCGGCGCTTGACAGGCTCGCCGAGGAGGCGGTGCCGAACGCGCTCAGCGCCCACCGGCCGTTGGTGATCCGGCTCACCCGCGTGCCCTCTCCCTCGCCGGTGAACAGGATGAACGCCAGATCGCTGGCCCGGCCGGGATTGGGGCGATACCAACGGGGCAGATCCACGTCGGCGGGATCGATCTGCTCCAGGTCGGTGGTCAGCGGGATCCCCAGGTCACGCGGACGGCCTCCGCCGCCCAGCACGAACGCGTGCACCATCCCCAGCCCGGCCGCCTGGGGCGCCCGCTCGGGGTCGGCGATGATCCGGTGAACCTGCCCGAGGGTGACCTCGCGCTCGATGTCGGCATCGGGGCGCAGCATCACGGCCACGCCGCCGAGCCGGCTGATCGCCACCACCAGGGCGAGCGCCGAGGGTCGGGTGCCCATTAGAACGCCCACCCGCTCCCCGTGACGGACGCCGATGGAGATCAGGCCCCGAACCACGTTGTCGATCCGCTCGTTGATGTCCGTCGCCGTGTAGGCACGGTCCCCGAACAGGAAGAAGGTCTCATCGCCGGCGCGGCGCCGACGCTCCTCCACCAGCAGGCCGAGTGAGACCCGCGTGCCGGGCTGGATTTGTTCGAGTCGGGCCAGGCGAGGCAACTGGCTCACCGCCTCGCGGGTGATCTCGCGAACGCTGCGCGCGGTGCGCCCGGCCGTCCCCCAGGCGGTCCGCATGATGCCGCCCCCCACGCCGCCGGCCAGCTCCAGGCTGTAGCCGACCCGGTTGCCCACTTGGGGGAGCCTGTCGGGGGGCGCCGGGTCGTCCGGAACGGGCGCGACCTCGGGCGGAAGCTCTCCCGCGCCAGAGCGCCAGCGGGCCCAGGCCGCCACGGCGGGCCAGGTCTGGGACCGGGCCGTGGAGCCGACGACCAGGCCGAAATGGCCGGCCCGCAGGCACAGCTCGTATACATCGGCCCGCGGGGCGGCCTGACGGATCGCTCTGACCCCGGCGGCCGGAGCGATCTCGTCCACCGTTCCCACCACCGACAGGATCGGGCAGGCGACATCGGCCAGCGAGAGCAGGCGGTCCTCAATCACGAATCCGCCCTGCAGCATGCGGTTGTGGGCCACGAACTCCTGGTAGAAGTCGACCAGGGCCGGTCCGGGCCAGGCCACCCAACCCTCCCCCTCCAGGAACCGGCGCTGGCCCTCGCGGGGCAGGAGCGCCTCGCGATCGTGCAGGCGCATGATGAAGTCGATCCGGTTGCGCATCGACTTGACCGGATCGAGCATGCGAAAGCCGACCCGGCTGAACCAGGCGGGCACCGCCCAATCGCGGAACACCCTCTCGGCCAGCACTCCGGCCGCGGCCACGGCCACCTGCTCTGGGAGGCCGAACGGCATGGCAACCCGCGTGTCGACCGGGCTCCCGAACGTGATCACCGAGCTCAGGCCCTGGTTGCGCCGGTAGGCCGCGACCTGGTAGCAGAACATCCCGCCCTGGGAATAGCCCCCCAGGTTCACAGTGGCACCGGTCATCTCGGCGACCGTGTCGACCGCGTCGGATACGGCGAGCACGTGGTCGGTCAGCGTCCGCTCGAGACCGCCCTCCTCGCGCTCGGGAGCCCCGAAGTCCACGACCCAGGGGTCGGCCCCATGCTCCTTGAGAAGCGTCACGGCGCTGGTCTGCGCGGACACGTCGTAGATCTCGGCGGCCAGCATCAGCGGCGGCACCAGCAAAACCGGTGGGGCGTCGGACGCCACGTCGTCGGGGTAGTAGTGACGTAGCCGGTAGACGCGGTGCTCGGCTGCCACCTCGAACGGCGAGGGCTCCTCGTCGGTGGCCAGGCCGCCGAAACGGGCCACTTCGAGGGCGTTCTGCGCCGCTGCACCCAAGCGCCCGATGGGCGCGGCCAGGTTCTTCGGGAGGAGGTCCATCGGTGCGGGAATGATCCCGGAAACGCAAGCGTTCTGTCGCGGCAGGCCCGCCCGGCTCAGAGGCTTGTCCGGACGCTCTGTGGGCCGGGATCGTGCGGGCGAGAGAGGTCTGTCAGGATTGCGCCATGGCCACCCTGGAGCTGGACACCGTCACCCTGTCGGTGAGCGACCGCGTCGCCTGGATCACCCAGAACCGTCCCGACGCGCTGAACGCCTGGACTCGCCAGCTGGGCGAGGAGATGCTGGCCGCCCTGGAGCGAGCCGACGCCGACGAGGAGGTCCGCGCCGTCGTGCTCACGGGCGCCGGGCGCGCGTTCTCATCCGGCGCCGACCTGAAGGGCGGCGGGGTGCAGCTGACCCCGGAGGGCAAGGTCGACGTCCTGACGCCGCTGCGAGAGGTCTACAACCCGCTGATCCTGCGAGTCCGGGAGTTCGGTAAGCCGACGATCGCGGCGGTCAACGGCCCGGCCGTGGGCATCGGCTGGGCGCTGGCGCTGGCTTGTGACCTGATCGTGGCCGCCCAGTCCGCCTATTTCCTGCTGGCTTTCGCCAACATCGGCTTGAGCGTGGACGGCGGGGCCTCGGTGACGCTGGCGGCCCGGGCCGGGCATACCCGGGCGGCCGAGATCGCCCTGTTGGCCGACCGGATCTCGGCCGAGCGCGCGCTCGACTGGGGCCTGGTGAACCGGGTGGTGGCCGATGATCAGCTTCAGCCGGAGGTAAGTGAAATAGCCGCGCGGCTGGCCGCCGGACCTCCTGGTTCCTACAGCTCGATCAAGCAGTCGCTGAACCGGGTCTGGTACGGGGACTTTGCCGCGGCGCTGGACGCCGAGGCGGTACTACAGCAGCGACGAGCCGAGTCGGCTGACTTCGCCGAGGGCGTGCTCGCCTTTCTGCAGAAGCGTTCCGCCGAGTTCACCGGACGCTGACCGGCGGCGTGAGCTCCGGTGAGGTGAGCATCCGCCCGGCAACCGAGGCGGACGTCGGGCTGATCTTCGCCCTGATCGTCGAGCTGGCCGAGTACGAGCGGGCCCCCGAACAGGTCCTCGGGACACCTGAACTGCTGCGGGAATCGCTGTTCGGGCCGCACCCGGCCGCCGAAGCGGTGATCGCCGAGCGAGACGGTGAAGCGGTCGGATTCGCGCTGTTTCACAGCACGTTCTCCACCTGGGAGTGCCGGCCCGGGATATGGCTGGAGGATCTGTACGTGCCACCGGAGCACCGCCGCGGCGGCGTGGGCAGCCAGCTGTTCGCGCACGTCGCGGCGGTAGCCGTCCAGCGCGGGTGTCCGAGATTGGAATGGACCGCGCTCGATTGGAACGCGCCAGCGCTGTCGTTCTACCGACGAGTGGGAGCCGAGGTCCTGGAGGAATGGAAGCTGCTCCGCCTGAGCGGGAAAGCCCTGGAGCTCGCCTCCCGCTAGCCACGGTTGCGCGGGAGTGGCTGCGCATCGGGGTGATCGGGTTCGGCGGGCCGCCGGCGCACATCGCGCTGCTTCGCCGACGCCTGGTCGAGGAGCGGCGATGGCTGGAGATGGAGGAGTTCGAGGCGGCGATCGCCGCCTGCAATCTGCTGCCGGGCCCGGCCTCCACCCAGCTGGCCATCTACTGCGCCTACCGGCTGGCCGGGCGGCGGGGGGCCGTGGTCGGCGGGCTGGCCTTCATCGTGCCCGCGGTGGTGATCGTCACGGCGCTGTCGGTGCTGTTTCTGGCCAAGTCGCCGCCGCAGTGGGTTCGCGGCGCCGGCGAAGGAGCGGGCGCCGCGGTGGCCGCGGTGGCGGTGGCCGCGGCGTTGGCGCTGCTGAGGCCAAGCTGGTCTCGGGCAGTGGCGGCGGGTGGGCCCCGCCGGGTCCGCTGGGCGGGGTACGTGGTGCTCGGGGCGGCCGCCGGAGCACTCCTCGGGCCGTTCCTGGTTCTCGTGCTGGTGGGCTGCGGAGCGGTCGAGGTTTGGGTCGAGCTACGCCGTCGCGGAGGACGGCGGCTGCTGAGCCATCCCCTGGCCGCGCTCCTGTGGGTGGCGTTCAAAGTGGGAGCGCTGTCCTACGGCGGAGGCTTCGTGATCATCCCGCTGATGCAGGACGACGCGGTCCACGTCTACCACTGGATGACCTCGGGGCAATTCCTCAATGCGGTGGCGCTCGGCCAGGTATCACCCGGGCCGGTCGTGGCCACAGTGGCCGCGGTCGGCTACGCGGCCCACGGCGTGCTGGGCGCCGCACTGGCCTCGGCGATGGCTTTCACCCCGTCGTTCCTGTTCGTGCTGACGGGCGGATCGCGGTTCCGGCGCCTGCGGCATTGGCCGCCCGCCATGGCGTTCTTGAACGGCGCGGGCCCGGCGGCGATTGGAGCCATCCTGGGCGCCGCGGTGCCGCTGGCGGCGGCGCTGGCGCACGGATGGCAGTTCGGCGTGTTGGCCGCCGCGGCCGTAGTGCTCCTGCTGCTTCGCCGGGGGGTGGTGGAGACGCTGATGGGGGCCGGCGTGGTGGGGGTTGTGGTGGCGCTGGCCGGCGGGCCGGTGTAGGGGCGCTGGCCGGCGGGCCGGTGTAGGGGCGCTGGCCGGCGGGCGGTCTAGAGCGCTGGCCGGCGGGGCGGTCTAGAGGCCGAGCGGCTGGAGATGTGTGGATCGAAATTGACCGATAGGCCCATTTCCATCCACAGTTCCCTGGCGAGGGTGGCGAAGGGCCAATAGAAAAGCCCCGCCGGAGCGGGGCTCTCCCTTAGCAGGCCTGTAAGCCGGATTCTGTCGCGAGCAACCATCCATCTAAGCGGCCTACCCGGACCTTGGCGGGCAACCTACAAACGGTCCTGCTTGGCCTTGCATCAGGTGGGGTTTGCCTGGCCGCCGTGTCACCACGACGCCGGTGCGCTCTTACCGCACCATTTCACCCTTACCGGCCTGAGACTCTGCAGCGGCCCCAGGCTTAGGCGGTGTCATTTCT
>DASZNA010000096.1:0-7329 GCA_035551655.1 Solirubrobacteraceae bacterium
ACTGGATGCCGGCTCCTTATCGGCGCGCCACACCTCGAATCCGCGGCCGGCGAATTGAGGATGGTGGCGGTATATGAGCTCGAAGTGCAGCGTCTCCCGGCGGCGAGGCGCGAGCGACATGGCGTGGAGCGATACCCCGCCGTATGCCCAGGCCGACGGGTCGCGCGTGTACAGGTGGTTGGGCAGAGGGGGGAGGAGGAACCGGCTGGACGGCGCGATCTGGGCGAGCAGGGCGCTGGTCCGAAATGGAAGCTCACCCACCGTGATGCCGCTGATGAGTCGCGTGGTCAGCTCCTCCGGGGGCATGTCCTCGAGCCATTCGGTCAGAGCCGGCGCGAGCACCGGTCCGGGGTCGATCAGACGCAGGGTTCCCTGCACCGCCTCGGCGCGCGCCTCGGGCTCGCTGAGGATCTGGGCCAGCAGCTCGGACAGCAGCAGTACCTCGACGCCCCGGGCGCGCAGTTCCCGGGTGAGCGCGTCGTGCTCCTCAGCCGCCCGTTCCACCCAGACCACGTCGTCGAACAGCAGCTCATGCCGGTTGGCCGGCGTCAGGCGATCGAGCTCAGGCCCCGGCCGGTGCACGATCACCCGCTCGAGCACTCCTACCTCGGAGGCGACCGTCAGCGAGGTACCCGGGCGTTCCGCAACCGACACAGGCGCGGGATTCCCGGCCTGGCCCTGCGGGAAACCGGCTGTAAGGTGCTGGACCGGCGCGCGAGCAACCGCTCAGCGGCCCACGACGCTGAAAAAGTCCCGGGACCAGGGGGCCAGGAACTCGCCCGGAATCCCGTTCTGGCCGGCGACCACGGGGATCGGCACCACCCGCCCGTGGCCGTGGTCGTGGCCATAGAGATAGCCGTTGACCCACTCCGGGTTGATATCCAGCTCCACGGCTCTGACCACCCGGGCGGCCAGCAGGGCCTCGGCCAGCTGGGAAGTGGTGAGATGCTCGCCTCCGGCCCAAACCAGGTGCCGGTCGGCAGTGATGCCCAACGCGGATCTGGCCGGCTGGCTGACCCCGCCCAGCGACGCGCCCCAGCAATCCAGGCAGCCGACGGAGGCCGCCGCCCGGCGGTGATCGACCAACAGGGGCAGGTTCTGGCGCACCGAGGCGATCCGTCCGCCGGCCGCCGATACCTCGCGCTTCCAGCTGCCGATCTGCGTGACGCCGTTGGCGTAGGTCACGATTGAGCCCAGCCCCGCCCGCAATGGGGCCGCGACGCGTCCGTAGGACACGAAACCGCCGGCGTTCGTGTCGAGGCGGAAACCGCCGTTGAACGCAGCGATCAGCCGCTTGCGCTCGCCGATCGCGACACTGGGCCCGTAGCGCCAGCCAGCGGCGCCGGCGTCGATCGTTCCCGAATGGAGGTGCAGAGTGACCAGGCGCTGAGCGAAGGACAGGAGGTCGACTCCACTGGCGCTGCGGGCCACCCACACGGCTGTGCGGCCCCGCCATTGCACGGCGGGCACGAAGCCGCTGGCCCGCGTGTGCACCGCCCCGGCCAGCAGCCGCGGGTAGGGCGGGTACCTCGGTTTTGGTGGCTTGGACGGGGTGGTGGCCGTGCTGGTGGTCTGGGTGCGTCCGGTGGAAGGCTTCGACGCTGCATGACCACCGCCCCCGGTCCCACCGCAGGCCGTCAGCAGCAGCGCGGCGGCTGCCGCCAGAACGCCCCTGTTCGGTGTGCGGATCGCGTTCCTCTTCGTGTGGCTGGTACCTGACTAGCGGAACGCTACCGGGGCCTCGCGTTGCGGCGGTCCACGTCGGATGGCTGGCGCCATAGTGGCTGCGACGGCCAGCGCGAGTGTCCACCCGGCCACCATGAGGATCGCCGTCGTGGCTCCACTGCTCTGGAAGGCGAAACCCACGGCCAGCGGGCCGAGCCAGGTCAACGACATGGCGAGTCCCGAGGAGACCGCGGCCACCCGGCCCTGGAGGTGGTCGGGAGTAAGCGCCACGCGGGACCCTCCGACCATCGAATTCCCGATCGGAGTGGAGAACTCGGCCGCCGCTACGAGCAGCCCGATCACCCAGGCGCTGTGAGCGACCAGTAGGAGCAGCACGCAGAGGACCAGCACCCAGTCCTCGCCGACGATCACGGCCCGGACGCTGAACCGGCGCCGGGCGGGCGCCGCCAGGACAGCCCCGAGCATGCCGCCGGTGCCGACGATGGCGAACATCACGCCGACCGCCGCCGAGGATGCGCCGTGGTGTCGGGCCAGCAGGATCGCCAACAGATACAGACCGCTGTACACGGGGTTGCCGGCCGCGAACAGCAGCGAGGCCGTGAGGTAAAAGGGTTGGCGGCGCATCCAGACGAACCCTTCCGTGAATCCCGATCGCATCGTGCCTACCGGGTTCTGGCGGTCGTGCTGGAAGCGCGGGCGGGTCAGCCGGGTAGCGGTCATCGAGCCCAGGAACGAGACGGTGTCGGTCAGGAACGGCACCGCCCGCGCGGCCGCGAACAGCAGGCCGCCCAGCGGCGGCCCGATGATGCTCGCCCCGAAGTAGCGGGCCTGGTTCTGAGCCACTGAGTCCTGCAGCTGGTCTGCGGGCACCAGGTGCGGCAGGGCTCCCCGCTCGCAGATGTAGGAGAGGACGAACAGGCCGCCGTCGAGGAACGCCACAACCACTATCTGAAGGACGGGCGGGCGACCGACCCACAGGGCGATGACGATGCTAGCGGCACCGAGCATCCGGATCGCGTCGCTGGCGATCATCAGTCGCTTGCGGTCAAACCGATCAGCCAGCGCGCCGGCCGGGATGGCCAGTATGGCCAGCGGCAGCCACCTGGCCAACCCGACCAGGCCCGCAGTCGCGGCGGATCCGGTCAGGGCCAGGACCAGCAGGGGGTAGGCGACCGTCGAGGTCTGCGAACCCAGCTCGGAGAGCGCCTGGCCGCTCCAGAAGAGCATGTAGTCGCGATTGCGAAGCAGCGGCCATCGGCGCATGCACCGACGATACGTGGGGGCCTAGACCTGTGTGACCTCGGCCGATGAGGAGTGCACACGTGTCAGAGCGCTCTCGAAGTCCTCCTCGGTGATCCTGGCCTCCGATCCCCGGAGCATCGCCGCCAGGCCGGCCTCCTGGCACAGCGCCTTGAGGTCGGCAGGGGCAAACCGAGTGGTGCGCCGGGCGAGCTCCTCGAGCGAGATCCCGACGGTCGGCATCCTGGCCGTGTACAGGCGCAGGATCGCCAGCCGCCCGGGCTCGTCGGGCAGGCCGAGGACGATCGTCCGCGACAACCGGCCGCCGCGCAGGAGCGCCGGGTCGAGCTGGTCAGGCCGGTTGGTCGCGCCGATCACGAACACGCCGCGCTGCCCGGCGACGCCATCGATCTCGCTCAGCAGTTGGTTGACCTGTGAGTCGTGAATCTGGAATTCCCCGCGCCGGCCGGCGAGGGCGTCGATCTCGTCGATGAAGATCACCGACGGACGGTTCTCGCGGGCCCGGTCGAACAGCCTTCGCAGGTTCCCCTCCGACTCACCGACCCACTTGCTCATCACGTCGGCGCCGGATACCGGATAGAAGGAGCAGTGCGCTTGGGCGGCGATCACCTTTGCCACCGTGGTCTTGCCCGTCCCGGGAGGGCCGGCGAGCAACAGCCCGCTCGGTGGATCAATGCCGAAGCGCCGAGCCGACTCGGGATCCTCGACGATCGCCTGGAGCTGCCTGAGCTGGATCTTGGTGTCCTCAGGGAGGATGAGCGACTCCCAGGTCCAGTGCTCCACCATCGGCCGGTCCTGGCCACCCATCGCTTCAAGCGCGTCCAGGAGGCGCTGCTCGTCAAGCGCCACCTCCCGGCCAGACTGGGCAGCTTCCTTGAAGACCTTCAACGCCGCCATGTCCACCAGCTTCTCGATTGTGGCCGGCGTCATCCCCTCGGTGCGCTGGACCAGCTCATCGAGGTCGACATCTCGCGCCACCGGCCGGTCGGCGAGCTCGGACTGGAGAATCGCGCGGCGCGCCGGCGCGTCCGGCAGATCGACGCGGATGTGGCGGTCGAATCGCCCGGGCCGAACCACCGCTGGATCGAGATGCTCGAGGTTGTTGGTCGCGGCGACCACGAGGAGACCCTCCTGGCCACGGTATTTCTCCAGTGAGGTGAGCAGCTGATTGACCGTTCGCCGCGACTCCTGATCGGGCGTGTCGGCGCGGCGCTGCGCCACCGAGTCGAACTCGTCGAAGAACAGCAGACACGGAATATGATCCGCCGCGGTTTCGAACGCCTTGTCGATGTTTTTGGCCGACTGACCCTGGATCCCGCCGATTAGGTCCCCCGTCGAAACGTGGATGAAGTTCATCCGGTATTCGCCGGCGATCGCCTGCGCGAAGTACGTCTTCCCGACCCCGGGCGGCCCGTGCAGGAGGATCCCGTTCCACTCGATCCCGTACCGCTTGGCTTCACCAGGATGCTCGAGCAACAGCCCGACGGTGTCTCGCACCTCCTCCTTGAGGGACTCCATCCCGCCCACCTTGTCGAACGTGATCAACTGGTCGGGCGACTGTACGGGGAACTCTCCGCTGGCGCCTCCCATGGCTCCCCCCAGAAGGGCGCTGAGCGGATTCGCGGACGCCGTTCGACGCGGGGGCCGGCGCGCGAACTGGGGCTGCTCGGCGGGAGCCTGATCTGCCGGCGGCGCCGCCTGGGCCTGAGTGGGCGCCGGAGAGCTGGAAACGTCCCTCCACTGTCCCGTCCGCTCGTCAAATTCCATCGTGCGTGTCCAGCCACCCGCGCCCCCGAGCATCGCTCCGAGCAGGCCGCCGAAGGGCAGTCCGGCAAAGGGATTCGCCGGCTGATCGCCCCGCTGGCGCGCGAGTTCCCGCTGTCTCTCCGCCTCCTCCTCGAGCATCCGGCGCCGGCGGGCGGCCCGCGTCATCGCGCTCGTGATCGAGAAGAACACGAGGAGCATCACAATCAGCAGCACCAAGCCCGCCACGCGCGGTATATACCCGAGGTTCCGCGGACGTATCCAGCCGCAGGCCAGCCTCCGCGTCGGAACGACGCCTACGCTATGGGCGATACTGGGCTCGAACCAGTGACCTCCGCCTTGTCAGGGCTGGGCCAAATCGGCTGAAGGGTTCGATTGGCAGGGAGATCCTGCTGTTCCGGCCCTCGCGGAAGCCACGGCAGATAGTGCGGGTTTGCGAGCGACGCCCCGGGGTTCTGGCAGGCGAGCTGCCCTGAGTGCCAATTAGGCAGCCCCCCTGATTGGGGCCGCCTAAGGGCCTGTCGTGACCCGCCCCTTGGCGGCCAGCGCGGCTGGTGGCTCGGTCGCGGTGCTGGCGCTGCCGGAACTCCCGACGCAGTCGGTCTTGGGTCGGCGGTACGTTGCGTGAGGCTGGGCCGCCCCTATCGGGTGCCTGGTCAACCGAACCTAACACGCGGAACCTTCACCGAACCTAGGTCCCAAGCCTCGTCAGGACGGAGGGCTGGCACCGCTCGCAGATGCGCGGCGCAGACGAGGTCAAGTGTCCAGCCGGCAGAGATCGACTCTCCTGACGCCTCCGGGCAGTCGAAGCGGTGCAGGGTGTTGGCCGAGGTCGTACAGCAGGGCCTCCTCTGCCTGCCAACAGAGCGGTGGGAGCGTCACCGGAAGTCCCGGGTCAGGCGCGAGTTCCTAGACGGTCTCACGAAAAGTCGGCGTCTAGGTGCTCGCTTGAGTGTCCGGTGAGTGCCATCGCCCTCCCCGCAGCTCTCGGACCCGTGCGCCAAGGTCGCGCCCGGCTAATCCGCCGCCGATCGCAAGCAGGGGGACCACTGGCAACAGGTAACGGAGACCGAACCCTGCGGTCGCGGCAGTTCCTAACAGGAGTGTCAGAGCTGTGCCTCCGAATAGCAGCACCTCCCGCCGGGATGCCACCCGAAATCCGAGGCCTGCCAATGTCAAAACTCCAAGCAACGAGAGCACGAAACGAGGCACATGGAGGATCTGGCGATACCGCCGCATGAATGTAGCCGGTGACTCCACGACCGGATGCACTTTCGGAATGAGTCGTCGTCGGATGCCCGCGTCGACCGTTTCTTCGGTCGCGGCTTGTGGAAGGGACGTAGCGCTCACCGCATCGGCGCGGGAGGTCGCTCCGGGAGTGAAGTAGCGCAAGAAGTCGGTACCAGCGGCTGCGGCAAACGCCCCCGGCTGATGCAGGATGATCTGCTGAGCGAAACCACCAAGAATTCCATTCGCGCGCGATTTCTGAGCGCGCGTCTCGTGGTTGGAACGGAAGAGGCGATTAGCCGGCGAGGCCGCGTCCCACATGTACCAGCCCGGGCCGCGCACATGCTTTGAGCGCTGCTCCGCTGTTTCGCAAAGCGGGCGGGCATCCGGTGCGATACCGGCCTCGCTGCATCTGGCAAACCCCGCGACCCGGCTATACAGGGTCCAGCCGGACGTTGCCGTGATGCCGAACACGCCGGTCTTCGCGTCCATGACCGCCGCATAGCTGCATAGCGGGATGGCGGCCGCAATCAGAAGGGCGAGAGAAGCCCGCCAGCCAGCCAACGCCCAGATCAAGTAGATCAACATTACGGGGAGAGCAAACAGTGCGACTTCGCGCTGAAGGGCTGCTGCCGCAACAAGGAGCCCTGAAAGGGCCGCTCTCCGAGGAGAGGTCGAGGCGCCAGCCCGAGGATCAGATATCAACCGCGGGAGACCCAGAACCAGGAGCGCGAGAAGCAGCGTCAGGGCAAAGAATGTGTCCGGCATGACGTACTGCTCGAGCGTGATCGCGTAGCCGTCGAGGATCACAAGCGTGGAGGCGGCGACTGCCCACACACGGCGGACGCCGGCCCGAACCAACGCGGCATAGACGCCCGCGCCGATTGCGAGACCGGCGAGGTGTTGCAGTGCGACCAACTGAGTCAGGTCCCGCCCGGGGATCGTGAGCACCCGAATCAGAATCGAGTAGCCGATCGGTCGGAGATATGGCAGCGACACCAGATGATGGGCAAAGGCGGTCGAGATGTAGGCCCACGAATCGCTGAACAACAGAGCCGGCCGATACGCGACCATAGTGAGGCCTCTTACGCCCGCTCCGACCGATACGAGCAGCATGAATATCCAGTCAGGCCGTCGCCTGTCGAAGAATCGTTTGAGCTCAGGCCGTCGTCCCTGGTGGGGCCCCTCAGCGAGTTGTCGACGCATATGCTCCGCCGCTTCAGGGGCCGTTCAGCATCGCTTCCGCCACACCCTCACATCCCGCCTCCTCGAACGCTGGGCCGAGCTTACAGGCGTGGGTAATCAACCCACGCAGGGTTGTGGGGGACTCAAGCGGGCCATTCAGGGGTGAACCGCCGCGTGGCAGCAGCCGCGGCGGACTCCGAATCAGCG
>DASZNA010000097.1:0-2053 GCA_035551655.1 Solirubrobacteraceae bacterium
TCGGCCTGCGGGAACGCATCCCCGAACGGCTCGCAGCCACCACGGGCACAGTACACCTCCTTGCGCGGCATCCACTTGCCGCACAGATCACCCGTAGGCTGGTCGCTGGCTGACATGGTGTTCACCCACCGTGTTCAGTCATAGCCCGTAAGGTGTTGACGCACCTTGCGGGCTCGTCTTCTGTTGTAACCGAACTAGTGGGCCGTGCTGGGATCGAACCAGCGACCTTCCGCGTGTGAGGCGGACGCTCTCCCGCTGAGCCAACGGCCCCTACCTGGGCAGACCGCCTCGATCTACTGGTTCAGGCGCACTCCTGAGACCCGAACCAGTTTCCGAGCCAGTCCCCCGCTATGTACTTTTTTCGAAAATCTCCCTGCCACCAGGCGATTCCAGCCGTCCAGCCGCCTCGGTGAACGAGGCGCTCTCCCGCTGAGCCAATCGCCCGCCGCCTGAGGGGACCGGAGCCGTCTCCGGCTCGCCGCCCTGCGCGGCTCGTCCCCGGCGTCCCCATAGCGTAGCGCACGCGGTCTGCCCGCCGGCCCAGTGGCGGAGGACCGCCGCCCGCCCAGTCGCGCCCGGTAACTCATCAGAAGACGTCACAAGTCGCCTATTGCCCTGCAATCGTCTGCGTAGGAAGATCACTGCACCCACGGTTATCAGGCAACCACTTACTGATCCACCTCACGGCACCGGAAGGCAACGACGCACTCACCGGAAGGCTTTGATCCATGTTCCAGGCAGCCCCCGCACTGACCTCGGATTCCAGCTTGCTCGCCTCGGGGTCATCCTTCATTCAGACACTCAACCCGCTGCATTCGACGCTCGGCAGCACGCTGGTCGCCCTGGTGCCGATCGTGCTGCTCCTGGTCCTCCTGGCCGGGCTGCGCATGACCGCGTGGCAGGCGGTGATCATCGGCGCGGTGGTCACGATCATCCTCGCCATCACGGTGTGGCACGCGCCGGCCGGCCCGACGTTCAAGGCGTGGGCCATCGGGGCCGGCACGGGCATCTGGTCCATCGACTGGATCACGTTCTGGGGGGTGATCATCTACAACACGCTGAGGGAGACCGGCGCGTTCGAGGACTTCAAGCGCTGGCTCATCTCCAAAGCCACGGCGGACATCCGGGTCCAGACCATCCTGCTGGCGTGGGCGCTCGGCGCGCTGCTCGAGGGGCTGGTCGGGTTCGGGTACCCGTGGGCCGTCGTCACGCCGATCCTGGTCGGGCTGGGCGTGGTCGAACTCGACGCGATCCGGGTCGCGGCGCTGGCCAACAACGCTCCGGTCTCGTTCGGCGCGCTCGGGGCCCCGATCATCGCCCTGGCCGCCGTGACCAACGTGCCGCTCATCGACCTGTCCGGCGCGATCGGGCGGATCGTCGCCATCCTCGCGCTCCTCCCGCCGTGGATCCTGATCGTGCTCGTCACCGGCAAGCGCGGGCTGCGCGGCGCCTGGCCGCTGGCCATCGTCGGCTCGCTCAGCTACATCGCCGGGCAGTATCCGACCTCGCAGTTCCTCGGCCCTTACCTCCCGGACGTGATCGGCGCGGTGGTCTGCTTCGGCGCGCTTCTCCTCCTTCTCCGGTTCTGGCGGCCGCGCGAGACCCTGGGATTCGGCGGCGTCCCCATCGAAACCCCGCCCGTGGCCGCCGTCGGCCCCGGAGCGAGCCCCGGCCCCGGCGCAGAACCGGCCCCACCGGGGATGCGCCATGCGATGCAGGGATTCATCCCGTTCGGGATCCTCATCGTCGTGGTCGTCGCCGCGACCGGCCCCTGGTCACACCTGGGCACCTACGACTTCGTCAAGCCGACCGTCACCGCGGTCAGCTCGCTCTCGCACAAGGCGACCAAGATCTCGTGGGACTTCGCGCCGGCCATCGGCGGCACCTGGATCCTCCTGTCGTGGCTGATCATCGTGGTCGTGCAGCGGGTCCGCGGCGCCCAGATCGCCGCCGCGTTCCGGCAGACCTTCCACCAGATGTGGGGCGCGCTGCTGGTCGGGCCGATCATCTTCGGGCTGGCCCAGGTGTTCAACTACTCGGGCATGGCCAACTC
>DASZNA010000098.1:0-3111 GCA_035551655.1 Solirubrobacteraceae bacterium
GTCCACGGGAGTTTGGTCGAACTTGTAGTCGCCGGTGACCAGCACGGTGCCGAGGTCGGTGGTCAGCGCGACCGCGCAGGCGTCCGGGATGGAGTGGGTCATGTGGACCAGCTCGAGGTCGAACGGACCCACCTCGATCGCCTCACCCGGGCTCAGGTCACGCAGATCGCAGTCCCGCAGGCGGTGCTCGTCGAGCTTGGAACGGGCCATGGCCAGCGTGAGCCGGCGCGCGTACACGGGCGGAGCATCGGCCCCGCCCAGCTCACGGAGCACCCACGGGAGCGCGCCCAGGTGATCTTCGTGGCCGTGCGTGATGACGATCGCCTCGATGTCGTCGACCCGCTCGCGCAGATAGGTGAAGTCGGGCAGTACCAGATCGATGCCCAGCATCTCGGCGGTGGGGAAGCGCAGGCCGGTGTCGACGACCACGATGCGGTCCTCGTACTCCACCACCATCATGTTCTTGCCGATCTCGCCCAGGCCGCCCAGCGGCAGGACGCGCAGCCTCGAGTTCGTACTCACGCTTGGGCGGGCTGGAGCATGCGGTGACGCTCGAGCATGCCCCGGATCACGGAGAGCTCCCGCTCGTCCAGGGGCAGGTAGGGCAACCGGGGGTCACCCACGTCCAGGCCGAGCAGGTTCAGCGCCGCCTTGTTGGAGCAGGCTGCGGGAGCGATCGCCATGTCCCGGTAGACGCCGGTGAGCCGGGCGTCGATCTCGCGCCGGTTCTCGGGCTCGTCGACCATCCGCCGGAACTCACGGCCGAAAATGTGACTGGCCGTGAGGATCCCGCCGGGTTCCCCCAGGTCCAGCACGTCGGCCAGCATGTCGTCGTTGCCGGCGTAGATCGAGATGCCGTCGATTGGCCCGAGGTTGGGCTGGTTGGCCTGCTTGACCCCGACGATGTGCTCCAGCTGGCCCAGACGCGCGATCAGCTCGTTGGGCAGATCGCTGCCGGTGCGCTGCGGGATGTTGTACAGGAGGATGGGCAGGTCCGTGGCCCGGTCGATCTCCTCGTAGTGGCGGATGATCCCCTTGTGGGTGGGACGGTTGTAGTAGGGGTTGACGCTCAGCAGAGCGTCAGGACCCAGCTCGGTGGCTCGCTCGGTGAGCTGCACGGCATGGCGCGTGTCGTTGGAGCCGACGCCGGCGATCACGGTGGCGTCCGGGAAGCTCGAGCGCATCTCGCTGGTGACCAGCTCGATCGTGCGCAGGTGCTCCTCGTCGGTCATCGTCGCCGCCTCCCCGGTGGTGCCGCAGACCACCACTCCGTCCGAGCCGTTCTCGATCAGGTGGTGGACCAGGCGGATGATCGCCGCCTCGTCCGGGCCGCCCGAGGCCTCGAACGGTGTGACCATGGCCGTGAGGATCGCGCCGAAGTTCGCCGTCATCGGGGGGCTATCTTAGAGGCTCTCGGCCGGCCTCAGCCGAGCCGCTTGCGGTGGCGGCGCCCGTGCTCCTCGGTGTGATCGAGCACCGCATATGGGGCGAGCAGAGGTCCCAGGGGCCCCGGGTGCCCGGCAGTCGCCGGGGCGGAGGTGGCGGAGGTGGTCGGCCGAGCAGGCGGGGACGGCTGGGAGACCACATGGGTGACGGGCGCGCCGGTCAGGCGGCCGATCCGCTCGGGCAGGCCGGCGTGCAGCCATTTCGAGGAGCCGAGGGGCAGCGTGCTGACGACGATCTCGTCGTATTCCCGGGGATTCCAGATCTCCGAGACGGCCAGGCAGGGATCGGGGTCGCCGAGTTGGCCCGCGACCGCGAGCCCGGCCTCGCGGAGCCGGCTGAGCGCCATGTCAAGCGCGCTCTGCGCCGCCTCCCGGCCGCCTGCAAACGGAGTGGCCGGCACCAGCAGCGTGAACTGCGACGTGGTGCCCTCGGCGAGCCGGGACAGCGCGGCCAGCAGCTCCTCAGAGCTGGCCGTCACGTTGGCTACCACGAGGACGTTCTTCTTCCACGCCATCCCTTGTCCCTTGCCTCGCTGTCTGGATCTGGTCTCAACATACGCCCGGATCCGGACGGGTGCAAACGCCGTATGTCAGAGCAGATGCTCGAGCCCGATCACCGGGCTGTGCGGCAACGTCGCCACCGTCCGGATGGCCAGGAGCACGCCGGGCATGAACGACTCCCGGTCGATCGAGTCATGGCGGATGGTGAGCGTCTGCCCGACGTCCCCCAGGATCACCTCCTGGTGGGCCACCAGGCCGGGAAGGCGCACCGAGTGGACCGGCGGCTCGGGCCGGTCGGGGGCGGCGTCGTGCATCAGGCGAGCGGTGCGGGCCGCCGTGCCGCTGGGCCTGTCCAGCTTCCGGTCGTGGTGCAGCTCGATGATCTCGGCCGAGCGCATGTGCCGAGCCGCCTCGGCGGCGAACTTCATCATCAGCACGGCGCCGATCGCGAAGTTGGGCGCGATGAAGATGTTCGCCCCGGTCAGGCCGTCCAGGTCTCGGGGGTCGAATCCGGTGGTGCCGACGACGACATGGACTCCGGCTCTGACGGCTTGCCGGATGTTCTCGACCGCCGTCTTTGGGACCGTGAAGTCGACCAGGACGTCGGGGCGGTTGGCCAGCGCGTCGGCCAGCGAGGTGTTGATCGCGGGGTCGGCGCGGGCCACCAGCTCCATGTCGGCGGCCCCCTCCACGGCGGCGCACACGGTGGCGCCCATGCGCCCGGCCGCGCCGGTGACCGCCACCCGGATCATCAGCGTGAACTGGCGGTGGCGGCCAGCTCGATCCGGGCGACCGCCTCCTCGAAGCGCTCCGCGTCGGGTCCGATCCCGGCGATCGACAGCTGTTCGGGATCCCACAGCTCCTCGCTGAGGGACTCCAGGTCGGACACCGTCACCGCGTCGATCGCCGCCACCACCTCATCGAGCGAGAGCAGCGGCACCTCGCCGAGCAGCTCGGAACCCAGCCGGTTCATGCGGGCGCCGGTCGACTCGAGCGCCAGCAGCACGCGGCCCTTGAGGTTCTCCTTGGCCCGGTGCAGCTCATCGGCGGTGGCCGGCTCGCTGCGCAGGCGGCAGAGCTCCTGGCCGACGATCCGCATGGCCTCGCCGATGTTGTCGGGCCGGGTGCCCAGGTAGAGGCCGACCTGGCCCGCGTCCTGGTAGGC
>DASZNA010000099.1:0-2615 GCA_035551655.1 Solirubrobacteraceae bacterium
GCCCGGGGGGGTGGGGCTGAACCAGTGGGCGCTGGGCGGGCCGTGGCGCGTGGGCTCGCAGTCCATCACTTCGGCGGGACCGGGGGCAGTGATCGAGGGAGGCATACAGGCGCGGAACGCTTACCTGGTCATGACATCGACGGACGGACTGCCGCGGCGCGGCCGGGTGCTGCTGGGGGGGAAGCCGATCCCGGCTCGCTACGCCGGCACCGACGTCGGCCCGGGCGGCTATTTCACGGTGCGCGGCGAGCGCCTGTACAGCCTCGTACGGCTCCCCCATGACGCGACCTTCCTGCTCAAGGTGGAGCTTCCGCCGGGCGTGAGCGCGTACGACTTCACGTTTGGCTGAACCCGCCGCCGGACTGCTGTAGTCCTCCGGGGATGCGGCCTTTACACTCTCTGAATCTGCTCGGAGGGCTGGGCAGCGGGGGACGCCACAGATGAACACAGCGCACAAGCCGACGATCTCGGGTGGGTTGGCCCTACTGGTCACGGCTGCGCTCGGCCTGGGGGCGAGCGGCACAGCCCTGGCGGCGCGAACCGATCGGGCAGTGAAGCGCGCGGCCCCGACCCTGACCAATCCGGACGCCGACTGCGGCGTTTCCGCTCAGCAACTGCCCAGCGACCATCTGAAGGTTGTCGGACGGCGCCTCAAGGACAGCCAGGGCCACGTGATCGTCCCGGAGGGGATTTCGGTGGTGGGCGGGCCGGAGCAGCCAAGCTACGCGGCGGCTCAGGCGTCCACCCTGGCCCAGATCGATGCCGCGCATGCCGCGTGGCACATCAACTCACAGCGGCTGCAGGTCAGCGAGGGAAACCTGATCAACCGGCCGACCAGCGGCTACGGCTATAACCGGAAGTTCGCGACCTACCTGAACCAGATGATCTGCCGGATCCTGCGCGACCACGAAATCCCGATCGTGAACGACAACACGTGGTTCACCGGCAATCGGCCAGATCCCACCGCCACCACGGTCAAGTTTTGGCAGTACATGAGCCTCAATTACCGCAGGTGGCCGGTGATCTTCGATCTGTTCAACGAACCGCGGCTAAAAAAGGACGGGAAGCATGGCCCGTTGATGTCCGACGCGCGAATCTGGAAGCTCTGGAGGTGGGGCGGGAAGGTAGCCAGGGTGCGCTACGTGGGGATGCAGGCCCTGGTCAACGACATCCGCGCCCGCTGGCACGCGAGCAATGTGATCTGGGCGGAGTCTGCGTACGAGACCTCGCATACCGCGCAGCTTCCGGGGCACCTGCTGACCGGCCGAAACCTCATGTATTCGTTTCACAAGCTGAAGCTGGACGAGCCCAGTGCGTGGCAAGCGGTCGGGGCGCTGGCGGCCCGTGGGATCGCGCTGGTGGACGGTGAGTGGACATTGTTCGCGGCACTCCACCGGCCCTGGGAGTGCTACTCGGACGGGTACAAGTCCGCGCCGGACTACCTGGCCTACTGGAAGTCCGAGGGGGTGGGCATCGAAGCCTGGTCCCTCCAACCGGGCGCGCTGGCCCAGTACCACTCCGGCACGACGGTCCACGACGGCAACTACCTCGGGTTCACCACCGACGCCGCGGAGCTCGAGGTACCGAACGTGATGCACGCCGACTTCGGCTGCGACAGCCAGAGCCTCGGCCAGGGAGCCGGCAGCCTGGTGATGTCGTATTTCAAGCGCAACACCGTGGCCGCCCCACCAGCGCTGTTCGCCTCGGCCGGCTGACCCGGACAGGGCTTACCGCGTGGGCTTCGTCTGGGCCAGGAGGCGGCCGGCGATCAGCAGGTCCTCGGGAGAGTTCACGTTGAACAGCTCCTGGGGATCGGAGACCTCCACATGTACCGGTCCGATGCCGGCCACCACCCGACGAACCGGGTCGCTCGCCCGCTCGGCATACGCACCGAGCAGGTCCGCCGCCGCCGGCTGATAACAGCCCAGCAGGGGCTGGATCTGCTCCCGGCAGCTGGCGATCGCCGCCGGGGCGCCCTCGAGGTCACAGTTGACGATCCGCTCAATCAACGCGGGCGTGACCAGCGGCAGATCGGCGGCGCACACCATCACGGGACGGTCCTCGGACAGGGCCAGAGCCTGCACGATGCCCACCAGGGGGTGGCGTGGCGCGGCCGGCTCGATCCAGACCGTCACCCCAGGCAGCGGGGGCAGGCTCACATCAGGTTTGGCGATCACGGTCACCTCGTCGAGCACGCTGTGCAGCGCCCGCAGGGGAAATTCGATCAGCGGTCGGCCTGCCAGGGGGGCGGTGAGCTTGGAGCCGCCCATCCGGCTGCCCCGCCCACCGGCCAGGACCACGCCGATGGGCGACCGCTTAGCACGCACTAAACTCGGAGTCATGGAGGGCTCGACCGAGGTTCGCAGCTGGCTGCGCTGCTACCGCTGTTGGTCTCAGAACCTGGAGGTTCAGGTCCACTACGAGGGCATCCACCGCATCGACCCGGAAACCGGCGAGCGCGCCGAGGTGGTCGACGAGATGCAGGAGGCGGTGGTGCAGTGCCTGGAGTGCATGCACGACCAGCCCCACCTGGGCTTTCACAACGGGCGGGTCGAGCCCGTGGAGGACCGATGGGAGCGGATGATCGCCGGCACGCCGTGGGTGGCCTCCTGCAC
>DASZNA010000100.1:0-9037 GCA_035551655.1 Solirubrobacteraceae bacterium
TGCATCGCCGAGGTGATGGCGGCCGAGGGCATGCAGATCGACATCGACGAGGTGCTGGTCACCGCCGGCGGCCAGCAGGTGATCGACCTGGTGTGCAAGACGCTGGTGGACCCCGGCGATGTGGTGGTCACCGAGGCGCCCACTTATCCGGGGGCCGTACCCACGTTCAGCGCCTATCAGGCCGACGTGGTGCAGGTGAGGATGGACCGCGAAGGGATGCGGACCGACGAGCTGTCCGACACGCTGGACCAGCTCGAGGCGGCCGGCCGTCGCCCGAAGTTCATCTACACCGTGCCGAACTTTCACAACCCGGCCGGCATCACCATGTCCCGGGACCGGCGCCATGAGCTGGTCCGGATCGCGGCCGAGCGCGAGCTGCTGATCCTGGAGGACAACCCGTACGGACTCCTGCGCTTCGAAGGGGAGGCGCTGCCTGCGCTGCGCTCGCTGGACGAGGACTTCGTGATCTACGCCGGCACCTTCTCCAAGATCCTCTCACCGGGCGTGCGCCTGGGCTGGACGGTGGCGCCGCCGCCGGTGCTGGCCCGGATGAACATCGGCAAGCAGGCCAGCGATCTCTGCTCCTCCTCGATCTCCCAGTACTTCGTCAGCGCGTACTTCGAATCGGGTGACTGGGAGGACTATGTGCGCTCCCTGATCGAGATCTACCGGCTGCGCCGGGACGTCATGCTTGACGCCCTGGCCGAGCATTTCCCCCGGGAAGCCACCTGGACCCATCCGGGGGGCGGCCTGTTCATCTGGGTCTCCCTGCCGGACTATCTCGACACCACGGACCTGCTGGCCCGGGCACTGGAGGAGCACGTGGCCTTCGTACCCGGCCGAGCGGCGTACGTGGACGGGCGCGGAGGCTCCGAAATGCGCCTGAACTTCTCCGGCGTGAACGAGGAGGAGATCCGCGAGGGCATCCGCCGGATCGGCGAGGTCGTCCGTGAGCAGGTGGCGCTGTACGGAACGCTCACCGGACAGGTGTCGCCCGCGCCGCCGGCTGTCGGCACGGCGGCGGGGAGGGCGGGTTCTCCGGCCGAGCGGGGCGAGGCCTCTGCTGAGGGGTCCGAACTGGCCAAGGTGTTGAGGCTGCCGCGCAAGCGGGCCGGCTGATCTGACCTCGCATGAGCCTGGTGGCCGTGCTGAAGGGCGGGCGCTCGCTTGAGCGCCAGGTGTCTCTGAGATCGGGAGCCCGCGTGGAGGATGCCCTGGAGCGCCTGGGCCACCGGGTGGTGGCCATCGATGCCGGGGGTGACCTGGTCGGCCGGCTAACCGAGACCCGGCCTGACGTGGCGTTCGTCGCCCTGCACGGCCGCGACGGCGAGGACGGCACCGTGCAGGAGCTGCTGGAGGTGCTGGGCGTGCCCTACACCGGTTCGCGTGTCTCAGCCTGTATGCGCGCGTCGGACAAGGTGCTGGCCAAGCACTCGATGCTCGACCACGGCATCTCGACGCCGGATTTCTTCGCGTTCAGCGAGACGGCCTTTCAGGCGCTCGGGGCGGCCCAGGTACTGCCCGCCCTGGAGGCTCGCCTGCAGTTTCCGATCGTGGTCAAGCCGGCCTGTCAGGGATCCGCGCTGGGCATCAAGTTCGCGCGCGAACCCCGCGACGTGCCCGGGGCCCTGCTGGCCGCCTTCTCGTATGACCGCAAGGTCCTGCTCGAGCGCTACGTGGCCGGCCGTGAGCTGGCGGTGTCCGTGGTGGAAGAGGCCGGGCAGCCGCGCGTGCTGCCGGTGGTGGAGGCGGTTCCGGTGGAGGAGGACTTCTACAACTTCGAGGCGCGATACGAGATCGGGCGCACACGATTCGTCTGTCCGGCCGAGCTCGATCCCTCGGTGGCGGATCGAGCCGGTGAGCTGGCACTGAGCACCTACCGGATGCTCGGGTGCTCGGCGTTTGCCCGTGTGGATCTGATGCTGGAGCGCGACACGAACGAGCTGTTCGTGCTGGAGACCAACGTGATCCCGGGGCTGACCGAGACGAGCCTGCTGCCACAGGCGGCCGATGCTGCCGGCATGTCGTTCGACGATCTGATCGAGCGGATCCTGCAGGCGGCACTCCCAAGCGCCTAGCGGCCCTCTTTTGCCCTTCTGGGGTGTTTCACCGTAAGGGCCAAAACGTGCACCCCGTCTCACGGAGGAGAGGGGCAGTTCACCTTTTGGTCGGTGGCGGCGCACTTCCTCCACAACCCCTTTCGACTCCGGAGGGTGGTGGACTTTTTGGCCCGTACGGTGAACCAGCACGCTGGGGACGAGTGCCGCTCCGGGCTGCCTTCATCGCGGCCTTGCGGCCCCCGGCAACGGCGGCCGTTCGCCGGTGGGCGCTCGCCCCGACTACTCGCCCGCGAAGTCCTCGGGTTTGACGTGGTCCAGGAAGTCCTTGAACTTCTCGACCACCTCTTCGGTGTCCTCCACCTCGTGCTCGAACTCGATGGCCGATTCGGCGATCACCTCGTCGGCGGCGAAGATCGGCGCGCCGCTGCGCACAGCCAGCGCCAGCGCGTCACTGGGGCGCGAGTCGATCTCCATCTCCCGCCCGTTGGTCCGCAGGGAGATCGACGCGTAGAAGGTGTTCTCACGCAGTTCGGTGACCGAGACGCGAGTGCACTCGACGTCCAGTTCTCCGAGCATGTCGGACAGGAGGTCGTGGGTCATCGGCCGGGGGGTGGACGCGCCCTGAAGCTTCATGAGGATGGCCGCCGCCTCCGGATGACCGATCCAGATGGGCAGGAACTTGTTGCTCTCGATCGTCTTCAGCAACACGATCGGCTGCTTGCCGACCATGTCGAAGCTGACGCCGTAGATGACCATCTCCTGCACCGGGTGACTCCTCAGTCGAGAGACGTGAAGTATAGGTTGCCGCCTGGGCGGCACCTGAAGGTTGCCCGGTGCGTGGCGTTCTCACCCAGACCCCTGCCGCGGGCCTGACAGCGGTGGTCCGAGGAGGCCTGAGTGAAACCGATCACACGCCCGCTTGGACCCCGCCAGTTGCGGCTACACCTATGTAGGAAGTGATTCTCCTTCCCCTAACCAAGGACTGAGAGACATGGTCAACACCCTGGAGATCCTGGTGATTGTTGTGGCGGTGATCGGCCTGTTGGTGTCATTCACCCGCGCGTTCTCGCCGCTGCGAGCCGCCGATGAAATTGGCCGGGTGGGCAACTGGTTTGCCCACGAGGACGATCTGGCACCCGAGGAACGCCGCGACGCGAACGAGAACGACCCGCCGATTCCGCACCGGCCCCTGCGCGGCCGCGGTTAGCTCCCGGAGTTAGGGGCGCCCGGGGCCGCCGCCGGCGGATCTACCCTGTCCCGGCGGTGAGCCCCGCCCACGTCACCCCCGAAGCCGGCCAGCCGGCCGAGCCGAAGCTGCCCGGCTATCCCCCGCCGCCGCGCAGCGAGCCCCACTGGCCGCCCGAACTCAGCGTCGCCCTGGCCATCGTCCTGCAGGTCCTGCTCCCGGACCGAGTCACGCCGGGACCGGCCTGGCTGCTGCCGGCCCTGGAGGCGCTCGTCCTGATCACTCTGTTCATCGCCTCACCCCAGAGAGTGGTGGAGGAGCACACGCCGCGCCGGCGTCTGGCCCTCGGGGTGACGGCACTGGTCAGCATCGCCAACGCCATCTCGCTGGTCCTGCTCGTCTCCGAGCTGCTGCACAAAAATGTCTTCCGGGGCTCCGAGCTGATCATCGCCGGCGTGCTCATCTGGCTCACCAACGTCCTGCTGTTTGGCCTGTGGTTCTGGGAGATCGACCGGGGCGGCCCCGGCCGGCGGGCGTCCGGTAACGACGGGCCTCCGGACTTCCTCTTCCCCCAGCTGGCCGATGATCGGATCTCCCCGGGCTGGCGCCCCACCTTCTTGGACTACCTGTACGTCTCCACGACCAATGCGGCCGCGTTCAGCCCCACGGACACGATGCCTCTGACCACCATGGCCAAGTCGCTGATGGGTCTCCAATCCCTCGTCTCGCTGGTCACGATTGGGCTGGTGGTCTCCCGTGCTGTGAACATCCTCTGAAGCCGGCCAGGCTCTACCCTGAGGGGTATGACTCCCGCTGCGGGTACCGCCGAGAATCCTCTGCGCGTGGCCATCATCGGCTCCGGCCCAGCCGGCTTCTACGCCGCCGGGCAGCTGCTCGGCCATGACGATCCAGTGGTCCTCGTCGATGTGTTCGACCGCCTGCCGACGCCGTGGGGCCTGGTTCGAGCGGGTGTGGCGCCTGACCATCCCAAGATCAAGTCGGTCACCCGAGTATTCGAGAGGACGGCCGCCAAGCCGGGGTTCCGCTTCCACGGCAACGTCGAGGTGGGAACCGACGTCACGCACGAGGAGCTGATGGACGCTTACCACGCGGTGATCTACGCCGTGGGTACTGCAGCCGACCGGCGACTGGGTATCCCCGGAGAGGATTTGCTGGGAAGTCACGCGGCCACCGAATTCGTGGCCTGGTACAACGGCCACCCCGATTACGCCGAGCTGGAGTTCGATCTCAGCTGCCAGAGGGCCGTGGTGATCGGCAACGGAAACGTGGCGCTCGACGTGGCCCGCATGCTGGCACTGTCCGTGGATGAGCTCGCGGTCACCGATATCGCCGATCACGCACTGGAGGCGTTGCGGAACAGCCAAATCGAGGAGATCGTCGTGCTTGGACGCCGCGGTCCGGCGCAGGCCGCGTTCACCAATCCGGAGCTCCGCGAGCTCGCCGACCTCGAGCTGGCTGACGTGATCGTGGATCCAGCCGACATGGAGCTCGACGAGCCCAGCGCGGCGGCGCTCGAGACTTCGGACGGAACCACGAAGCGAAATGTGGAGACTCTCCGGCAGTACGCCGGCACCCCTTCGGCCGGCCGCCCACGGCGGATCGTTCTGAAGTTCCTGTCCTCCCCGATTGCGATCGACGGCGAGGACCGGGTCGAGAGCGTCACGATCGAGCGCAACCAACTGATCGCTGGGGATGACGGGGCATTGCGGGCTCGGCCGACCGGCCAGCGAGAGCATCTGACGACCGGATTGGTGCTGCGTTCGATTGGTTACGTCGGCACGCCGCTCCCGGGAGTTCCGTTCGACGGCCAGAGGAGCACGGTCCTCAATCAGGACGGAAGGGTGATCGATCCCGACACTCGGGAGCCGCTGACCGGCGTGTACGCCGCCGGATGGATCAAGCGTGGCCCGTCGGGCGTGATCGGCACCAACAAGAAATGTGCGCAGGAGACCACCGACCTTCTGCAGGCCGATTACGCCGCCGGCCGACTGGCCGAACCCACCGCATCAGCCGACGAGCTGCTGGCGACCCTGCACGAGCGGACTCACGTGGTCGACTACAGCGGATGGGAGGCCATCGACGCGCACGAGCGCTCGTTGGGGGAGCCTGCAGGCCGCCCTCGGGTCAAGCTGGTGGCCCGTCCCGAGATGCTCGAGCGGTCTCGGCCGCTGAGCCCGTCGGGCAGCCAGCGCCAGTAGGGCCGCCTAAACAGCCGTCCAGCGTCTTATGACGAGCTAAAGCGGCGTCTGGCGTACCCCGATATCCGGCGTATGCGCTTTTACACGATTCGCCGTGCCTGGACATCGCTGCTCGTCGTGGGAGTGCCCGTGTCAGTGCTCGCCCTGATCTGGTCAGCCTTCATGGGCGGCCGGGCGAGCGTGGCCGCGCTGGCGTTCGTGTATCTCCTGCTGGTGGCCTGCGGACGAGCCCAGGCGATAAAGCAAGAGCGGGACGAGCGGCCCTACCGGGAGAAGCGCGTGGAGCATCAGCTGGCCCGAATTCGCTCCACCTTGCCGGGCGCTGAGGAGTCGTACCTGCGCCTCGTCGACTCGGACGAAATGTCTCATGAGCTCGTCGGCACCGAGAACAAGGTGGCCGTTTCCGAGCGCGCGCCGGTCGAGAGTCTGACCCTGCGGGCCGTCTAGGCTCCCAGATCTGACCTCCTCTGAGCCGTCCTCCAGTCTGAACGCCGGGATCAGCCGCCGGCTTGTACTGCTGCTGGCCGTGGCCTGCGGAGCCTCGGTGGCGAACATGTATTACGCCCAGCCGCTGCTGCACACCCTGGCGCTTGCCTTCCACGTCTCAAACGGAACGGGCGGCCTCCTGGTCACGATCGCCCAGGTCGGCTACGTGCTGGGGCTGGCCTTTCTCGTCCCCCTGGGCGACCTGCTGGAACGGCGGCGGCTGATCATCTCGACGATGCTGCTCGTGGCGGCCGGCCAGGGGCTGGCCGCGGCGGCTCCGAGCTTTGGCCTGTTCGCGCTGGCCGTGGCCGTAGTCGGGATCGGCGCCTGCATGGCGCAGGTGATCGTGCCGATGTCCTCCAGCCTGGCCGCCGAGCACGAGCGCGGCCGGGTGGTCGGGACGGTCATGAGCGGACTGCTGATTGGGATCCTGCTCGCCCGGACGGTCAGCGGCCTGATCGCCGGGGCGTGGGGCTGGCGGATCGTGTTCGTGGTGGCCGCCGGCGTGATGGTGGCGCTGGCCGCGACGTTGCGCCGTTTCCTGCCGCCGGTGCCGAGCACGCAGCAGATGCCCTACCGGGCGCTGCTCGCGTCCGTGTTCGGGCTGATCGTCGAGGAACCGGTCCTCCGCCAGCGGATGGTGCTGGGCGGGCTGGCGTTTGGCTGCTTCAGCATTCTGTGGACATCGCTGGCCTTCCTACTCTCGGGTCCGCCCTTCCACTACGGGAACACGACCATCGGCCTGTTCGGGCTGGCCGGCGTGGCCGGGGCCTCGGTGGCGCCCGTCGCGGGGCGACTAGCTGACCGTGGCCATGGCCGGATCGCGGCCACGGCCACGCTGATCATCTTGCTGGGAAGCTGGGGCCTGCTGGCTCTGGGCCGGAACGAGGTACCCGTCCTGCTGGCCGGGATCGTCGTCCTGGACCTCGGCGCGCAGGGCATCCACATCTCCAATCAGAGCGCCATCTACGCCCTGCAACCGGAGGCCAGGAGCCGCCTCACCACGGCCTACATGGTCGCCTATTTCCTGGGCGGCGCGGTGCTGTCGGCCCTCACGTCAGCGCTTTATTCCTCGGGCGGCTGGAGCTCCGTCTGCGTGCTCGGCACGGCCACCGCGGGGGCGGCCCTCCTGATCTGGCTCGTCAGCGATGCCGTGCTGCGGCGAGGGGGACCCGTGGGCCGGTCCATGCTGGGCCAAGAGCACTGATCCGCCGTGAACCTGATCCTGGCGCTGGTCGTCCTGGCCATCACCCTGACCAGCGCGATCGTTCGGTCCCGCCGGCTCGCCGAATGGCTGGCTGCCGCGTCCGGCTCGATTCTGCTGCTGGCAGTGGGTGCTGTCACCCCGCACGCGGCCGGCTCGGCGGTGTCGGACCTAGCCTCGACCGTTGCCTTTCTGGCCGCGCTGCTCGTCCTGTCCGAGGGCTGCCGTCGCCAGCGGGTGTTTGAAACGCTGGGCAGCTACATGGGGTTCTCCGCGGCGGGGCGTCCGCAGCGACTGTTCGCGCTCGTGTTCGGGGCCTCGACTGTGGTGACCGTGGTCCTCGGCCTGGATCCGACCGTTGTGCTGCTGACCCCGATCGCGCTGATCACTGCGGCGCGCCTGAACGCCGACCCCAAACCGGGCGCCTACGCCTGTGCTCACCTGGCCAATTCCGCTTCGCTGCTGCTGCCGGTCTCCAACCTGACGAACCTCTTGGCCTTCCACGCGAGCCACCTGAGCTTCACCCGGTTCGCAGCGATCATGGCGCTGCCGTGGGGGGTGGCCGTTGCGGTTGAGTGGCTGGTGCTGCGGCGCTTTTTTGCGTCCGAGCTGCGGACCCGCGACGAACCCCTGGCGCCACCAGCGCAAATCGACGTGCGGATTCCCAGAGAGACCGGTTACGCACTGGGCATCCTGGCACTTACCCTCGTCGGCTTCCTGGTGAGCTCACCGCTGGGCATTGCGCCGGTGTGGATAGCGGTGGGCGGTGCCGCCCTCGTCACACTGCCTTCGGCCGGCCGGAATCGGCTGAGCTCGGGTCAGGAGCTGGTGCGCTCTGTCCAGCCCGGCTTTCTGGTGTTCGTGTTCGGCCTAGGGGTGATTGTTCGAGCGGCCGCCGACAACGGGCTGCGGTCGGCCGTGGTCAGCCTCCTGCCATCGGGAGGCACGTTGCCCGACCTGATCCTGGTGGCAGTGGTGGCGACGGTGGCCGCGAACCTCCTCAACAACCTTCCCGCCACATTGATCCTGGCGCCGGTGGCCGGAGCCCTGGGTCTGGGTCCCCTGCTCGCCGTGCTGGTGGGGGTGAACATCGGCCCCAACCTCACCTATGGCGGCTCTCTGGCCACGCTCCTGTGGCGACGGATCGTGCACCCGCAGCCGGTCCTCGTCGAGCTGGGTGAGTTCACCCGGCTGGGGCTGGTCACCGTGCTGCCGGCGCTCCCTTTGACGGCCGCGGCCGTGTGGCTCAGCGTCAAGCTGGTCGGCTAGCCACAATCCCCTTATGAGTTTCCGGGATCTTCCTAGCGTCGATCGCCTGGCCGCAGAGCTGGACGCACCCCGTGCGCTGGCCGTGCGGGCCGCGCGCGAGGTGATCGCCGACCGCCGCCGGGAGCTGACCAGCGGGGGAGTCAACGGCGCGGCTGATCTGGTCGAGCGGGCCCGCCAGCGCCTTCGCCGGACGCAGGAGTCGCTGCGCCCCGTCTACAACGCGACCGGGGTGATCATCCACACGAACCTGGGGAGAGCACCCCTGGCCGCGGCGGCCCAGCGGGCCGTGGAACGGACGGCCCGCGGATACTCATCGCTGGAGTCGGATCTGGTGAGCGGCTCGAGAGGGTCGCGCCAAGCGCACGTGAGCCAGTTGCTGTGCGAGCTGACCGGTGCGCCAGGCGCCCTGGTCGTCAACAACGGAGCCGGCGCCGCACTGCTGGCCGTGGCCGCGCTGGCCGGCCGAGACGGCAGCGTGGTGGTGTCTCGCGGTCAGCTGGTGGAAATCGGGGGTGGCTTCCGAATTCCCGAGGTGATCGCCCAGACCGGCGCGCGCCTGGTGGAGGTAGGTACGACAAACCGGACTCGGAGGGCCGACTACGCGGCAGCCCTA
>DASZNA010000101.1:0-17696 GCA_035551655.1 Solirubrobacteraceae bacterium
CGGGCTGGGCGGCCCGCGGGACGAGCTACGGTTGCTGGCGGACACAATCGACCGGTTGCTCGAACGTCTGGAGGGCGCGTTCGCCGCGCAGCGAAGGTTCGTGGCCAACGCCTCGCACGAGCTGCGCACGCCACTGGCGACGATGCGGACCACGCTGGACGTGGCGATCGCCAAGCCCGCCGGCGTACCCGAGCAGATGCGGGAGCTGGACGCGGAGCTGCGCATCGACCTCGACCATGTGGATCAGTTGCTGGATAGCTTCCTCAACCTCGCGCGGGCTCAGAACGGTCAGCTCGCCGAGCGCGGCCAGGTGGCGCTCGAGCCCCTGATCACCGCCTCGGTGGCCACGCGATCCGAGGAGCTGGCGAAACGGCGACTCGTCGTCGAGACGGAGCTGACCCGGCTTGAGGTTTCCGGCGACGCAGCCCTCCTGCGGCGGATGGTCGAGAACGTCGTCGAGAACGCGGTGCTCCACACTGAGCCGGGAGGCAGCATCGAAATCAGACTGATGCCGCTGGGCCTCGAGCGGGCGCAGCTCGTCATCGACAGCAGCGGCTCGGTGCTCGACCAGGACGCCGTGGACCAGCTCGCCCAGCCGTTCGTCAGGCTCGGGCGGGACCGGACAGGCCCCCAGAGTGGGCACGGGCTCGGGCTCTCGATAGTGGCTGCGATCGCGGCCGCTCACGATGGTCGTCTCAGCCTCCACGCCCGAGCGCAGGGCGGGCTTCGCGTTCAGATCACCCTTCCTTTCGCCAGCGTTCCCCAGCTCGAGCCTGCCGCCGGATGAGGGTCCTCGTGGTGGAGGACATCCCGCGGCACGCGAACCGGATCGCCGAGGGACTGCGGGATCAGGGAATCGCCGTCGACGTGGCCTACGACGGCCGCGAGGCCATCACGAAAGTGACCGTTCACCCGTACGACGTCGTGCTCCTGGATCGAGACCTGCCCGGCCTCCACGGAGACCAGGTGTGCCGGCTCATCACCGATACGGGGGATCCTCCGATGATCCTGATGCTCACCGCGGCCGGTGCCCCTGGGGACCGGGTTGAGGGCCTGGCTCTCGGGGCCGACGACTACCTCCCCAAGCCGTTTCACTTCCCGGAGCTGGTGCTGCGTGTCCACGCGCTCGCGCGCCGGCGCCCGGCGGCGCGCAGCCGCGTCTTGCGCGCCTCCGGAATAGAACTGGATCCTCGGACCGGAGCCGTCACCCGCGACGGACGCCCGGTCACGCTCTCGGTCAAGGAGCGCGCGGTGCTCGAGGCCCTCCTCAAGGCGAGTCCCGGTGCTCTCAGCGCCGAGCAGCTTCTGGAACAGGCCTGGGACGAGAACGTCGATCCGTTCACCAACACCGTCAAAGTGACCATTGCGCGGCTGAGACGCAAGCTGGGACAGCCAGACGTCATCCACACGACGCCCGGGGTTGGCTACCGCATCACCTAGGGGTCGTCTTCCTAGGATGAGGCGATGAAGCGAATCGGGTTTCTCAGCTTCGGGCACTGGCAGGGTGCGCCCGGGTCAGCCACCCAGACGGCGGCGGACGCGCACTTGCAGACGATCGAGCTGGCCGAGGCTGCCGAGGAGCTGGGGCTGGACGGAGCCTACGTGCGGGTACATCACTTCGCTCGCCAGCTGGCCTCACCCTTCCCGCTTCTGGCCGCCATCGCGGCGAGGACGGAGCAAATCGAGATGGGCACGGCGGTTATCGACATGCGCTACGAGAACCCGCTGTACATGGCCGAAGAGGCCGCCGCCACGGACCTGATCGCCGGCGGCCGCCTGCAGCTCGGAATAAGCCGCGGATCGCCCGAGCCCGCCCAGCGCGGCTCGGAGACGTTTGGATACGTTCCAGGCGAAGGTCAGGATGACGCCGACCTGGCTCGTCAGAAGACCGACCTGTTCCGGGATGCCATCGCCGGAGTGCCGGTGGCGCACACCGACCCGGTCATGACCGGGACGCTGGCCGCTCTGTCCGTCCAGCCGCAATCCTCGGGCCTCAACGAGAGGATCTGGTGGGGTTCCGGAACCCGGCAAACGGCACGGTGGGCGGCCCAGCAGGGCATGAACCTGATGAGCTCCACGCTGCTGAGCGAGGACACGGGAGTGTCGTTCGGCGAGCTTCAGGCTCAGCAGATCCAAGGGTTCCGTGAGGCCTGGGCTGAGGCGGGATGGGAGCGGGCACCGCGGGTGTCGGTCAGCCGCAGCATCCTGCCGATCCTCACCGATCAGGACCGGGCGTACTTCGAGCGGCATGGTGGGTCAAACGACCAGCTCGGCCACCTGGAGGGTGTGGTGGCCCGATTTGGGCGCAACTACACCGGTGAGCCGGATCAGATCGCCGAGGAGCTGGCGCACGACCCTGCGGTCCGCGAAGCCGACACCTTGCTGCTGACCGTTCCCAACCAGTTGGGGGTGGAGTACTGCGCGGCGATGCTCGAGACGGTCGCCCGCCACATCGCGCCGGCGATCGGGTGGGTGTCCCGGGTCAGTCGGCGGGACTGATTCGCAGCCTCGCGGGCGCGGTGACCCGCACGACCACGCGGGTGGGCCGCGTGGGGGGCGTCAGCGAGAGGAATTCCCGCAGCCGGCCGTGATGCCGGCAGAAGGGGCAAGCAATCGCTGAAGTGGGCGACAGCGGATCCGGGCCGATTCCGATCGGCGCATCGCAGCGGGGACACGCGAGGGTGCCTACTCCAAGCAGATTGGTAGAGGCCTGACGGTGGTCCTCTTCGAACGGATGCCGGAGCACATGTCGAGTCTAGATCGGGTCCGGGCCATGACCTGCTGAAGGCTCGGCTTTGCATGACCTCAGGTGGCCGTATAGGGTTCACGCTCAGGGGTCGGATGGGCAGCCTTTCCATGGGCTGGGGAGAGAGACACAGCAGGAGGTAGGGCATGAGAATGCGCGATCTGCGGGCAGTGCTCGTCGTCGGCGCCGTGGCTGCGCTCGTCGGAATCATGAGCACGATGCCGGCCGGTGCTGCGACCAGTTCGACTTCAACGAGCGCACGGGTAATCGTCGTGCTGCGCAACCAGGCCAGCACGCTCCCCGCGACCCCGGGGTTGGTGGGTGCACGCCGAAGCGCGCTCGCGCAGGCTCAGTCCCCAGTGCGCGCGCAGCTGGCGCAATCCGGGGCGCGCAACGTCCATGCCTACACGCTGATCAACGCCATGTCCGCGACCGTGTCGCCCGCCGAGCAGGCGAGGCTGCGCGCCAATCCCGCGGTGGCCGAGGTCGTTCCTGACCAGATGATCCACCTCGGGCCCAGCATCTCCGGCGGAGGTGCCAGCGCCAGCAGTGCCAGCGGCGTTTCCCGCGCGTCGGCCCGAGGGGTGTGCAAGGCCCACGGCAAGCCCCAGCTCAACCCGCAGGCCCTGCAGATCATGCGGGCCGCGTCCGACGCTCGCGGCGCCAAGACCGCGCGTTCTCTGGGCTTCAACGGAGCCGGGGTCAAGGTTGGCTTCATCGCGGACGGGCTGGACATCAACAACCCTGACTTCATCCGAGCCAATGGCCGCCACGTGATCATCGACTACAAGGACTTCAGTGGCGAGGGGACGGCCGTCCCGACCGGGGGCGAGGAGGCCTTCGGCGATGCCAGCTCGATCGCGGCCCAGGGCCGCGAGACCTACAACGTCAAGGGCTTCGGGCCTCACGCCGTGAATCACAACTGCCGGATCCGGATCCAGGGGGTGGCGCCGGGGGCCAGCGTGGTCGCCCTGGACATCTTCGGGGCCGAGAACTCCGGCTACAACTCCGCCTTCCTGCAGGCGATCGACTACGCGGTCACCCATGATCACGTCAATGTGCTCAATGAGTCTCTGGGGAACAACTTCTATCCCGACGACAGTGCCACGCTTGACCTGATCAAGTCGGCCAACGATGCGGCTGTGGCGGCCGGAACGACCGTCACGGCCTCCAGCGGCGACGCCGGCGTGACCAGCACGATCGGCACCCCGTCAACCGACCCGAAGGTGATCTCGGCCGGGGCCACCACCAGCTACCGCATCGACCTCCAGGATGGCTACGGAGGGGCTCAGTTCCCGGGCATCCACGGTTACCTGAACGACAACATCAGCTCGTTCAGCTCAGCCGGCTTTGAGCAAAATGGGCGGACGGTCGACCTGGTCGCCCCCGGCGAGCTCAACTGGGCGCTGTGCACGCCTGACCTGGCCCGGTGGAGCGAGTGCACCAACTACGCCGGCAACGGCTCGCGATTCATTGCCTTTGGTGGCACCAGCGAGTCGGCGCCACTGACCGCCGGCACCGCTGCGCTGGTCGTCCAGGCCTACCGCAGGGGCCATCACGGCGCCACGCCGAGCCCAGCCGTGGTCAAACGGATTCTCGTCTCCACCACCGATGACGTCGGTTCGCCGGCTCAGCAGCAGGGCGCCGGCCGTGTCGACGCCTATCGCGCGGTGCTGGCGGCTGAGTCATACCACGCCAAGAAGCACAAGGGCGACACGCTGATCGACAGCTCCACGCAGCTGAACGCGATCGCGGGGACCGGGACCCGCAAGACGCTCACTGACCGCGTCACCAATGAGGGCCGGCAGGCAGAGACGATCAAGCTCCGCACCCGCACCCTGGGGGACTACCGGACGATCGCCACCGACACGGTGAGGTTGGACGACGTCGACAGCCCGCACACCACGGACTGGTCGGGCGCGCCCGCCAACTACGAGCCGATCACGTTCACGGTGCCGAAGGGCAAGAACCGTCTGCACGCCTCGATCGCGTTCCAGAACGTGTCCTACAGCGACCTCAACGCCCGCGTCCGGCTGACCCTGGTGGATCCCAAGGGTGCGCTGGCCGGCTATTCGGTGCCCCAGGGCGATGGGAACTACGGAAACATCCAGGTCACCGATCCCCGGCCCGGCAAGTGGACCGCATACGTGTGGAGCCGAGAGGGCTCTTCCGGTGGAACCACGGGCATGGTGAAGTTCGGGGCGGCCGTGGCGCGCTACGTCCGCTTCGGCACAGTCACCCCATCCAGCCTCAGGCTGGGGCCGGGGCAGACCGGGCGGGTGAGCCTGAGGGTGTCGACTCCGGCCCACCCGGGTGACGGCGCCGGGGCGATCGTGCTGGCCAGCCGGGAAGGGAAGAGCACCATCCCGGTCACCCTACGCAGCCGGATCCGCCCCGGATCGGAGTCGTTCACCGACACCTTGACGGGCGGCAACGGTCGGTCGGTGATCAGTGGTCAGACGTTCTACTACCAGCTGAAGCTGCCCGCGAGCAAGCCGGAGCTGAACGCCACCGTGAAGCTGGCCAACAACCCCAACAACCCGTTCACGGCGTTCCTGATCAGTCCGACCGGCGAGGCGCTGGCCACTGCCTCCAACACCCTGCCGGACGGCTCCCAGGAGTTGGGCGCCCAGTTGCACGTCGTCGCTCCGGCCGGGGGGACGTGGACGCTGATCGTCGCGTTCATTCCGTACGTGTCCGGGACAGCTCTGACTGAGCCGTTCAAGGTGAGCACGAATCAGTCGCTGGCCCCGGCCTCTGCCCAGGGACTGCCGAATTCGACCGATACACAGCTGGCACCGGCGACGCCTCAAACGGCGACCGTGACGGTGACGAACAACGGGCCCGAACCGGAGGCGTATTTCCTCGATCCGAGGCTGCGCCAGACGGCAAACATGGGGCTGACCGCACTGTGCGGTGGCACCCCATCGGGCCCGTGTAACTCAACCACGGTGCCGCTCGAGGCCGGCAACAACGTGCCGCTGTACATCGTGCCCACTCACACATCGAGGCTCACGGCGCAGGCCGCGACCAGCGGCTCGACCCCGATCATGTTCGATGCGGGCAACTACGTGGGGGACCCGGACATCGGCTCCAACCAGGGCCACTCGGTGAGCGCCTCGCTGAGCGGGTCGTCCATCGCTCAGGGGCTGTGGGACATCGCTCCCGATGTCGTCGGAGCGTATGGAGCCACCGGGGCACCGACGGAGTCGGTGACCACGCAGATGACCGCTACGGCCAACGCGTTCAACCACGACATGTCCTCGCCCACGGGTGATCTGTGGGAGGTGGGCGCCGGGCAGGAGTCGTTTGGTCAGTTCAATCCGGTGGTGGTCGACCCGGGTCAGACCGCCAGCATCCCGGTGACGATCACGCCGACCGGGGCCTCCGGTAGCAGCGTCAGCGGCACCCTGTATCTCGATGACACCACGGAGGTGGTGTTCGGTCAGATCAGCGATCTGGACGGTGATCAGGTGCAGGCCTTCCCGTACGCATACAGCGTGAAGTAGTCACACCCAGGCAGGTCGGATGCGGCGGTTCGGTCGCCTCCGACCTTGCCAGGCGCGCCGCCATACTTCAGTTGGTGAAGCATTGCGCTAGACTGGGAAAAGATGGCTACCCAGGATTCATGTCCCGTCTGCCGTACAGCCGACATCGTGTGCGGCAAGTGGACGCTGCTGCTAATCCGGGATCTGGCTGAGGGACGGTCTCGATTCTGTGAGCTGGAGCGCTCGCTGGCCGGCATCAGTCCCCGCACGCTCTCACTTCGCCTTCGGGCGCTCGAAGAGGAGGGGGTGGTGGCCCGCCAGACGTTTCCCGAGGTCCCGCCGCGCGTCGAGTACGCCCTGACTGAGAAGGGACGCGCGCTGGTCCCGCTGATAGAGAGCATGCGGGCCTACGGCAACCAATGGCTCATTGATGGGTGCCAGGCCGACGTGCAGGACGTCATGGCCGACGCCGCCGGCCGTGAGCCGGTGGCCGCCGCGGTCTGACCCGGCATCACCTCGGCGACATCGAGCAGGATCCGGGCGGCGGGCGGAGAAACCGGCCAGGGTGAGAAACCCCACCCTTCACGGACTCCTCGAGAGCTTCACGCTGGACGTTTCCCGGCGACTCTGCGCGGCCGTGGCCGACGGCGACGAGGTGCCCTTCGAGGTGGTGGAGTCAGACGGCGCTCGTCGCGGTACCGCCCCCCTCTACTGCTACCGGCCGCTGACCGAAGACTACGTTCGCGAGCGCCTCGGCCTGCTGGTCGCGTTGAGCACCTACGCGCCGGTGGCCCGCGCCCTGGAGGTGGCCGAGGGGACCGCCGCCTATCTGACCGCGATGGGGGAGGCACGGGTATCCGAACGCCCGGGCGACCGAGCGGACGCGGCGCTGCGGTGCTTCGTCGGGCGCGTGTTCGCCGAGCGCAGCGAGTTCGGGTTCGAGCCCGACCGCTTCGAGGGGGCCTACGCCGAGCTCGAGCGGGCCCTGTACCAGGGTCACTGCGTGTTCGAGGTGGTGGCGCCACTGCTTGGGTTTGCGCTGGATGAGGAGAGCGATGAGCTGACGATCGGCGAGGGCCTGTCACTGGCTCGCCCGCATGCGCTGGCCGACCCGCCGCATCTCGACCGCGACGCGGACGACGAGGGCACGCTGATCGTTCTTCGAGTGACCCACGATCGTTCGGACGCCCCGCCGGTAGCCAGAGCGCGATCGCGGTTTCGCCGCGTCCTCACCGCGCTGCGTCTCTTCGAGCGCGGGGGGTTCGCCCTTGGACCGATCGGCGCCCTGCGGATCGATGGCGGCGCCTGGCGCCCGGTCCCCCTGGGAGGGAGCGGGCGGCCTCGGCTGACGCTGGTCCTCCCGGCCGCCCAGGAGGAGGAGTTTCGCGCTTTCTACAATCTGATCGCGCGGCGCCTCCCGCGGCCCGGCTCGGAGGATTCGGGCGCCGGCGAGCTGGCGTGGGCCCTGAGCCGGTTCGAGATGGGCTGTGAGCGGATCGCCCCGTTCGAGGCGCTCACCGACTACCTGCTGGCGCTGCGAGCACTGCTCGAGCCAGAGGGGCCAACCAGCGGACGCCTGGCCGGCCGGCTGGCGGTCATCTGCGCCCCGGCTGAGCAGCGACAGGCCCTGGCCCAGCGCGCCGCCCAGGCCATCTCCCTGGAGCGAGCGGTGATCACTGGGGTCGCTCCCGACATCGACCCCGCCAACTCGGCCGACGGCCTGGTGGAGGAGATTGCCGAGCATCTGCGGGCGATCCTGCGCGACACGCTGTGTGGTCACCTGGACGCGGACGTGCGGTCGGTAGCCGACGAGCTGCTGGCTGAGGCGGCCACTGTCGCCTGAGCAGGACCGCGCCTTCGGAGCGGTAGGGTTTGGAAATGGCCGCGCTCGTGACCATTTCCGCCGCCTACGGTTCCGGCGGCAGTCTGGTCGGGCCGCGGCTGGCGTCGCGTCTGGAGGTGCCGTTTCTGGATCGCGCGATCCCGGTGTCAGTGGCCGACCACCTGGAGGTTCCGCGCCAGGGTCTGATCAAACAACAGGTGCCGCGGGACCTGTTCCGCCGCTGGGTTCCCCGGTTTGCCCCGGCCACCCACCGCTTCGCCGGAACGGCCACGCGCAACGATCCGACCCACATGAGCGAGGAGGAGTTCCGCCGGGAGACCGAGCAGGTCCTGCACGAATACTCCGATAGCGGAGCGGTGATTCTCGGACGCGCGGCCGCTGTCGTCCTGCGCGACGAGCCGGGGGCCCTTCACGTCCGGCTGGACGGTCCGGCGGACCGGAGAATCGGGCAGGCGATGATCGTGCTGGGAGTGGATCGCCCGACCGCCGAGCGAGAGCTGAAGATCGCTGACCGGGCGCGGGAGACATACGTCCAGCGGTGGTACGGCGTCGACCCACACGACCCCCGCATCTATGACCTGGTCATCGACTCGACCCGGCTGAGAGTCGACGCCTGCGTCGACCTGATCGAGTTCGCCGTGCGCCACGCGCGCCGGGCGCGGGCCGACAGCCAGCCGAGTCCCGCGCTCCAGGCATAGACCGGAGCGTCGCCGCCGCCGGGCCCGTGGGGTGGCCGGCCAGCCACCCCACGTGGGAACAACCGCTTAGTCTGGTCCGGTGTTTCACGTGGAGCTCAAGCAGCGCCCGCACACGACGCGCGCCTTCAATCTCACCGAAGACGAGCTCAACCAGCGGTTCCTGGGGCCGTTGCGGGCCGGTCAGACCATCTCCTACGCCGAGCGAGAGTGGGACCCGGGCCGGACGCGGCTGACCATCTACGAGGGCCGGGCGCTGGGGCCCGAGGAGATCGGGCTGGGGCGGGGGTGGCAGAACGTGGTGCGCACCGGGAGCGAGGTGACCGAACGGATGCTGAGCGGAACGCGTGGCCGGGTGGAGCGCCCGGCCGAGGTGGATCGCCTGAAGGAGCGGATGCTCGGCCGGCTCAGCGCGGGGTCCCAGACCTTGGCCGAGGTGGTGCAGATGTCAGATGCCCTGCTGCCCGGAGCGCGGCCGAGCCAGCGGCTGAGCACCGCGGAGCTGGCCGTATGGGAGCTGCTCCACGACGGGACCGTCGAGATGGTCGACCGGGCCGGGCCGGAGGAGTGGGAGAGGACTCTGCTGAGCTGGGAGGCGTGGTCTCAGGCCACCACGTCCTCAATCAGCCTGGCTCGCTCGGCGTCGGAGGCAAACAGGTAGCGGTGCACCCGAACCAGCCCGTTCACGTCGTGCACGTCGTCGTCCAGTTGCGGCACGAGCAGTAGCGGCTCGCCTTCCAGCTCGCCGGCCAGGCGCTCCACGTTGGCCTGATCGCGCGAGGCCAGCACGTGGTAATCCCACCAGTTCTCGGCCACCTGCTCGGCCAGCGCTTCCGGGAGCAGCTCGGACAGGCCGTCGCGCATCTCGCCGGACCCGAGCGACTCTCCCAGATCGTGGTGAAAGCGGTTGACCACGACGCCCGCGAACGGCAGGCCGCTCGACCTCAGGGTGCGCCGGAACCAGATCCCCTCGTCGATCGGCTCGCGCTGGGCCGAGGTGACCAGCAAAAAGGCCGTCTCGGGTGCGTGCAGCAGCCGCTCCACCTCGCGGGCCCGGGCGGTGAAGTTCTCCGTCATGTCGCCGAGCAGGCCGAAGAACGTGGTCAGGTCGGCGATCAGGTCGATGCCGGTGATCCGGCGCAGGCCGCCGAGCAGGGGCGCCGCGCCCGCCCCGAGCACCCGGATGCCGAGACCGGTGGGGCGCACGAACGCCTTCAGGGCCCGGCCTTCGAGAAACGACGTGAGCCGGCCGGGCGCGTCGAAGAAGTCCAGCGCGCTACGCGAGGGCGGCGTGTCCAGGACGAGCAGGTCGAAATCGTTCTCCTGGGTCAGCTCGTACAGCTTGGAAACGGCGGTGAACTCCTGCGAACCCGAAACGGCGGTGGACAGCTCGCGGTAGACCCGGTTGGCCTTGATTTCCTCGGCGCGCTGGGGGGTGGAGGCGAGCCGCTCGATCAGCTCATCGAACGTACGCTTAGGGTCGAGCATCATCGCCCACAGCTCGCCCTTGACGTCGAGGCCGTGCGCCCGGAGTCGCTCGGGTGAGACCTGACGGGGGCGGTTCTCCAGTTCCTCGAGTCCCAGGGCGTTGGCCAGCCGGCGAGCGGGATCGATGGTGACCACGGCCACCCGCAGTCCCTGAGCGGCCATGCCGAGCCCCACGACGGCGGAGGTGGTCGTCTTGCCCACCCCGCCGGCGCCCGCGCAAACGCACACGCGCTTGCCCTCCAGGAGTTCAGGGATGTTCATGTGACGTGCCCCTCCAGATGGTCGGCCAGCAGTTCAAGCTCGTCGGGACCGATCTCGGGACAGAACAGGTACGGGAGGGTGAGCAGCCGCTCCCCGAACCGATCGGCCAGGCGCTCCTGCTGCTCGCTCTGGGCGGCCGAGCGGGCTTGCTGAGACAGGGCGGCCCGCAGCGCGGCCCGTACAGATCGATCGGGCTGGGTGGCCACCGCCTGCTCGAGCGCCTTGCGGTCGCCGGCATCGAAGCGGGCCGGATAGCAGGCGTTGACGATCACGGCGTCCAGATCGAGATCGTCGCTTAACAGAGCCTCATGCAGGGCCAGGGTCTCGTTGACCGGCATCTCCTCGGGCGTGCTGACGGCCAGGACGGCGGTGAACGAGCGATCGGCGATCGTCCGGGCGATCTGACCGCCCTGGTGGGCGATCGGGCCAACACGAGCGATCTCAGCGAACGTGCGCGGCGTGCGCAAGATGCCGACGCCGTGTCCGGTGGCCGGCGCGTCCACGATCACCAGGTCGTAGGGCTCCCCTTCGCGGCTGCGGCGCTCGAACTGGGCCAGCTCCCACACCTTGCCAATGCTGAGAAGCTCCCGCATGCCAGGAGTGGCCATGGCGAACGCCTGAAAGAGCCGGGTGGAGCCGAACGCCTGGCCGACCGGGCCGGTCTTGACGCGGAGGTATTCCTCCATGGCGTTCTGCGGGTCGACCGAGATCGTGAATAGGCCGGGCACGAGCTCGACCTCCGCGAAGGCGGGGTGGCCGCCTGCCGGTGGCGGCGCAAACAGGTGCTGCAGCCGGTCGCTGCCGGACAGCTCGGCCACGATCGTGCGCAGGCCACGGCGGGCGGCGAGCAGTCCGAGCGCGACCGCGACGGTCGACTTGCCTACGCCCCCTTTTCCGGTCACGAAGATCAGCCGTCGTCCGAGCAGGGAGTTCACCGCTCGGGAAACATAGCGGCGGCGGAAATCGGGCTAACCGGAAGGATTCGCCGCCGCTCCTGCGAATACAGCCGCGAATGTCCTCCTCTACTGAAGCGGAGCACCTCCCGTGACGGCCACTGCCAAGGTGATCGCATTCGCCAACCAGAAGGGCGGCGTCGCCAAGACCACCACCACGCTCAATCTCGCCGTGGCTTTCGCTGAAGAGGGCCACCGCGTTCTCTGCTGCGACATGGACCCGCAGGGCAACCTCACGATGTCGCAGGGAATTGATCCCGACGGACTTCAGAAGTCGATGTACGACGTGCTCGTGCATCGGGTGTCGATTCGCGAGGTGATCCGCAAGCGCGAGGTCGACGTGGCCTGCGCCTCGATCGACCTGGCCGGCGCCGAGATCGCCATGTCGACGATGATCGGCCGCGAGCGCTCGCTGGAGCGGGCTCTCAAGGATGTTGACGATGACTACGACTTCGTGTTCATCGACACGCCGCCGAGCCTCGGCCTGCTGACCATCAACGCGCTGACCGCGGCCGACAAGGTGATCGTCCCCGTTCAGTGCGAATATCTGTCGATGCGCGGGCTCATCCAGCTGCAGAACACGCTGGCCATGATCCGGGAGAACCTGAATCCGGGAGTGGACATCGAGGGGATCCTGCCGACCATGATGGACACGCGCACCCTGCACGCCAAGGAAGCCATCGAACTGCTGGAGGAGAACTTCGGCGACCGGGTGTTCGCTTCTCGAATCCGCAAGACAGTGCGGTTTGCCGAGGCCCCGGTCAAGGGCATGTCTGTGCTCAAGTACGATCCGGACGGTCTGGCCGCTCACGCCTATCGGCAGCTTGCGAAGGAGGTCCTCTCAAATGCCCAACGCTAAGCGTGCGAGCATGCGCGAGGGGCCGCTGGCCGCTCTGTTCCGCAAGACGGCCGAGGACGGCGGTTCCGACACCGGAAAACCCAAGAACCAAGCTTCGGCTCGCCCGGCCAAGGCCGCCGACGGGTCCAAGACGGCCCCGAAGACCCAAGCCGCTGAGAAACCCAAGGTGCAGGCGCCGAGAGCCGAGGACGCGAAGCCGCGGCGAAAGGCTCCGCACCCTTCGGTTTCCCAGCCCCAGCCAGAGCTCGAGCTGGAGGAGCCGCGGATCCCCTCCCCCCAGGAGCGCCTCCGCCACGCCTTCTCGGCCGACATCCCCCACAGCCTGATGGACCGCCCGAAACGCGCCCGCGCATCCTCCGCGCCGGCCACCGCCGAGGACGTGTACGCCCGCAGCGACCGGCTGAGCGACGCCTTTGCGCCGCCCCGTCCGGTGGGCAGCCCGGTCATTCGGGTGGTCGGAGTGGGTGGGGCCGGCGTGAACGCCGTGAACCGGATGATCGAGGCCGAGATCGAAGGCGTCGATTTCGTGGCCATCAACACCGACTTGCAGTCACTGCAGCAGTGCGCGGCGGCCGAGACGCTCCACATCGGAGACTCGGTGACCCGAGGCCTCGGCTCCGGCTCGAACCCCGACCTGGGCCGTCAGGCGGCTCGCGAGGAGTACGACCGGATCAAGGCGCTCCTGCGCGGCTCGGACATGGTGTTCATCGCGGCCGGCGCCGGAGGCGGGACCGGCACGGGCGCTGCGCCTGTGGTGGCGCAGATCGGCCACGAGGTCGGCGCGCTGACGGTTGGCATCGTCACCCGCCCCTTCCAGTTCGAGGGCTCCCGACGGAGTGCCCAGGCTGAGGCTGGGATCGCGGCGCTGGCCGAAGAGGTCGACACGCTGATCGTCGTGCCCAACAACCGCCTGCTCACCGTGCTGGATAAGGGTACGTCAATGGTCGACGCCTTCCGCGTGGCCGATGACGTGCTGCGCCAGGGCGTGCAGGGCGTGTCCGACCTGGTCACCCTGCCCGGGCTGATCAACCTGGATTTCGCGGATGTCCGCACGATCATGTCGAACGCCGGGAACGCGCTTCTGGGCATCGGCATGGGCACGGGCGAGCGCCGAGCCATTGATGCCGCCGAGGCGGCGGTGGCCTCGCCACTCCTGGAGACGAGCATGGAGGGCGCCCGGTCGATCCTCCTGTCGATCACCGGCGGCCCGGATCTGTCCCTGTGGGAGGTCAACGAGGCCGCCAAGGCCGTGGCCGACGCCGCCCATCCCGACGCCAACATCATCTTCGGGGCGATGCTCGACGAGAAGCTGGCCGACGGCCAGGTGTGGGTCACCGTGGTGGCCACCGGCTACCGGAACCGTTCCGTGGACCGGGGGGCTCCGGCGCCGGCCGCACAGGCTGCGGATCGAGGGCGTGAGTGGTCCAGCCGCGATCGCCGTTCCGAGCGCGACTGGTCCGAACGGGATCGGCCGGGCGAGCGGGACCGGCCGCCCGAGCGTGACATGCGAGAGCCCGACGGCGAGCCGCGGGTATCCCGCCGCGAGCGCTCCTTCACGGGCGAGCTCGACGTCCCGGAATTCATTCCTAGGAGATAGGCCTGCCCACGCAGCTGGGCGTCGTTGCCGCGGGGCACGAGCTGAGCGCCCGGGCGGGCGCCGATGCCCTGCGGGCCGGTGGGAACGCAGTCGACGCGGCGCTGGCCGCGATGTTCACCGCGTTCACCTGTGAGCCGCTGCTCACTGGTCTGGGCGCCGGGGGGTACATGCTGGTGGTGCCCGAGGCCGGCCAGGCTCCGGTGCTGCTCGACTTCTTCGTCGAGGCCCCCGGCCGTGCGGGGACGCCCGCTCAGCCGCACGCAGACCTGATCCCGGTCCCGGTGTCGTTCGGCGGCGCCGTTCAGGTGTTCAACATCGGGGCAGCCTCGGTCGGGACCTACGGTGTGCCGGCCGGCGTCGCGGTGGCCAGCTCCCGTTTCGGGCGGCTGCCCCTGCCCGAGCTGGTGGCCCCGGCGGCCGAACTGGCCCGGCGCGGGGCACCGCTGAACCGTGAGCAGGCCTACGTGGTCCAGATCCTCGGGGGACTCGTGACCTCCACTCCGGAGTCGGCGGCGATCTTCGCTCCGCGGGGCGAGCTACTGGGGGAGGGGGAGATGATCCGCCAACCCGGGGTGGCCGATGCCCTGGAGCAACTGGCGGCCGAGGGCGCGGAGCCGTTCTACAGGGGGGAGATCGCCCAAAGGGTGGTGGAGTGGCTCACCGAACACGGCGGGCTCGTCTCGGGCCAGGATCTGGCCGCCTACCGGGTGATCGACCGCCCGCCGGTGGGGGTCGGCTACCGAGGCCGGGAGGTACTGACCAATCCGCCTCCGTCGGCCGGGGGCATCCTGATCGCCCACGCGCTGACCCGCCTGGAGCGGGGGGAGGGCACGGCTTCGCTGGGCGCGATCGTCGAGGCGATGGAGGCGAGCCAGGCTGTGCGTACTCCGGAGTTCCTGGACAGCCTGGCCGAGCCGGGCTTCGCCGAGCGCTTTCTGCATCCCGGCGGCCGTCTGGGCTCAACCACCCATGTGGCGGTGCTGGACGCCGGCGGGATGGCCTGCTCGGTCACGTGCAGCAACGGCGCCTGCTCTGGGGTGGTCGTTCCGGGCACCGGATTGCACCTGAACAACATGCTGGGCGAGCAGGACCTGAATCCACTCGGTTTCCATCGTCACCCCCCCGGGCGGCGCCTGCCCAGCATGATGGCTCCGACCGTCGTGCTGCGAAACGGCACACCTGAGCTCGTGCTGGGCAGCGCCGGATCGAACCGGATCCGGTCGGCCATCCTCCAGACGATTCTCCGGGTGATCGACGGCGGGATGCGGGCCGACGAGGCGGTTCGGGCGCCTCGAGTGCATTTCGAGGACGGGATCGTCTACACCGAGCCGGGCATCGACGAGAGCGCCATCGACCGCTCCCGGTACGGCCACGCGGCGTTCCGTGAGCGCAACCTGTTCTTCGGAGGCGTGCAGGCGGTGGAGCGGGATGCCGACGGCCGGTTCTGGGGCGGGGGCGACCCTCGGCGGGGTGGGGCGGCGGTCGTGGTCGAGGGTTGAAGGTGCTCCGGCCGGGGGCTTTGTTTGAAAGCTCTCATCGGGCCCCGGATCATCAGGCAACCGTCAAGTCGCCTCGCTACTGTTCGCGACCCTGTGCTCACCACCGGCGCTGCCCATCTAGTTACCAACTTCCAGGCGATCGTCCTGGGGATCCTCCAGGGGATCACCGAGCTGTTCCCAGTTTCCAGCCTCGGGCACACGGTGATCTTCCCCAACCTATTCGGGTGGCACAACATCGTCCGCTGGCAATCCCAGCCGGAATCGCCCTGGCTGGCCTTCGTCGTGGCGCTCCATGTCGGGAGCGCGATCGGCCTGCTCATCTACTTCTGGCGAACCTGGATCGATGTGATCCGGGGCTTCTTCGTGTCGCTCTGGCGCTCGACCAAGCAGCGCCGCTTCGTGGTGGAGAACTCCACCGAGCGGCTGGCCTGGCTGATCGTGCTCGCCACGATCCCGGTGGGCATCCTCGGCCTGATACTCGAGCACCCCGTCCGCGTGGCGCTGGCCAAGCCCTTGGCGGCCTCCATCTTCCTGATCGTCAACGGGTGCATCCTGCTCTCAGCGGAGCGGCTGCGCCGGCGCGCGGATGTTCGGGCGCTGGCCACCCGCGAGGGCACCAAGCGGGATGGCACCAGCCGCCGGCTGGACACGATGGAGTACCGGGAAGGCTTTACGATCGGCGCCTTCCAGACCCTGGCTCTGATCGCGGGCATCAGCCGAGACGGGATCGTGATGACCGCCGGCCTGCTGCGCGGCCTTGATAACGAGGACGCCGCTCGGTTCGCCTTCCTGCTGGCCACGCCGCCGATCCTGGCCGCTGGCTTGCTCAAGTTCGGGGACCTGACGGGCAAGGTTCACCTGAACCACGGGTATGCCACCGCGGCTCAGGCTCACGACCTACGGGTGGCGTCGCTGATCGCCCTGATCGTGGCCGCGGTGGTCGCGGTGTTCACCGTTCACTTCCTGACCCGGTACTTCAAGCGGGCCAACCTGATCCCGTTCGGGATCTACTGCGTCGTGTTTGGGCTGGCGATGGTCATCTACAACGCCTAGCTCGGCTTGGGTTTTCGCTCCGGGGCTGATTGCCGGTCCGGTCCGCTTCAGCGCGACGACCATAACGTCGCTCGGTTGACCCCTGGGCCCGGGGTTAGCGAAGTTAAGTGCGCTAGAGGGCCAAAACTGCGCTAACCCCTTCGCGCGCCGGGGGGTGGTGGAACTTATGGCTCCTACGGTGAAACAGGCACGCCGAGAAGGCGGGACGATCGTTCAGTCGGATGACCGCGGGCGGCGGCGGGACGCTCCCGAGGACCTACCCGAACCGGACCTTGCCGTTGGACCGCGCCCGAGCCTGCGCCCGGTCAACGAAGTCCAGCCGCTTGATGGCGGCCCGGAACAGGCGCGTGACCAGGCGGAGCCGGGCATTCTCTGACCGGAGGTCCAGCAGCCCCTGCTTGGCGTTGAGGCCGAAGTCGACCGTGGCCGCCATCTCGTAGGCCCCCATTTCCTCCAGCTCCTCGACCTCAGGATCGCGATCGGTGGCCCGGCGCACCAGTTCGCTGTAGGCCTGGCGTGCCTCTAGGACCAGGTGAGGGTCGACGGCCTCCTCCCGGTCGAACAGGAACTCGATCACCCCGGCCGGATAGGCCAGGTTGCTCTGTCGCTCGAGCACCCTGAACGGCCGGGTACCCCGCGTGAGGATGTTCATCCGTCCGTCCTCCATCCGCTCGAGCACCCGTTCGATCCGGCAGGCACACCCCACCTCTTGCAGGCCCTCGTCGGACAGCCACACGACCCCGAACTCCTGCTCGTGGGCCAGGCATTCCCCGATCATCGTCTTGTAGCGCTCCTCGAAAATGTGGAGCGGCACGAGTTCGCTCGGCAGCACGACCAGATCCAGCGGGAACAGGGGAAAGTCGTGGGAGAGCCGGTCGGGCATCCGACCGGACTATCTCACGGGCGGCGGGCGGTCAGGAGCAGGTTGTAGAAGATCGCCGCCGGCAGACGTGATTCCAGCGCCCGCTCATCCAGCTGCTGCAACATCAGGTAGCCGCGGAAGGCGTACTGCTTCCAGGCCAGGGGCACCTGGTCGGGGTCGGCCGCGGCCTCTAGCGATCGGTTGAACCAGCCGAACCAGTTGGCCAGGAGCTCCTCTCCGCGCACCCGCACGTCGGAGAAGCCGGCCCGGCGGGCAAAACCGGCCAGGTCGCCCGGCACGAAGGCATGGATATCCACCACGTGCTCCAGCGAATGGTCGTGAGCTTCCTCGG
>DASZNA010000102.1:0-31690 GCA_035551655.1 Solirubrobacteraceae bacterium
CTGGCCCAGATCCGGATGTTGCCTCGGATGAAGCGGGGGTTGAGCTTGTCCGGGTCGATCGAGTGGTTGCGGATCTGGCGGTTTCCCACGCTGTTGGACGGGAGGTTCACGGCCGCATAGCTGGTTCCGCCCAGAGCCACGAAGAGCGCCAGGTAGGCGACCACGTTGGCCCGAAGGTGGTTGATGGCTTTGTTCATGGACGGTCTCCGGATCGGATGTCAGTTCGAGGGCCAACGTGTGCGCGGGTCACCCACATGGCGGCCGATTGGCACTGGCTGGCCACAGCGCTGAAACGAAGTCGATGCAGATCAACCGCCATTCATCTGTCCGGGTCCGAAGGGCGCGCCCGCACCTGACGGTCCGGCCTTGCTCGACGATGCGCCCGCGTCTGACGTGGCGGCAGTGTCCGTCTGGACCGAAGATGTCGACACTTCGCTGGGTGCCGGCGTAGATGTGCTCGCCGAGGCGGCCGTTGTGGGCTGAGTCATTTGGTAGGAGACGTTGACGTGCGTGGCAGTCCCTACCGAAGACGGGCTGGTCGTCGCGCGCGAGACGGCGTGGTGGTGCGTGCGCGATCGGTGCCCTCCGCCGTGCGACCTTCGGCTGGTCCGCTCGATCGCCCGTGTCACGAGCAGACGCGACAGACGCGCGGACTCGTTTGCAGACGGGCTCGTCCGTCCGCCGACGCCCTGGAGAAGACCGGCAGCCAGGGCACCTTGACGATGAGCGATTGGTGTTCCTGATCCCGCTTCCAGCGCCGACACCACGCCAGCCACGGCGACGGAGGCGGCCACAAGAAGTGCCGTCATGCGAAACCGTGAGGTCGGCCTCGCGGCCGACCTCCGCGTGACCCTCGCAGTAATGACCCGCCGGCAACCAGACACGGCAGTCGTCTCAGCGGGCACCTCGGGCTGCTTCAGGGCTGGCGCTTCGACGCCGGCAGAGTCCATTGGCGCCTCGACCACCTGATGCAGCGAAGCGGAGCTCGCGCTCCAGAACGAATCGGCTACGAGCGCCTGCTCGAGCTCCTCGTCCTCGGGGCCGGCATCCGCGGCCGACCCGAAGGGCACCAGGTCGTCCAGCGGGCCGATCCAGTCCCGCGGGAACGGGACGACATTGTCGCCGCTGCTACGGCCCGCCCGATTGGTGTCGCGCCCGTCCGTCTCCACCTCGCCTGGTGCTTGTGAATCGAAGATTACCGTCCGAAGAACGCATTAGTCTACGCGTACTCGTTCGTAGTAATTTCAACTCAACTGGAAAATTATTCGCGATGAGCGCGGATCGAGACGAATCATTCTTGACGGTCGCGGAAGTGGCCGATCAGTTCAAGGTCAACCAACAGACCGTCCGCAACTGGATCGACCAGGGCCGGCTGCCGGCCGTCCGGGTGGGACGGCGGGTTCGGATCAGGCGGTCGGACTTCGACCGGATCCTGGATGGCAGCGAACGCTCCAACGCTTCGCCACCGTCGAGCGCCAGGGCTGGTAGCTCCTCGGGCCCGAGCGCGCAGGACTTCTGGAGCGGCGAGCCAGTCGGTGCCGCGGAGCCCGATCCATCCGCGAAACCAGAGGCGACCCCAGATCAATCCGCCGGACCGGATCCGTCATGAGCTTCAGCGACGAGCTGGATCGGGAGCGGGCGCATGTGATGCGCTTGGTTCGCCACGCCAGTGCTGGCTGGGCGGAGGCGATGCGGGCGCACACGATGGCGCCCCCGGATGATGGGTTCGCCGCCCGGCTGATGAAGCTGTCGGAGGCCGCCGCCACCGAGCAGGTGGCCTGGGAGCGGGCGTACACGGCCGGGTTGATGTGGCGCCCAGTGCCTGGCGCCGAACGGGCGGAGCCGCCCTACGAGTTGCGTCCAGGTACCGGACGGAGGGGCCCGGAGGAGCTTTGGGCGCGCTTCGACCAGGCGGTCAGCCAGCTGAACCGGGCCATAGCCGGCTCGAGCTCCGCCGAAGTGGCGGCAGCGTTCGGCGAGATGGCTGAAGCGGCCGCCGACCTGGGCGATGCGGTAGCTCTACAGGATCAGGTGGGTCGCGAGGCCCTGGAACGCGCCCGCAGACGGGGCGTCGCCTGACCCGACGAACGGCGGGTCCGGGATGAACCTGGCGGTTTCTCGGCCTCGCAGTGGGTAGCGTGGATCGCCATGCCCGCCCGAGGCCGCGCCACATTCTCCCGATCGCCGCCGTTTGGCCGCCGTGCGGTCGTCATCGGTGCTGGGTCGTTTGGTACCGCCGTCGCCTGTTTGCTCGCGCGCGGGGGGATGCGAACCACCCTGCAAACCCGGACCGAGGAGCAGGCCCAGCGGCTGCTCGAGGCCAGGGAGAACCTGGAGTACCTACCGGGCGTCGAGCTGCCCCGAGAACTCAGGGTTGAGCCGACCAGCGCCGGGGTGGCCCGGGCTGACTACGTCTTCCTGGCCGTCCCTTCCGGGAGGTTGCACCAGATAATCGAGCCGCTGGAAAGCCACGGACTGGGTCCACGGACGGCGGTGGTGTCCGTGGCCAAGGGGCTGGTCCCCCCTCTCGGCTCCCCGCCGACCTCCATCCTGAGCCGCCAATTCGGCGCGGACCGCGTCGCGTGTCTCGGGGGACCGGCGCACGCCGCCGAGATGGTCCGCGAGGGCGCTGGTCTGGTGGCGGCATCAGCGGACGAGGCCCTGGCCATAGCCCTCTCGCAGGTGTTCATCCGAGCCGGAGTCGTGTGCGAGCAATCGAACGATCCGATCGGGGTCGAATTGGCCGGGGCGGCCAAGAACGCGGCGGCACTGGCCTCGGGGGCGACCGAGGCGCAGGGCCTGAACGCAGCCGGGGCGGCAGCCGGTCACATCTTCGCCGAGGTCTGGCGGTGGGCCGAGTCCCAGGGCGCCCGGCCGGAATCGATGATCGGCTTGGCCGGGACCGGCGATCTGGTGGCCACTGCCCTGGCCCGGGAGAGTCGCAACCGCCGGGCCGGGGAGCTCCTGGCCCAGGGTGTGCCGGCCGTGGAGATACCGTCCAGGGTGGGACAGGCGGTTGAGTCGCTCGAGTCGGTGCCGCTTCTGGCTCGCGCGCTCCACAACGCCGGCTTCCAAGCGCCGGTCAACACGGCGCTGGCCAACCTGATCGAAGGCACGCTGCCGCTCGATGAGTGGGTCGCTGTCGTACGGGCCACCGTTCCGCCTCCCGCCAGGTGGCGACCCAAGGTCGGCTTCTGGCGGCGGCTGCGCGAGCGGTTCAGCGCTTGGCGGCTGCGCGGGCACGAGCTGCCGGGACCGTCGGCCGCAGAGGACGCCTGACAAACATACGCGTCGGCCACAAGACGTTTACGCCGGCTGAAGCTTTTGTTGTCAGCGTGTCCCAGGGAACGACAAAGGAGAGATGAGATGCCACACATCATCGTCGTCGCCGACGGTCAGACGACTCCGGAAGCTGGCGCTGTGATGCTCCGGGAGCGCATCACCTCAGGCGACCTGGAAAGCCAGCACTTCGGTGTGCAGTTGCTCGAACGGCTCGAATGGGCGGTGGGAGATGCCCACGAAGCCGAGCAGACGACCCCGCGGGCGGTCACGCCCCAGCCCAGCTCGCCGGGTCAGCCCGCAGCCAGGGTGCTGACCACCGCCTCGTAGACACCCGCGCCGTACCCGGCCGACGCCAAGCGGACGCCGGGGCGGCCGGCTAACTCGTCCAAGAGGGTGGGATCGCGCTCCACGGCATTCTCCACGAGCCAGAAACACCCAACGACATCGGCGGCCTCGAGGTCCTCCCGTGAGTCCCCGGCCGCAATGCAGTCCTCCGGCCCGTAGCCCCGGTTCTGCATGTGCCGGGCGACCGCCCGAGCCTTCGACGATGCCGCCGGAATCAGGTGATAGGCGTAAACGCGGTCGACCCGGTCGCTAAGGGCGGTGTCGGACTCCGCCACCGACACGCCGTGCGCCGCGATGATCCCGTTTTCCACCAGGCGAAGCCAGTCGAGGCCGTGGCTGCGCAGCAGCTCTCCCGCTTCATCCAAATCGACCTGACCGCGGAACAGGTGTGACACCTCCCGGCGGATCGACCAAGGGGTGTGGTACTCAAGCCGGCCGGGAAAGGCTTTGAGCAGAAGCTCAGGCGCGCCGGAAGCGGTGATCTGCTCGTAGATCGTGCCCGCCTCCTCAGATGGCTCGATTCCACCGGTGAGCCACTCGAGCTCGCCTTCCAGGACCAGGCCGCAGCCGAGCTCAAAGATGTAGGAGGTCTGGCCAATGAGCCGGGCCACGTCGAACACGCTGTCCTGGCGGCGTCCCGAGTAGATGACCACCTCCACGTCGGCTCGCGCGCACGCCTGCAGCGCGCGTACGGAGTCGAGACCGAAGCGGCCGTCCCCGCTACGCAGCAACGAGCCACCCGGTCCGAGCAGGGTCCCGTCCAGATCGATGTACAGGCAGCGCACCGGGCGCGACCGTAGCAGCCGCCGCCATACTCAGATCAGTGTCGACCACCCCGCAGGCCGAGCCCTGGGAGCAGCTGCTGGCCCAGGGCAGAGACGACGAGAGGCTGGTTCATGAAAACATCGTCCGGTCGCGGCCCGGCCGCCTCGTTCCGGTGCCGGACGATCTGAGCCCAGCCGTCACCAGTGCGCTGCGCCAGCGAGGGATCGATGCGCTGTACGAGCATCAGGAGCAGGCACTGAGAAGCGCCTTCGACGGCCCGACGATCGTCACTTCCGGGACGGCCTCAGGCAAGTCGCTCTGCTTCCAGCTCCCCACCCTCGAGGTCCTCGTGAGCGACCCGACCGCGCGGGCCCTGTATCTCTACCCGACCAAGGCACTGGCCCAGGACCAAGCGCGCGCACTCCAGGCTTTTGGACTGAAGCGCCAGCTTCGTCCCGCCATCTACGACGGCGACACACCTCGCCAGGAGCGCCCGGCGATCCGCAAGCGCAGCAACCTGGTGATCACCAACCCGGACATGCTGCACGTCGGGATCCTGCCCCACCACACTCAGTGGGCCGACTTGTTCGCGAACCTGGCCTTCGTCGTGATCGATGAAGCGCATGTGTACCGCGGTGTATTCGGCTCGCACGTGGCCAACGTCTTGCGCCGGCTGCGCCGCGCCGCCGAGTTCTACGGGACTAGCCCTCGCTTCCTGCTGGCCAGCGCAACGATCGCCAACCCCGTCGAGCTGGCTCAGGGCCTCACCGGCCTGCCTGACATCAACCTGATCGATTCCGACACCGCACCCCGGGCCGAGCGCCGGGTGGCCATGTGGAACCCACCGCTGCTCGACGAGCAGCTCGGCGTGCGCGGCTCAGCCTTAGCCGAGGCGGCGGAGCTGCTCAGCGAGCTGGTCGAGGCGGGGGCGCGGACGATCTGCTTCATGAAGTCCCGCAAGGGGGTCGAGCTGATCCTCCGGCAGGCCGCGGACCGGCTGCCGGCCGAGCTGGCTGACCGTCTGGCCCCCTACCGGGCCGGCTACACGTCGGTCCAGCGCCACGACATCGAACGCCGACTGGTCGAAGGCGAGCTGCTCGGCGTCGTGGCCACCGACGCCCTCGAGCTGGGGATCGATATCGGGCAACTTGACGCCGCCATCTGCGTGACCTTCCCGGGTACCGTGGCCAGCCTGCGACAGATGTGGGGCCGTGCAGGCCGGCGCGGGCGCGGCCTGGCGGTCTACATAGCGGGCGAAGACGCGCTTGATCAGTTCTTTGCCCGCCACCCGGACGAGTTTCTGAGCCGGCCGGTGGAGGCCGCGATCATCGACCCGGCGAGTCCAGAGATCCGTGATGAGCACCTGGTCTGCGCCGCCCACGAAGCTCCCTTGACCGAGGCTGACGCCGAGCTCTTCGGAGCCGACGTACTCGACCGGGCAAGCCGCTTGGCCGAGCAGGGGCTCCTGAGGGAACGAGCCACCGGGTTTGTGCCCCGGCGGCCCGATGACTACCCGGCCGCACGCACCGCTCTGCGCTCCGCTTCAGCCGACACATTCGTGCTGATCGATGCCACCAGTGGCGAGCTGCTCGGCACGGTGGAGGCAAGCCGGGCCTTCTCCACCGTGCACGACGGCGCCGTGTATCTGCACATGGGCCGTTCGTACATGGTCCTCGAGCTCGACCTGCGCGGTCGACGTGCCGTACTCGAGCCGTTCAGCGGTGACTACTTCACCCAGGCCAAGCGCGAGAGCATGACCTACATCGAGCGGTTGCACGAGCAGCGCCTCACCCATGGCGTGAAGCTGTCGTTCGGTTCGGTCATCTACTCCGAGACCGTGCTCGGCTACCAGCGCAAGCACCTGCAGGACCATTCGGTGATCGGCTTCGAAACGCTCGACCTGCCGACCACCGAGTTCACCACCCGTGCGCTCTGGTACGAGCTGGACGAGCTGGTGGGGGCTGAGGCCTTCCCCAACGAGGTGCTGCTGGGCGCTCTACACGCCCTCGAACACGGCCAGATCGCCGTGCTGCCTCTGATCGCCATGTGCGACCGCTGGGACATCGGCGGCCTGTCCACCAACGCGCACCCCCAGACCGGCGGACCGACGATCTTCATCTACGACGGACACCCTGGAGGAGTCGGGCTGACGCGACGCGGATATGACCAGTTCGACCGACTTGTAACCGACGCCCAGCGGCTGATCGGGGAGTGTCCGTGCCGATCGGGTTGCCCCTCCTGCGTGCAGTCGCCCAAATGCGGAAACCTGAACGAACCGCTGTCCAAGCGAGGGGCTCTGGAACTGCTCCGGCGGCTTACCAGCACCGCCGGAGCTCCCACTCCAGCGCCACACTGAGCCGCTAGCATCGCCGCTCCAGGCGAGATAGCTCAGTTGGTAGAGCACACGACTGAAAATCGTGGTGTCCCCGGTTCGAGTCCGGGTCTCGCCATGCAGACGGGCGCCGTCTGGAGCGCGCCCTGATACCACCACTCACCACCTTCGGTGGGCGGCGCGGCGATCGGGTAGGGCAGCTACAGCCCTTGAGCACGAACGGCACCAATCCGCCCGCCCCAGACAACTGCGTCCGCGTCCGTGGCGCCCGCGAGAACAACCTGCGCAACGTCGACGTGGCCATCCCGCGCAACGCGCTCGCGGTGTTCACGGGCGTGTCGGGGTCGGGCAAGTCCTCGCTGGCCTTCGGAACGATCTACGCGGAGGCGCAGCGACGCTACTTCGAGTCGGTCGCGCCGTATGCACGGCGCCTGCTGCAGCAGACCGGCGCGCCGAAGGTCGACGACATCCGGGGGCTGCCACCGGCCGTCGCGCTGCAGCAGCGTCGGGGTGGAACGAGCTCGCGCTCCTCGGTCGGCACCGTCACGACGCTATCCAACCTGCTGCGCATGCTGTTCTCACGCGCTGGCCGCTACCCGCCGGGGGCGACCGAGGTCATGGACTCGGACTGGTTCTCGCCAAACACGGCGATCGGCGCGTGCCCGGAGTGCCACGGGCTGGGGAAGATCCATCGGGTCACCGAGGAGACGCTCGTGCCTGACCCTTCGCTCACCATCCGCGAGCGCGCGGTCGCCGCGTGGCCCGGGGCCTGGCAGGGTCAGAACCTGCGCGACATCCTCGTCGTGCTCGGTTTCGACATCGACAGACCCTGGCGCCGCCTGCCCAAGCGCGACCGCGAGTGGATCCTGTTCACGGACGAGCAGCCCACGGTGTTTGTCGACCCGCGCGAGCACCCGACCGACGCTGATTACACGTACAACGGCACGTTCTCGAGCGCCGAGCGGTACGTCATGCACACGCTCGCCAACTCGCAGAGCGCGGCGATGCGCCAGCGCGCGCTGCGGTTCGTCGAGACCGTGGACTGCCCAGCGTGCGGCGGGACCGGCTTGCGGCCCGAGGCGCTGGCCGTGACCTTCGCCGGGCGCACGATCGCCGAGCTGGTCGGGCTGCCGCTGACCGAACTCGCGGAGGTGCTGCGGCCGACCGCCGAGCTGGAGAACCCCGGCGCCGCTTACCTGTCGCCGGAGTCGGGTGAGGCCACCGAGGTCGCGGTGATGATCGCCGCGGATCTGTGTGCGCGGATCGGGGTGCTCGCCGACCTGGGGCTCGGCTACTTGAGCCTCGACCGGGCGACGACCACGCTTTCGCCGGGTGAGCTGCAGCGGCTGCGCCTGGCGACCCAGTTGCGCTCGGGCCTGTTCGGCGTCGTTTACGTGCTCGACGAGCCGTCGGCTGGCCTGCACCCGGCCGACGCCGAGCCGCTCATGGCGGTGCTCGGCCAGTTGAAGGCCGCGGGCAACTCGCTATTCGTCGTCGAGCACGACATGGAAGTCGTCCGGCGCGCTGACTGGGTCGTGGACGTCGGCCCCGGGGCGGGGGAGCGGGGCGGTCGCGTGCTCTACAGCGGGTCGGTGGACGGCCTCGAGGACGTCGAGGAATCGGTGACCGGGCGGTACCTGTTCGGGCCGGGCATCGCGCTGGACCGCGAGCGGCGGGAGGCTTCGTCATGGCTCTGCCTCCGCCACGTGACCCGGCACAACCTCGACGACGTCGAGGCCGAGTTCCCCCTCGGGGTCGTCACGGCGGTGACCGGGGTGTCCGGCTCGGGCAAGTCAACCCTGGTCACCCAGGTCCTCGCGAGCGTCGTCGGCGACTGGCTCAACGACGAGCCGGGCGCCGACGACGACGCCGAGGTCGGGATCGAGGACCGGGCGCAGGACGCCGGAGCGGGGGTGCACGCGCTCGGCCTCGAGGCGTTCGACCGGCTGGTCAGCGTCGACCAGAAGCCGATCGGCCGGACCCCCCGGTCCAACCTCGCCACATATACCGGGATGTTCGACGCCGTGCGCAAGCTGTTCGCCTCGACGGAGGAGGCGCAGCGCCGCGGCTACACACCGGGCCGGTTCTCGTTCAACGTCGCCGGCGGCCGCTGCGAGACGTGCAGCGGCGAGGGGTTCGTCGCGGTCGAGCTGCTGTTCCTGCCCGGCACGTACGCGGCGTGCCCAACGTGCCATGGCGCACGATACGAGCCCGAAACGCTCGAAATCCGTGTGCGCGACAAGTCGATCGCCGAAGTGCTCGGCATGACCGTCGACGAGGCTGCGCGATTCCTCGCGGACGTGCCGGCGGCGATGCGCAGCCTCGAGACCCTGCGAGAGGTCGGGCTCGGCTACCTGCGGCTCGGCCAGCCGGCCACCGAGCTTTCCGGCGGCGAAGCGCAACGCATCAAGCTGGCGACCGAGCTCCAGCGCGGCCGGCGCGGCCACGCGCTTTACCTGCTCGATGAGCCCACGACCGGGCTTCACCCGAGCGACGTCGAGCTGCTGCTTGGCCAGCTGCGCCGGCTCGTCGAGACCGGGAACACGGTCGTTGTGGTCGAGCACGACCTCGACGTCATCGCGGCCGCCGACTGGATCATCGACCTCGGGCCTGGCGCCGGCGAGCAGGGCGGGGAGATCGTGGCAACCGGGCCTCCCGAGGAGGTCGCGTCGTCCAAGCGCAGCCGCACGGCGCCGTATCTGGCCGAGAGGCTGCCAGAGCGTCGGGCGACACAATGAACTCGAGGAGGCCGAAACCCTCCTCCGGCGACGGGTCAGCCCACCCACAGCCGCACGGCCAGGCCAAGCCCTAGCAGCGAGACGACCACTCGCATCACCGGCGCCGGCACCCGGCGGGCCACCAAGGGCCCCAGGCTCGCGCCGACCAGCATTCCCGCCGCCAGAGGCGCCACCGCTCCCCAGCGAACCGATCCACTGGAGGCCAGGATCACCACGGATGCGAGCTGAGACGCACCGATCAGCATGTTCTTCAGAGCGTTGGCGGTGGGGAGATGGTGGTCGACCATCACGAGGACCAGCGTCAGAGTCATCACCCCCGCCCCGGCGCCGAAGTAGCCGTTGTAAAACGCGAAAGCGAACAGCGGAAGGGCAAAGCCCCAGCCCAACTGGCCCTCCGGAGCTGAGTGTCGGCGTCGCCAGGCAGTGAGACGGGGCTCGAACAGCAGCACGAGCGATCCCCCCGCGATCAGGAACGGGACGATGTGCGCGAACACCCTGGCCGGCGTAGCCAGTAGCAGCCCTGAGCCGACAGCGGCGCCGGCGGCCGTGACCACCGACCAGCGGCGCAGCCATCGCCACCGGTCACGGAGCTCCGGCTGAGAGGTAAGCGCCGAGCCGGGCCAGCACGCCACCAGGGCCACGTTGTTGGCCAGGTTCGCCGCCCGGGCGGGAAGGCCCACTGCCAGCAGCGCCGGGTAGGAGACCAGCGACGTGATCCCGCCCGCGCTGCCCACCAGGCCGGCGAGCACGCCGGCCACGGCAAGGGCAACTGAGTCAGGCGTCGTGAGCGTCGCGACTCAGATCGAGAAGGCGGGTGGGACGGATCTCGGACAGCTTATTTGGCAAACCTGACGTCCCCGGACGAACACCCTGAGGAGGGCTGTGTGCAGACGCGGCGCGGGGCGGGTAGCGCCCCTGCATGACCCAGAAACTGCTGACGCTGCCGTTCCGCCTCGGTTTTGGAGCCGCGCGGACCGCCTTTGACATCTCGGCCAAGACGCTCGACGTCTCGACCACGCTGGCCCGGGTGGCCATCGAAACGATCCGGCCCGGTCACGACTCAGGCCCGGACACCGAGGCTCCCAGCGAGCCTCGCCAGGACGCCACGGCCAGCCAGACCGGCGGTAGCCCGGAGGCGCAGTCGACCACTTCCGAAAGCCCGGAGAGCCCGCCGAAGACCCGACGCCCCCGCGAGTCACGGGTCAACGGTCATTCGGCCGCCTCGCCGACCCCGCCACCCCCTCCCGCCCCGCCGACCCCGATCACCCCGCCCGACGAGCAACCCGACACCCCCCTGACCCGCGAGCAGGAGGTCGTCAAGACGCTCGATGACGAGGAGGAACTGGTGGCCGAGTTCGCCGAGCCGGGCGCCGAAGACGGAGCCGGAGCCCAGCTCGACATCCAGGAGCCGTGGGAGGGATATGCCCGCATGAACGCGGGCACGATCGTCTCGCGCATCGATCAAGCCGGGGCGGCCGAACTCGCCCTGGTTGAACTGTACGAGCAGACGCACAAGAAGCGCCAGAGCGTCATCACGGCTGCCGCCAAGCGGCTGCGCGCCCTCTCACCACCCGAAAACACACCCGGCGCCGAGTAGTCGGCCCCGGGGAGAGCATCTATGAGTGCCGTCGAGAAGGTCGACACGTTCCAGCAGCGGCGCAAGCCGCTGGCCATCGGAGTGGCCGCGTTCAAGAAGTTCAAGGAGGACCAGTCGACCAGCCTGGCGGCGATGGTCGCCTTCTGGGCGTTCTTCTCGGTCTTCCCGCTGCTCATGGTCCTGGTCACGATCCTCGGCTGGGTCCTGCCGGCCAGCGACAAGACCAACGTGCTCACCCACGTGGCCGACATGTTCCCTGTGCTCAATCCGAAGACAATTCATGGGCTGACCGGCTCCCTGTGGGCTCTGCTCGTCGGGCTGCTGACCTCACTGTGGAGCGGGATCGGCGTCGTGCGCACCGTGCAGACCGCGTTCAACTCGGTGTGGGAGATCCCCATGCACGAGCGCCCCGGGCTGAAGGAGCAGATCCTCCGCAGTCTGTGGATTCTGGCGACGCTGGGCCTCGGACTGGTCCTGAGCACCCTGATCTCGGGCCTCGTCACCGGGGCATCGACCGGACTTAACCTGGGTGTGGTCGGGCACGTCGTCGGCCTGGTGATAGCGGTCGCGCTGGATGTGGGGCTGTTCGTAGCCGCCTTCCGGATGCTCACCGACCAGGAAATCTCCGCCCGGGACGTGCTGCCCGGAGCGGTCTTCTCGGGCCTCGTGTTCTTCATCCTGACCGAGCTGTCCTCGTTCATCATCTCGCGCCATCTGAAGGGCTCTCAGTCCACCTACGGGACCTTCGCCACGGTGATCACGATCCTCTGGTGGTTCTACCTGCAGGCCGTGGTCACCATGCTGGGCGCCCAGATCAACGTGGTCCTCAAGCACGGGTTCTATCCCCGCTCCCTGGCCGGCCCGCCGGATACCGAGGCCGACCACCGGGCGCTTCAGGCCTACGCCGAGGAGCGCAAGTACCACCCGCAGGAGCAGGTGGAGACCAAGGTGCCCTCCGGCGAGGACAACGGCGGCGGCGCCGAGTCCTGACCGAACCTGCCCGTCAGCCCTGACCCAGGCTGTCCACCAGCGCGACGGCGCCTACGTAGGCGGCGTGGGTGAGCAGCTCGCTGGTCACGTAGCCGCGCGGCCAGCGCCACGGCGGAGGGGTGTGCCCGAGCAGCGGGAACATGGTGAAGGTCATCGTCAGCAGGACGCCGCCGAACGCCGCACTCGCGGCCGGCTCGTCGATTCGGCGGCGCAGCCAGCCGTGCAGCAGCCCGAACCCGGACCCGTAAGTCCACCGCAGTCCCATTCCAGCTTCGTACTCGAACCGCTGCGTGACCTGGTGGAGGTGCAGGATGCTGCAGACGATCCCGCCCGGGACCAGGCTGTCGTCGTAGTCAGCCTGCCGGGTCCGGCGTACGCGGCGCTCGATGGCATACGAGAGGCTCAGAGCCGCCGTTCCGGCCGCCCCAGCCACCACGCTGGTCACCGGCCAGGGCAGCCGCCTCACGCGGCCAGGGCCTCCGAAGCCGGTCGGCCCGAGGCAGCCTCCGCCCCGCTGACGAAGCGCATGCCCTCATCGTCCAGCGGCGCCCGCCGAAACAGCCCGATATCCCTGAAGTAGTTCTGGTTCAAACGCCAAGGCGGGCGAGAACCCTGCTTGGGCAGCGTGGCGATCGCGCGCAGGACGTAGCCCGAGCTGAAATCGATCAGCGGGTCCAGCGGCTCACCCTCGGGCGGGGCCACCGGCACGCAGTACGCGTAATCACGCTCGTCCATGAACTTCAGCAGCCGGCACACGTATTCGCAGATCAGGTCGCACTTCAGCGTCCAGGATGCGTTCGTGTAGCCGATGGAGAGGGCCGCGTTGGGCACGCCGCTGAACATCATGCCCTTGTAGGCCACGGTGTCCCCGAACGCGACCTCGCGGCCGTCCACCGACAGGCTGGCGCCACCCAGCATCTGGAGGTTCAGCCCGGTCGCGGTCACGATCAGGTCGGCCTCGAGCTCCCGGCCCGAGGTCAGGCGGATGCCCCGCTCGGTGAACGTCTCGATCGTGTCGGTGACCACATCCGCCCGGTCGGAGCGGATCGCCTGGAACAAGTCACCATCTGGCACCACGCACAGCCGCTGGTCCCACGGGTTGTACCGCGGCTTGAAGTCACGGTCGACGTCATAGCCGTCGGGAAGCTCACGTAGCAGGCCGCGCCGGAGGATTGCCTTGAGCACCTCCGGCCGGCGTCGACTCAGCTGGTAGGAGAGCGTCGTCAGCCCAATCGCCTTCCATCGGGCGATCTGCCAGGCCACCTGGCGGGGCAGGTGCCGGATCGCCCAATCGACCACGGGGTCCTCGCCCGGCAGGGAGACTACGTAGCTCGGCGAGCGCTGGAGCATCGTTACATGGGCCGCGTCGCGAGCCATCGCGGGGACCAATGTCACGGCGGTGGCGCCGCTACCAATCACCACCACCCGCTGGCCCGAGTAGTCGAGGTCCTCCGGCCAATGCTGGGGATGGACGATCCGACCGGTGAACGACTCGACGCCCGGCAAATCCGGGCTGAACCCCTTCTCGTAGTCGTAGTAGCCGCTGCACCAGTGCACGAACCGCGCGGTGAGACTGACCCGCCCGTGGCCCGTCTCGGCCTCCACAGTCCACAGGGCGGTCTCGGAGTCCCAATCGGCGCGCACCACCCGGTGGCCGTAGCGAATGTGACGCTCGATCCCGTACTCCGCCGCCGTCTCCCGGATGTACTGGCGGATGGAGGGCCCGTCGGCGATCGCCTTGGCAGCATCCCATCGCTTGAACGAGTAGCCGAGCGTGAACATGTCGGAGTCCGAGCGAATGCCCGGATAGCGAAACAGGTCCCAGGTGCCGCCGATGCCGTCGCGAGCCTCCAGGATCGCGTAGGTCTTTCCGGGCAGCTCGGTCTCCAGGTGGGCCGCGGAGCCGATGCCTGAAAGGCCGGCCCCGATGATCAGCACGTCGAAGTGTTCTGGCATTGGCTTATTCATGTCTAGCACGATGATGGCCAGAATCGGCGACATTCAAAACGGCATATCGCCCAATCTCGACCGCTTGCCCTGTGCAGTCTGCACATCGGTGCGGTAGCGTTGGATCCGGTGAGACCCGGAACCGATTGGAGCGCGCCGTCACCCGCCGCGGCCGAGCTGATCCGCGCCACCACGGCGGAGCTGCTCAGCCATGCCGAAGAGGTATTTTCCGAGGTGGACGCGGCGGTCCTGGCCCGTCAACCAGGGCAGGCGACCCTGGACGACCAGGTGACCGCCGCCATCCGCATCTCTAACCGGGCCAACCTGGCCCACTGGGGCGCGGCCAACCTACGTGAGCCGGGCGCCCGGGTCAGCCCGATCGCCACCGACGAGACACTCGAGATCGGCCGGGAGATCGTCCGGCGTGGTCTCGACGACACCTCACTGGAGGCCTACCGGTTGGGTCAGAACGTGGCCTGGCGCCGGTGGATGGAGACGGCCTTCACCCTGTGCGCCGATCCGGCCGTACTGGGCGAGATGCTGGATATCACGGCCCGCTCGATCTTCGCGTTCGTCGACGACACGCTGGCCGCCATCCATGCCGCCATGGATGCCGAGCGCGCCCAGCTGGTCAGTCGCACGCACACCGAGCGCCTCGAGGTGGTCAACCTGATCCTCGAGCACGCGCCGATCACCGCCGCCCGGGCCAGCCGGCGCTTGCGCTACGAACTGTCCGGGCGCCACACAGCAGCGATCGTGTGGAGCGATCGGATGGGACCCCGCGACCCGGGCGAGCTCGAATCCGCGGCCGAGCTGCTCCGCCACCGCGCCACCAGCCCACCCGGGCTCACCGTGGCGCCTACCGCCGACGCCCTATGGGTGTGGATAAGCGCGTCCGAAGCCCCGGACCTCGAGCAGCTGCGGGCGGTCTCGCTCGCCCCGGGAGTGCGCGCTGCGATCGGAACCACCGACGCCGGTTTGGACGGCTTTCGGCGCAGTCATTTGAATGCGCTCAGTACCCAGCGCTTGATGCGGCGCATGCCGGCGCCGCTGCCCGTGGCCGGGTTTGCCGAGGTGCAGCTGGTCGATCTGCTGGCCCAGGAGGAGCAGCGGGTCGGCGAGTTCCTCAGCGCGACACTGGGCGAGCTGGTGTCGGCCGACCCGGCCCTCGCCCAGACGCTGCGGGTGTTCGTCCGAGAGCGGTTCAGCGCGTCCCGGGCCGCCCGCGCGCTGTTCACCCACCGCAACACGGTCCTGGGGCGGCTCGACCGGGCCCGCCGGTTGCTGCCGGTGACCCTCGAGGACCACGGGCTGGAGGTGGGACTGGCCCTGGAGGTCCTGCACTGGCTGGGCGTCCCGGCCGCCTAGGTCTGCTCCGCCGCCGCCTGTGGGTGCGGCGGCTTCGGGGTGGCCGATCCCGTCACCGGATCAGCTGACAGAGCCAGCCGACCACCGCATCACGAACTCGGGCCAGGCTGCGCAGCGAGTGGTTGCCGGGGACCACAGCGACGGTCCGGTTCTGACCCTCGGGGGGCATACCGAACGGATCGCTCTGACCCTGGACGACCAGCGTCGGGACCTCGACCCCCTCCAGTTCGGGCAGGCGGGTCTTCTCCGGGCGCCCGGGCGGATGCAGGGGAAACGCCAGGCAGAGGACGGCTTGCGCCCCGGCCGCCGAAGCGGTCCGGCAGGCTACGCGGGCGCCCGAGGAGCGCCCGCCGCAGATCAGCCCCGGACCCCCGAGGTGGCCGCCGAGCCAGCTGGTGACCGCCAACCAGGCCACGTCCAGCTGCGCCGCCGGGGCTGGAGACCGCCGCCCGGCCACCCGATATGGCTGCTCTACGAGCGCCACCGTGATGCCAAGCCCAAGCGCGGCATCACGGGCAGCCACGAGATCCCCGGCGCCGATCCCCCCGCCCGCACCATGCCCCAGCACCAGCGCCTGCCGGGCGCCGGGCGCGGGATGCAGCTCTATCCGCGCCGGACCGTGCGGGGTGGGAACCTCGATCACGCCGGATACTCTTGCGGATCCGTGCTGACCGCAAGCCGCTTGACGACCTGTGCGCTGGCGGCGCTGGCCTTGGTTGCCGGTCTGGCGGGTTGCGGCACCGGCGCGCCGCTGCGACCTGACGCGAACGTGCGGGTTGGCGGGCCGCTCAGTGGGGTCCGCGCAATCCGGCCGGGCTTCGTCGGTGTCTCCATGGAGTTCCAGTCGGCCGCCCTGACGGCCGGGCCCGCCTCCGATCCGGATGTCGTCGTCCAGCAGCTGCTGGCCGGCTTGGCGCCAGGAGAGGCCCCCGTGGTCAGAATCGGGGGGGACAGCACCGATCACGCCTGGTATCCGGCCGCGGGGCTGCGGGACCCCGACCTGCATGCCTTCCGCCTGACCCCGGCCTGGATCGCCAGCCTGCGCACCCTGGCCGAGGCGATTCATGCCCGCATGGTTCTGGGGATCAACCTCGAGGCGGACAACCCCCGCCTGTCCCGGGTGGAAGCCCAGGCGCTGCTGAGCGGGATCGGGCGCGGGTCGGTCCAAGCGCTCGAGGTCGGAAACGAGGCGAACCTGTACTCGACGCTGTACTGGTACAAGACGCCATCTGGGCAGAAGGTCTACGGGCGCCCGCTCGGCTGGGACGCCGCCCAGTACCTGGCCCAGTTCAACGCCACATCCGCGGTGCTCCCGCAGTCCGTGCCCCTGGCCGGGCCGGCGTTGGGTGCGCCCAAGTTCATGGCGCAGGTGCTCTCACCGCTGCTGGCCAGCCAGCCCCGATTGACCACGGTGACCTACCACAGCTATCCGCTTAACCGCTGCTTCACGCCGCGGAGCTCCCCGACCTATCCGACGATCCCCAACCTGATGAAAGCTGTGTCCTCACGCGGGTTGGCCGCGGGCGATCGGGGCTACGCCCAGGCCGCGCTGGCGCACGGGGATGTGTTCCGCGTCGACGAGCTCAACTCGGTGGCCTGCAGCGGCAAGATCGGGGTGAGCAACACCTTCGCGTCGGCGCTGTGGGTGGTGGACACCCTGTTTGCGATGGCGCGGGAGGGCGTGACCGGCGTCAACGTCCACACGCTGCCCTCCGCCGCCTACCGGCTGTTCACGCTGCACCGCTCGGCCGGTCGCTGGTCGGTCACCGTGGAGCCGGAGTACTACGGGCTGCTGATGTGGGTCCGGGCCGCGCCCCCGGGCTCTCGGCTGCTCAGCACCGCGGCGACCGGCTCGCCGGCCGTGCGGGAGTGGGCCACCGGCGGTCCGGGGCCTGTGGTTCGGGTGGTTCTGATCAATGTCAGCCCCCGGCATGATCACGTCGTGCGGGTGACGGAGCCCGGGGCGGACGGGTCCGCCGGCTTGGAGCGCCTGAGCGCCCCCCGCCTGTCGGCCACCGGAGACGTCTCGCTGGGCGAGCGTCGGTTCGCCCATTTCAGCCACACCGGTGTTCTGGCGCCGGCCAAGCGCAACACCGTGCGGCCGACTCGGCGCGGCTACATCATCCGAGTGCCGGCGGCCAGCGCCGCCGAGCTGACCATCCCGGTGCGCTGACTCAGAGCTCGCTGAGGCGCCGCAGCAGGGTCACCGCCTCCTCCAGCACCCGCAGGTCGGATTCGGAGAAGTGCTCGGCCAGCGTGCTGGCCAGCCAGCCCTCGCGGACCGCCCGGTCCCGAGTCAGCGTCTCGCGACCTTCCTTGGTCAGCCCCACCAGGATGCGCCGGCCGTCCCGCTCATCCGAGCGCCGGCGAACCAGGCCGTCAGCCTCCAGCTCGGCCAGGGTCTGGCTCATCGACTGCGGGCGCACCTGCTCAGCCGTGGCCAGGTCGCCGATGCTCTGGGTGCCGTCGCGGTCCAGCCGTCCGAGCACGGCGGCCTGGGTGAGCGGGACCCGATGCTCGGCGCGCAGCCGGCGCAGCAGCCGGCCCAGGACCACGCGCAGCTCGCTGGCCAGAGGTGTCACTTCCACAGCGCCCGGCATCGCCGCGGACTATAGGCCGGAGGGCGCGCTGAGCCCGCAAAACGCCGGCCTCAGACGGCCAGCTAGATATGAAGGTTACCTGGGTATCATCAGTGCCATGGCTTCAGATGGCAAGAGCGCAAAGGGCCGCGAAGCCGGTGTCAGCGACAGCTATAAGTGGGTCGCGCTGTCCAATACCACCCTGGCTGTGCTGCTGGCCACGCTGGACGCGTCCATCACGCTGATCGCCATGCCGGACATCTTCCGCGGCATCAAGCTAGATCCGCTGCAGTCCGGCAACAGCTTCTACCTGCTGTGGATGGTCCTCGGGTACCTGATCGTCTCCAGTGTGCTGATCGTCAGCCTCGGCCGGCTGGGCGACATGTTCGGGCGGGTCAAGATCTACAACCTGGGCTTCGTCATCTACACGGTGGCCTCGCTGCTCCTGACCATTGACTGGATGACGGGCTCGGCCGGAGCCATCTACCTGATCGTCCTGCGCTTGGTCCAGGGGGTGGGCGGAGCCTTCCTGCTGGCGAATTCCGCGGCCATCCTGACCGACGCCTTCCCCTCCAACCAGCGGGGCATGGCCCTGGGGATCAACAACATCGTCGGGGTCAGCGGCATGTTCGTCGGCCTCGTGCTCGGTGGCATCCTGGCGCCGATCGACTGGCGGCTGGTGTTCCTCATCTCGGTGCCGGTGGGCCTGTTCGGGACGGTGTGGGCCTACCTGAGGCTGCGGGAGCTCAGCTCGCCGCGCCAGGCCCGGATCGACTGGCCGGGCAACGTCACCTTCGCCGTCGGGCTGATCCTGATCATGGTGTCCATCACCTACGGCATCCGGCCCTGGGAAGGTCACTCCACTGGCTGGGCCAGTCCCCGCGTGCTCGCGCTGCTGGGCGCCGGGCTGGCCTGCCTGCTGGCGTTCGTGATCATCGAGCGCCGGACGGCCGACCCGATGTTCCGCCTGCCCCTGCTGAAGATCCGGGCATTTACGTTCGGCACGCTGTCCACCTTCCTCTCCGCGATCGCCCGGGGCGGCCTGATGTTCATGCTGATCATCTGGTTGCAGGGCATCTGGCTGCCTCAACACGGCGTCGACTTCACCCAGACTCCGCTCCGAGCCGGCCTGTACATGCTGCCCTTGACTTTGGGGATGCTCCTGTCGGGCCCCACCTCGGGCTACCTGTCCGACCGCTTCGGCGCCCGCTGGTTTGCCACCGGGGGAATGGTGGGAGCCGCGGTCAGCTTCGTCCTGTTGTGGCTGCTGCCCACGAACTTCTCCTATCCGGCCTTCGCCGCGATCCTGCTGTTCAACGGGATCTCGATGGGGATGTTCGCCTCTCCCAACCGGGCCGCCGTGATGAACAGCCTGCCCCCGGGCGAGCGCGGCGTGGGTGGCGGCATGAATCAGACCTTCCAGAACTCCGCCCAGGTGCTCTCGGTCGGTGTGTTCTTCTCACTGATGATCGCCGGCCTGGCCACCAGCCTGCCCCACACTCTGGCGACCGGGCTGGAGGCCCACGGGGTGAGCCACAGCGCGGCCCACCTGATCAGCCAGGCCCCGCCCGTGTCGGTGCTCTTCGCCGCCTTCCTCGGCTACAACCCGATCCAGCACCTGGCCGGACACCACGTGCTGGCCGCCCTCTCGGCCCACAACCAGGCAGTCCTCACCGGCCGGTCGTTCTTCCCCCAGCTCATCTCCGGCCCGTTCCGGAGCGGCCTACACCTGGCCTTCGCCTTCGCGATCATCGCCTGCCTGGTGGCGGCAGCCGCCTCGCTGATGCGCGGAGGCATGTATCGGTACGGCGAGACCGAGTCGGCGTCCCGCGAGCGCGAGCCCGAACGGGTGGCCGCCTAGCGGCCGCACAGCGGTCCGGTCCCCGTTAGACAAGAACCCGGACCTGGTCTAACGCGCAAACCGCCCCGAAGGGCGCCGATTTGCGCGCTCGACCAGGGTTTTTCATGGTCCAGCGGGCAAAGCGCCCGGTCGGTGGACGGTTTGCGCGCTCAACCAGGTCGAGGCGAGCCGTCGTCGCGCCCGGCCTGCTCCAGGAGCTCCCGGGCCTCCAGTCCCAGGCCCGCCCGGTCAGCCGCCTCCAAAATCTGGTCCGTTCGCTCCGGGCCCAACAGCCCCAGCAGGTGCCCGAGCCGGTCCTTGTTCTCCAGGACCAGGGCCACCTGGAGAAGATCATCTGGGCCCGAAACTTCCACTGCCGCCTGCAGTGACGCGTCCGGGAGGTGGCCGACGAACCGGCCCATGGTCACGAACTCGCCCCTCGCCAGCAGCTCCCGGGTGACCGCGGCGATCCGGTCGGCGGGAATCCGCGCGATCATCGCGCTGGCCCGGCGCGGATCGAGCTCGACGGCCACGTCGGCCAGAAAGCCGTCCGGGAGCCGCGCGGCCACCTCAACGGCTCGGTCCGGATCCAGGAGGCCGGTGATGCGGGCCGACAGCAGCGCACCGAACACCTTCTCCCCCATCTGGGCGACCACAGCGACCGGCAGTAGCCGGCTGGCCGAGGCCAGCCGGTTCAGGGCGCCAAGGTGCGAGTCGAACAGCGCCTCGGTGACCTGTTCGCGCAGCGCGCGGAGCTCCGCCGGCCCAACCGCCTCGAGGTACGCGAGCTCGTCAGGGGCCCGGCCGAGCAGGCGAGCCAGCTTGAGCAACTCAGCTCTGACCTCGATGCTCTGGTAGCCGACGCTCACCGGAGTATCCGCCGGATCGGCCCCCGTAGCAGCCGTGGGACGTAGCTGAAGCCCTGCTCGGCGGCGTGCTCGAGCGCCGCCGCCTGCCGGACCCGCGCGGTGCGGATCGCCTCGGTCAGGTGGCGAAGGTCCGCTTCGCTCAGCGTCCGCAGGGCGTCCGGCGGATCGCCGCGCAGCTGATCGCGCAGTTCCTGCAGCGGATCCTGGCTCACCCTCGGCGACTCCCCTTGGCCCATGAGTCCGCCGGAGGCTACCGGGAGCGGCGCAGGGGACGTCCCCCCGGCACGAATGGGTGCTGGGAGATGATCCCCAGTGCCTGCAGATGCAGGCGCAGGCGAGAGCCGGCCTCCGCCGAGTCGAGCCCGGGGGCGAGCATCTGGTCCGGTGTTGCCCGCTCGCGGGCCAGCTCGTCGAGCTCGCGGAGCTCGTCCGGCCGCGCCCGGGAACGCGACTCGAGCTCTTCCAGATCGCGCTCCACGTACCACAGCTCGGCCCCGGCATAACGGGCCATCAGGGCACGAGCCAGACGATATTGCTCGGGGTGGTAGAGGACCAGCACCCAAGGTCGGCCGGGAAAGCGCAGTCGGCGGGCCTGGCGCAGGGCCGCGGAATCACGCAGCAGGCGAGACGTGCCGAAGCGCGAGGGCTCCAGAGCGACCACCCGCGGAATCGTCAGCAGCTCCCGGGCATGTTCGGCGAGCTCGAACCGCTCCAGGGCCGTGGGCAACAGGAGCACCGCCAAGGGCTCGGGACGGTCGGTTGACCGCAGGTTCATCGGGCCGGCGGCACTGTCGCAATCGCCGCCCGGGCGGCAGCCGCGGCGATCGGTCGGGTCGCTGCGGCGCCTCGTTTGTGGTGGGTCACCGAGACGGTCACGTACGTACCGACGCTTCCCTCCTGGGCGTTGGTACTCACGAGCTCCAGCTGGGCCGGCACCCAGAAGGCCTGTGACCCCACACCGGTCAGGTAATGCGGCTGCTCGGCCTGGTTGTGGATGTTGGTCGGGCCGAACACCTGGGCGAAGTGACTCTGCTCGGTGTCGTACTCCACCCACGCCTGATCGGAGGTCTGCGCCTCCACGGCCAGAGCGATGCGCCCGCCGACCAGCCGGCACCGGACATCGGACGGATCGGCGCTGAGCACCTGCACCCGAACCTGGCCGTGAAGGAGGCCGATTGCCGCCTGCTGAGCCCGGGCGCACAGGCGCTGGGCGAGCGGCTGGGGCGGACGTCCGGCCGAACCACAGCCGGAGACCAGGAGGCCGGTCGCCAGCAGCGCGGCCGCGAGGCGGCGCTCAGGCAGCGGCCTCGGATCCCTCCGGCGCCTCCTGCCCATTGGGTAGCAGCCTTCCCGCGCTCAGCGGGCTGAGCGATGAGCGCGTGGCGCGCTTCACCTCGTCCTCGCTGACGCTCATCGGATGGTGGCAGGCCGCCACATGCCCTCCCGCGTACTCGGCCAGCGGTGGCTCCACGGTCCGGCAGACATCGGTGGCTCGGGGGCACCGGGTGTGAAAGCGGCAGGCCTGAGGCGGGTTGATCGGATTGGGCGGCTCGCCACCGACCACGAGCCGATCTCGGGCCCGGTTCTCCTTGGGGTCGGGAATGGGGATCGCCCCCAACAGCGCTTCGGTGTACGGATGAATCGGCTTGTCGTACAGTTCTCGGGCGGGGGACAGCTCCACGATCTTGCCCAGGTACATCACGGCGATCCAATCGGACACGTGGCGCACCACCGAGAGGTCGTGGGCGATGAACACGTAGGACAGCCCGAAATCGTCCTGGAGGTCGTCCAGCAGGTTGATCACCTGGGCCTGGATCGACACGTCGAGCGCTGAGACCGGCTCGTCGAGGACGATCAGCCGCGGGTCGAGAGCCAGCGCTCGAGCGATGCCGATGCGCTGACGCTGCCCGCCGGAGAACTCATGCGGGAAGCGGTTCACGTGTTCAGGGTTGAGACCCACTCGCGCGAGCAAATCGCGCACACGCGCCTGTGCCTTATCGCGGGCCATGCCATGCAGGCGCAGGGGCGTCCCGACGATCTGGCCGACCCGCTTGCGGGGATTCAGCGAGGACACCGGATCCTGGAAGACGAGCTGCACCTCGGTCCGGAACGAGCTCAGCTGCCGACGACCCAGGTGGGTGATGTCACGGTCGCGGAAACGCAGGCTGCCCTCGGTCGGCTCGAGCAGCCGCACCATGCAGCGGGCCAGTGTGCTCTTGCCACAGCCGGACTCCCCCACCACGCCGATGGTCTGCCCCTCGGTCAATTCAAGCGAGACATCGTCCACAGCATGCACATGGGCGATCGTGCGATCGATCAGGACCCCGGACTTGACCGGGAAATACAGCTTCAGGTGCTCAGCGCTGATCAGCGGCTTGCCGTTGGCGCTCGGTTCGGGTCGGACCCGAACCTCTCCGGCATCTGTTCGAGCGTGTCCGGCATCGGTGGGATCCGGCTGGGCCGGGGCGTCCTCGGGGCTCATCCGATCACCGTCTCGCGAGCCAGGCCGATCTGATCCCCAACCACGCGCCGCTTGCGCTTCTCCTCCAGCGAGAGCCAGCAGCGATCCTTGTGCTCCGGGCTACCGTCGACGCGAGCCTCCAGTCCGGGCACCTTGGGGCACTGCTCGAACTCGTGGGGGCAGCGCGGCCGGAAGTGACAACCCTCCGGCGGGTTGACCAGCGAGGGCGGCAGGCCGGGAATGGAAGGCAGCCGGCGGGGCGGTTCGCGGTCCATGCGCGTGATCGATCCGAGCAGCCCCCATGTGTAGGGATGCTGCGGGTCATAGAAGATCTCATCCAGCGTTCCCTGCTCCACCACGCGTCCGCCGTACATGACGATCACCCGGTCGGCGATGTCCGCCACCACCCCGAGGTCGTGGGTCACGAAGATCACGCCACTCTCGCCCGAGCCGCTGAGCTGCTTGATCTCCTCGAGGATCTGCGCCTGGATCGTCACATCAAGCGCCGTCGTGGGCTCATCGGCGATGAGCACGCTCGGAGACAGCGACAGGGCCATGGCGATCATCGCCCGCTGGCGCATCCCACCCGAGAACTCATGCGGATAGGCCCGAGCCCGGTCGGCCGCCCGGGGAATCCCCACCCGCTCCATCAACTCCACCGCCCGATCGAACGCCGCCGCCTTGGAGATGTCCTCGTGGGCGCGGATCTGCTCCACGATCTGGTCGCCGATCCGGTGGACCGGGCTGAGGGAGGAGATCGGATCCTGGAAGATCATCGCGATCTCCTTGCCGCGGATCCGCTCCAGGTCATGCTCGGAGGCGCTGATCAGATCCTTTCCGAGCAGACGGGCCGACCCGCCGAAGCGCGAGTTGTTACCCCGGGTGAGGCCCATCAGCGTCATCACGCTCACCGACTTGCCCGAGCCGGACTCGCCGACGATCGCCACCACCTCACCCCGGTCAAGCGTGAACGAGACATCGTCGACCGCACGCACCAGGCCATCCTCAGTGGCGAACGACACCTGCAGGCTCTCCACTTCCAGCAGTCGTTCAGCCATCAGGTCAACCGGATCCGGGGATCGAGGAATGCGTAGAGGATGTCCGCCAGGGCGCCGAACAGGACGACGAAGAACGCGGTGAACATCGCGCCCACGAGTATCGGCGGCACGTCGAGCTGGCCAATCGCCTGGGCCTCGTATTGGCCGACGCCCGGAATGTTGAACACCGCCTCGGTGACCAGCGCGGCGCCGCCAAGGAGCGTGGCGAAGTCCAGCCCGAAGATGGTGATGATCGGCATCAGCGAGTTGCGCAGCACGTGGCGCACGAACACTCGCCGGCCGCTCAGGCCCTTGGCTCGGGCCGTGCGAACGAAATCCTGGTTGACCGTGTCCAGCAGGTTCGAGCGCAGCACGCGCGAGTAGAACCCGACCGACAGGACGGCGATGGAGAACCAGGGCAGGACCAGGTGATAGGCCCACTGGGCCGGGTTGCTGATGCCCGCGTAGCCGGTGTTGGGGAAGATCGAGGTCTTGAACGCGAACACGTAGAGCAGCACCTCGGCGAGCAGGAAGACGGGAACCGACACGCCGAGGATGGCCAGGACCATCAGCGTCCGGTCGGCGATCCTCCCGGCTCGCAGCGCGCTGATCGAACCCAACACGATCGAGGTGAGCAACCACAGCAGGCCGGCCGGAATGACCAGCGACAACGTCGCCCCGAAGCGCTGTTTGAACTGATCGACCACGTTGAGGTCGTCCTGGTAGTCGATCACCTGACCGGTGAAGATCAGCTTCATCGTGTTGGCGTACTGCGCGTAGAACGGCTTGTTGAAGCCGAACTTCTGCGCCACCTGCTGGACCGTGGTCGCGTTGGCGTTGCGGCCGGCGATCGCTCGGGCTGGGTTGTAGGACGGGATGACCTCGAAGATCCCGAACACCACGACCGAGGTCGCGAACAGCAGGGCGAGGGCCGACAGTAACCGGCGGGCGACGAAGCGAGCCATCAGGACTTGAGACGCACCTGAGAGCGGGGGTCGAGAGCGTCCCGCACCCCGTCGCCCACGACATTGATGCTGAGCACGGTGAGGACCAGCATCAGGCCCGGGATCAGGGACAGGCGGGGGGTCGAGTCGATGTACTGCAGCCCGTCGGAGATCAGCGTGCCCCAGGAGGCGTTCGGCGCTTGCACGCCCGCTCCGAGGAATGACAGGTAGGCCTCGAGCAGGATCGAGTAGGCCAGCATCAGCGGCAGGAAGACGATGATCGTGGAGGCCGCGTTGGGCAGGATCTCGGTGAGCATGATTCGCCATGGGCCCATGCCCTGAACGCGGGCCGCCTCCACGAAGTCCTGCTCACGCAGGCGCAGCACCTCGCCGCGGATCGGCTTGCCCAGGTAGGGGATGTAGATGACGCCGATGATGAATGAGGGGATGAGGATCGAGTTGCCGTGGATCGGGCCGATCCCACCCAGGGCCAGCGCGGTACCGAGCGCGACGCCGAGGATGACCACCGGGAAGGACCAGACGAGTTCCATGGCCGGCCGGAGGATCGCGTCCACCCAACCGCGGAAGTAGCCAGTGAGCAGGCCCACCAGGGTGCCGAAGACCATGATGATGATCGTGGCGATGGCGCCGATCTCCAGGGAGGTCCTGCCGCCGTACAGCAGGCGGACGGCCAGATCCCGCCCCTCCGTGTCGGCGCCAAAGAAGTAGCGGCTGTGGTAGGTCGGGCCAACCGGCAGGCCGGACAGGGACAGGATGTTCTGCGCCTTTCCCCCGACCTTGATCGTGCCGCTTGGATTCCCCTGATTCGGCGCGATGTGCGCGATGTCGTGGGAGTAGACCGGAGCCAGCAAGCAGAGGGCCACCAAGATGACGAACATCGCGGCGAACACCAGGGCGACCTTGTTACGACGCAGGCGACGTCCGGCCAGCCTCCACGGACCGACCGCAGCCGTCTGACCTGCCGCGGCCGTCGCGGTCGCGGGAGATTGCCCGGGCTGAGGGGAAGTGCCCCCGCTGGAGGCGATCGGTCCGCCTGGATCGGGAGCCGAGGGCGATCCTCCGGAGCGCAGAGACGGGTCTACGGACATCGTCGGGGCGGAGCTTATACCCGCACTTGACTGCGCATGGCCGGGAGGACGTGGCGTCCTCCCGGCACTCGCGCGTTGCCTACTTGAGCTCGAGGCTCGTGAGGTCGGTCTGGTACTCGACCGAGAGGACGCCCGTATTGAAGTTCAACCGGCTTGAGTAGAACTTCGGGAAATCCTCGTGGCCGTAGGCCGCGTAGTAGGCGTTCTTGACGGCGTACTGATCAAGCGCCGACCACTGGCTGGCCACACTCTCCGGAGTCTTCTGGAAGAGCTTGTTCAGCGTGCTGTTGTAGTGGGAGTCATTGACGTAGCCGTAATTCAGGGACGATCCTGCGTTGCCCGCGAACAGCTGCATGAAGTCCCATGGGTTCGGGAAATCCTGCACCCAGTCACCGAAGCCGGTCTGCGGCTTGGTGCCCGGGGCGCCGATCGTCGTGAAGTACACGCCGGAGTTGATGATCTTCTCCGTGGCCTTGAAACCGAGCTGGTTCAGGACCTGCGTGTAGTAGTCCGTCCACTCCTTGCGCGGGCTGCGCTCCTCGCCCCATACCGTGACCGGCTGTCCGATCATGCCCGACTTCTTCATGAGTGCCTTGGCCTCAGTCATGTTGGGCGGACCGGCCGGGTTGTGGTACGGGCAAGCGGATGGGCTGGAATGCCCCACGATCCCCAACGGGATCAGATGGCAGTCCGGCGTGATGAAACCGCTGTCCAGACGCGACAGGGCTCGGTCATCCAGCGCTGCCAGCACGGCCTGCCGGGCAGACAGGTTGTTGAACGGCTTCTTCTGGACGTTGAAGAACCAGTAGTAGGACGAGTTGGTCGGCACCGAGGCAAACCGGCTCGCCGCCTGGGTCTTCACCTGCTGCAGGATCGATGGCGGCAGCGTGTCGCCGGGATCGAACACGTCGGCCTGGTTGTTCAACACGTTCTCGGCGTTGGCCAGGACGTTGTCGTTGACGTTGTAGACGATCTTGTCCGCGTGCCCGCTCGGCACGTTCGCCACGCCGCTGAAGTTGGGATTCTTCACCAGCGTGTAGGTGTGACCCGGATTGATCGTGCCCCACTTGTACGGACCGTCGCCCAGCGTGCCTGTGGAGGCCAGGTTCTTCATCGCTGTACTGCTGGGCACCGGAGCTGTTCCGGCCAGGGCGAAGATGTCCTCCATCGGCGCGAACGGGGCGACCATGTGAACCGCGATCGTCCCGGTCGAGTTGTTGGTGGTGATGCCGGAGATGGTCTTCGCCTTGCCCTTGGAGTAGGCATCGGCACCCACGATGTAGCCGCTGATGAACGACGCGGCCTGCCACGGGATCTTCAGGTCCCGCTCGAGCCCATACGTCACGTCGCTTGCCTTGATGGCCTGCCCGTTGGAGTACTTCAGACCCGGGCGCAGCTGGAAGGTGAGCGTCTTGCCGCCATCCGTGAACTTCGGGAGGCTCTTGGCCAGCGCCGGCAGGATCTGCGCGCCGGCGGTGCCCTGGGCGCCGCGACGGAAGGTCAGCAGTGGCGTGTTGACGACCGAGTAGAGCTCCGTGCCCTGCGTCGTGAAGTCAAGCGCCTGGTCGGCCGACAGCGGGGCCGTACCTGAGTCGATGGTGATGGTGCCGCCCTGCTTACCGCCGGAGCTCGACGTCGAGGACGACGTTGAGTTGTTCGAGCTTCCTCCGGAGTTGTTCGACGAGCCGCACGCAGCCACGACGAGGGCTGCCACCAGCGTGGCGGCTAGTAACAGCGCCGCCCGCATGTGTTTCCCCATAAATCTCCTCCTCCTAGGTGGGTTGGGGGTCAGGCCCGACAATCTAACCCCCGGGCGCCCGTGCCGCTCTGCAGAGGCCCGGCCCTAACAATTCACAACACGCCGGGGCGGGCAAGCTTCTTGCCCGGGTTGAGGAGCCCTTTGGGGTCGAACAGGCGCTTGACCTGCTCGTGCAGCGACACGGCCGTCGCGCCCCATTGTCGCTCCAGCGCGCCCCGCTTTACCAGACCGATCCCGTGCTCCCCGGACACCGAGCCACCCAGCCGGATGGCCAGATCAAACAGCTCCTGGCTAGCCGTCTCGGCTCGCTCCAGCTCGACCGACTCGTCGCGGTCGAGCATGAATGTGGCGTGCAGGTTTCCATCGCCCGCGTGACCCCAGCAGCACGTGGGCAGCTCGTAGCGCAGCCCGATCTCGCTGACCGCCCGGAGCGCCGGCTCGATTTGATCGACCGGTACGACGATGTCCTCGCTGAGCTTTCCCCCGCGCTGGGCGGCCACAGCCATCGAAACGCCCCCGCGCCAGCTCCACAGCGCGGATACGTCCGCTGGGGCGGTGGGGGCGTGGAGGCCGAGCGCCCCGTCGCTCATGATCTCCGCCAACTCCTGCCTGACCGCTTGGGCCTCGTCGCGACGCCCGTCAGCCTCACTGATCACGAGGAACCCTGCGCGGTCTCGGATGTCCGTCGCCAGCTCCGGGACCGCGGCGATCAGCCCGCCGCTCGATGCGTTCAAAGTGGCCTCGTCGAGAAATTCGAGGGTGGCCGGGATCAGGCCGCTACCCATCACGGCGGCCACCGCGCGGCAGCCTGAGCTGAGATCGGGATAAACGGCAGCCACGGGCAGGGCGGTCTCTGGGGCCGGGATCAGGCGCAGCCAGGCGGAGGTGACGATGGCCAGCGTGCCCTCGGATCCGATCACGAGCGAGCGGAGGTCGTAACCCGCCACGTCCTTGCGGACAGGTCCCCCCAGGCGAATCAGCTCGCCGGGGGCCACTACGACCTCCAGCCCGGTGACCCAGTGCCCAGTCACGCCGTATTTGAATGTGTGCGGGCCACCCGCGTTGGTGGCCACGTTGCCGCCGAGCATCGACTGGTCGGAGGCGCCGGGGTCCGGCGGAAAGTACAGACCGTTCTCACGCGCGCGGCGGTGCAGATGCGCGGTAACGACGCCCGCCGGGACCTCAGCTCGCCACTGGCCGGGGTCGATCCGGATCGGGCCGACGAGCCGCTCCGTGCTGAGCACGACTCCGCCCTCGAGCGGCACAGCCCCGCCGGCAAAACCGCTTCCGCCACCGCGGGGGATGAGCGGCACGTCATGTTCGTAGCACCAGCGCAGCACTGCCGCCGCCTCGGCGCCGCTTCCGGGCAGGGCGACGGCGTCCGCCCGGCCCCGGATGGCACGCCACTCGGTGGCGTCGGCCAGATACTCGCGGGCCCGGCGGTCGGCACCGTCGAGGATCGCGCCCGGACCGAGCAGCGACGCCAGTTCCTGCGCCAGCGTCATGCTTCGGGGCGCGAGGCGGGCGAGGCGTAGTAGGCGGCCACCACCGCGCAGATGCCCAGCGTCGCATAGGGTGACAGCGGAGCGATTGCCACCGCCGCCGCATAGGGCACGAGGCCGCTGACGGTCCGCCTCAGGATCTCCCGTCTTCGGGTCGGCGCCAGATGGTCGTGAAGCAGGTGAGGGCGGCGCATCAGCACCTGCCAGTTGAACGCGGCGAACGCCAACGACATGATCAGGAGCGCACCGGCGTAGACCGCGGCGGCCAGGTGCTCACCCTGGGATTGGGTCAGGTAGGTGGCCATCAGGCTGGTGGCAAACGGCAGGATGGCAATCGTCATCAGCAGGACCAGGTTCACCACCAGGATCGTCCAGTCGGCCTCGCGCAGGCGCAGGATGACCGCGTGGTGGTTGATCCAGATGATCCCGATGGTGGCAAACGAGACCACGTAGGCCACGTAACTCGGCCACTGCTGGCCAAGCGCCCCGGCCAGCCTCGGATGGTGAGGCCCCGGCGCGGGCACGCGTAGATCCAGCACCAGCAGGGTGATGGCCACGGCGATCACGCCGTCGGAGAAGGCCTCCAGACGCCCGGTCTTCACACCGTCAAAGTTCGTGGTCGGCCGGACGCCTCCTGTACTTCGTTCGCTCTTCGGCGACTCCTATCGGCCTCTTCGCGAACTCCCCGCCGTCGCTTACGTGGGCGGGAGACGCTCGTCCCATGAACAGAAAACTCCTCCTCTCCTCAGTGGCCGCCGCGTGTTGTGCGGCCATGGCCGTGGGTGCCCCGGCCGCGTCCGCGGCCACGGAGGCGACCAGCGAGAACTGGGCCGGATATGAGGTGACGCACGGCTCCAGCAACTTCTCGGCCGTCTCCGGTAGTTGGGTTCAGCCGACCGCCAGATGCACATCGCAGGGCCCGACGTACTCCGCCTTCTGGGTTGGACTCGGCGGGGGCAGTCAGTCGTCATCCGCCCTGGAACAAATCGGCACCCAGTCCAACTGCACGGCCGACGGCAACGCGCAGTACTACGCCTGGTACGAGCTGGTGCCGAAGGCGCCAGTCAAGCTGGACATGAAGATCACTCCGGGTGACCGGATGTACGCTCGGGTCACCGTCAGCGGGACGACGGTTCGGCTGAGTCTCGAGGACCAGACGAGCGGGGCCTTGGCGGAGAGGACGCTGCAGATGTCGAACCCAGACACCTCTACGGCGGAATGGGTGGCGGAAGCCCCGTCGCAGTGCGCTTCCGGCATGCAGAGTTGCACACCCTTGCCGCTGTCGGATTTCGGCTCGGTCAAATTCACCAATGCCTACGCCACCTCAGACGGGCACACCGGCTCGATCGGTGACCCCGACTGGAGCACTCAGGCCATCGCACTGGCGCCCTCCAGCAGCAGCATGTACGCCGATTACGGATACGGCGCTTACGGCTATGACCCCGCTGCCAGCTCGTCGAACGCGGCCGGCGCTCAGCCCACCTCGCTGACCTCGGATGGCACCGCCTTCTCGGTCAGCTATGAGGCGGACGGCGGCTCGTCCCAGAGCGTGTCCAGCTACGGATACGGGGGCGGCTCCGCGTACGGCTATGGAGGCGGTTACGGCTACGGCGGTGGCTACGGCTTCGACCCGGGCGGCTTCAGCCCCTACTGAGCCTCAGGCCGCGATCTCGACGAGCTCCCGGCTCCCCACCACCAGCGCCTTGTCGTAGCCGTCGGCGAGGCGCTGGAGCGCGGAGGCCCATGTCCGCTCCGCCACCGACGCCAACCCACCCTGGCGTAGCTTGTCGGCCAGCCAGGGCTGCTCCACCACGGACAGGACCGCCTCGGCCATGGCCGAGGGGTTCGGCCCCGTCAGCAGCCCGCTCTCGCCGGACTCGATCAGCGAGGTCGGACCGCCCTCGCCCACCGCCACCACGGGCAGTCCGCTGGCCTGGGCCTCGAGGATCACCTGACCGAAAGTGTCGGTCCGGCTGGCGAACATGAACACGTCGGCACTCGCGTAGGCGCGGGCCAGATCGGTTCCGGTCAGCCAGCCCAGGAACGTGGCGTCGTCTCCGAGTCGGTCTCGCAGCCGGGGCTCCTCGGGACCACCGCCCGCCAGGACGAGGTGCACCCGGGGATCCTGGAGGCGGGCCAGCTCGAACGCTTCGGCCAGCCGGTCGATTCCCTTCTCGCGGGCCAGCCGGCCCGCGTACAGAACCTTGATCTGCCCGGGCAGTGCCG
>DASZNA010000103.1:0-17617 GCA_035551655.1 Solirubrobacteraceae bacterium
GATCGGTTGGATCGCCCCGGCGTTCGGCGCCGAGCTGACCCAGCCAGCCGACCCATCCATCACCACCGACCTCGGAGCCCACGTCAATTACGTCTCCGAGGCGGACTCTGGGCACCGAACCCGCGCTACGCGCGGAAAACCTTCCCAGAGTGAGGCCGCCCCGGTTGAGATCGCCCCCAGCCGACCGCTCACGCCGCCCGCCCCGCAGGTCTCATCCCTGAGCTACTCCTCTCTGGCCCTCTACGAACGCTGCGGCTACCGCTTCTACGTCGAGCGGATTCTGGGACTCCCGCCGACGCCCGGCGCGGCGCCTCAACAGCCGGAGCCCACGCAAACCACGCTGCCGGCCACCGATCGCGGCACTCTGGCCCACCAGATCCTCCAGGACCTCGACCTCCGCCGGCCCCAGATCCCGCCGGATCAGCCCAAGGAGATCACGCCGCTCATCCAGGCCTTCATCTCCAGCGAGGTCCGCGCTCGCCTGACGGCGGCCACAGAGCTGCGCCGCGAGCAGCGCTTCGTCTTCCCGCTTGGCCCGGCGCTGATCACGGGCACATTTGACGTGCTGGCCACCGAACCGGATGGGACCACGCTGGTGGTCGACTACAAGACCGACCGCCTGAACGGGCGCTCTCCGGCCGAGATGGTCGCCCGGGAGTACGAGGCCCAGCGACTCATCTACGCCCTGGCGGCGCTGCGAGCAGGCGCCCCGCGCGTCGAAGTGGTGCATCTGTTCCTCGAGGACACCGTCCGTCCGGTCAGCCGCAGCTTCGAGTCCGCCGAGCTGATGTCCCTTCAGGAGGAACTGGATCGCCGGGCCGCGCCGCTGCTGGCGGGGCGGTTCGAGGTCACCGGCGAGCCCCAGCGGGCGATCTGCACCGGCTGCCCAGCGCTGGGTGGCCTGTGCTCCTGGCCGCCCGAGATGGCTATGCGCGCGGCGGTGGATCGCCTGTTCTAGCCGCCTCGGCCCGGCCGTCCTTCTGAGCGTCCGCCTGGCTGTCCCCGGCCTGGGGGTCGAAGCGCACCTCGACGATCTCCTCGTCGTGGCGCTCCTCCACCTTGGCCCTGTCGGTGAGCGCCTTCTGGTCGGCGGCCTCCACCGGCGGCCCGATCAGGCTGCGCGGCCACAGCTTCCGCTGCAGCACCACGTTGAGCTCCGCGGCGTAGAGCGTCATCTGGGCTCCCAGGTGCAGCCACACCAGCAGGGCGATGACGAAGGCGAACGAGGCATAACCGGCGGGCAGGCGCTTGACGACATGGCCCACGTAGAGACCTCCGACGGTCTGGAGGACCGTCCAGAAGACGGCGGCCACCACCACGCCGATCCACAGACAGCTGGTCGCCACCGTACGCGCCGTGAGCAGCCGGAAGGCCACCAGGAAGAGGCCAACGTTGACCACGAACGAGACGGCGATCCCGCCCACCTTGGCCGCCACGCCGCCCAGTCCCCCGGCCACCAAGCCCGAGGCGGCCGTGGCGACCAGGAACAGGATGCCCAGGAGGACGAGCAGTCCCAGCCCGCGCAGGCGTGAGGTGAGGAAATCAGGCCGGGACTTGAACGGCACCGCCCACACGGTGTCCAGCGCGTTCTGGGCCGCATTGGTCACGCCCAGCCCCGACCACAGAGAGGTGGCGATGCCCACGATCAGGGGCAGTAGATGGCCGTGCAGCGAGGTGAAGTGCAAGTAGCTGCCGACCGCCGGGAAGTTGCTGGCCACGGAGTGCTCGACTGAGACCATCTCCCCGTGGTTGTGCTGGAGCACGTACCCCAGGATGGTCACGAACACCAGCAGCAGCGGAAACAGCGAGAAGAACGCGTAGTAGGCCACCAGGGCGGCCAGGTTGCCGGCCTGATCCTGGCCGAATTTCCGGACCACCGCCATCGGCAGAGCCAGGACGCGGTGGCGCTGCTGGAAGCGGTCGAACAGCTTGATAGGCGCCAGCGGGTCCATCGGTGTCCCCGGTGATACCCCTAACGCCCCCTAGAACAGCATTCCCTCCAGGGAAAGCAGCTTCACCTTCTTCTCCAGGCCGCCCGTGTAGCCACCCAGGCCGCCCCCGGTGTGCAGCACCCGGTGGCAGGGCACGACGATCGGGATCGGATTCCCGCTCAGCGCGGTCCCGGCCGCCCGGTAGGCCCGCGGGCTGCCCGCCTCACCGGCCACCAGCTTGTATGAGGAGACGTTGCCGAACGGGATCCGGCTGGTCGCCTGCAGAACCCGCCGGCCGAAGCCCGGACGGACCAGCCGCCAGTCCAGCGGAAGCTCGAACTGCTGCCGCCGTCCGGCAAAGAACTCCTCGAGCTCCCGGCGTGGCTCATCCAGCCGGGCGCGTGCGGCCAGGACGCGCGGTGAGATCTGGTCGGCCAGACCCTCCAGCACCTCCTCGGCGCGCTCGTCGCCGTCCAGATAGGCGATCCGGACCAGTCCTCGCCGCGTGACCGCCAGGAGCAGGCGCCCCACGGGGAAGTCCTCGATCGCGTAGGCGACATCCAGAAGGCCCGCCTCGGCGGCGGCCGGCCCCAGGTCGGGCAGGCGGTCGGGCCCGGCCACGCCTTGACCAAGAAGCACCTCGAGCTCATCCATCACTCGTACTCCCTTCGCAGTCTCTTGAGTCCCTCGAACACATTGCGTCGTGCGGCCTCCTCGCTGGTTCCCATGGCCGCCGAGATGAGCGAGTAATCGGCGTCCAGCACGTAGCGGAGGGCCACGGCCGTTCGCTGCTTGTGGGGCAGCTGGCGGACCACGGCCCACACCTCGCCCTCGTCGCGATGGTCATCCTCGACCGGGGTCTCGGGTAGCTCGCCGGCGATCGTGGTCACTCGCCGGCGCTGGCGGAAATGGTCAACCGCCTTGCGGTGAGCGATCGTGAACAGCCAGCCCCGCAGGTTGCCGGCATCACGCAGCCGCGGATAGGCGCGAAGCGCCGCCAGCCAGGTCTCCTGGTAGGCGTCGTCGGCCTCGGTGCGGCCCACGGTGGCGACCAGGAAGCGGTGGACCTCCCGGCCGTGCAGGTCGAGGAGGTCCTGGAACGGCGGGAGGTTCACTGAGGCTGAAACGGCGCAGGGCGTGGTCGCGTGAGATGCCCATATTGCCGTGTCACTAAGGTCAGGTGCATGGAACACAGAAAGCTTGGAACACAGGGGTTGGAGGTGAGCGCCGAGGGGCTGGGCTGCATGGGCATGTCCGAGTTCTACGGCGAGGGAGACGAGCAGGAGTCGATCGCCACGATCCATCTGGCGCTGGATCTCGGGATCAACCTGCTGGATACCGCGGACATCTATGGACCGCACACCAACGAGGTGCTGGTGGGTCGGGCGATCGCCGACCGGCGTGACGAGGTGATCCTGGCCACGAAGTTCGGCATCGTGCGTGATCCGGAGAACCCTGCTGCGCGCGGCGTCAACGGACGACCCGACTACGTCCACGGGTCCTGTGACGCCTCACTGCGCCGCCTGAACCTGGACCACATCGACCTCTACTACCAGCACCGGGTCGACCCCGAGGTCCCGATCGAGGAGACCGTCGGCGCGATGGCCGAGCTGGTGGAGGCGGGCAAAGGCCGCTACCTAGGCCTCTCCGAAGCATCCGCTGAGACGATCAGACGCGCTCACCAAGTGCATCCGATCAGTGCGGTGCAGAGCGAATATTCCCTGTGGAGCCGGGACATCGAGGCGGAGGTAGTGCCCACGCTGCGAGAGCTCGGCATCGGCCTCGTGGCCTACAGCCCCCTGGGGCGCGGATTCCTCACCGGAGCCATCACCAGCCCGGACGACTTCGCTCCGGACGACTTCCGGCGCAACAACCCGCGTTTCCAGGGGGAGAACTTCCAGCGCAACCTGGAGCTGGTCGAGCGGGTCAAGGAGCTGGCCGGCGAGCACAGTTGCACGCCCGGGCAGCTCGCGCTGGCCTGGGTACTCCATCAAGGCCATGACGTCGTCCCGATCCCGGGCACCAAGCGCCGCAAGTATCTCGAGGAGAACGTCGAGGCCACGGAGATTCACCTATCGACCGAAGATCTGGCCCGGATCGACGAGGCCGCCCCGGTCGGCGCGGCCGCCGGCGATCGCTATCCGGACATGTCGGCCATCAATCGCTGAACCGCCGCTCGCCCCGCTCCTTGGTGTACCGGTACGCGATCGCGGAGATGCCCTCGACGGTCGCCACTCCGTAGGCCTCGCTCGGGTCGCCCGAGGTGAGCACCGCGATCAGGTAGTGGCGATGACGGCCCCTGATGCGCCCGACGCTGTTGACGTGCCAGCTGCCGCCGTACGGCAGCCAGCCGTTCTTCAAGGCGACCTCGTCGTCTGAGGGCACGCCCGCGCTGACTCCCCAGCGCTGGTCGGCCTCGATGTGGCTCATCAGCCCGAGGGGATAGCGCTGCCGGCTTCCGTCGAGCAGGACGTGCCGGAGTACGAGCTGACGAAGCAGCCGGATCTGGTCTAGCGCGGTCGTGGTCGTCAACCCCCACGCGAGGGCAACGTGTGTTCCCCTGAGCCCGGCGCTGCGGTTGTACGTGGCCACGCCGACTGCCCCGCCGACTTCGTTCCACAGCGCCGCAGCGCTGGCGTTGTCGCTCTGCTCGATCATTCTCTGCGCAGTGGCACTTTCCCAGGCGCTGAGGGGTGTCCGGCGCAGCTGGTGCCGGCGCAGGAGCGTCTCCAGGATGTCCAGCTTCACGATGCTCGCGGTCTCGACGGCCACCCTGGGCCGGTAGACGTAGGTACGCCCCGTCCACAGGTCTTCCACGGCCGCCGTGACGTTGCCCTCGCGGGAGTGCGTAAAGCTCCGCATCGCCGCCGTTCGGAACAGGTGAAATCGCTCGTGACGGTGCCTATGGTGGGCCAGCGCCGGCGCGGCGACAGCGCCCAAAGCAAGCAGAACCGATGCCGCCACCAAGCCTCGTCTCGCCCCCGACATGGCCGCGTGAGGCTACAGCCTCGTGGCGATTGCTACAAGCGCGTCGTCGTGGTCCCGCAGCAAGAGTTGCGCCAGTTCTTGATCGGAACCCAGCGGGTAGGTACAACCACGCTATGGCTCGCGCTATTTGGAGCGGTGCGATCAGCTTCGGGCTGGTGAACGTCCCCGTCAAGCTGTTCTCCGCCACCTCACCGAAGACCGTTCGCTTCCACCAGATCTCCGGCAAGACGGGCGCCCGGATCAAGCAGAAGCGCGTGGACTCCAGCACGGACGAGGAGGTGTCCTTCGAGGACATCGTGAAGGGGTACGAGCTGAGCCCCGACCACTATGTGCTGATCGACCCGGATGAGCTGGAGGCGCTGGACCCCAAGGCCACCCGGACCATCGACATTGAGGATTTCGTAGATCTGGACGAGATCGACCCGATCTACTACGACCACACGTACTACCTGGCCCCGGCGGCCGGAGGCGCCAAGCCCTATCGCCTGCTGCTGGACGCCATGAAGGCCTCGGGCAAGGTGGCCATCGGACGGATCGTTCTGCGGACCAAGCAGCAGCTGTGTGCGCTTCGGCCGGCCGGCGACGCCCTCGCCCTCTCGACGATGCTGTTCGGTGACGAGGTACTGGGGCCCGACCGTCTGGACGACCTGGACCAGGTGAGCGAGACCGAGACGACCGACCGGGAGCTGAAGATGGCCCAGCAGCTCATCGACACCCTCTCGAGCGACTTCGATCCCAGCAAGTACAAGGACGACTACCGAGACCGCGTGCTCGATCTGATCGAGCGCAAAGCGTCCGGCGAGAAGATCGCCGCGGCGCCCCAGGCGGAGGAGGAGACCCCGGCGCCCGACCTGATGGCCGCTCTGGAGGCGAGCCTGGCCGCCGTGCGCAGCGGGTCGAGCGACGAGCCGGAGTCCGCGGCCGACAAGAAGCCGCCCGCCCGCAAGCGGGCGGCGAAGTCCTCCAAGTCGACGGCCAAAGCCAAGGCCAAGAGCTAGCCCGGCTCGGGGCGCCGAGCGCCCGCGGGTCTGGTCAGCTGGCGAAAAGCCGGTAGCCTTAACGGGCACCACAGCCCCTGCCGGCAGCCGAGGCCGGGCCGGCTGCCCCTCTCTCCTTTCCCCATGCACCAACTGACCCCTCCGCCGGAGGCCAGCGGCCTCTACGACCCCCGAAACGAACACGACGCTTGCGGCATCGCTCTGGTGGCCAAGCTGCGCGGCGAAGCTACCCACGCCGTGGTCGAGAAGGCGCTCGATGCCCTGGAGAACATGGAGCATCGCGGTGCCGAGGGCGCCGATCCGAATACGGGTGACGGCGCCGGCATCCTGCTGCAGATCCCGGATGCCTTCTTCCGGGCGGCCGCCTCGGGAGTCGAGCTGCCGGCTCCGGGCCGGTATGCCGTCGGAGTCTGTTTTCTGCCCAGCGATCCCGAGCGGCGAGCCGAAGCCGTCCGGCTCATCGAGCAGACGATCGAGGACGAGGGCCAGCACCGGCTGCTGTGGCGCGACGTGCCGGTGGACGACCGGTACGTAGGCGAGTCAGCGCGGGCCGTGGCGCCGGCAATCAGCCAGGTCCTGGTGGGCGCCGGTGACGAGGTGGCCGATCAGGACGCCTTCGAGCGCAAGCTGTACGTGATCCGCCGGCGGATCGAGCGGGCTGCCCTGGCAAACCTGGCGCTGCCCAGCTTCTCCTCGCGAACGGTCGTTTACAAGGGGATGCTCACCGCCCCGCAGCTGCCCCGGTACTTCCCCGACCTGCGCGATCCGCGGGTGGCCACCCGCCTGGCCCTGGTTCACTCGCGCTTCTCCACCAACACGTTTCCCAGCTGGGAGCTGGCGCACCCGTTCCGGATGATCGCCCACAACGGGGAGGTCAACACGCTGCGGGGCAACATCAACTGGATGCGGGCCCGGGAGTCCCAGCTGGCCTCCGAGCTGTTTGGCGAGGATCTGGAGAAGGTGATCCCGGTGCTCCAGGAGGGGGCCAGCGACAGCGCCACCTTCGACAACGTGCTGGAGCTGCTCGTCCTGGCCGGACGCTCGATCCCGCACGCCGTGATGATGATGATCCCCGACGCCTACCGCACGCGGAAGGATCTCGACCCCGATGTCAAGGGGTTCTATGACTTCCACTCGTGCCTGATGGAGCCCTGGGACGGCCCCGCCGCGGTGGTGTTCACCGACGGCCGCGTGGCGGGCGCGGTGCTGGACCGCAACGGCCTGCGGCCAGGCCGGTGGATCCAGGACAAGGACGGCTACGTGGTGCTGGCCTCAGAGACCGGCGTGATCACCGTGGCGCCCGAGGAGATCCAGCGCAAGGGCCGCCTGGCCCCCGGCAAGGTCTTCCTGCTCGATCTAGAGGAGGGCCGGATCGTGGACGACGAGCAGGTCAAGCGCCGGGTGGCCCGCGGCCAGCCCTACGCCGAGTGGTACGGCCGCAGCGTGGTGCACATCGACGATCTACCGGACCGGGACCCCCGGGTCCCCCGGATCGAGCGGCTTCGCTCCAAGCAGCTGGCCTTCGGCTACTCGCAGGAGGACCTGCGGATGATCATCGCCCCGATGGCCACCAAGGGCGAGGAGCCAGTCGCCTCGATGGGCAACGACGCCGCGCTGGCCGTCATGTCGGATCGCCAGCCTCCGCTGTTCGCCTACTTCAAGCAGCTGTTTGCCCAGGTGACCAACCCGCCCATCGATGCGATCCGCGAGTCGGTGGTGATGAGCCTGCAGGCCGGCGTGGGCGCGGAGCGCAATCTGCTCACGGAATCGCCCGACCAGGCCCACCAGCTGGTCATGGACCAGCCGATTCTGCGCAACCACGAACTGGAGAAGCTCCGCCAGGTCTCGCATGACGTGTTCGATGCCGCCACGCTCGATATCACCTGGCCGATCGAGAAGGGCCCGGACGGCATGGAGATCCGCCTGTACGACCTGTGCGCCGAGGCCGCCATGTACGTCGATAACGGGGCGAGCATCCTGATCCTGTCCGACCGCAACCTGGGTCCCGAGCGCGTGGCCATGCCCTCGCTGCTCGCCGTGGCCGCGGTGCACCATCACCTGGTCCGGCGCGGGACCCGCCTGCGCACGGGGCTGGTGATCGAGTCCGGCGAGCCCCGCTCGATCCACGACATGGCCACGCTGATCGGCTACGGGGCCGCGGCCATCAATCCCTACGTGATGTTCGAGTCCCTGGATGAGCTGGCCGACCATTCGCTGCTGCCAGTCGATATGGACCGCGAGGAGGCGGAGAAGCAGATCGTCAAGGCGATCGGCAAGGGGCTGATGAAGACGATCTCCAAGATGGGCATCTCCACCATCCAGTCCTACTGCGGGGCGCAGATCTTCGAAGCCGTCGGGCTGGACAAGGAGCTGATCGATCGTCACTTCACCGGCACGGCGTCGCGGATCGGCGGGATCGGGCTGGACCAGCTGTCCACCGAGGCGATGGAGCGCCACTTCCGCGCCTACCCCCGCACCGACCGTGACCTGCTCCCGGTCGGCGGTGTGCTCCAGTGGCGGCGCCACGGCGAGCGCCACATGTGGAACCCGGACACCATCTCCAAGCTCCAGCACTCCGTGCGCACTGGCAACGGAGGAGCCTGGACGAGCTACGAGGAGTTCGCCCAGAACGCCAATCAGGAGGCAACCCGGGGCGCGGCCCTCCGTGGACTGATGAAGCTGCGCCCCGCCGGCGACCCGGTGCCCCTGGATGAGGTGGAGCCGGCCACCGAGATCGTCAAGCGCTTCAGCACCGGGGCCATGTCGCTGGGCTCGCTCAGCCGGGAGGCTCACGAGACGCTGGCCATCGCCATGAAACGCCTGGGCGGGAAGTCCAACACGGGCGAAGGCGGCGAGGACCCCGTGCGCTACGAGCCGGACGAGAACGGCGATCTGCGCCGCTCGGCCATCAAGCAGGTCGCCTCCGGCCGGTTCGGAGTGACCATCCACTACCTGGTCAATGCCGACCAGCTCCAGATCAAGATGGCCCAAGGCGCGAAGCCCGGCGAGGGGGGTCAGCTGCCCGGCCACAAGGTCGACGCCTACATCGCCCGGATCCGCAACTCGACGCCGGGCGTGGGCCTGATAAGCCCGCCTCCCCACCACGACATCTACTCCATCGAGGACCTCAAGCAGCTGATCTATGACCTGCGCTGCGCGAACCCGAGCGCATCCGTGAGCGTCAAGCTGGTGTCCGAGGTGGGGGTGGGCACGGTGGCGGCCGGCGTGGCCAAGGCCAACGCCGACCATTTGACGATCTCCGGCGGCGAGGGCGGCACGGGTGCGTCTCCGCAGTCCTCCATCCACGGGGCCGGCGTGCCCTGGGAGATCGGCCTGGCCGAGACCCAGCAGACGCTGCTGCTCAACGACCTGCGCAGCCGGATCACGGTTGAGGTGGACGGTCAGATGAAGACCGGCCGTGATGTGGTGGTGGGAGCGCTCCTGGGAGCCGACGAGTTCGGGTTCTCCACGGCGCCACTGGTGGCGCTCGGCTGCGTGATGATGAGGGTCTGCCACCTGAATACCTGCCCGGTGGGCATCGCCACTCAGGATCCGGTGCTGCGGGAGCGCTTCCGCGGCACGCCCGATCAGGTCGTGACCTACCTGATCAACGTGGCCGAGGAGGCCCGGGGTCTGATGGCCGAGCTGGGGATCCGCCGGTTTGAGGAGCTGATCGGGCGCACGGATCTGCTCAACCTGGATGAGGCCGTGGAGCATTGGAAGGCCCGCCGGGTCGATCTGTCCCAGGTGCTTCTGATGTCGGAGATCCCGGCCGGGGCTGCGCGCCGGCGGACCCGTGGCCCCCAGCCGGTGCTCGACGACGCCCTGGACTGGGAGCTGGTTCGCCGCTGCGAGCCGGCGCTCGAGCGCCGCGAGCAGGTGCGTCTCGGGCCGGTGCCGGTACGCAACGTCAACCGGACCGTGGGCGGAATCCTGTCCGGGGAGATCGCCCGCCGGCATGGCGCTCACGGCCTGCCCGAGGGCACGATCGAGATCGCCTTCAGCGGCTCGGCCGGTCAGTCCTTCGGCGCCTGGCTCGCTCCCGGCGTGTGCTTCGCGCTGCGCGGTGAGACGAATGACTACACCGGCAAGGGGCTGTCCGGGGGGATCATCTCGGTCCGCCCGCCGGAGACCGTCCTGTTCCGCTCCGAGGAGAACATGATCGTCGGCAACACCGTGCTCTACGGCGCCACCGCTGGGCGGGCGTTCTTCCGGGGCCTGGCCGGTGAGCGCTTCGCGGTGCGTAACTCGGGTGCCTGGGCCGTGGTGGAGGGGTTGGGGGACCACGGCTGCGAGTACATGACGGGCGGCCGGGTGGTGGTGCTCGGCCCAACCGGGCGGAACTTCGCGGCAGGAATGAGCGGCGGCGTGGCCTACGTGTACGACACCGGGCGCCGGTTCGCCGAGCGCTGCAACACGGAGCTGGTCGATCTCGAGCCGCTGAGCCCGCAGGACGATGACGAGGTCCGCGGCCTGATCGCCGAGCACGCCCAGAGAACGGGCTCGCTGGTTGCCCGGAACATCCTCTCCCAGTGGGATAAGGGCGATCGCGAACGCTTCGTCAAGGTCATCCCCCGGGAGTACAAGCGGGTGCTGGCCGCTCAAGTCGCCGCGGACGAGCCGCCTGTCGAAGCGGTGGGCGAGCCGAGCCGGGCCTCCGCATAGCGCCATGGGCGAGCTCGGAGCCTTTTTGAAGATCCATCGCGTCGGGTTCGACAAGCGTGACCCGCGCGAGCGCGTGCACGATTACCGGCAGTACTTCGCGCTGCAGAGCGAGGAGGAGTTGCAGCGGCAGGGCTCCCGCTGCATGGACTGCGGCATCCCGTTCTGCCATGAGGGATGTCCCCTGGGCAACCTGATCCCCGACTGGAACGATCTGGTCTACCGGGGCAAGTGGCGCGAGGCCATCGACGAGCTGCACGCGACCAATAACTTTCCTGAGTTCACCGGCCGCATCTGTCCCGCGCCCTGCGAGTCCGCCTGCGTGCTGGCCATCAACGACGATCCTGTGACGATCGAGCAGATCGAGATGGCCATCGCCGAGCGCGCGTTCGCCGAGGGCTGGGTGGTTCCCGATCCGCCGTCCCGGCGCACCGGTCGCAGCGTCGCCGTGATCGGCGCCGGTCCGGCCGGCATGGCTGTGGCCGCCGAGCTCAACCGGTGCGGGCACCAGGTGGTCGTCTACGAGCGCGACGAAGGGCCGGGCGGGTTGATGCGCTTCGGCGTGCCGGACGCCAAGCTGGAGAAGTCGATCATCGACCGCCGGGTGGCCATCCTCGAGGAGGAGGGGATCGAGTTCCTGTTCGGCGTCGACGTGGGTCGCGAGATCACCGCACAGGAGCTGCGCGACCAGCACGACGCCCTGGTCATCGCCACCGGCTCCCGGATCTCACGAGATATCGCCGTCCCCGGTCGTGAGCTGCGCGGCATCCACTTCGCCATGGACTACCTGTATCAGCGCAACCGCTGGGTGGCCGAGAGCCAGGGACGTCCGTTCAAGCCCACCGAGCCTGGCCAGGAGATCTCCGCCGCCGGCAAGCGGGTGATCGTGATCGGGGGCGGCGACACGGGAATGGACTGCATCTCCAATTCCAATCGCGAGGGCGCCCGCAGCGTGGTGATGCTGGACGTGTATCAGGAGCTTCAGGGTGGCGAGGATCCCGGTGCGCCGTGGCCGCTTCCGCCGAAGCGGACTCCCTCCACCTACGCGCTGGAGGAGGGCGGCAAGCGCCGCTGGGGGACTGAGGTGATCGGCTTCGGCGGCGAGGACGGACAGGTCACGCACGTCTACGCCCGTCAGGTCACCGGCACCTCTTCGCGCGACCTGACTCCGGTCCCGGGCAGCCAATTCGTCCTCGAGGCCGACCTCGTGCTGATCGCCATCGGTTTCGAGGGCCCCGAGCGCGAGGGCCTGATCGCGGAGTGCGACGTGGAACTCGACCACCGAGGCAACATCCGGACCGAGCAGACCTATCGCACGTCGGTCAGCGGCGTGTTCGCCTGCGGCGACGCCCGGATCGGGCAATCGCTGGTGGTGACCGCGATCGCCGAGGGCCGCAAGTGCGCTCGGGTGGTCAACCGGGCGCTCGGCGGCACGCCGATGGATCAGGACCGGGAGCTTCTGGCCATCGGCGCGTGGAGCGGGGAGCTCGACCGAACGCTCCGCCACGAGGCGGAGGCGGCGGGCACGGTCCGTCCGGGAGACGAGTTCTTCAGCGGCCCGGGCACCCGGAGCGCTTAGGCGCTTTAGGCAGCCACGCTAGGTTTGCGGGACTGCGCGGGGGGGGCGACCATACACGGTGTTAGGACTTCAGGTTTACTTCTCGTCGGGGCGGGTAATCCCGCCCTTGTTCGGTCAGGGAACTGCGCCCCCACTTCCCTGATCAGCCGGGGGGCCCAGATGGATCTGGGTCCCCCGGCACGTTTAATCGCTGAGGCGGGCTCTCACCGCATCTCGTAGCCTGCCGGGCATGGCCGATCTGCCCAGCGTTTGCATCATCGGTGCCGGCTCGTCGGGGATCGCCGCGCTGAAAACAATTCACGAGCGGGGCATCCCCGTCGAGTGCTTCGAGAAGTCAGATCGGGTGGGCGGCAACTGGGTGTTCGGCAACCGCAACGGCATGTCCTCGGCCTACCGCTCGCTGCACATCAACACCAGCCGCGCGCGCATGGAGTACTCGGACTTCCCGATGCCGAACTCCTATCCGGACTTCCCGCACCACACGCAGATCGCGACCTACTTCAACGCCTACGTGGACCATTTCGGGATCCGTGAGCTGATCCACTTCAAGACCGGGGTGGCGCACGCCGGACGCGGCCGGGACGGGGTGTGGGAGATCACCCTGGACAGCGGGGAGACGCGCCACTTCGACATGCTGCTGGTGGCCAACGGGCACCACTGGGATCCGCGCTGGCCCGAGCCGCCCTTCCCGGGCGAATTCGCCGGCGAGCAGATGCACGCCCACTTCTACGTGGACAACGAGCCGTTCCGGGACAGGAACATTCTTGTTCTCGGGATCGGTAACAGCGCCATGGACATCGCCGTGGAGTCGAGCTTCGTGGCCCGCCGCACGCTGCTGTCCTCCCGGCGCGGCGCCTACATCATTCCCAAGTACCTGTTCGGCCGCCCGCTCGACCAGATTGGGGTGAATGCGCTCACCGGAGCCATCCCCTTCGCCTGGCGCCGCGGCTTCCTGGAGGCCGCGTTCCGGTTCGGCGTGGGCCGCATGGAGGACTACGGCTTGCCCCGCCCCGATCACCGGATCGGCGACGCCCATCCCACCATCTCGGCTGACTTCCTCAACCGGGTCAGCCACGGGGAGGTCACCTGGAAGCCGAACTTGCGCCGCCTGGACGGCGACCGGGTTACCTTCGAGGACGGCACGAGCGAACCCGTCGACGTGATCGTGTGGTGCACCGGCTACAAGGTCACCTTCCCGTTCTTCGACGAGGAGTTCATCTCGGCGCCCGACAATGACCTCCCACTGTTCCGCCGGGTCTTCAAGCCCGGGATCGACAACCTGGCGTTTATCTCGCTGCTCCAGCCGCTGGGGGCCACCATGCCGCTGGCCGAGGCCCAGGGCCGGTGGATCGCCGCGTATCTGCGCGGCGCGTATCACCTCCCGCCCCGGGGTCAGATGGAGCTCAACATCGACCGCGAGCGGGCCAAGATGTTCAAGCGCTACGTGGCCTCCAAGCGCCACACCATGCAGGTGGACTTCGACAACTATCTGTTTGATCTGGACCGGGAGGTGCGCCGCGGCGCCCGTCGGGCCAGAGCGGACGGCTTCGCGCTGCCCGTACCGGCTCGGGTGCAGCGCGGCGCACCTGTCAGCATTGGTTCATAGAGCCATGCCGAGCTTCTGCCGCCACAATCGCCTCCTCCAGAACTGCCCCATCTGCACCCGGGAGCAGTCGGTGGACATGCGCCCGGTCGTGAGCTCGGCGACGCCCCGGGTGAGCGAGCCGCGGCCGGCCCATGAGGTCAGCCGCGGCGAAACGCGCGCTCGCTCGGCGACGCGGGCGCGAGGTGCGGGGGCCGGGATGCGCGTCCGCCGGCTGGTCCGAGGCGAGGACGACGGGTTCCGGACCTCCCTGGCGCCGGGTCTGCGCTCGAGCGCCGACGCCGAGCGGCTGGCCGAGGAGCTGGCCTTCGCTGCCCGGCGTCTGACGGTCCTGGAGACCCACCCGCCCGGCCTGTACGCCGAGGTGGCGGGCGACGGGGATGTGGAGGAGCGGGCCTGGCTGGCCTTCCTGATCGCCTACCTGTCGCCGCTGGAGGACTCAGAGGACCCGTTCGCCGCGATCAGCGCCGTGCGCACAACCTGGGCCTCCGGTGAGTTTCCGGATCTGGACGGCGTCGAGGTCGGCCCGCGCACCGCCTACGATCCGGCGCGGGGTGCGGAGACGCTCCGGGCCTACCGAACCTGGGCTGAACGAGCCGGATCCCAGGAGGCGGCGTTCACCGGGGAGCTCGCCTGGTCGGCCGAGCGGCGGTTCGACCGGGTATTCGAGCGCCTGGCCCTACCGGGGTTGGGCCGCGAGGCCCGGTATGAGCTGCTCGTGTTGCTGGGCCGGCTGGGCGTGTTCGACATGCGCGGCGGCCGCCTGCATCTGGTGGGTGACAACGAAACGACCGTGGCGGCCAAGCGGGCGCTGGGGATCGGTGACCCGATGCTGCTGGAGCGCCGGGCGGCGGACCTGGCGGTGGCCTGTGGCGTCCCGCTCGAGGCGCTTGACCTGGGGTTGTTCAACTGGGGAACCGGCCAGCGGGTGTATGCCGGCCTGTCCCCTGATGAAGAGGCGGACGGCTCGCTTATCGCGGCCTGTCGCGCGGCCCTCGGGCTCTGAGCTGCGGCAAAACCTGGTCGGGCGCGCAAACTGACACGGCGCTGGGCGGTTTGCGCGCCCCACCATGAAAAACCTGGTCGGGCGCGCAAGGCTGAGGACTTGTGCGCACTTTGCGCGCTGCACCAGGGTGTCTGCCCTTCAATGCGGTGTTTCGGGCCTCAAAACCCTCCGATCTGTCCGCCCCCCCGCCTACATTCCCACCCGTCCAGCCGCTTCCACCGAGTCGGAGACGCCATGTCCCTGTGCTTCATCGAGCCGCAGAACGCCATCCGGGTGATCGCCGAGTCCGTGGGACGGGAGGCGCGTCGGCAGATTCTCGGAGAGGTTGTCCGGGCCTGGGTGGATGAGATCCCCGAGGCCGACCTGCTGTCGCACTACGCCAAGGCGGTCAACGACCTGGACGAGCACGACCTGTCGCTGCTGGCCGCCTGGCACGCGTCGCTGGAGGGCGGGCACCCGATCCCCACCAAGGAGTTCCTGGTCAACGTGTTCCCGTCCCTGGGCGAGAACCGGCGTGAAGCCCTGAAGATCGCCGCCGGGTTCCGCGGCGAGGAGGCCTTCGAGGCCGGGGTGGGGGAGGAGGAGGCGTTCGACACGGTGCTGCCGTGGCTGAGCGACGAGCGCTGCGTGGAGCTCGCCTCCGAGTGCCTCGAGCTCTACTGCTGGGACCGGCTGGGCAGCGAGAACTGATCGATCAGGCGCCGTTCAGCGCCGTCTCGATCTCCCGCCTGGCCTGTTCGCTGTCTCGGAACTGCACCGCGCGCATCCCTGCCTGCCGGGCCCCGTCGCAGTTGACCTCCACGTCATCGATGAACAGGCAGGCCGCGGCCGGAATGCGCAGTCGTTCCAGGGTCACCTGGTAGATCTCGGGCTCGGGCTTGCGTGATCCGATGAACGCCGAGTCGACCACGACGTCGAAGATCTCATCGACCGGCAGCATCGAGCGCCAGCGTTGCTCCCACTCGCGGACGTTGTTGGTGCAGATCGCCATGCGGTACCCGCGATCCCGGAGCTCGCGCATGTACTCGATCATCGGCAGGTTGGGGCTGAGCGACTCGAAGTAGGCCTCTCCGAACCCTTCCATCTGCACGTGCCTTCCGAGCTGCTGGGACAGCTGGACGCCCAGAGCCTCGAGAAAGTCGGTCTCGGTCATCCGCCCGGTCTCGAGCTCGATGAGCGGATTGACCCCGAGCCGGCCCGCCAGCGCGAACATGGCCTTCCCGAGGTCCTCCACCGAGATCCCCGACGACTCCTGGATGGAGCTGAACGCGTCCAGCAGCGGCGAGGTCAGAACCCCGCCGAAGTCGCTGATCACCCCGCGGACGTCGGTCATGGTCGGGCGATCAGCAGGTACACGCCGATCCCCGATTGGCCCCGGCTGTGGGCGGCAAACGGCTGGGCCTGCACGACGGCGTCCTCGAGATTCAGATGTGCCACCGCACCGCTGGCCTCACCGGCCAGACGCAGGGAGTACAGGTCGGCCTCTTCTGACTCACCCAGCCACAGCTCCAAGCCGACCCGGTGCAGCAACCCTTCCTCGCCGTAGGTGCTGGACAGTCGCGGGTCGAATACCTTGCTCCCGGGTGGCTCACCCAGGCAGGCCACGGTGAGCTCGTCCCGATCCTGGCCCTTGGCTTTGGCTGGCCGAGCCGCCATCAGCCCGACCGTCGCACCCTCGGGGAACCAGGCGAACAGCATGCGCACCGATTCGGCCTCGACCTCGGGCCGGCCGGCATAAGCGATCCCGGCTCCCTCCACCGCCCCAGAGACCTGAACGATGCGCAGGCCCGGGTCCGGATCCTCATCGGTGACGTCGGGCGACTGCTCGACGGCCTCGATCTGATCGCCGGCTCGCCGCATCTCCCAGTGCCCGGATGCTTCGCGCCCGAGCTGGCCAGACGCGACCTCGGCCTGGGCGCTGCCAACCGGCTCACGAACAGCGCCGGTCGCCAGGGCGACCTGCGCCGAGTCGCCTCCGGCCGCCACTCCCCATGATCCACCGTCGGGCGTGGCGAATGCCAGCAGGGGTGGGATCGACAGCGCCCGGCGACTCATTCCCCAAGGCTATGAGATGTGCGGGTTCAGGCGAAGGCCGGCCCGCCGCCGTCCAGTCGCACGCCCGGCAGCCGGTCCAACCCGACCATCGTGATCAGCGCGCGGATCTGGGGCTGCGGCGCGCGCAGCAGCAAAATCCGCCCGCGCCGGCGCAGACGGCGGGACAGCATGGCCAGGTCGAGCATCAGCGAGGTATCCGCGAACACCAGCTCGCTCAAGTCGACAACCAGGTCACCCGACGCGCGCAGGGCGCACGTCAGCGCTCGACGACGCAAGCTCTGGGTAGCCCGGTCCTCGTCCCCGGCACATCGCAAGATGGGCGGATTGTCCGCGTACTCGACGATCTGTGAAACCTATATAACGCAGCCCCACTTCTCAAATGAGAAAGTCGAGGCGGCCGGTGCCTCTAGACTCAGGTGCCATGGTTTCGATCGATGAGGTAACCGACGCGCTGCGAGACGTGATCGATCCCGAGCTTGGCCTCGACTTCGTGGAGCTCGGACTGATCTACAACGTCGACGTTAAGCCGGAGGGCGCGGTGAAGGTCACGTTCACGCTCACCGCCCCGGGCTGTCCGATCGGACCACAGGTCGCCGAGCAGATTCAGGAGTTCGTCGGAGACGTCGATGGCGTCACCGAGGTCGAATCCGAGATGACGTTCACGCCGCCGTGGTCCCCGGAGCGGATGAGCGAGGACGCCAAGTTCGCGCTCGGCTTCTGAAAGTCCCTGCAATTTCGGGGAGTGCAGGTCCGGTGGTAACGAAAGTGGTAACAAGAGGGGGTTGGATCTCGCGG
>DASZNA010000104.1:0-32337 GCA_035551655.1 Solirubrobacteraceae bacterium
TCTACCTCTCGGCCACGCCGGGACCCTACGAGCTCTCCCGGGTGCAGGGCGACGTCGTCGAGCAGGTGATCCGGCCGACAGGGCTGGTCGACCCCGAGATCATCGTGAAGCCGAGCAAGGGTCAGATCGACGATCTGATGAACGAGATCCGCGGCCGGGTCGACCGCGACGAGCGAGTCCTGGTCACGACCTTGACTAAGAAGATGTCCGAGGACCTGACCGACTACCTGCTGGAGATGGGCTTCAAGGTCCGCTACCTGCACTCGGAGATCGACACGCTGGAGCGGATCCAGATCATCCGGGAGCTGCGACTGGGCGAGTACGACGTGCTCGTCGGCGTCAACCTGTTGCGGGAGGGCCTCGACCTGCCCGAGGTCTCACTTGTGGCCATCCTGGACGCCGACAAGGAGGGCTTCCTGCGGGGAGAGACTTCGCTGATCCAGACGATCGGGCGGGCGGCGCGCAACGTCGAGGGCAAGGTGCTGATGTACGCCGACAAGGAGACGGCCGCGATGCGCGCCGCCATCTCCGAGACGGACCGCCGCCGGGAAATCCAGCGGGCCTACAACGAAGAGCATGGGATTACTCCGGAGACCATCTCCAAGGGGATCTCCGACATCGCCGAATTCCTGCAGAACGACTCCAAAGTGCCGCGCTCGCGGAGGCGGCGCAAGCGGGACGCAGTCGCCATGCCGCCGGCCGAGATCGAGCGGACGATCGTCGAGCTGGAGGAGGAGATGCTGGCCGCCGCGGAGGATCTGCGCTTCGAATACGCGGCCAAGCTGCGCGACGAGATCCGGGATCTCAAGCGAGAGCTCGATCAGGCCCTTTCCGAGGGCCGCGCCTAAACCCGGACGCTCTCCGGTTGGTTCGCTAGGCTGCGCCGCGCGGGTTCGAAAACCGGAAACGAAGGGGATTCGCGTGGCCCTGGAACGACAGAGCATTGAGAAGAAAGACTTCCCGATCGGGCGCCGAGGCTACGACCCCGAGGCGGTTGACCAGCACCTGGCCCAGGTGGCCGGGGAGGTCGAGCAGCTGAGGGCCTCTTCTCGCCGGCGCACGGAAACGCTGGCCTCAGCGGCCTCGGAGCAGGTCCGCTCGATCGTCGAGGCGGCCGAATCAAGCGCCGCGGAGATCCAGCGCCAGGCCGAGACCGAGGCCCAGGAGATTCGGGCCGAGGCGGCCGAGGAAGCCCAGTCCACCCGCCAGCAGGCCTCCAGTCAGGCTCGAGAGTACGTGGGCCGCGTCTCGGAGTCGACGGCGGGGATGCTGTCCCGGCTGGACGCCATGGAGAGCGAGCTGGGTGCCCTGATCGAGTCCCTGCGGACCGGAGCCAACCGCTTGAACGCCGACCTGCAGCTGCTCGAAACGGGCATGCAGGAGGTGCGGACGTCCGTGGAGCCGCGCCCTAGCTTCGAGCCTGAGGCCCGCGGCGGTCAGCGGTTCGGTTCGGCCACCGACGATTTCGCTGCCGGCTCGGCGGACGACCTCAGCGAGCCACCCCAGCCCTCTTCACAGGTGGAACCTGCTCTGGACGAGAATCTGGGCGCAGAGCCGGAGGGCGTCTACGCCTCAGACGCCGACCGGGCGGTGGACGCGGATGTCGCCGGGCCCGAGGACGAGACTGAGGGAGCCCGGCTGATCGCGCTCAACATGGCGCTGAACGGGACGCCGCGTGAGGAGACAGAGCGCTACCTGGCCGACAACTTCTCGCTGGGCAACCCCGACCGGCTGCTCGACGAGGTCTACGCCTCGGTCGAGAGCTGAGCTGAGCTCTTCTCAGCCGGTCGGCGAAGTGGCGCCGCCGGCTCGGCCGGGCCGCCAGGCGAACGTCACGGTCGACTTGCCCGGCACCTTGTACTGGAACATCTGCCTGTCCCACTGCACCGCGAAGTACCGCTCGACCGGCGAGTTGTTGTAAACCACCAGGACCCGGCGGCCACCCGGGTTCACGAAAGCCGCATCATCCAGCCCCGCGGTGACACCGTAGTGAGGCCGCGTCGTGGCCCGAAACTCGCTGACGAAGCGCGTGGCCGCCACCCGGTGGGCACCACGGCTGATGAATTCGGAGAACTGACCGAGCTGGTAGTAGTTGAGCCGCAGCCTCGCCTTGTGGGTGCTCGGGTTGACGACGACCAGTCCCGAGCATCCGCGGCAGCCAGAGTTGGGCGGCTCTACGGGGCCTCCGGAGGTATTTAGCGCCAGGTTCCACAGCTGTACCAGGGACGCCGAGTTGTTGAGCGCACTCAGCGTGGCCTCGGCGGTGCCGTAGGGAATCAGGCCGGGAGAGCACTCGCTGGTCAGGTTCACCACGTGAGGGTGAGCCGCATGGAACTGGCCCATGAGCTGCGAGCCGCCGTAGCAATGCCAGGCCATCCCGGCCAGATGGGAGGCGGCGGCGCTCTTGGCCAGCCCGTCGGCGAAGGTCAGATTGGCGCCGTCCAGACCATAGAGCTGGGGGTGCAACCCGGCCCGATCCAGGGCGGGCACCAGGTTCTGCGTGATGAACTGCGCCTCGTTGGCTTCCGGCAGCCACATGGCGGGAAACTGCGCACTGGATAGGGGCTCGTTCTCTGGAGTGATCGCCCAGATGGGCACGCCCAGTTGCTGGTAGGCCAGGATGAACTTGACGAAGTACTCGGCCAGGGGCTGGTAGTCCTGGGAGAGGAGCGACCCCTTCGCGTGGGCGTCATTCAGCTGGTCATTGGCCTTCATCCAGGCCGGAGGGCTCCATTCCGTGGAGAGGATCCGGGTCTCCGGGTTCTCGGCCAGCATCCCGGTGAGCGCCGGGATGATGTACGGCGTGTCGTGGGCGATCGCGAAGTGGGTGAGGGCCGGATCGGATTGGCCGGCCGGCTGATCGTCATAGGTGTACGGGACGCCGGTGGCAGTGAAGTCCGACGCCCCCATCGGCACCCGCGTGACGTTCAGCCCGATCCCGTGCGTGGGGCTGAACAGCTCCCGCAGGACGTGCTTGCGCTGCCAGGCGGTCAGCTCGTCCTGGAGCAGCCAGGCTGAGGTGTCCGTCATCGCCCCCCCGAACCCGATCATCTTCTGAAAGCGAACCCGGTCGTTGATCTTGATCACCGGACGCTTGCTGGTGCGGGTGACGAAGTACTGCGAAGCGATCTTCCGCAGCGCGTAGCGGGCGTCGAAGGTGGTGAGCGTGGTCTGGACGACCGGTCCGTGGTGCTTGGGTACGTGCACGGACAGCACGATCGGGGATGGCTTTGGCTTCGGCTTGGGCTTCGTGTGCTTGGTGCCGGCCTGCGCGGAGGCAGCGGTCATCCCGCCGACCAGCAGCAGAATCAGACCAAGCAGGAGCCACCGCGCCCCAGCACTCCTTCGCGCCCTCACGGTGCTAGAGAGTAACCGGACGAGCGACGTCCACGGGACCGCGGCCGGCCAGGTCCGTGTGCGGGCCGGCTCGGCTGGCTCAGGCCGGCGTCTGGCTCTGCTCGGGATCGAGCTCGGCCAGCTCGCGCTTGAGGACCTTTCCCGTGGGGTTGCGCGGCAGGGCACGCACAAACAACACCTCGCGCGGCACCTTGTAGCGGGCCAGGTTAGTGCGGACGTGATCCTGCAGCTCCTCCTCGGAGGCATCCTGGCCGTCTCGAAGCACGACAAATGCCCGCAGGCGCTGGCCAAACCGCTCGTCTTCCACCCCGATCGCGGCGGCCTCCGCCACGGCGGCGTGGCCACTGAGGACGTCCTCCACCTCCTTGGGGAACACGTTCTCGCCTCCGGACACGATCATCTCGTCGTCCCGCCCTTCCACGAACAGTCGACCGGCCTCGTCGAACCGGCCGACATCACCCGTGGCCATCAGGCCGTCGATCCGGTCCTTGTCGCCGCCCCCCGTGTACCCCTCGAACAGCATGGCGTTGCCCACGAATATCCGGCCCGTCTCCCCCTGCAGGACGGGACGACCCGCCTCGTCGTACAGGCGCACGATCGACCCGCGGGCCGGCCGGCCGGCGGTACCCGGGGCTCGACGGAGGTCACGCGGGGTGGCCACGGCGGCGGCCGCCACCTCGGTCGACCCATAGACGTTGTAGAGGTTGTCGCCGAACTCGTCCATCCAGCGACGAGCCAGGTCTCCGGGCAAAGCCGAACCGCTGGCGCACACCGCGCGGAGGCTGCTGGTGTCGTAGCGGTCCTTGACCTCTTCCGGCAGCTCGAGGATGCGCTGGAGCATCACCGGAACCACGACCAGGGTCTGGCAGCGGTGGGTCTCGATGTCGGCCAGGCACTGTTCGGGATCGAAGCGGCGGCGCAGGATGAAGGTGGAGCCGAGCGCCAGGCCCAGGGCGAAGTTCGAGAATCCCCAGGTGTGGAACAGAGGCGCACCCATCCGGACGATCTGGCGCTCCCGCTGGGGGATGCGATCCAGCAGCGAGGCGGGAGGATCCAGCGTCAGGGGCGTGCTCTCCCGCGTGGCGCCCTTCGGGGTCCCCGTGGTGCCCGACGTGAGGATCGTGATTCGGGCGGTACGGCCCGGCGGAGGCAGTGGCTCCCGGTCCTCCCGCTCGATCAGCTCACCGAGAGTGGGATCGTCCGTGTCCCCGTCATGCCAGACGAGGATTCGCCGCCGCTCGCGCCCGGCCTCGGCGGTGAGCTCTTCGAACTCCTCGTCGTAGAGGATGGCCGCCGCGTTCTCACGCCGGCACACCTCGGTCAGCTGAGGGGAGGAGAAGGAGGTGTTGAGCAGCAGGACGTCAGCGCCCAGCTTGGCGGTGGCGAACACGCCCACCACAAAGCCCCGGTGGTCCCGGCACATGATCGCCACGCGATCGCCCTCCTCGATGCCGTCGGCTTGCAGCGAGCGGGCCAGCGCGTTGGACTCCTCATCGACCTCCCGGTAGGTGAGCGGGCCGAGCTCGTCCACGAGCAGCGGCCGGTCCGGGTGCCGGATCGCGCCAATCAGGATTTCCGTGGCCGGTGAGCCCCGCCAGCGCGCGCCGATCCAGGCGATCCGGGCCAGCTTGTCGGGCCGCATCGGCGCGACCATCCCGGATCTGGTGAGAATGGCCAGGTTCCCCGTCTCGTGAAGGCCGCGCGACAGCAGGTTCGGGCCGGGTGGGGGCGGGCGATCCCGGCCCTCCGCCTCGCACCGTAGGTTCTCCAGGCTGCGTTTTACGCTGCCGCCAATCTGCGGAACCGAGAGCAGTTCGGCCAGCGTGCCCCACAATGGGCCCGGTGCCCCGTAGGAGACACGCATGGTCAGCCGGCAGCCATCCTTCCCACGCGGTCGCAGGCGGAGCCGCCCGCGCTGCTCCACGCCGGTGATGCTGGTCCATACGATGTCGCCCGGCGGGTCGTACTCGATGATCTCCACCACACCGCCGACGCTGGCCGAGCCCACTCGGACGCGCATCTCGTAGCGGGCCCCCACCGCGGGTTCGGTGTCCTCGTCCTGGGGATCGAAGTTGTCCACCCAGTCGAGCCGGCGTGGATACTCGGCGGGGTCGCTGATCAGCTCCCACACGCGCTCGCGCGGGGCGGCGACGTTGACGCTCTCCTCGATCCTCACCCGATCACCGGCAGCTGACGCTGGTCGGCCAGGGAGTCGAGCACGTCCTGCATCTGGCCGAGCACGTCGTCGTAGATGGCGTCGACGTCGGGATCCTCGCCGTAGCGCTCGCGCAGGTCGATCGGGCGCATCACCTGGATCGTGATCTTCGAGGGCAACGGGATGTGCCCGAACACCGCCGGCATGAAGCCAAACGGCAGGCCAAACAGGAACGGTGCGGTCTTCAGGCGCATCAGCTTGTCCAGGCGGGCCAGCTTGGCCAGGCGTCGCCCGCGGGTCAGGAACAGGGCCGTCTCCTGGCTGCCGATCGAGACGACCGGTTGGATGGGGACACCCATCTCCAGAGCCAGCCGGATGAAGCCGTGCCGGCCCCCGAAGTCAACCTTCCCCGACTCCCAGGTGGGCCGGAACACCTCGTAGTCACCGCCCGGGTAGACCAGCACGGCGGCGCCGCTCTTCAGAGCCAGCTCCGCGTTGCGGGGGTCGGCGGCCACTGCGCCGTACTTGCGCACCATGCCCCCGGCCGGACCGGCGACCACGCCGTTGTGGGCGAGCTGGTAGAAGCGACGCTCGACTCCGAAGTAGGTGCAGAAGGCGAGCACGAAGACGAACAGATCCGGCGCCATCATGCCGCCGGAGTGGTTGCCCACCAGCAGTACCGGTCCCTCCTCAGGGACGTGGTGGAGCCCCCGCACGTCGGCGCGGAAGTACAAGCTGGCCAGCATCCACAGGCCCGGAAGCGTCTCGCGGATGTAATCGGTGTCCCGGGCGTCGAGATCGGCGGCCGGAACCATGTCGCGCAGGGCTCGGCCGGCTCGCTGCACCGCCTGGGAAGCGGCCTGCATGACGTCCGGGCCGATTCCGGACGCCGCCCCGTCGGACTCGGGCTGCACCGGCGCCTGGTCCCGTTCCGCCTCGCCGGTCTGGTGTGAGCCGCGCGGGCCGCGTTGTCCGCTGCCGCGCTTCGGGCTGTCCCGCTTGGCGCCAGCGGGCGCGTTGTCCCTCGCGGCAGCCTCCATGAAGCCAAACCTACCCAATCTGCGAACTTTGGCTCAGGCGAACGTCCGTTCGCCTCACTAGACTGCGTTATGTGGATCAGCTGATCGTTTCAGGGGCCCGGGAACACAATTTGAAGGACATCAACGTGACGATCCCTCGCGGATCGTTGACCGTGATCACGGGTCTTTCGGGCTCCGGCAAGTCCTCGCTGGCGTTCGACACGATTTACGCGGAGGGCCAGCGGCGCTACGTCGAATCGCTGTCGGCCTACGCGCGTCAGTTCCTGGGTCAGATGGACAAGCCGGATGTGGACTCCATCGAGGGTCTGTCCCCGGCCATCTCGATCGATCAAAAGACCACATCCCGCAACCCTCGCTCCACCGTGGGCACGGTCACGGAGATCTACGACTATCTACGCCTGCTCTGGGCCCGGATCGGGCATCCGCACTGTCACGTCTGCGGCCGGCCGATCAGCGGGCAGTCGGCGGAGCAGATCATCGACCAGGTGATGGAACTGCCGGAGGGCACGCGGTTCATGGTGCTCGCCCCGATCGTGCGCGGCCGGAAGGGCGAATACGGCAAGCAGCTCGAGGAGCTCCGGTCCGAGGGATTCGGCCGGGTGAAGGTCGATGGCGAGCTGCGCCGGCTGGATGAGCAGATCGTGCTGGACAAGAAGTACAAGCACGACATCGCCGTGGTGGTGGATCGGCTGGTGATGAAGGGCGAGCTGCGCAAGCGCCTGGCCGACTCGGTGGAGACGGCGGTGGCGCTGGCCGACGGCCTGGTGGAGATCGAGATGGTCACCGCCGACGGGTCGACCGGTGGCATTCAGACCTACTCGGAGCGGTTCGCCTGTCCGGTCCATGGCCCGTCCTTGGTCGAGCTCGAGCCGCGCATCTTCTCGTTCAACTCGCCCCACGGCGCGTGCCCGCGGTGCACCGGCCTGGGATCTCAAATGGAGATCGATCCGGAGCTGGTGGTTCCGGATCCCGGGCTGTCGATCGGCGAAGGGGCGATCGCTCCGTGGGCGGCCAGCGCCTCCGACTACTACGAACAGCTGACCCAGGCGATCGCCGACCGTTACGCGGTGGATCTGGAGACTCCGTGGGAGGAGTTGCCAGACGACCAGCGCGAGTTCTTCCTGTACGGCACGAACGGCGATCGGGTTCAGGTCTCCTACCGCAACCGGTTCGGCCGCCGGCGCTCGTACACCACGCAGTTCGAGGGAATCGTCCGCAACCTGGAGCGGCGCTACAACGAGACCGACTCCGAATTCACCCGGGAGAAGATCGAGGAGTACATGACCCTGCGCCCGTGCCCGGAGTGCCGGGGGGCGCGGCTGCGGCCGGAGTCTCGGGCCGTGCTGGTGAGCGGGATGCCGATTCACGAGTTCGCCGCGCTCTCGGCCCGGCGGGCCCTGGAGTGGGTGGACGCTCTCGAGCTCTCTGAGCACGACCAGCGGATCGCGCGACTGGTGCTGCGGGAGATCGAGGAGCGGCTGCGCTTCCTGGACAACGTCGGCGTGGGGTACCTGAGTCTGGAGCGGGCCGCGGCAACGCTGTCCGGTGGCGAGGCTCAGCGCATCCGCCTGGCCACCCAGATCGGGTCCTCGCTGGTCGGCGTGCTGTACATCCTCGACGAGCCGTCGATCGGGCTGCATCAGCGGGACAACGAGAAGCTGATCGGCACGCTGGAGCGGCTACGGGACCTGGGCAACACGGTGCTGGTGGTCGAGCACGACGAGGGGACCATGCGGGCCGCCGACCACCTGCTGGACATCGGGCCCGGGGCCGGCGAACACGGAGGCCGTGTGGTGGCCGAAGGCACGGCGGAGGAGGTGGCACGGATCCCGGATTCCCCCACCGGGCAGTTCCTGGCCGGAACCCGGACGATCGACATCCCGGCCCGGCGGCGGAGGCCATCTGGCTACGTGGCGATCAAGGGGGCCTCCCAGCACAACCTCAAGGGCGTCGACGTGAAGATCCCGCTCGGCGTGATGTGCAGCGTCACCGGGGTCTCGGGGTCTGGAAAGTCGACCCTGGTCAACGAGGTCCTTTACAAAGCCGTCTCCAACCGGCTCCACAAGACCCGCGTGAAGGCCGGGAACCACCGGGCGATCACCGGGCTGGAGCAGCTGGACAAGATCATCTCCGTGGATCAGTCGCCGATCGGGCGAACGCCGCGCTCCAACCCGGCTACCTATATCGGGTTGTTCGACCAGATCCGGGAACTGTTCTCCAAGACCCAGGAGGCCCGGGCCCGCGGCTACAAGCCCGGCCGCTTCTCGTTCAACGTCAAGGGCGGCCGGTGCGAGGTGTGCCGCGGAGACGGCCAGATCAAGATCGAGATGCACTTCCTCCCGGACGTCTACGTGCCCTGCGAGCAGTGCCACGGCAAGCGGTACAACCGGGAGACGCTGGAGGTTCGCTTCAAGGGCAAGACCATCGCCGATGTCCTGGAGATGCCGATCGAGGAGGCCCTGGAGTTCTTCGTCCACATCCCCAAGATCCACCGCCGGGTGCGGACCCTGAACGACGTCGGTCTCGGATATATGCGCCTGGGCCAGCCGGCCACCACCCTGTCCGGCGGCGAAGCGCAGCGGGTCAAGCTGGCCGCCGAGCTCTCCAAGGTGGCCACCGGGCGCACGATCTACATCCTGGACGAACCCACCACGGGACTGCACTTCGCCGACATCCAGCGGCTGCTGGAGGTTCTCCAGCGACTGGTCGACGCGGGCAACTCGATCGTGGTCATCGAGCACAACCTCGACGTGATCAAGGTGTCTGACTACCTGATCGACCTGGGGCCGGAGGGCGGCGACGAGGGCGGCCGGGTCATTGCCACTGGCACTCCGGAGCGCGTAGCCGCCGTGCCCGAGTCGCATACGGGCAGCTTCCTGGCCGAGATCCTGCCGGTCCGGGCGTCAAAGGCGCGCTCGCGAGCGACCGGATCGAACTCCAACGGCTCGGGCGGGAACGGTTCCGGGCCCGCGAATCGGCGCCCGCGGGCTACCGCCGCCGCCTGACCAGAGCTGCGGGACTCACATCGCCGCGGAGGCGACGCAGTTTGGTGACCCACTCCTGAGGGCATCAGCCGGTCAGCGGTCGGAAGGGAGGGGCTGGTCCTGAGTCATCGGTATCTGCGTCGCGATCGTGGGGTGACGGTTGCCTGACGCTCGTCCTCAGGGGCAACCGGGCGCGTCTGGAGCTCCACCTGGCGACGAAACGCGCCGGCGGAGGCGCAAGCCGCGTCCAGCGCCGCCCACCAGCGGCTGGACGGTTCGCTATGCCATAGGGGCGCTCGTGGCGGTGATCGTCGCGGCGGTCGCGGAGGGAGTTCTGGTCCTGAGCTTGCTCCACGGCCGCTCGCTCCGGTTGGGCGTGAGCGGGCTCCTCCTGGACATCACGATGCTGGTCACGTTCATTCCGCTGTACCGCCATCGCCGGTTTAGTCGGCGGGCCCTAGGGCTCCGGGGCGCTCCTCCGGGGAAGTCCGTCGGGCTGGTCTTCTGCGCCGTGATCGCGATCGCGATCACCAACGAGTTGTGGCTGAGGGGGGTCCTTGGACTGCGGCAGCCGAACTCCCTGGGAATCACCCTACGAGGCGGCACCGGGCCGCTGATCGCCGCCGGGTTCTTCATGAGCTTCTCCGCGCCCATCACGGAGGAGATCTTTTTCCGCGGCTTCCTCTACCGAGCGTTGCGCAACCGCATGGTGGTACCGCTGGCGGTCGCCACCGACGGGATTCTGTTCGGCCTGGTTCATGGGCTGAGCTATCCGCTGGACACGTTGCCTCCCCGAATGGTCTTCGGGGCGATCGCGTGCCTCCTATACGAGGAGACTGGATCGCTGTGGCCGGGGATCGCCCTCCACTGCCTGATCGACGCCAGCGGGTTCGAGGTAGCCGTGACCGGTCACAACCGCATCGTCCTTCCCACATTCCTGGGGTTGGCGGCCATCCTGCTCATCTATGCGGGAATCCGGCGCGTCCGGCCGCGTGAACAAGCTCCGCTCCCTCAACCGGTGCGCCCGGACCACGCCAACCCGGCCTGACCGCCGCCTGGTCGGCACCGGCCCCTGCCAGCAACTACGCTCGCCGCGTGAACACGTCTCTGGCCAGGCTGTGGGCTCAGAAGTGGCGCTGGTACGAGCGCAACTCGCTTCCGTGGAACCGGGCGGCCATCCATTGGGAGCTGATGCAGCGTGGAGCGTTTGCCCGCTGGCCGCTGCACGGCAACGTCCTCGAGGCCCTGCGCGACGGGCGCCTGGATCTCGGCGAGAACGTGCTGTTCGAGCCAAACGTCTGGATCACCGCCCCCGACCAAGCCAGGATCCGGATCGGCGCCGGGACCTTCCTCAACATGGGCGTGATGGTGGCCGCTCACCAACTGGTCGAGATCGGTCAGCACTGCATGTTCGCCAATGGCTGCTTCGTCACGGACGCCAACCACCGGTTCGATGACCCGGAGAAGCCTGTGCCGTGGCAGGGCTTCACCAGCAAGGGACCGACGCGGATTGGTGACAACGTGTGGTGCGGCGCCCACGTGGTGGTGACGAGCGGGGTCACGATCGGGGAGCGCTGCGTGATCGGCGCCAACTCGGTGGTCACGGAGGACATTCCGCCGTTCTCCATCGCTGCCGGGGCTCCGGCCAAGGTCCTAAGAAGCGTCCGGGGTTCCCAGTGAGGCTTCGGCCGCCGACCTTGGAGGATGCGGATGCGGTCGCGCGGGTAGTTGGAGCTCGGTCGCAGGCGGATCTGGGCATCGTGGAGATCACGGCCGACACGCTTCGCGACGAATGGGGCCTCAGCGAGACGGATCTGGAAGTCGACGCCCGCTTGGTGGAGGACAAGACGGGCCATGTCATCGGCTACGGAATCCTGCGGGACGTCGGCGCTTACGCTGTGATCAGCCCAGACGCCGAGGGTCGCGGAGCGGGGAGCCAGTTACTCGATTGGCTCGAGGACCGGAGCCGAACCCTCGCTCGGCCAGTGCATCGTCAGCTCATTGCATCCACCAACCGGACCGGGTTCGCGCTGTTGTCGGCTCGCGGTTATCGACTCGCCTGGCGCGAGTATCGGATGATGAGCCGACTCGAACCGCGGCCGACGGCCCCGGGGCTTGACGGGGTGACGATCCGGGCGTTCGAGCCCGCCGACCTGGAGGCGGCGCACGCCGTAGATGACCGAGCTTTCGCCAACGATCCGAGCTATGTGTCCGAGTCCCTGACCAAGTTCCGCGCTGAGCATCTGGAAGCTCACGACTCGGCTCCCGACCTGAGCCGGGTGGCGCTGATCGGCGACCAGCTGATCGGCTTCCTGATCGCCCGCCGGTGGCGAAACCGCTCGGCCGGCTATGTGGACGTGCTCGGCGTGGACCCCCACCATCAGGGCCGCGGCGTCGGCCGCGCCCTCCTGGAGGCCGGGTTCGCGGCGTTCGCCGCCGACGGCCTCACAGAGGCCCAGCTCGGCGTCGGCTCGTTCAACCCAAAGGCCCTAGCCCTCTACCAAGCCGCCGGGATGACCCCCAGCTTCCGCCAAGACATCTACGAACGCCCCAGCTGACACCGAAACGCTCCGGCGAAAAACCAGCGAGCGTCCCTCAGGAGTTCTTGATCACAACCCCTTCAAGGAGATACGCCACCCGCTCGGTGGAGTCGATCGCGTCCTCGAGCCGTTCGAACAGGTCCTTCCACCGAATCACCACCATCGGGTCGATTCCGCCGTCGAACAGCGAGGCCACCGCGTCGCGACTGATCCGGTCGCCCTCGTTCTCCAGCCGGTTGACCTCGACGGTGTACTTGGAGAGGTCGCTGAAGGAGCGCAACTGGGGCATGGCCTCGCAGATCTGCTTGGCCGCGTCGCGCAGCACGCCGGCCAGCTTGATCGACTGGTCCATCGGGGCCTCGACCTTGTAGAGGCCCAGGTAGTCGGCCACCTCTTCGATGTAGTCGACGATGTCGTCGAGCGCGGAGGCCAGGGCGAGGATGTCCTCCCGGTCGATCGGCGTGACGAACGTGTGGTTCAGCCGGTCGATGAGGTCGTGGGTGATCCGATCTCCCTCGTGCTCGCAGTCGCGGATCTCCTGGGCCAGATGCCTGGTCTCGGGATAGCCGCTCAGCAGCTCGTCCAGAAGCTCGGCCGAGCGCAGGATGTTCCGGCCCGCCTCCTCGAGCAGCTCGAAATAGACCCGGTCGCGAGGAGTGAACACTTGCGGCAGCCGCGGCACGAATCCATGGTATTGACCGGCGGCGCCGGGCGGGCCGCCGCCGGTCAATACGACTGCAATGACCGCGAACTAGCGAATATCCGGGGCGGTTGCCGCCAGCGCTCCGAGCTCGGCCCGGAACTGCGCGAGCTCGAGCTGGTCGATCGAATACGTGTGCTCGGGGAGCGGGTAGCGCCGGGACCGCACGTCCGAGGCGTAGGCGGCCACACCGGCGTCCATCTCGACCTGAAGCTCGGCGTAGCGCTGGACGAACCGCGCCCCGCGCCCCTCCCGGATTCCGAGCAGATCATGGAAGACCAGCACCTGCCCGTCGGTGGCCGGTCCGGCTCCAATCCCGATCACCGGCACCTCGAGGATCGGCACCAGCTCCTCCGCCACAGCCGCTGGGATCGCCTCGAACACGATCGAGAAGCAGCCTGCGCGTTCGAGCGCGAGCGCCTCCTGGGCGATCTGCAGGGCGGCGGAGCCGTTGCGGCCCTGCGCCCGGTAGCCACCGAGCGCCGTTGAGGTCTGCGGGGTCAGCCCGACGTGTCCCATCACCGGAATGCCGGCGGCCACGATCGCCCGGGCCCGAGCCACCGATGTGGCGTTTCCGCGCTCCAGCTTGACGGCGTCGGCGCCTGCTTCCTTGACGAACCGCAGCGCGGTGTTGACGGCCTGCTCATCGGACACCTCATAGGAGCCGAACGGCAGGTCGGCCACCAGGAACGGGGTGCGGAGGCCCCGCCGGACCGCGCGGGCCAGCACCAGCAGTTCGTCGGTGGTGACCTCGATCGTCGATGGATAGCCCAGTACCGTCATGGCGCCGGAATCGCCGACCAGGACGATGTCGACGCCTGCGGCCTCGGCCGCCCGGGCGCTGGGGAAGTCGTAGGCCGTGACCATCACGATCGGCTCACCCAGGCGCTTCTTCTCGTGGAGGATCGGGAGGGTGACCGGGAGCCGCGAGGCGTCCTCGGGAATCGTGATGTGCGTGGGTGCGGTGGACATCCCTACCTCCTCAGGGTGAGTTCCCTGCCGTTCGCTTCCCGCCACCGGCCGGAGTCCGTGGTCGTGAGCATTTGGTTGTCGATCAGACGCGTCCCACCCACGCGGGCCGCCACCACGGCGAGCACGCTGGCGTCCACCTCCTGGACGGGGTCGAACGTCTCCGGCGATACGAGTTCGAAGTACTCGGGCTGGAGGCCGGCCTGCGCCAGCCCCTCGAGGGCCCGCTCCCGGATGGCCGCGGGCTCCCGCTCACCGTCCGCCACGGCTTGGGCGGCGACGCGCAGGGACCGGGACAGCGAGACGGCCTGCCGGCGCTCCTCCTGGCTCAGATGAGCGTTCCGGCTGGACAGGGCCAGACCATCCGGCTCGCGCACGGTCGGGCACACCGTGATCTGGACCGGCAAGTCCAGATCACGGACCAGACGCTTGATCACCATGACCTGCTGCGCGTCCTTCTGTCCGAAATACGCGATGTCGGGCGCCGCCATGTTGAACAGCTTCGTGACCACCGTGGTGACCCCGTCGAAGTGGCTCCGGCCCCGGCTGGCGCCTTCCAGGCGGTCGGTCAGGCCGGAGATCGACACGGTGGTGGCGAATCCCGTCGGGTAGACCTCGTCCAGCGGGGGGGCGAACAGGACGTCCACGCCGGCCTGCTCGGCCAGTCCGGCGTCCTGCGCCTCGTCGCGCGGGTATGCCTCCAGATCACCGGAGTCATTGAACTGAGCCGGGTTCACGAACAGGGACATCACCACCAGGTCGCAATCCCGGCGGGCTCGCCTGATCAGGGACAGGTGTCCCTCGTGCAGGGCGCCCATGGTGGGCACCAGCCCGACCCGGTCCCCCTCACGACGGGCATCCGACACCACCTGGCGAAGCTCCTGGATCTCCCGAACGATCCTCATGTGATCGCCAGCTCTCGCTCCGGGCGACCGGCCAGGGACTCCGTCGCCTGCACCAGCGCGTCGAACAGCTCCAGGAGTTCGGGGGCTCGTTCGGCCACGGCTCGTCGCTGAGCCTCGACGGTCGCCACATCCCCTCGAACCACCGGCCCGGTCAAGGCGCGTTCGCCCCCCAGCCGGCCCCAGTTCTGGACGGTGGCCGCCACCAGTGGCACGAGCATCGCTCGCTCGATCCCCGCCGTCCCAGCCAGCCGCTCCGCAGCCGCCTCCAGCGTGACCAGAAAGTTCGAGGCGATCGAGGCGGCGGCATGGTAGGCCGCGCGATCTGCGGCCGAGACTTCGACTGGTTGCAGCTCCAGACGCTCGGCCAGGTGGCGGGCCAGTTCGAGCGCAGCTGGGGTGCTTCCGGCAATCGCCGCACCCGCGCCGGCGAAGTGCGCGCCGTCCGCCGTGACCGTCATTAAGGGATGCAGCGAGAACGCCTCGTGAGGCTCGAGCAGATCCAGCCCGGTGGCGCCGGAGCAGTGGCCGACCAGGCGACCCGGCTTGATGAGAGCCGCCGCCCGGGCGATCTCGGCGTCGGGGACGCACAGAAGCACCGCACCGAAGCCGTCGCCGTCGGCACCGCGGCCCTCAGGTCCGCTCACTTCGACGCCGGCGCTCCGGAGGCGATCGACCAGCGCACGACCGAGACGGCCGGCGCCGACCACGACAAGAGGCGGGATGTTGGTGGAAGGTTGCAGTCCAGTTCTCCTGGGGAGATACCGGCCACTGGGGGCTACGTGAGTTGCAGTCTTCCCGCTACGTGCGGAAAATCTCCGCGGTCCATCCCCATCGGGTGACGGCCTCGGGTGACCATAATGTTAGCCGAGGTGCGGGCTACCATCCCAGCCGTGACGAGCGCTTCAGAGCGGCGTGAACTGCTCAAGGCCGTCTTCGAAGAGGCCCAGGGCTGTACGGCCTGCCAGCTGTGCCAGAGCCGGACCAAGGTCGTATTCGGGGCGGGCAACGCCGATGCCGACCTGATGTTCGTGGGGGAGGCGCCGGGTGCCAACGAGGATCGGCTGGGCCTGCCCTTCGTGGGTCAGGCCGGGAAGCTCTTGGACAAGCTGCTGGCCGAGATCGGTCTGGACCGCCAGGACGTGTTCATCTGCAACACGATCAAGTGCCGGCCTCCGGACAACCGGGACCCACATCCGCATGAGATCGAGTCTTGCCGGCCCTATCTGTTTCGCCAGATCGACCTGATCCAACCGACCGTCATCTGCACCCTGGGCAACTTTGCCACCAAGCTGTTGCGCGGCGACACCACCGGAATCTCCCGGCTGCATGGTCAGGTGGAGGTGCGGGTGATCGGTCCCCGGGCGGTCCGGCTGCTTCCGCTCTTCCACCCGGCCGCGGCCCTCTACACCCCGTCCACGCTGGAAACGCTGCGGGCCGATTTCGCCGGTATTCCGGATCTCCTGGCCCAGGGACCTCCGGCGCAACCTGAACCGGCACAACCTGAACCGGAGCTTTCGGACCCGGAGCTTGGTTATGCCGAGGATCCAGAGCCGGCGGCCCTCGACCTGGGTGCGCCCGGCGACCCCGACTCCGCCGCGGCAGAGCTCGAGCTGCAGGTTGAGCAGCTCGGCCTGTTCTAGCTCAGACGACCGCTTCGGGCGTTACCGGCTCGGGCTCCTCTGAGCCGTCGGGCGCCGCGTGCGGGGATGGTTCGGGGCCTTGGGGATCCTTCCTGAGTGCCATCCCGTAGGCCAGGACCGCTCCGAGGGCCTGCACGCCCAGGACCACCGAGGCGAACGCCGCCGGGTGCCGCGGAGCCTGGAGCAGGAGCACCGGCTCGATCACCGCCACCACGGCGATCACGGCCAGGAAGGCCACCCGCTTGAGCGCCAGCATGTACTGCACGGCCAGGTAGGTTGCGGCCAGCACGGTGAAGGCAGCGCCCAGCGGCAGCAGCGAGGAGGAGGCGATGGCCCGCTTCTTGCCGAACACGATGGCCAGCAGCGGATGGGCCCCGAAGGCGTAGATGAGCAGGCAGGGGACGGCGCACACGCCGATGATCCCCAGCGCCTTGGCCAGCACGACGCGGGTGTCCTGCCCGGCCGCTCGCCGGCGGGAGGTTTCCGGAACCAGGTAGAAGCCGGCTCCCATGGCCACCCAGATCAGCACCTTCGCCGCCACTGCGGCCACCGCGTAGGAGCTGGCCACGTTCTTGGAGAACTGGTGCTTGGCCGTGATCAGATCCAAGTTCTGCAGGAGCTGGATGACCGCCAGCCCGGCGATCGGAACCCAGGCCCTCCAAACGTGCTGCCACAGACCGATGGCCGCCTTGGCCACCCCACGACCGACCCGGCGGCGCTCGGAGCCGATCAGCTGCGCGTACAGGCGCCAGGCGCAGTACACCGACATCGCCACGTAGGAGAGGAGCGAGCCGAGGTATGCGCCGCCGACGCCCAACCCGATCGCGGCCAGGATCGCGCCGGTGACCAGGCGTGTGCCCTGCTCGCCGATCAGGCTGAGGCCGACGCTCTTGTAATCCCCGATTCCCTGCAGCGCCCCGCGGAGGATCGACACTTCCAGGTAGATACAGCCGGCCGGGATGCCGGCCGCGGCCGCCCAAGCGTCGTGCTTGACGCCCACCAGGTCGGCGATCGGCTGGCGTAAAAGGATGGACACGACGGTGGCCACCAGGGTGACCAGGGCCATCGACTTGGCCCAGCGCTCGAGCGTGCCCACCAGGTCCTCGCCCACGCCGAGGTGGCCGAGCACCCCCTCGCGGGCGGTGGCCACCTGCATGGCCTGGCCGAACACGGTGAGGATCAGCAGGTAGCTGACCAGCGCCGCCAGCGCACCGTAGTCGTTGACCAGACGGGCGAACACGATCGACGAGCCCAGGGCGATGACGTTGTTGATGATCATCGCGCCGGCCAGTCCGGCCGCCTTGCCGGTGTCGGAGCCTCGGAGGTTCTTCAGAGCAGGCACAGAGATCCGCTTGCGCATGGCTGAGCTGAAGGTAGCGAAGGTGAGGTCAGTCGCCGGCCGGCTGGAGCGCTCGAAACCCGGCGGAGATCCAAGCGCGGCCCGGCGGCCAAACCCATCTGGACCCTTCTAGAGTGTGCCAGATCGATGATCGTTCACCGACGGGCGACGGCGCTGATTCTGAGCTTCCCGGCGGCCTGGCGCGTCCCTAGAGCGTGAGCGGCGCGGCTCCGTCCAGCGGGCCGGCTCGTGTGCTCCAGTCCCACTCGAGGGCTGAGACCGAGGCCCTGGCCGCCGATCTGGCCGGCCGGCTGTCACCCGGCGACGTCGTCCTGATCAGCGGCGAGCTCGGGGCCGGCAAGACGACCTTCGTGCGCGGCGCCTGCCGGGCCCTGGGGGTGACGGCGCCGGTGACCAGTCCCACCTTCACCATCGGGCAGCGGTATCCCGCCCCGGGCGGACGCACGATCGGTCACGTGGATCTGTACCGGATCGGCAACCTGCGGGATGAGGACCCCGATCTCCTGGTCGACTACACCGGCCCGGACATGATCACCTTCGTGGAGTGGCCCGAGGGCGCCGAGTCAGACCTCGAGGCCCTGGCTCACGTGGCCTTCCGGGTTCACCTCGCTCACGCCGGGGGAGACGAGCGAACCGCGGAGATCATCTCAGCGTGAGGATCCTGGCCCTCGACACCGCCACATCCGCCACCACGGTGGCGCTGGCCGAGCTGCGCGCCGCCGGTTCCGCGCTCGACGAATCGGCCGTCGAGCTTCGCGACGATCCGACCCCCGGCTCGCGCCCCAACCACACTCGCCGGCTGCTCGAATTGATCGAGGCGGTTATGGCCCAGACCGGGGTGGACTGGTCAGACATCGACCGCCTCGCCGTCGGAGTCGGCCCCGGCACGTTCACCGGCCTGCGCATCGGCATCGCCACCGCTCAGGCCCTGGCCTATTCGCGCGGTCTCCCCCTGACCCCGGTCTCGACGCTCGAGGCGCTGGCCCTGCCGGCCGTCGACGCCACCCCTGAGCAGGCGGTCATCGCTGTGCTCGATGCTCGCCGGGGGGAGGCGTTTGCGGCCGCCTGGAGAGCCGGTGATCGGCCGGGTCCCAAACCGCCGGTGCTTCCGCCGGCCGTGCTTGACCCGCCGTCCCTCCAGATGGCGGCTGCGGAGCTCGGTCCCGGCAGCCTGGCGGTCGGCGATGGGGCGATAAAATTCGCCGCGGATCTGAGGCATTCCGGGCTGATCGTGGCTCCGGAGGATTCGGAGCTTCACCGCGTCAGCGCGCTGGCGCACTGCCGGCTCGCGGTCGACCTCGAGCCCGGCCGCCCGGGCGACGTGCAGCCGGAATACCTCAGGGAGCCCGATGCCGAGATCGCTCGCCAGCCGTGACCCCAGACAACCTGACCCTCCGAACCCTCACCTATTCGGACCTTCCCAAGGTGATGGCCATAGAGCGCCGGGCCTTTCCCACCGCCTGGTCACTCTCGATGTTCGTCCTGGAGCTGTCCAAGCCATCCGGCATCTGTCTGGCCGCGCTGGACGGGAACGACCTGGTGGGCTACCTGATCTGCGCCCGGTACGCCGAGGCTCATCACCTGATGAACGTGGCGGTGGACCCGGATCGCCGTCGGGAGGGGATCGCCAAGGCCCTGATCGATGAGCTCCTGGAGCGGGCGGGTGTCGACGCCAGCATCACCCTGGAGGTGCGCGTCTCCAACGCCGGGGCGATCGCCCTGTATGAGAGCTATGGGTTCCGGGGAGTGGGGACGCGCCGCCGGTATTACGCCGACACCGGCGAGGACGCGATCATCATGTGGCGAGCGGTCGGGACGCCGTGGGAGACCGCATGATCCTGGCGGTCGAGACCAGCTGCGACGACACGTGCGTGGCCGTAATCAGCCAGGAGGGGGACATCCTGGCCAATGTCATCTCCTCCCAGGGCATCCATGATCGCTACGGCGGCGTGGTCCCCGAGATCGCCTCCCGCCACCACCTCCAGCTGCTCGACCCGGCCCTGCGCGAAGCCCTCGACGACGCCGGCACAACGCTTGACCGGATCCAGCTCGTTGCGGCCACTCAGGGCCCCGGGCTGGTCGCCGCCCTGCTGGTGGGATTCTCTGCCGCCAAGGCGCTGGCGGCCGCCCGCCGGTTGCCGTTCGCCCCGGTCGATCATCTTCACGGGCACATCGCCGCCTCATTCCTCGAGCCGGAGCCATTCGAACCTCCTTTCCTGGCCCTGCTGGCCAGCGGCGGTCACACCCTGCTGGCCGACGTGCGCGACCACCGCCCGGGCTGGCAGATCCTTGGGCAGACCCTCGATGACGCCGCCGGCGAGGCGTTCGACAAGGGCGCCCGCCTGCTCGGGCTCGGATACCCGGGCGGCCCGGCGCTGCAAAAGCTGGCCGCCGGGGGCGATCCGCAGGCGTTTGACTTCCCGGCCGGTCACCGGATGCCCGGCCTCGACTTCTCCTTCGCCGGGTTGAAGACCGCGCTCCTGTACAAGATCCGTGACCTCGGCCAGGCCGAGGCCGAGCGCCAGGCGGCCGACCTGGCCGCGTCCTACCAGCGGGCGATCGTGGAGGCCCTGACGATCCGGGTCAAGCGAGCGCTCAAGCAGACCGGCCACACGCGGCTGGCCGTTGGCGGCGGGGTGGCCGCCAACGGACCACTCCGCGAGGCCATGGCCGGGCTCGGGCTCGAACTTGACATTCCGCCCATCAAGCTTTGCACCGACAACGCGGCGATGATCGCCAGCGCGGCCCGGTATTCCGAGCACCTGCCCTTCCCGCGGTATCTGGCTGAGGATGTGTACGCCACCGGGGAGCCGGGCCGTCGCGCGGCATGACCGAGCATCGGGTCACCCTGTATGGCCGCCCCGGATGCCACCTGTGTGACGAGGCCCGGACCGTGCTCGAGCGTGTGCGCCAGCGCCAATCGTTCGAGCTCCAGGAGCAGAACATCGAGGCCGACGAACAGCTGCTGCGGCGCTACCTGGAGCGGATTCCGGTGGTGGCCATCGATGGCCGTGATGCCTTCGATCTGTTCGTGGACGAGGCGGCGTTCGAGCGGGCCCTTCAGGCCCCGCAGCCCGCTTGATCGCCTCAAGTAGAGTGGCCCGGAAATGTATGTCGAGGGCGAGGATCTGGAGCGTGGCTCCGAGAAGCTCCCGTTGGGGGTGGCCGCCCGCTTGTCCCGCTACCTGCAGGTCCTCACGCAGGCGCGCAAAATGGGCAAGACGACCATCTCCTCCCAGGAGCTTGCCGACTACACGCACGTGAACTCCACGCAGATCCGCAGGGATCTGTCCGGCTTCGGCAAGTTCGGTAAGCGCGGCGTGGGCTACAACATCGACTCGCTGGTCGACCAGATCCGCAAGATCCTGCACACCGCCGGCCAGCACAACATCGCACTGTTCGGGGCGGGGCACCTGGGCACCGCGATCGCCACCTCGGACATCTTCGCCGACCACGGTTTTCGCGTCGTCGCCGTGTTCGACGTGGACCCCGGGAAGGTGGGCACCCAGATCGGAGATCTGACCGTTCGTGATCTGGGCGAGCTCCCCGACGTGGTGGCGGCCGAGGAGGTCGTCGTCGCGGTCCTGGCGGTGCCCTCGAGCGCCGCCCAGGGCCTGGCCAACCAGCTCGCTGCCGCCGGAGTGAAGGTGATCTTCAACTACTCCGAAGCGCTGCTCGACGTCCCGCCCGAGGTCACCGTTCACACGTCGAGTCCCGCCGTCGATCTGCTGTACGCGCTGTACTTCTACCTCACGTGAGCATCGATCTGGACAGCGGCCTCGCCACCTTCCAGGAGGCCACCGACTTCACCGTCGGGATCGAGGAGGAGTTCGCGATCCTCGACCCGGAGACCCTGGACATGGTGCCCCGCTACGAGGAGCTGCGGCGGCTGGCCGATCAGGATCCGGCGCTGGCCGCTTCAGCGGCGGGCGAGCTGATCGCCTCCGAAATCGAGATCACCTCGGGCCGCGGCGAGGACCTGCGGGCGGCGCTGGACGCGCAGCGGGAGCACCGCCGCCGGCTGTTCGCGCTGGCGGCCGAGCACGGAGCCGCGCTGGGCGCCACCGGGACGCATCCATGGGCCGATTACCGCCGGCAGCAGATCATCGATACCGACCACTACCGCCGCGTGGCCGACGGCCTGCGCTATGTGGCCTGGCGCAACAACACCTTCTCGCTGCATCTCCACGTGGGCATTCGCGGCGCCGACCGGGCCGTACAGGTGTGCGACCGCCTACGCCCGGTACTCCCGCTGCTGCTGGCCATCTCGGGCAACTCCCCCTTCCTGGACGGCCGCGACTCGGGCCTGCACAGCGCGCGCACCCAGACCTTCACCCGTAGCTTCCCGCGCTGCGGCATCCCGGATGCGTTCGGGAGCTGGCAGTCATTTGCCGAGTACATCCGGTTCCTGGTCGACACCCGCTCGATCGTCGAGTACACGCAGGTCTGGTGGTCGATCCGCCCCCACCTCTCGTTCGGCACGGTTGAGGTGCGGATCTGCGATGTCCAGCTCACCGCCGGAGAGTCCGAGGCTCTCTCGGCGCTGATCCTGGCCTGCGTGGCCCAAGCGGCCCGGGACATCGACGCCGGGGTGCCGTCCCGGAATCTGCCGCCGCGGATGATCGAGGAGAACATGTGGCGGGCAATCCGCTTCGGCCTGGACGGTCAGCTGCTTGACCTGGAGCGGGGCGAGCCCTATCCGGCCCGCGGGGCCGTGGACCGGCTGCTGGCCTGGACCGAGCCGGTGCGGTCAGAGCTCGGGCTGGAGGTGGACCTGCCGGCCCAGAACGGCGCCCAGCGCCAGCGCGCCCAACTCGAGGCGGGCGGCACGCTGTCCGAGGTTTACGCGGGCGCCGTGGAGGAGACTCGAGCCACGTATGCTCAAGGCGTGGCAGCCGTGCGGAGGTAACCGATGAGCACAGGTCAACCCAGCGAAGAAGAGCTCCGAGCCGCATACGAGGAGCAGATCAAGCAGGTCCGCGTCGAGCACGTGCTGCTTGACAACGTCGTGATGATGATCAATCTCGGCATGCGCCGAACCGGCCTCATGCCGGGGACCGAGGCAGAACGCGACGTGGGCCAGGTCCAGCTGGCCATCGAATCGGTCCGTGCGCTCATGCCCATGCTGGAGGCGGCGGCTCCCGAGCAGGGCAAGCAGATCCGCGAAGCCCTGTCCCAGTTGCAGATGGCCTATGTCCAGCTCGGCGGTCAGGCGCCCCCGGGAGAGGGGGCGGGGTCTCCGGTTTCGGGCGCCGCAGCTTCCGAAACCGGTCCGGCCGCATCCGGGGATCCATCTGGAGCCCCAGGGCCAGGCGAGCCCGGACAGCCCGGCGACCCGGGCCGGCCGGCAGAGGGAGAGAAGCCGGGAGAGCCGGGACAGGCGGGCCCGGCTCAGCGCAGCGGCCGCCTCTGGATTCCGGGCCAATAGCCCGACACCGCCTTTTCGTCTGAACGCGCGGTAAACTGGCCCGCCTCGCAGTTCCGGGCCTCCATCCGTCGGGTGGTGGCCCTTGCGTTTGGCCGGAGCGCCGGCGCCACTCCCCGAACAAGCTTTCCCGGAGGAATCCTTTTGACCAGCTTTCTGACGCACCATGGCGTGTGGATCGCGCTCGTTTGCGCGGGTGTCGCCCTGGTTTACGGTGCGACAACAACCCGGGCGCTGCTCGCTCTGTCTCCCGGCAACGAGCGAATGCAGGCCATTTCAGCCGCCGTCCAGGAGGGCGCGCGGGCTTATCTGAACCGCCAGTACATCACTATCGGCGCGGTCGGCGTGGTGGTGTTCATCCTGCTGATCCCGCTGCAGAACATTCGCGTGGCCATTGGCTTTGCCGTCGGTGGCGGCCTTTCCGCTGCGGCTGGCTACATCGGCATGAACGTGTCGGTGCGGGCCAACACTCGCGTGGCGGAATCCGCGCGCGGCGGGGTCTCCAAGGCCCTCTCGGTGGCCTTCCGCGGCGGTGCCATCACGGGCATGCTCGTGGTCGGCCTGGCCCTCCTTGGCGTGGCCGCCTACTACGGCATCCTCACCTGGATCGCCGGTGAGAGCACCCGCCACGCGGTCGACGCGCTGGTTGGCCTCGGGTTCGGCGGCTCGCTGATTTCCGTCTTCGCCCGTCTGGGCGGTGGCATCTTCACCAAGGCGGCCGATGTCGGCGCCGACCTCGTGGGCAAGATCGAGGCCGGTATCCCCGAGGATGACCCGCGCAACCCGGCTGTGATCGCCGACAACGTGGGCGACAACGTGGGTGACTGCGCCGGCATGGCGGCCGACCTGTTCGAGACCTACGCCGTCACCGCGGTGGCCGTGATGCTGCTCGGCGTGCTGCTGTTCGCCAACAAGAGCGCGGTCGCCCTGTTCCCGCTGGTGCTCGGCGGGATCTCGATCGTCGCCTCCGTGATCGGCACCTTCGCCGTGCGCTCACGCGCCGGCAACGTGGAGCGCGCTCTCTACCAGGGACTGGTCCTGGCCGGCGTGATCGCGGCGCTGATCTTCATCCCCGCCACGTACTGGATGATGCACGGGCTGCACTTCAACGGTGGGGCGGCAGCTCCGGCGTGGTGGAAGTTCTACCTGTGCGCGCTGATCGGGCTCGGGGTCACGGGCCTGCTGTTCGTGATCACCGACTACTACACCTCGACCCGGTTCGGGCCGGTCAAGCGCACCGCGCGCGCCTCCCAGACCGGGCACGCCACCAACATCATCCAGGGCCTGGCCTCCGGCCAGCAGGCCACTGCCGCGCCGGCGCTGGTCATCGCCCTGGGGATCCTCGGTGCCTGGAAGCTGGCCGGCGGCGGCTCGGCCGGGATCTACGGCATCGGCGTGGCCGTGATGGCTCAGCTGTCGCTGATGGGTCTGATCGTCGCGCTGGACGCGTTCGGTCCGATCACAGACAACGCCGGCGGCATCGCTGAGATGGCTGACCTGCCCGAGGACGTCCGCAACGTGACCGATCCGCTGGACGCGGTCGGCAACACCACCAAGGCGGTGACCAAGGGCTACGCGATCGGCTCGGCCGCACTCGCCGCCCTCGTGCTGTTCGACGCCTTCTCCAGAGAGGTGGGTGCCAAATATCAGTTCCGGATCGGCGATCCACCCGTGCTGATCGGTCTGTTGATCGGCGGCCTGATGGTCTACCTGTTCTCCTCGCTGTCGATGGAGGCCGTGGGCCGGGCCGGCGGGGCTGTGGTCGAGGAGGTGCGCCGCCAGTTCCGGGAGAAGCCCGGAATCATGGAGGGCACCGAGCAGCCCGAGTACGGCACCGCCGTGGGCCTGGTCACCCGGGCCGCTCAGCGGGAGATGATCCTGCCGGCGCTGATCCCGATCGTGTTCACCGTGATCGTCGGCCTGATCAGCATCGAGGCGCTCGGTGGCCTGCTGATCGGCGTGATCGTGGTCGGCCTGTTCATGGCCATCTCCATGACCGCCGGCGGCGGGGCGTGGGATAACGCCAAGAAGCTGATCGAGGACGGCGCCTACGGCGGCAAGGGCTCCGAGGCCCACGCGGCCGCGGTCACCGGAGACACGGTGGGCGACCCGTATAAGGACACGGCGGGCCCGGCCATCAACCCGATGATCAAGGTGGCCAATATCGTCGCGCTGCTGATCATTCCGCTGATCACCTGAGGTAAACGTTCGGACGGAGGGCGGCACGTCCGTCCGAGAGGAACCGCTCGGTCGAGTGGGCGCCGGTGCGCCGGCGAGAGACCGCGAGTTCCTTCGGACCGACGGGCCGCCCTCCGCCGTTTAACGGCTTGGGTGATCAGCGGGTGGATTACCGCGCTCCTCAGCGTTTGCGCAGGCGGTTGCGCTTCTCTGGGGGTGGCGCGGGATGCTCGCCATCGGGCCGCTTGTATGTCTAGAGTGGGGGGCATGTTCATCCTGATCGTTGGGTGCGGGCGGGTCGGGTCGGCTGTCGCCAAGCAGGCGCTGGGCGCCGGGCATGAGGTGTCGGTGCTCGACAGCGATCCGCTGTCACATGAGCGCTTGGATAAGGACCAGACGACCACCTGGGAGGATGCGGGCGGGCGGTTCACCGTGAGCGCGGCGCTGGAGATCGACGGACTGATCGAAGCCGGCATCGAGCAGGCCGATGTATTCATCGCGGCGACCCGTGGGGACAACACCAACCTGGTGATCGCACAGATCGCGCAGCGCCGGTACAACGTGCCGCGGGTCGTGGCCCGCGTGGCTGACCCCGGGCGGGCCAAGTGGTACGCCGATCAGGGCCTGCACACCATCTGCCCCACACAGATCGCCATCGAGCAGGCCGAGCAGGTCGCCCTCTCCGCATGAGGTCGGGGAGTTCAACGCACGAAATCGAGGGACGGGAAACACCGTGTACGTGATCATCGCGGGGGCCGGAAAGGTGGGCTGGAACCTGGGTCGGGAGCTGATCGCGAAGGACCGCGAGGTGACGGTGATCGAGTCCGACCACACCCGCTACCGGGTGGTGGAGGAGGAGCTGGAGCACGCGGTCCAGTACGGGGACGCCACCGAGCTGTGGATCCTCGAGCGGGCGGGCATCCAGCGGGCCGACCTGGTCATCGCCGTCACCGGTGACGACGAGGACAACATCTTGATCTGCCAGGTGGCCAAGGAGAAGTACGGCGTGCAGCGGATCGTGGCGCGGGTCAACAACCCGCGCAACCTCCAGCACTTCAAGCTGCTGGGCGTTCAGCCCGCCGTGTCGGCCACCGATCTGATCCTCCGCCTGATCGAGCACGAGGTTCCGGAGTACGGCCTCATCCAGCTGCTGGCCCTGGAGGAGGAGCACCTGGAGATCATCGAGCTCGAGGTGGGGGAGGGCAGTCCGGCCGCCGGTGCCCGGGTGCGCGACGTCGAGCTGCCCGACGGCTCGCTGATCATCTCCGTGCTCCGCGGCGGGGCCGGGTTCGTACCCAAGGCCGATTCGGTGATCGAGGCCGGCGACCAGGTGCTCCTGATCCTCGACCCGGGCCTCGAGGGTGAGATCACCCCGCAGTTCGCGCCCAGCGTCGGCGCTTCGGCCTGAGCCGCATCCTGATGCCACCGGCCCTGCCCGGGCAGCTGCGGGGCAAGGACTCGAACCTTGAATTCCAGGGCCAGAACCTGGCGAGTTGCCGATTACTCCACCCCGCAGAGGCGCTGGCGAGTATAGCCGCGGCCTTCGCCCCGTCGCCCGTGGCAAACCCCCTTCTGGCCGGCCTCGGCACGGCCTGAACGCGGCCCCAAATCAACTGTGGATGCAAACGCCCCTGTGGTGGGATTTGCATCCACAGGTCGCCCGCTCGGGCCACTTACGGATCGACGAACTCCGCCGGCTGCTTCGTGAATCCCGCCGTAACCGCCGCGATCTGGTTGGGCGATCCGATCAGCTTCTCCTGCAGGCCCGCCTCCAGGGCCAGGGTTTCCTCGGGCGGGCCCGTCCACGCCTCGTCGAACAGGCGCTTGGCCGCCCGCACGGCGTCCGGGGACCGGGCGGCGATCTCCGCAGCCAGCTCCTGAGCTGCGCCGAGCGGATCCTCGGCGCAGCGGGTGACGACTCCGAGCGCCTGGGCCTCCCGGCCGCTGAACACGCGCGCCGTGTAGGTGAGCTCCTTGGCCACGTCGATGCCCACGAGGCGCGGCAGGGTGCGGGTGATCGACATGTCGGGCACCAGCCCCCACTTCGCCTCCATGACCGATAGGCGGGCGTCGGGCGCAGCGATCCGGATGTCGGCTCCGAGCGCGATCTGGAGCCCACCGCCCAGGCAGTTGCCGTGGATGGCCGCCACCACAGGCACAGGCAGCCGAATCCACTCATAGCCCGCCCGCTGGAAGTAATTCGGCACCGGTTCGTGGAGTCGCCGGGTGATGGCGGTGCCGTCCGGCGCGGAAGCCATCACGCCGGCGATGTCCAGGCCCGAGCAGAAGCTCGGACCGGCGCCGTGCAGGACCACAGCCCGCACACCTGACTCACTGGCCAAGCGCGCGGCAGCCTCCAGGATGCCGTCGAACATGGGCACGTCGAGCGCGTTGTGCTTGTCCGGCCGGTTCAGCGTGACCGTGGCCACGTGGTCACGGATCTCGACCTGGACGCGCGGGTCGCTCATCGGAGCCGCAGCCTAGACATTGACCGGATCGCCCACCGACACCCGGCCACCCTGCAGCACTCGTCCGTACACCCCGAACGGCAGCGGCTCCGTGCACTCGACGTCGCTGCGGTACTCGCGCAGCAAGTCCAGGGTGGGCAGCGTCACCTCGCCGGTGTCCGGATCCTGGCTGGTGACCAGGCAGCGCCCGACGTTCCCCTCGAAGTGAAGCACCGTCGGTCCCACCTTCACCGATTGTCCGATCCACCGATCCTCCGCGTGGGCCTCCACGCCGTCGATCTCGATCAGCATCCGGAACCGACGCGCGTCCACCTGCTCCACCCCGGCCTGAGAGGCCAGGCGATGCAGCGACGCCCGGGAGATCAGGCTGACAGCCCCGATGGAGCCGCGGTCAACCGCGGGGTCGCCCTCGACGAGGCGCAGCGGCCGTCCGGCGAGCTCGGACAGAGCTTCGGTCCACGGACCCTCAACTACGCGGACGACAGGGTGACTGGAGTAGAAGCGCGCCTCGACCCGTTCCTCCCCGTCCGCCACCGGGCCCGACACCTTCCGGCCATCCGGCAGGGTCACCGTCAGCCGGCCGGCCGCATCGTCCAGCTGGCAGACCACGCTTTGCAAGGTGCCGACGATCTTGGAGTTGACCATCCGGTTGCTCTGGTCGATCAGGAAGAAACGACGGTCGCCGCGCGCCCCGAACTCGTCCAGCTCCACCGAATCGATCACGTGCAAGCGCGTGGCCTTGACCGGCGTGACCGATAGCGCCGTCACGCGCGTACCGCTCACGCCGCCTCCTCGGCTGAGTTCTGTTCTGCCCAATCGCGGTACAGCTCCCAGTAGCGGCCTTGGAGCGTCAGCAGTTCCTCATGGGTCCCGGACTCGATGATCTGCCCGTGCTCCAGCACGATGATCCGGCCGGCGTGGCGAATCGTGGACAGTCGATGGGCGATGACCACGGCGGTCCGTCCGGCGACCAGCCGCCGCAGCCCCTGCTCGATCAGCGACTCCGTGTGGACATCGACGTTCGAGGTGGCCTCGTCGAGCACGAGGATGCGCGGATCGGCCACGAGCGCTCGGGCGAAGGCGACCAGCTGGCGCTGCCCGGCCGACAGCTGCACGCCGCGCTCGCCCACCTGGGTGTCGTAGCCCTGGGGCAGCGCCATGATGAACCCGTCGGCTCCCACGGCCCGGGCGGCGTCGCGCGTCTCGGCCTCGGTGGCATCCGGGCGGCCGAACACGATGTTCTCCCGCACCGTCCCGCTGAACAGGAAGCCCTCCTGGGGGACGATGCCCAGCTGGGAACGCAGCGAACCGGCGGTCACCGAGCGAAGGTCATGGCCGTCGATCAGCACCGCCCCTTCGGTCGGGTCATAGAAGCGTGAGACCAGCTTGGCAAAGGTGGACTTACCCGCTCCGGTGGCCCCGACCAGGGCCACGGTCTGGCCCGCGGGGATTGTCAGGTCGACGTCACGCAGCGCCCACCGGGCATCCGGATCGGCTCCCTCGACCCCGGATCCGCCGTACCGGAACGAGACGTGGTCCATCCGCAGCTCGCCCCGGATCCTCGGCAGGTCCTCGGCCCCGGCCGCGTCCACCAGGTCCGGAGCCTGGTCGAGCAGCCCAAATATCTTGTCCAGCGCTGCCATGCCCGACTGATAGGTCGTGTACAGCTGGGAGAGCTGCTGGATCGGATCGAAGAAGTTGTTCAGCGCCGCGATGAAGGCGAACACCACACCGGTCGAGGTGTGGCCGTTGACCGCCTCGATGCCGCCGATCACCAGAATCTCCACCGTGACCAGGGCTGACAGCAGCTCGACCGCCGGGAAGTACGCGGCGTTCAGGTACACGGTCTTCATGTTGGCCTGGCGGTTCTCGTTGTTCAGCGCTGCGAACCGGGCCAGATGGGCGCGCTCCTGGGCGAATGCGCGCACGACCCGGATGCCCGACAGCGTCTCCTGCAGGTAGCCGGTGATCGCGGCGATCTTCTCCCGGGTCAGGCGGTAGGCATCGGCCGAGGCGATCCGGAACGCAACGCCCCCGAGCAGGAGGAAGGGCAGGACGATGAACGTGAGCAGGGCCAGGTGGGGGTCGAGCACGATCAGGATCACCACCACACCGATCAGCGTGAGGCCGGACTGGAACAGGGTGGCCAGGCCATCGGAGATCAGGTCGTCCAGAGCCTCCACATCGTTGGTCAGCCGGGAGATGATCACCCCGGCCCGGTTGCGGGAGTAGAACCCGATCGACAGCGTCTGCAGATGCGAGAACAGGTGAACCCGCAGGTCCTGCAGGGCACGCTGGCCGACCCAGCCCACCAGATACGTCTGCCAGTAGCTGGCCACCGCGTACAGCACCGCAGAGACGAGAAAGGCGACGACGATCAGGTCAAGCGTGCCCGCGTTGTGCTTGTTGATCCCGTCATCGATGGCCAGCTTGGCCAAGGGGGCCGGGGCCAGAGCCGTGCCCGTGGCCACCACCAGGGCGACCAGCATGGCGCTGAAGCGCCACTTGTAAGGCGCGATCAGAGTGGCCAGGCCGCGCAGCTTCCGGCCGCGGCCACCGCTCTGGCGCAGCCGCCGGATCAGCTCCGACCGGGTCCGATGCTCGGAGACGTTGACCGCGCTCACAGGCCCGCTCCCGAGGTTGCCTGAACTTCCTGGTTGAGGAAGGCCCGATCCGGCTGGCCCAGCTCCACGATCTCGCGGTAGGTGGGCGAGCTCTCCAGCAGCTCGTCGTGGGTGCCCCGTGATGCCACGTGACCGGCCTCGAGCACGATGATCTCGTCGGCCAGCGAGATCGTGGAAAGACGGTGGGCCACGATGATCGTCGTGCGTCCCTCCATCAGCCGGCTCAGGGCCAGCTTGATCTCCTGCTCGGTGGAGGCGTCCACCGACGAGGTGGCGTCGTCCAGGATGAGGATCCGGGGATTGGCCAGGATCGCCCGGGCGATGGCCAGGCGCTGGCGCTGGCCTCCGGACAGAGTGAGGCCCCGCTCTCCGACCAGCGTGTCGTAACCGTTCGGAAGCTCATCGATGAAGCCGGCCGCCTGGGCTGCCTCGGCCGCCGCGACCACGTCCTCCCGTGAGGCGTCGGCCCGCGCGTAGGCGATGTTTTCGTGAATGGTGGCCGAGAACAGGAAGGGATCGTCGTTGACCAGCGCGATCGCGCTGCGCAGGCTGCGCATGTCGACCTGCCTGACATCGGCGCCGTCGACCAGCACCGACCCGGTGCTCACGTCGTACAGGCGGGGGAGCAGCGAGACGAGCGCCGTCTTGCCCGATCCCATGGTCCCCACCAGCGCCACCGTGTGGCCGCCGTCCACGCTCAGGTTGATGTCCTGAAGCGCGGGACGGACGGTGCCCTCGAACACCAGGGTCGCGTGACGCAGCTCGATATGGCCGGGACCCTCCGGCAGATCCGGGGCACCTTCAGGCACCTTCATCGCCGGCTCGCGGTCGAGGATCTGGAAGATGCGCGCCCCGGAGGCGGTGGCTCGCTGGCCGGCGCTGAGCGTGTAGCCGAGCGTCCGCATCGGCGAGATGAGCATCAGCAGGTAGGCATAGAACGCGGTGAAGTGGCCCAGCGTGAGCGATCCGTCCATCACTTGCCGGCCGCCGACCAGCAGGATGATGGCCAGGCCCAGGTTGGGCAGGAACGAGATGGTCGGTCCGAAGCGGGCTTGGAGCCGCGTGGCGTACACCGCCTGTCCGAACAGCCGCTCCACGGCGGCCCGGAAGCGCTCCAGCTGCCACTCCTCGCGGGCGAAAGCCTTGACCACCCGCACGCCGCTGATGTTCTCCTCGGCCTCGGCGGTGAGCTCCGCGATGCGCTGTTGGACCTCCTGCAAAGCGGGCCGGGACCGGCGGCCGTAACGGCTGGACAGGATGACCACGAAGGGGACGGGGATCAGCGACAGCAGGCCCAGCTCCGGCTGGATGATCAGCATGGCAACGGCGGCCAGCACGATCGTCAGCAGCGACTGGGCGATGAAGATCAGGCCGTAGCCGAGGAACCACCGCACCGATTGCAGGTCGACGGTCGCCCGCGACATCAGCTGCCCGGTCTGTTGGCGATCGAAGAACGCCAGCTCCAGGCGCTGGAGGTGGCCGTAGAGGCCGTTGCGGAGGTCGAGCTCAACCCCCAGCGAGACCTGCCCGGCCACCAGCCGGCGGGAGGCGCTGAGCACCAAGCGGACCAGGCCGGCCACCGCGATCGCGATCGACCACATGATCAGCGTGTGCTTGTGGTGCAGCCGGACCGCCTCGATCGCCTGGCCGGTGAAGAACGGGATCAGGACGGTGGCCCCCATCGATCCGAACGCCAGGACGAACGACCAGATGACGCCGCGCCGGTACGGACGAAGAAAACCCAGGAGACGGCGCAGCGTAGGCATACTTCAGAAAGTATAGTGGCGATATGGAATCGGCGTCGGCTCCTCCTCCGGTCGGCCTGTGCGATTCCTGCCGCCATCAGCAGGTGGTCGGAACCACCCGAGGATCACGGTTCTCGCTGTGCCGCCGGTCCCGCGATGAGCCCGAGCGATTCCCTCGCTACCCGCGGTTGCCGGTACTCCAGTGCTTAGGGTACGAGCCCGCGCCTACTGAGGCGGAAGCTGGTTG
>DASZNA010000105.1:0-11386 GCA_035551655.1 Solirubrobacteraceae bacterium
AGGTTGCGCACCGCCTGGGCCAGGCGGTCCGGGTCGGCTTGGAGCGTTCCGGTGGGCACCTGGCCCAGCTCGAACCGGCGCTGAGCGGTCAGACCCAGTCCATCCCAGAGCTCGGTAACGAACGACGACAGCTCAATCGGCTCGACCCGGAGGAAATCGCTGCGCTCAGCGGCGGTGAGCAGTAGCAGGTCGTCGACCAGCCTGGACATGCGGGTGACCTCGGCCTGCACGACCCGCTCCACCCTCTGCACCTCCTGGGGAGAGGGATGCTCGATGGCGGCCAGCACCTCGAGCTGGCCCCGGATCACCGTGAGCGGAGTGCGCAGCTCGTGGGACGCATCGGCCATGAACTCGCGCTGTCCCTGGAAGGCGACGGCCAGTCGGTCGAGCATGTGGTTGAAGGAGTCGGCCAGGACCCGCACCTCCTCCCCGCCCCCCGCCGGCTCGGGCATCCGGGGCTCGAGATCCCCGGAGTCCACCCGCGCCGCCACAGCGGCCATCCGGCGCAGCGGAGCGGTGACCTGAACGCCAGCCAGGTAGGAGGCAACCAGGGCGACCAGCAGCGCGAGCAGGCCAGCCAGAGCAAAGGCTCGGGCGATACTGTGCTGTGCGGCCTCCACACTGCCCAGGGGCTCGCCGGCGCCCGCGACCACTCGCTGGCCACCGAGGTTGGTGGCGCGCTCGAGGATCTGGGTGTGGCCGACGTCCGGGACCCGGGCGACCGAGAGCCCCAGTTGCGGGACGGACAGCGTTCTTGCCTCCCGGTTCTCGGCCGCCTGCTGGGTGGCGGGCTCGCCGTCGTCCGGGGACCCTTGCCCGAACACCTCCGGGTGGTTGCTGACCGGCGGCCGGCCGGGCAGGAAGACGAACAGGAGGGTCGAGGTAGACCGGTACGGCTGGCCGTGCACGTATTGCGCGGCTGCGGACCGCAGGCGCGACGGCTGGGCCGCGGCCGTGGTCCTCAGGGTCTGCAGCATCTGAGAGACATCGCTGCGCAGATCGATCTCGATTTGCTGTCGGAGGCTCGAGCCGGTCTGCAGGTAGACGACGGCGAACACGACCCCGGCGGCCACCACCATGACCGCGGCCACCCAAGCGGTCAGCCGCCATCTGAGGCTGCGGGGGCGGCTAAGCCGCAGCTTCCGCATCGAAGCGGTAGCCAACCGTCCGCACCGTGAGGATCGGCGCGGGACTGTCGGGGCGGCGCAGCTTGCGCCGGAGGTACCCGATGTACACGTCCACGACGTTGGTGCCCGGGTCGTAGTCGTATCCCCACACCGCGCGGAGAATCTGCTCCCGGGTGAGCACGCGGTTGCGGTTGCGCATCAGATAGCCGAGCAACTCGAACTCCGTGCTGGAGAGGCGGATGAGCTGTCCGCGGCGGTGGACCTGGCGGCTGATCAGATCCATCTCCACGTCCCCGGCCACGATCGTCGTGGTCGGTGCCTCCGAGGAGGCTCGCAACTGGGCGCGAATGCGCGCGGCCAGCTCGCGGAGCGAGAACGGCTTGACCAGGTAGTCGACCAGTCCGGCGTCCAGTCCGGCCACCCGGTCATCGAGATCGCTGCGGGCGGTCAAGGCGATGACCGGCAGCGACGGCTTGGTCTCGCGGATGGCCGCCAGCACCTCGAGTCCGCTTCGACCCGGCAGCATGAGATCGAGCACGACCAGATCGACCGACTGGCTCAGAGCCTGGTCGGTACCGGCGAGGCCATCCAGAGCCGTCAGCACCTCGTAGCCGAAGCTGCTCAGTCCGCGCTTGAGGAAATCGACAATTCCCGGCTCATCCTCGACGACCAGGATTACCCCCGCTCGGGTAGTTGTGGCCGTTTCGACCATGGCGCGATCATAGGCCCAGGACGAGTCAGGGGAACTGGGATCGGTGGCGATCTCAAGAGACTTCTCACCCGAGGATGATTTTGGCTTCAGCCTGAATTACGAGGTTCAGGAGACGATGTCTGCGCAAGTTGAGTCAGAGCGACGGGCGCGGGCGACCACCTCAGCCCGGCAGAGGCGTGTGGCCGAGGGGCGAAGCCAGCGTCTCACTGGTGGAGGCCCCGACGGCAACGAGGTCCTGACCACCGCCACGGGAACCCTCCTGCTCGTCCTGCTGGCCGCGTTGGGCGTGACGATCGTCTTCATCGGCCGGCTCCTATCGGAGCATCTGTTCCTCGGGTTGCTCCTGCTCGGGCCGATCGCGCTGAAGATGTCCAGCACCGGCTACCGCTTCGTGCGGTACTACACCGGCGAGCGAGCGTATGTGGAGAAGGGGCCGCCCTGGCTGCCGCTCCGGCTGACCGCACCCCTGGTCGTGCTCACCACGCTCGCCGTGTTCGCCACCGGGGTCGTGCTGCTGGCCGTCGGGCCGCTACATCGTGATCCCTGGACGTTGCTGCACAAGGTGTCGTTCATCGCCTGGCTCGTCGTCACCGCGGTGCACGTGCTGGGACATCTGCCCGAGGTGAGCCGGCTGCTCGGTCTGCGAGCCGAGGTCTTCCAGCTGCCGGGCGTCCGAACGGATCTGCAACGCATCCGGGCGGCGGAGGCCCGACCCGGCGCGGATACGCCACCGACCGGGGCGGCGGAGGCCCGCGTGGTCGGTGGCCCGGGGGCAACCGGACGCCTGATGCTGCTGGGCGGCTCGCTGCTCGTGGGGGTGATCATCGCGGTGGCGCTGATCCCAGACTTCCACACGTGGACCGCTGTGCAGCCGCTGCTGCACCATCACCACCATTAGGTGGTCAGGGCCGGCCGATGAGGCCGGCCCATTCAGCGTGCGTACTCGACCGACCGGGACTCCCGGATGACCGTCACCTTGATCTGGCCCGGGTACTCCAGCTCCTTCTCGATCTCCCGGGCGATTTCGAAAGACAGCATCGTCGCCCGGTCGTCATCCACGGCGCCGGGGATCACCATCACCCGGATCTCCCGTCCGGCCTGCATGGCGTAGACCTTTTCCACGCCCTGGTGCCGGGTGGCTATGTCCTCCAGGTCGCGCAGCCGCTTCACGTACTGCTCCAGCGACTCGCCGCGGGCCCCGGGGCGAGCTCCCGATAGGGCGTCGGCGGCCTGCACGATGACCGCCTCTATGGTCTGCGGCTCGACCTCGTTGTGGTGGGCTTCCATGCCGTGGGCGACCGCCTCGCTCTCGCCGTACTTGCGGGCCATCTCGCCTCCTACCAGGGCGTGGGGACCCTCCACCTCGTGTGTGACCGCCTTGCCGATGTCGTGTAGCAGCGCCGCCCGGCGCGCCGTCTTGGCGCTGGCCCCGAGCTCGGCGGCCATCATCGCGGCCAGACGTGACACCTCGATCGAGTGCGACAGGACGTTCTGGCCGTAGCTGGTGCGGAACTTCAGGCGCCCGAGCATCTTAACGAGCTCGGGGTGCAGGCCCTGGACCCCGGCCTCGAACATCCCCTCCTCACCGGCCTCGATGATGTGGGCCTCCAACTCCGACTTGGCCTGGTAGTACATCTCCTCGATCCGAGCCGGATGGATGCGACCGTCCTGAAGCAGCTTCTCCAGCGTGAGGCGAGCGATCTCCCGGCGCACCCCGTCGAACCCCGACAGGACGACGGCTCCGGGGGTGTCGTCGATGATGAAGTCGACCCCGGTCAGGGTCTCCAGGGCGCGGATGTTGCGTCCTTCCCGACCGATGATGCGCCCTTTCATGTCGTCCGAGCTCAGCTGAACCACCGAGACCGTGGTCTCGGCCGCGTGTCCGGCGGCCAGCCGCTGCATACACACCGACAGGATGTTGCGGACCCGGCGTTCGGCGTCCCGGCGGGTCTCCTCCTCGATCTGACGGATCCTCCGGGCTGCCTCCTGCCGGGCGTCCTCCTCGATCTCCTGCAGGAGGATCTGCTTGGCTCGGGACGCCGACAGTCCAGAGATTCGCTCGAGCTCCTGGGTCAGGACCCGGCGGTCACCGTCCAGTGCCACCTTTCCCTCGGCCAGCTCGGCTTCGCGGAGGCTCAGCGCCGCCTCGCGCCTGACCAGCTCGGTCGAGTGATCGGGGACGTTGCCGTTGGGCGATTTGGATGCGCGGGCCGTGGGTGGCGGGCTCGCCGGACTCGGCGAGGGCGCACTGGAATGGTTGACGGTCACGTGCGAGCGTCCTCCGATTCGCGCGTAGACGGCGGCCGCCACCACGATGCCAACAGCAATCAGCGCTGCAGCGGCGATGATGTCCATGGTCGTTCCTCTCCACGTGGCCCGGACTCAGTTCCGGGCCTTACTCAATCTTTGGTTGTCAGGAGCGACCGAGCGGCCGGTGCGGTACACGCAACGGATGCGGAGGTGCGGCGGCAGCCGCGTGATCAGGGGCAGCTAGGGCTACCGAAGCATGCGTTTTGAGCACCCCGGGTCCGGAGCGCCGAAAACTGCCGTCAATGCGGTTCCGATATCCAAAATTCTTTGTCGATTTGCTGGGGTTTTTCAGCGGCCACGCTGGGCCGGTCGTTCGCTCCGACCATCGTAGTACCGCTGGCCACGAGGCGCAACGGCTGGTGTCGGACGCCCGTGCAGGTTGCCGGTTGTCCCCAGGGGCGGCCCGTGCCACACTGGATTGGTTGCGAACCGGCCGGAAGCCCTGAGATCAGCGAGGCGTTGATGTGTCGCCACTGAAGCGAAAGCTCACGTTCCTCATAGTCGTCGCCGCGGTGGCAGCGTCCGCCGCGGGTGCCTTCGCCGCCACGCAGGCGTCCTCTTCCTCGCCGCGGCAGGCGTTCCTCAAGGACGTCGCCCACCGGCTGCACGTGACACCGGCCCAGCTGAAGCAGGCGGTTGCGGGAGCAGTGGCCGACCGGCTCTCGGCGCTGGTCGCCGCGGGTCGGCTGACCAAGGCGCAGGCGAGCGCGATCGAGAAGCGGATGAAGGCTTCGGGCCGACTGGCCGGCCTCGGCTTGTTGCGGAGGGGCGGCGGCCGGCAGGTGGGACCGGGGTTCGGCCCGGGTTGGTACGGCTACCCGCCGGGACTCGCGGTCCCGGGAGCCCAGCTCCCGCCCGGCGCGAAGCTCCCCCATGGCGCGAAACTTCCACCTGGTCTGAAGCTCCCACCCGGCGCTAAGTTCCCGCCCCGCGCGGTCCCGTTCCCGGCCTTCAGCTTCGGCTTCGGCTTCCTGGTGCCGGGTGGCCGCAAGGCCGCGGTCAGCTACCTGGGACTCCGCCCGGGTCAACTGATGGCACAGCTCCGCTCGGGCAAATCGCTGGCCGAGATCGCCCGAGCCCGCGGCAAATCAGTGACCGGGCTGAAGTCGGCCATCGAATCGGGGCTTAGGGCCCGACTGACCCGTCAGGTGGCCGCCAAGCATCTGACCAAGGCCCAGGCCGGCAAGATCCAGGCCGCGCTTGATGCACGCATCGCCGCCGTCATGAACATCAAGATGGGTCGGGTCGCGGGCAGGTTCCGGGCCTACGGACGTCGGCTGGCTCACCGTCACTGGCTGGTCCGGCCCGGCGCGAAGCTGGCCCGGCCCGGCGCGAGCACACTGCCGCCAGGCCTCGCCGGCTAATTCGGCGCGGTGGCGCCCGAAGGGGTCTGGGCCGCTGCCCCTGCCGCTGCGGCCTCGCTCGCCAGCATGGCCGTGCTGGGGCAGTCGCCCTCGCAGCACGTCTCGATCTTCTGACGGCACACCTCGCACCACCAGGCTGATCGCAGCCAGAGCAGCCGATGGGGCTGCCCTGTGAGCGGACAGATCACCGATCGCGGGCCGGCTCGGCCGCTGAAGCGGCGGTGAGCGCCCGGTCGGCATAGCTCTCGGCCAGGAGGTTTGCGTCGGCGATCGACAAACGGCTCCGCAGCTCGCCGATCAGGGCATGCTCGGCCGACAGGTCGGAGTCCGGCTGGGCCACCGCTTCGAATTCCACGAAGCTGCCCTGTCCCTCGACGTCATCCAGGTGAATCCGGACGCTCCGCCACAGAAACAGCCGGCGTCGCTTGGTGATCGTCGCCCACACACCCAGGCTCTCGGTCAGGAAGTCACGAATCGTGTCCGCATCACTGACCTCCAGTATCCGGTAGCGACTCTCGCGCTCGTGGACTTGGTCGGGCCGCTCGTAGTGGATCAGCTGGGAGCGTCCTGGCCGCTGCTCTCGCAGCTTCAGGCGGCCCTCCGGCGTGTTGAAGTAGGTGTCGCGCTGCCACAGCAAACCGCAGTCGACAGCACCGAGCTCACGACACGCTTGCAGGGTTGCCTCCGGTGCGGGATCCTGCGCCTTGAGCTCAACGTTGCGGCCCCGGGTATCGCCGGCCAGGCTGATCGGAGGTTGCTCCCGAGCTGGCGCGGTTTCGGGCGACATGCTCAGTCCGGCCTCAGTTTGCGGCCGAGCCCGCGCCGGCGCTCCAGGCCCGTACTACCTCGTAGGCCACATCGCTCTCGTAGCCCTTGCGGATCAGTACTCCCAGTGCGCGTTCGCGCTCCCGCGGGTCGTCCGACGGTCTGGGAAACCGGCGGCGCAGCAGGGCCAGGGCCCGCTGGTCCTCCTCCTGGTCCGGCGCGTCCCCCAGCGCAGACGCGATCAGCGCCCGCTCCACTCCACGCTCGCGCAGCGCCCGCTCGATGCGTTCGGTGCCCCAGTCCTCCAGATTGCGCTTGTCCTCGGTGAACACCCGGGCGTAGCGAGCATCGTCGAGGTAGCCGAGCTCGATCAGCTCAGCGACGGCGGCGTCGATCTCGTCGGCGGGCAGCTCCGTCCGCGCCAGCCGCTCCCGCACCTCAGCCACCGTACGTTCACGGTGGCCCAGGTACCGGTACGCGAGTTGGAGGGCGTCAGGCAGCCTGTTCCTCCATCGCCGTCACGCTGGCCAGCGCGCCGTCCTCATCGATGGACGAACCATCGCGGCCCTCGATGGGCTTGACCAGGTCCTGCCCGATGCCCAGCTCGGCGTAAATCTTGCTCTCGATCTCCTTGGCTATCTCCTGGTGATCATCGAGGAACGCCTTGGCGTTGCCGCGTCCCTGCCCCAGCCGCTCGTCTCCGTAGGAGAAGAACGAGCCCGACTTGGTGATGATGTTGTGCTCGATGCCGTAGTCGATCAGGCAGCCTGAGGTTGAGATCCCCTTGCCGAACTCGATATCGAACTCGGCCTGTTTGAACGGCGCGGCCACCTTGTTTTTGACCACCTTCACCCGCACGCGGTTCCCGACCGCCTCGGTGCCGTCTTTCAGCGTCTCGATCCGGCGGATGTCCAGGCGCTGAGACGCATAGAACTTCAGCGCGCGACCGCCGGGCTGGGTCTCCGGGGAGCCGAACATCACGCCGACCTTCTCCCGGATCTGGTTGGTGAACAGGCACAGCGTCTGGGTCCGGTTCAGGTTTCCGGTCAGCTTGCGCATCGCCTGGGACATCATCCGGGCCTGGACGCCCACGGTCTGGTCACCCATCTGGCCCTCCAGCTCGGCCCGGGGCGTCAGCGCCGCCACCGAGTCCACGGCGATCATGTCCACCGCGCCCGAGCGGATCAGCATGTCGACGATCTCCAGCGCCTGCTCGCCGTAGTCGGGCTGTGAGACCAGCAGCTCATCGATGTTTACGCCGATCTCCTGCGCGTACAGCGGGTCCATGGCGTGCTCGGCGTCCACGAACGCGCACACCCCGCCGAGCTTCTGGGCCTCGGCGAGGATGTGATACACGAGCGTGGTCTTGCCCGATGACTCCGGGCCAAAGACCTCCACGATCCGGCCCCGGGGCACTCCGCCGACACCCAGGGCAATGTCTAGCGACAGCGCGCCGGTGGGAATCGCATCCACAGCCACCCGGGCGCCGGGATCACCCATGCGCATCACGGTGCCCTTGCCGAACTGCCTCTCAATCTGAGTCAAGGCGCCTTGAAGGGCCGCCTGCCGCTTGGCGTCAGCCTTTCCGTCGGCCGAGTTGCCAGACTTGGCGCCGGCCCTGTCCTGTTCGTTCATTCTCGCTTGGCTCCTTGTCTCATGCCCTGTGAACAGTCCACGGTAGGGCGGCGGGCGGACGGAACCGAACGCTAGGCCCGGGGCCTGTAACGGAACAAGACGTGCTTGGTGCCAAATCTGTGAAAGGTTCCTGTCGGACGGTTTTTGAGTTCCGAGAGCTCCGGCGGGAGGACCTGCCGATCCTCTCCAGCTGGCGCAGCTCGGAGCACGTGGCCCGGTGGTGGGGCGAGCCTGCTGATCTGGAGACGGAGTACTTCGGGACCGCGGACCCGGTCGACTATTTCGTCGCCCTGCGCGATGGCCGCCCAATCGGACTCGTCCAGCACTACCGCTGGGCCGACTTTCCGGGCGAAGCGGAATCGATCGGAGCCACGGCCGACGAAATCTCGATCGACTACTTCCTCGGCGACGCGAACCTGATTGGCGCCGGCCTCGGCCCGGCGATGCTCGAGGCGTTCCTGGATCAGGTGGTGAGGCCAGGTTCAGCTCGGGGCGTCAGGCTCGATGTGGCCGAGGCCAATCGCCGGTCCTGGCGCTGCCTGGAGAAGCTCGGATTTCGGCGGGAACAGGAAGGCGTCCTCGTCGAAGGGGAACCCGGGCCTCACTACGTGTATGCGCTCGGGCTGCCGGGCCGGGCGCAGCAACCATAACTGCACGCACCCCTCCCGTGCACTGAGAGTGGGTGCAGAAATGGCTCTATGTCAGCCATAAGTGCACGCACCCTGCCCCAGATCGGGGGGGTAGTGCAGTTATGGCTGTTCCGGGGTTGCCAGGACCGGGCCGCCACCCGCCCCCGCCCCCCGCCACGAGCAGCCCAAGACGAGACGCCTACGTCCGCGAGACCTCCGCCAACGCCTCCCGCACTCCCTCCCACAGCGTGCGCAGTCGCTGCACTACCGTCGGATCGAACTCGAGCGGCGGCTCGTCGTCCTGGGGCGGGTGGTCGAGCTCGGCAGCGGTGTCGGACAGCTCCCGAGCCCCCACCACCCGACCGGTGTTGCGGATCCGGTGGGCGGCCGAAGCGATCCGGGCCTGGTCGCCGGCGTCGAGTGCGGCGGTCAGCTCGTCGAGATCCTCGCTCACCTCCTCGACCAGCTCGCCCAGCACCACCTTGAGCTTGTCGCCCGGATACACGCGGCGCAGCTGCTCGAGCTGTCGGGCCTCCAGGGAGACGCCGCCATCTAACTCCGTATCAGGAGCCCCACCGCCGTTTCCGCCAGTCGAATCGATCGGCGAGGTCAGCGCCGGTGCGGACTCAGACGCTGAGCCAGACGCCGCCCTGTCGGGAAGCCACCGGTTCAGGATCTGCTCCAGCTCGTCGGTCATGATCGGCTTGCCCAGGTAGCCATTCATGCCGGCGTCCAAGCACCGCTCGCGAGTCTCATCCAGGGCGCTGGCGGTCATGGCCACGACGGGTACCGGCCCTTCGCCACTCCGGGCCGGAGCACGACGATGCCTGAGCTCACGCGTGGTGTCATACCCATCTCGCACCGGCATCTGGCAGTCCATCAGGATCAGGTCGTACTGGCGGTCCTCGAGCATCTCCAGCACCGCATCGCCGTCGGTGGCCCGCTCGACCACGTGGCCGCGGGTGGCCAGCATGCGCTCGATCAGCATCCAGTTGATGTCGTGGTCCTCGGCCACCAGGATGCGGCCGGCGCGCGGGGAATCCTGGGAGACGCCCGCCGGGTGAGAAGGGGAACCGTCTGGCTGGCTGGGTGGCTGGGGTGGAGAAACCGAGGCCGGAACCTGCGCCCCCGGGGCCGGACGGTCCGTGAGCCGCCGCCCGGTCGGCCTCTCGGAAGCCGGCCGATCCTCCGCCCGCCGGCCGTAGGGTCGGGTTCCCCCAGCCAGAACCGTGCTGATCGCCTCAAGCAGGCGGGCTTGGCGTACCGGCTTGGCCAGGCGGCGGGTGATCCCGACGCTGAGGTCATCCGGCCGCGCGCCGGCTGAGGAGGTGAGCATGATGAGTCGGGTCTCACCCAGATCCGGAGCGTCTGATATCTGCCGGGCGAGATCCACGCCGCTTTCCCCCTCGAGATTCAGATCGAGCAGCGCGATCTGGAAGGGGTCCCCGGCCCGCTTGGCATCCCGCAGGGCCGCCACGGCATCGTGGGCATCGGCCGTGGCCAACGCCCGCATTCCCCAGCCGGTCACATAAGACTGAAAGACCCGGCGATTGGTGGCGTTGTCGTCGACCACCAGGACCCGAACTCCCGCCAGATCAGCCGGCGGGACCGGGACGGGGAGCTCCGCCTCGGCGGGTTCGAAGGGAATCTCGAAGCCGAACGTGCTTCCGCGCCCTAGCGAGCTCTCCCCGCTGATCGTCCCGTGCATCAGTTGCGTGAGCTCGCGGGAGATAGCCAGCCCGAGCCCGGTGCCCCCGAACTTCCGCGTGGTGCCCAGCTCGGCCTGGGTGAACGGCTCGAACAGCTGGCCCACCCGCTGAGGCTCGACCCCGATTCCCGAATCCTTGACCTCGAAGCGCACCACGATCGACTCCGGCGAGCGGGAGGCCAGCGTGACCTCCACCGCCACATCCCCCGCCGGGGTGAACTTGACCGCGTTCGAGACGAGGTTCTGGAGGATCTGGCACACCCGGGTTCGGTCGCCCCGGACCGCTCGCGGAACCTCCTCGTGCACGAAGCTCTGCAACTCCAGCCGCTTGGCCCGGGCGGACCCGGCCATCAGATCACAGACCGATTCGACAGCCTCGTGGAGGTCGAAGTCGAGGTGCTCGAGCTCCATCCGCCCGGCCTCGATCTTGGCGATGTCCAGGACGTCGCCCACCACGTGCATGAGCGCATCGCTGGAGGACATGGCCACATCGACGTACTTGCGCTGTTCCTCGTCGAGCGAGGTCTCGGACAGAAGCGACAACATCCCCACCAGTCCGTTGAGCGGGGTCCTGACCTCGTGACTCATGTTGGCCACGAAGTTGGACTTCATACCCGACGCCTCCTCCGCCACGGCCAGCGCCTGGCCCAACCGTTCCTGGGTGCTGGCCAGCTCGGAGGTTCGGGCTTGGGTGGACTCGGCCATCTCGTTGAACGAGGAGGCCAGCATGGCCACCTCTCCCCTCCCCTTCCTGGGTACACGCACGTCCAGCTCGCCGCGGCTCATGGCCGCAGCCGCCCGCGCCACGGCCCGGATCGGACGCAGGACGCCCCGGAGCAGGAACGTGGTGATCCAGAAGTCCATGGTCACCGACAGGAACAGTCCGACCGCGGCCAGCACTCCGGCCAGCCCGACCACGCTGCTGAGGTTCGAGCGGCGCGCCCGGCGCACGGCCAGCGCCGATGACTCGAGCTTCGATAGCTGATATCCGACCCCGTTGACGATCCCGTCGCCGCGCTCCAGCAGCCTCATGGTCTGGCGGTGGGAAAGGTGCCTGGCCGCGGCCACCAGCGGCGTGGCCACGCCGGAAATGTAGACGTCGATGCCGCGCTGGATCTGATCCACCGCGGCACGCT
>DASZNA010000106.1:0-63752 GCA_035551655.1 Solirubrobacteraceae bacterium
GTGTCGGTCCCGTAGTAGACCCGGTCGATGCCGTGGCCCCCGTCGAACAGCACACCCATCTCGATCGCCGAGGCGAGCAGGCCGAGGATGGTCAGCACGAGCATCAGCCGCAGCGGCCCGACCAGCGACCTGCGTCCGCCCCGCCGCCGGCTCCAGCCCAAGATCCCGATCATCAGCAGCGGCCAGAGCACGTAGAACTGCTCCTCGATCGATAGCGACCAGGTGTGCTGGAACGGGGACACCGGCCCGCTGGCGGCGAAGTAGCTCGTGCCGGCAGCGATCTGGTGCCAGTTGCTGAAGTAGAACAGCGCTGAGAGCCCGTCTCCCGAGAACCCAGGCACGGCCTGGTTCGAGCCCGCCGCCGTGTAGTAGATACCGATCACCAGGACCAGCACGAACAGGGCGGGCAGGAGACGGCGCGCTCGGCGGCCCCAGAAGGCCCGCAACCGGACCGTCGCACTGGCCGCCCACTCCTCCACGAGCAGGGAGGTGATCAGAAACCCGGACAGGACGAAGAAGACCTCCACTCCGAGGAACCCGCCGGAGGCCCACACCACGCCCCCGTGGTAGAGGATCACCGCGATCACAGCGATTCCGCGTAGCCCGTCCAGACCGCCGAAGTGCGGCAGCTGGGGCCTGTGCGTCCTCGGCTTGGCCCGGGTCTGCCCGCTCGGGCGTGACTTCCTGGGCGGCGCTGTCCGCTCGATCAGGAGGGACATGAGTCCGCTGCTTGCTCGCTTGTCAAACCGCTGAACGTACGTGGCATGCCGGGTTCATGGCTGTTGCGGGGCCGACCGCTGGCCCACCCAATTGGGCCGGACGGCCTCGGAAACACGCGCTTGGCGCCTGGATCACGCCGAAACCGCCGCTTCACATAGTGGCAGGACCGGCGGCAGGTCACCATCCGTCGCCGGTTTGGCCTATTTTCAGTCCCAGATGCGGACGGCTTGCACCTGATGAGCACGGCCACGACCGCCCGGGCCAACGAGCCCGCCCGGGAGGAGCCGCGCGACCGGACCGGGCACTCGAGAACCAACCGGCGCCTCTCGGCCGCCATCTGGATTGCCGTGGCCGTCGCTCTGGTGGTCATTTCAGTGGTATGGATTCTGGCCACTGACCTCCGCCCCTCCTACGACCCGTTCGGATGGCTGGATTGGGGCCAGCAGGTTCTGGCCGGCAACTTCAACACGTACGGCGCCCCGTCGTGGAAACCGCTGACCTTCCTGTTCACGATGCCGTACGCCCTGGCCGGACGCGACGCACAGATGTGGTTGTGGATGGTCACCGCCACGGCCTCCGCCCTGGCCGGCTCTCTGGTCGCAGGACATCTGGCCTACGACCTCACCGGCCCGACCGCGGGACGCCCGTGGGCCCGGTGGTTCGCGGCGCTGTTCGCCGGCATCGGGTTGCTCGGGCTCACCGGCTACTCGCAGCTGCTGATGATTTCCAACTCCGATCCGATGATCGTCACGCTCTGTCTGGCCGCGGTCGACCTGGCGCTGCACCGCCGGCCGCGACTGGCCTTCATCGCCATCTTCCTGGCCGGGCTCGGACGTCCGGAGCTGTGGGCATTCCTGGGTCTGTTCGGTCTCTGGCATTTCATAAAGACGCCGCGCATGCGCTGGCTGGTGGCGCTCCTGTTCATCGCCACCCCGGCCGCCTGGTTCATTGTTCCCGGCCTCACCTCGCAGAGCTGGCTGCATCCGGGCGACCTGGCCCAGGGGTCCTTCCGGGCGATCCACGGAAACAAGATCATCGGGGTGTTCGACCGCCTGCGCAGCCTGTTCGCGGTGCCAGTCCAGCTGACCATCCTGTTTGCCCTCGGGCTGACGGTGGTGCGGCGGGAACGAGCGTGGCTCTGGGTCGCGGGGGCGGCGCTGTTCTGGCTCATCGTCGAGACGGCGTTCGCGCTGCATGGCTGGTCGGCCGTGATCCGGTATCTGGTCGAAGCGGGAGCTCTCCTGGTGGTGCTGGCCGGTGCCGCCCTTGGTCGCGTCTTGGCCTGGGTTCCGCCCGGCCCCCGGTTCTTGCGCCTGGCCCCGGTGATTCCGATCATCGCCCTGCTGATCGGGCTGATTCCGGGCGCCAAGTTCCGACTCGTGGTGCTCCGTTACGAAGTCCGCGTCGATCGCAAGGCCAAGCTGGAGCTGGTCCGGCTGCAGAGGGTGATCCGCGCTGACGGGGGCGCGGCGGCGATGAAGTCCTGCGGCCAGCCGGCCACTCTGCTCGGCTACCAGAGCGAGCTGGCCTGGGTGATCGGCGAGAACGTCGGATCGGTCAGCTTCCGGCCGGGCAAGTCGATCGGCAAAGGCAAGCCGGTTGTGGTGTTCAAGCCGCACGATGACGGCTGGCAGGTCCGCGTGTTCAACCTGGCTCCGGGTACCGCCGCCCGCTGCAACGCCCTGAAGCGGGACACGACGTTCGGCGGCCCCAACCCCTCGCCGTCGGCGAAGCTGCGCCAGAGCGGGGGCTGAGCTCACCCCGGGATATAGTCAGTGCACCCCAGCCAGTCCGCGGCCGGCCTCGCCCTCGGACCGACGCGCGCACCGTCCTTGCGATTCGTGATCGTCCCCCAGGCGGTAAGACTGGTGGCTCCGCCGCTGCTCAACGACTTCATCTCGCTGCAGAAGGACGTCGCGCTGGTGTCGATCATCGGTCCGATCGAGGCGTTCCGCGCCGCCGAGATCTCTGCCGCGTCCAGCTTCAAAACACGCCCTTCATCGCTGCCGCGCTGCTGTACCTGTGCGTGACCGCTGACCCGCTTCGTCGACCACCTGCAGATCCGGGAGATGGAGCGCGGCGGCTCCCTGGCCCTCGGCGTCCGATGACGAGGCGGCGATGACCGCCGTCCTCGAGCTGCGTGGCGTCACCAAGAGCTACGGCGAGCACCAGGTGCTCCAGGGCATCGACCTGCAGGTCGGCGAACACGAAGCGATTGCCCTGATCGGGGCGTCCGGGTCAGGCAAGTCCACGCTGCTGCGGTGCATCGACCTGCTGGAGGAGATCGACGACGACGATGTCTACCTGGACGGTCAGTGCATCACCGTGCCGGGCATCAATCCTGTGCCGATTCGGCGCCGGCTCGGACTCGTGTTTCAGTCGTTCAACCTGTTTCCCCACATGACCGTGCTGGCCAACGTCACGTTGGGCGCCGTCAAGGCGCAGGGGATGACCCGTCTGGAGGCCAGCGAACGCGGAATGAGCCTCCTCGGGCGCTTCGGTCTGGCCGATCGCAGCGGCGAGTATCCCGACCGGCTATCTGGCGGCCAGCAGCAGCGCGTGGCCATCGCCCGCGCGTTTCTCACGAACCCCCGCGCGCTCCTGCTCGACGAGGTCACGAGCGCCCTGGACCCTGAGCTGGTGGGCGAGGTCCTTGAGGTGATTCGTGACCTCAAGCGCGAGGGGATGAGGATGATCATCGCCACCCATCAGATGACCTTCGCCTCCGAGGTGGCCGACCTCGTGTGCTTCCTGGAGGCCGGACGGATCGTGGAGAGCGGGCGGCCCGATCAGCTGTTCAGTGCCCCATCTCGCCCTGAGACCCAGCGGTTCTTGGCCCGTGTGCTGGCGGCTCGAGCCTGATCTCCGGCACCGGTCATACTCGGACTCATGGAAAATCTCGTGGAGCGCACCGACTTCGTCTCGGTGCCGGTGCAGGACATGGATCGCGCCAAGGCGTTCTACCGGGAGACCCTGGGCATGCCCAGCCCCAACTGGGATGCCGGGTTTCCCGAGATCGAGACAGGCAACGTCTCGCTGTATCTCGTCGATCCGGGAGCTATGGGCGGGGAGTTCGCGCCGCATACCGCTCACATCGCGCTGCGGGTGGCCGACGTCGCCGCAGCCCGGCGAGCCCTCGAGGAGCGAGGCGTGCGGTTCACCGGAGAGCACGACTCTGGCGTATGCAAAATGGCGTTCTTCACCGACAGTGAGGGCAACTCGCTGATGCTTCACCGGCGCTACGCGCCCTGACCCGCCGGGCGATAGCCGTTGGTCTGGTGGTTTTCGGGTAGCTCGCGCGCGTGCCATATCACCGCCACCGATTCACGTGGACGGCTTTCGGTACCCTGTTCGCCTTCGGGTACGTCAATGCGGTGCTCGGTCCCTCCCTCCCGTTCATCCGCGCCACGGAGGGCATCTCGTTTGTGCTGGGAGCCGCACACCAGGTCGCCGCTGCGGCCGGGGGAGGGCTGGTCGGGCTGCTCTCCAAGCGGAACACACGGCTCGGCCGCCGGAACGCGGTTGCCGGCGGTCTGGCGGGAGCCGGACTGGCGGGCCTACTCCTCGGCTACGGCGAGGTGGTCGCGATTACCGTCCCGGCTGCCCTGCTGATGGGGTTCTTCGCCACCACGGCGTTGATCTGGATCTGGGCTGCGCTGGCCGACCCACGGCTTTCGGCGCGCGGTGGCCATGTCCGAAGGCGAGGTGGCTGTCAGCCTCGCGGGGGTCCTCACCCCGCTGGTGTTCGGATCGCTGTCGGGCACGTCGGCGAGCTGGCGCTTCGCATTCGTGATTGGCGCCCTGATCGTTGCCCTGTCCGTGGTCGTTGTCCTGCGGACCGAATTCCCGGAGCTACCGGCTCCGGCCGAGGCGCCCGGCTCACGGCGCCGTGGCTCCAGGCCGACGCTCGTCATCGTCGTGGCGATCGTTGCCCTCGAGTTCGCTCTCAGCTTCTGGCTGGCCAGCTATCTCAACCTGTCCGTGGGAATCGTCCGAGGGGTGGCGGTAGCGCTGGTGAGCCTCCTGTACGCCGCCAACCTGACAGGTCGTCTGGTGACGAGTCGTATGGCCCGGGTCCAGCCACCCGAGAGAGTGCTCACCCTTGCGCTAGGGGTGGTTGCGTGCGGGGTGCCCTTCCTACTAGCGGCCACCCGGGGCCCCGGTGGCGATCATCGGAATCGTCCTGACCGGGGCGGGGATCGGTGCCCTGTTCCCCCTCACCTCCTCGCTGCACGTTCAGGCAACTGGAGGCACCACCGACAGCGCACTGGGAGAGATCCTCAGCGTGGCAGCCATCGGCCAGATGGGGGGCCCGCTGCTCGCCGGGGCGTTCGCGCAGCTAGCCTCCCTGAGAGTCGGACTGCTCGTGATTCTGACCGCGACGGTGCTGGTCGCCGCCGGCGGCCTCATGATCCACCGGCGTCAGGTCTGACCGCTCACCTGCCTGGCGCAGGCGGAGGGGTATGCGCAGCCGAGGGCCGCTCCGGCGAGGCCAGGAAACGCGTTCGGCAGCCGGCCGAACAGAAGTAGTATGTCTTCCCCTCGAGTCGCCGGGTGAGTGCCTTGCCTCGGTCCACCTTCATGCCGCACACGGGATCTGTGGCGCCCCGCCGAGCCGTCAGCCACATCAGCGCCCCGAACAGGACCAGTGCGGCCAGGTCGAGGAAGAGCTCGTAGTTGAACGTGAGGGAGCTGAAGACGTCGCTTCGGGTGGGCCTCGCCCCACGCGGAATCAGGCCTGCAGCGCTGAACAATCCGTCGATCGCGAGCGCCGCGGCGACCATGGTCACGAACATCAGGCCGGTGAGGCGCATCGCAAAGGCCGTGCCGTAGTACTTCCGGTAGATCAGGATGATCGGCGGGATGATGAGGTCGGCGAAGATGAACGCCAGCACGCCGGCGAAGCTGATACCGCCGCTCCAGAGCACGGCCGCCAGCGGCACGTTGCCCACAGAACACACGAATGACGCAGCCGCGATGAGCGGCCCGATGCACGCGTCCCAGGTGGTCCGCACGATCGCGGGAGAACCTGTCAGGAAGACCGAGTGCAAGACACCGTCGCCGACCTGGCCCACGAACCCGGCCAGCAGGAAGCCGACCGTGATCTCCTTCCACAGCATCTGCCAATCCCCCCGGAAGTTGTGGGCGACGTCTGACCAGGCCGATGCGCTCTTCAGCCGCTGTGACCAGCTCATCAGCTCTCCCGCCATATGGTGCTCGTGACCGGTCGCGGCGGCTCGAGCGTGTTCACGCGCTCGCTCCTCGAGCTGGCGAGGCACGAACAGGCGCATGAGCACCCCCATCAGACCGATCATCACGAGGCCACCCACGTACTCGGCCAGCGTGAACTGCCAGCCGATCAGTAACCACAAGACGAGCCCGAGCTCCCACACGAGGTTGGTCGACGCGAACTGGAAGGCGAGTGCCGACGTGGCTGACGCGCCCTTTTGAAATAGGGTTTTGGCGATGGCCACCGCCGCGTAGGAACAGGACGAGGAGGCCGCGCCCAGCCCGGTGGCGACCGCCACCGGGCGCACGCCGTCTCCGGCCAGGGTTCTCTCGATGCGTTCCCGGGGCACCCAGGCCTGCACGACCGCCGAGATGAAGAAACCGAGTACCAGGGCCCACCACACCTGCCACCCCATCAGCAGCGCGTCTCGCACGCCGTGCCAAATGACATCGAGAACCGAGCTCATCAAACGCTCGTCGAAGGTAACATAGATACCCCCCCGGGGTATTGGTGTCCTGTCCCCAGATGAATGCCGATTCGACTCCCACCAGGGGCTACACAGCCTCCAAGGCCCAACTCCAAGCTCGACTGCGTCGCGTCGAGGGGCAGGTCCGCGGCATTCACGGCATGGTCGACCAGGACCGCTACTGCATCGACATCCTCACGCAGATCAGCGCCGTGCAGGCCGCCCTCGACAAAGTCGCGCTTGGCCTGCTCGACGATCACGCTCACCACTGTGTTCTGGGCGCCGCCGCGCCTGAGCGAGACGCCAAGGCACAGGAGCTCATGGCCGCGGTCGGGCGGCTCATGCGGCGGGGCTGATCGCCTCCGCCTAACCTCCCAGTGTGTCCCCGTTCTTCGTCCCAGATGATTTCGACGTGCCGGAGAGCCTCGTTGGTCCCGGGTTCCACTTGGAGCCGCTAGGGCCCCAGCACAACGAGGGCGACCTCCAGGCCTGGACCTCGAGCATCGACCATATCCGCGCGACTCCTGGTTTCCCGAACGGCCGCTGGCCGCCCCTCGACGGACTCTCGCCGGCCGAGAACCTGCGTGACCTGGAGCGCCACGCGGATGATTTCCGACGACGCGCGGGCTTTACCTACACCGTCCTCGCCGAGGACGATCGGGTCATCGGGTGCGTTTACATCTATCCGTTGCCGTCGGATAACCAGGTGGCGCAGGTGCGGTCATGGGTCACCGCCCACTGCGCAGAACTTGATCTGCCACTGCACGGCACCGTGGCAAGCTGGCTGGCCACCGCGTGGCCCTTCCGTGAGGTCCGGTATCGCCCGGACTAGACGCGGTTTTTCGCCCAAACTGCGGGAACGCCTGGTTGCACATGATCAGCCAGCTGGCTAGGGTCCTTTTTGCGGTTCGGGAGAGAGCAGAGCGCGCGACAGCCAAGCGAAGCGGCTCTCGAAGACGACGACGAGGCTTATTCCGCGCGCAGGCTACGCGCGAAAGCAGGCACGGTCGTCGCCCCCGGGCCGCGTTTTCATTTAACGCGGATCCACCGTCCTCTGGGAGGACGTCCGGTGGGCCGGGTAGCTTGCCCGGTGCGGCTTAGTCGCCGCCGGTTCGCGCCGGGTGCCTGTCCAGCGCGGCCGAGCGACCGGGCGCTCCCGGGAGCTGGCGCTGAGGATCAACCCCGGGCCCCACCTCAGCTAGCCCGCCCGCTCCCTAAGCGCCCGGTGTGGCCCGGGCTATTCATCGTCGGGCCAGCTCGGGGTGGCGCGAACGCCGTCACCTTCCTCGGGCTTCGGGCCACCGACGGCCACGATGTCAAGCCCGTCGGGACCGGCCTCAAACGCCCGGACGACCTCGGGGGCGACCCGTACGACATCCCAGAGGGCGAGCTCCTGGGTCTCGTCGTCGAGCAGGATCCGGCCCGACCCGGCCACGACGACGTAAGCCTCCTCCTGCTCCTTGTGGCTGTGAGCCATCGGGCTGCGCAGGTTCGGGGCGTAGCGGAACAGGCTTACTCCCAGATCGCGGGAATCCAGGTGCTTCCGGCCGAAGCGGCCCTCGAGTCCGTCGACCCGCCCTGCGACGGAGTCCTCGACTTCAAGCAGGTTGACCTTGGCAAAGCGGGACATGCAATCTCCTCGGCTGATCAGCGGACGGGTGCGGCCCGCCGAACCCTAGCTGCCCGCGCCGCTCTGGTAGGCTCGCCGAGCCGCCGGGGGCGTCGGCTATCGAACTGAAACGGTGGGGGTACACCTGATGGATCGTCTGCGGCTTTTGTGGCTGCGTGGTAGTGCGCGGCTGCTGTTCGGATCGTTGGCTGCGCTGGTACTCAGCGCGTGGGTGGCCGCGGCCAGCGCCGCCGCGTTCGCGCCGGTGATCAGCGAGTTCGCCGCCCCGGCCAACCCGTACCAGCCTAATCCGTGGTCTATTGCCGCCGCCGGCGGCAAGCTGTGGTTCAGCGATCAATCCAACAACGTGGTCGACGGGTTCGATCCTTCCACCCATGCCTTCGGCCCGACGCTGATCCCGTGGTTCGAGCCCGACGACATGAGCATCGGCTCGGACGGCAATGCGTGGTTCACGGATGAGGGTCACCCGTCCAGTGCGGTGGGAGTAGTCGATGCGACCAACAGCACGGTGCACGAGTATTCGAGCGGGCTGAACCCGGGGAGCTACCTGTCTGGAATCAGCGCCGGCTCGGATGGCAACGTGTGGTTCACAGACTTCGGTACGACCTCGGCGATTGGCGTCATCAACCCGGACACCCACGCGATCCACGAGTACTCGGCCGGCCTCAACGGCGGAAGCCATCCGCTGCGGATCACCGCCGCTCCAGATGGCAACCTATGGTTCACCGACCAGAGCAGCACGACTCCAGCGATCGGCCAGATCAACCCGATCACCCACGCGGTCCACGAATACTGGGCCGGCCTCGAGCCCGGAAGTGCACCCAGGGGAATCGCCGTCGGAGCCGACGGCAACGTGTGGTTCACCGACTCCGGCAGCACTCCCGCGATCGGTGAGATCAACCCGACCACCCACACCATCACCGAGTACACAGCCGGATTGACGGGCAGCCGGTTGAATGGCATTGCCGCCGGACCGGACGGGAACCTCTGGTTTGCGGACGAGCGAGGTGCGCTCGGCGAGATCAACCCGACCACGCACGACATCACCGAGTACACCACGGGATTGAACTCGGGCTCCGACCCGATATGGTTCACGAGCGGCCCCGATGCCAGCATGTGGTTCACGGACGGCGCGGGATACATAGGTCAGGTCACCACCGGCGCAACCAGCACCACTCGAAGCCTGACCGTGTCCGTCAATGGCAGCGGTCACGTGACCAGCAGCTCTACCGGTATCTCGTGCCCAGGCAGCTGCACGCACAGCTTCGCTTTTGGAGTGCCCGTGGCGCTGACGGCCGAAGCCCCTAGCGGGTACACGTTCGCCGGATGGAGCGGTCCATGCTCGGGCGCAGGCAAGTGCACGGCGATGATGTTCGGGCCGTCCGATGTGTCCGCCAAGTTCACGCTCCTAAAGCCTCACGGCACGAAGATCACCAAGGCGACCGTGAAGAAGCGCGCGCATCGAGCCACGTTCAAGTTCAGGGCGGGAGGAGTCGTGACGGGCTTCCAGTGCGCGCTGGTCAAGAAGCATCACAAGCCGTCGTTCAAGAGCTGCCGGTCAGCCAAGACCTACAAGCATCTGAAGTCAGGCCACTACACCTTCGAGGTCCGGGCGGTGAACAGCTCCGGGGCTGATCCCAGGCTCGCCACCAAGAAATTCACGATCTAGGCCTCGCGCTTGTAGGCGCCGGGCGTTGGCCTAGGATGAGGCAATGGACCCGCCTGCGCTGCCCCCCGGCCGAGCATGGGCCGATGTAGCTGCCAGTACCTCGGGCATGACCCCGGGCCGCTCGCCACACGGGCTGGACGGGTTCGCGGTCACCGCCTGGTTCTCGCATGACGACCGCCGGATTCATTGCCGCGGCCGGCTGATCATCGCCGAAGGCGTCGTCACTTTCTCGCCCTTTGAGCCGGCCGACGGGGTGGAAGAGATCTCGCGCCCCGGCGGAAGCGTCATCATTGAGCGCGGGTGGGCGCCCTGGTCAGCCTGGCGGCTTGAGCTAACCGGTCGGGTCTCGGCGACCGTCGCCCTGCCACGCGGGTCACAGCGCCATATCCGGGACGCGCTGAGCGCGGCCGGCGTACAGAGCCAGACCTGACCGGGATAGGCGTTACGGCCGGGCGGCGGCCGCGCAGTACGGCGGCGGTCGCCCCGACTCGGACTTTCTCCCAACAAGAGCCAGGTCTCCCGCGAGCCTCTCGCTTCTAGCTCGTCGGTGGAGGCGGTCGGGACACTGCTCGGGCAGCCCTTCTTTGCGGATGACATAGGCATCGTTCTCAGGCGTTGCTGCCGGACCGTGCAGAGAGCAGCAGCCTCGTCGAGAGTGCCGCCTGGGGCGACTGAGCGGAAGCCACGAGTAAGCGCCGCAGAGTTCGGGTTCGCACTCGCGTGGCAGTGGACTTGCAAGCAGGCAGACCGATCCGTAGTTCTGCGCGTAGCGCCTGTGATGACGGTGCCGATGATTCTGCGACACGTCTTCGGCGGCGCGACGTGGAGCCTGGCTGTCGGTTAGTTGGTGCGCGGGTGATAGGTGCCGCATGCGTGGTGAAGGACAGTTCCATGCACGCGGATCAGCTTTTCCCATGGTCGGATCGGCCGGCCGCCGGCTACGCATCGGGGGTTTAGCGCTCGGGCTGCGGCAACCGCGCGTCCAACGCCCAGGACAGCCGGCTCGCGATTTCTGACACTGCGCGTTGACATAGGCGGGTTAGCGACGCCGGCCGCTGAGTCGTTCGGCGGCCGGCGTCGCGGCTGGCGGGGAGAGAGCGCCGCCAGTTCCCCTGGCGCGGTGGGGTGCGCTGCGGGGTCTTCCGGCTTGGGTGCCCGGCTGGGTGGGGAGAAACGGGAGGACTTCGGTCAGTCCTGTGATTTCAAAGATGCGTTGCACTGCTCGGGGGCCGGGAACGATCACGAGATGAGCTTGCTGCTGTGTGGCGCGCTTGCGCAGTTCGAGGATGCCGTGCACGCCGGTTGAGTCGGTGAAGCTCAACCCGCTCAGGTCAAGGACCACGCAGTCCGGCGCGCGCTCGAGCACGTCGTTGATCACACTTCGCATAGCCGGCTTTTGGGCCAGGTCCCACTCGCCCCACAGCGAGATCGTCGTCGTAGTCCCCTGCGCGCTGATGGCGATGCCCAGCTGGGCGGGGACCTCCTCCGGCATGTCCTGACGTCTGGTCGCGGCCATAAGGCAGCCTCCACGGGGTTGACTCTGTGGTGGAGGAGTCGATCAACCAGAAGGAAGCTCGACCGCCTGCCCTGCCCTGCGCCAGGTTTGCGAGCCGCGCCCGCCGAAACCCGAGCCAAAGGCTACCACGTGAGACCACCGCCGAGAGCACTTCAGCAGGCTGAATGGTTCGCTGCCATACTTCATCCCGCTCGGCGCCGCTTGTGTGTCTTCGGGCGATCTTGCGCTCCGGCGGCCTGCCGCCTTTCCCTCTTCCCGGCGTTCGACTTTGCTCTGAGGGGAAGGCGAGAAACGAGGGCGCGATGAGCGCCGATACCAAGTCCGAACCTCAGGGCGGGACCTCGCTCTACGCAGCGATATCCAACGCCAACGTCAGGCTCCTGCGCGAATACACCGGACGGGGGCCGACCAAAGCCAGAACCACGATCCGAGACAACGTCGTCCTGGTCATGCTCGAACAGACGCTGACCAAAGGCGAACAGGTCCTCGTCGAGAAGGGACGCGGAGAGAACGTCCTCGCTCTCCGACGCGAATATCAGGAAGCGATGCGCGACGAGATCAGCGCCGAGGTCGCCGCCTTGACCGGCCGACAGGTCGTCGCGATGATGAGTGCCAACCACCTCGGGCCCGACCTCGCCGCCGAGATCTACGTTCTCGACGGTCCCCCCGACCACAATCACGATGCGTCGGAGCAATCGACCGCCACACAACCAGCATGAGATGAGCGGCATACGATTCATCGCGCCTCAGCCCGCAGGAGGTAGTGCCGTGTGCGCCCGACCCGCCGCGGACGCTAGGGTCCTCCGAGATGCCTGAGATCCAGCGGATCGGCCGACTTGTCGGTCGGCGGGGCATTTCGGAGGCCAAGCGCCGTGCCGGGGTCGATGAGGCGACGCGTCGGCTGTTGCTCGGCTTCGTGGTGCCAACGTGGACCGGTGCGGGCCTGGCCGATTGGGCGTGCCATCGCGCGACCGACATCGAGCACACCGCCGGGCGTCGCGAGTCAGTGATCCATGCCGCGATGATGACGCAGGCCGGGATCCCTGCCTTGCTGGGATTGCTCTTTGAGGTCAACGCCGGGGTACTCGCGACGACTCTCGCGGCCTTGGGCTCACACCAGGTGACAGCCGTGTGGGACGTGGCCTATGCGGAGAATCGACGCAAGGTGACAGCCACCGAGCAGCATGTTCACGGTCTGCTGGAACAGGTACCGGTCATGGCAACCGCTTTCTTATTCGCCGTGCACTGGGATCAGGCACGCGCGCTGCTGCCACGCTCGCCCGAGCGTCCGCGATTCAAGCTTGAACGGAAGCGAAAGCCGCTGTCACGACCCTACCTGGCGGTCCTTTTCGCCGCGATCACGGGATTGACCGCGGTTCCGTACGGCAACGAACTATGGCGCTGTCAGCAGGCAGCCCAGGAAGCCAAAGCTCCGCCCAGGTAGCGGCGTTTTCCTGACCGCAGCGGGTCAGCTGGATTTCTTGCCGCCCTTGCGGCCGGCGGCGGCCTTCTGAGCGCGGTTACCGCCACTGCCACTACCGCTGCTGCGACTGCTCTGGCTGCTACCGCTGCTGCTGCCGCCTCCGGAGTTCTTGCCGCCCTTCTTTGACGCGTCGGGCGTGTTTGAGATGGCGGCTGCGCGCCCCTTGCTCATCCCCTTCTTGCGCAGCCCCTCGTACTGCTTGTCGTTCTTGACGCTGGAACCGTGATCTTTGGCCATGGTTTCCTCCTGTTCGTCAGCCGGCCAGTCGCTTGCGTAGCTTGTCCTTCCCCTGCTCGGCGCCTTTTCGGCTCTCGGCTTGGGCGCGCTTGAAGAACTCAGCGAGATCGGAGTCTCCGTCGCGCTCGGCGTCCTGAGCGTAGGTTTCCAGCCGCAACGCGTTGCTCAGGCACTGCTCGGTAAACCAGATCAAGTTGTAATCCTTGTCCTTGGTGCCCGTAACCTGCCCCGTCTCAGCATGCGCTTCCATCTCGTCCCTCCTGATCGGCGTTTCCTCTGAGGGAGATCTACCCGCTTCCTGACGCGCGTATCGGCGGGGTCAGGCGCCCGCGACCACGCGCAGTGTGCCGAGTGACTGACCAGCGGCGCCTTCGACGAACGCTCCCGCGGCGATGATCTCCTCGAGATAATCGATCATCGCTTCGTTGCACACCTCCCCGGGCGCCACCGCGGGAATGCCGGGCGCATATGGAGTTACCAGCTCGGCGCTCACGCGCCCAATCGCATGCTTTGGCTTGACGGGCTCGGCGCGGGCAAAGAACGGCGCCTCTGGGAGTAATGTGCGAGCGTCACGATCCGTGGCGCGTCAATCGCGCGGGCACGGCGGGGTGTGCGGTGCGGACTGACCCGCACGACTCCAGACCCGAATCAGCGCTCGTTAAAACGATCTCTAGACGGCCGGGGGATCGCTTCTGACATCCAACTACCGACGGCCCCGCCCGGGCGGCTTCGATCTTCGCCCGCGCCGCTTGCTCCGCCTTCCGCAAGCCCTCTGGCATGAGCTTCCAGGGCTTGACGATGCACCCGAATTGCACCCTGTAGCCGCGTCGCCAATTCTCCTCGACCAGCATGCAATCTTGGGGACCCTTTCCATGCCGGTAGTAGCGACGGAGCCGTAGATTCCGCATCGTGCAGCGGGTCCGCGCCGTCAGCTTCGAAGAGACGTACACCACGCGTCGCCGTCCAACTTCGACCTGTGGACCGTCTCCGTGATCTCGGGCTGACCGCTCTCCCGGTTCTTCGCGCCGTACTTGCAGAAGTACCCGGCGACACGCGCCGACCCGTGGCACGCGGCCTCCAAAGAAACGAACCCGAACCCGAACTCAGCAGCGAGTCCCCCGGGGCCGACCGTCTTGCGCTCCAGCGTTCCCGGGCGAGCCCCGAAGGTCGCAATGGCCGCGGCCGTTCCCTTCAACACCGCTATGAAGGACCGATTAGCTTGCTGGCGTTCGGGCGTATCCGCGGCAAGCACCAGGTGGTAGTGGATGGATGACACCGCTGCGCTGGTACGCGATGACACAGCCGAGCAACAGCGGCTCCTCAACGCCACGCCTCACCAGCAGGTACTTCGCAGCCCCCCACATCGCCGACCACTGAGTCGGAGCGGCAAGGTTCCATTCCCGCGCCGCATCCGCCCGGACGGCAAACCGTCCGTCGTCCCCGACCTTGTGAGGTAACACATCATGCCCGGCGCCGTGATCGTCACCATGTCCGCCGGCCCGTTGTACCCGTCGTTCAGGTTCTGCAGCAGCATCACCTTCACGTCCCCCGCCCACAGATTCCCGCAGTGCGGGCAAGTGCGCTTCTTGCAATTCATTGACCGCCCCTGCACGACTCGGCGATTCGGACACCGGTCAGCCATCGGAGTGGGCCAGCTCGCCGGTCAGCCTGTTCACTAAGCGTCCGCCAGCGACGACGTACTCCGCCGTCTCACTTTCCGAGAGCGCTCGCTTCGGACGGACACCCCACCCATGCCCCCACCGATCGCGCACACGTTTACGCACCTCGGGCGCGTCCGCTGAGCCAGATCCGTAACGCGCCTGCCGTACATGTACCGACAAGTTCGCGGCCGCCATTGCGGACTCGTACCTGGCATTCCGCGCCGCTGCGCGTTGCCTGGCCTCAGCTAGCGATGCCGCGCACTGATCGCACGCCGCGACCCGTCCGCACTTCAAACAGGCCGGTTGCGACCCATCGGCCGCATCCGTGCGACCCATTGCGACCCATCCGCCCCTGGACTACCCGAAAAGCCTGCAATTCCGGTTCGCAGTCGGTCGCAGTCCTTCAGACGCGAATCGGCTGCAAATCGCTCCTTTTCGGAGTCCTTCGCAGCCGATTCAACCAGTGGAGACGGCGGGAATTGAACCCGCGTCCGCAGTCGCGTAAGAAATGGCGTCTACGAGCGTAGCCGGCGCTCTGATCTCGCTTCCCACTCGCCACGCCGGCGGGGTTGTGGGAAGCCAGCCCCCTGAAAGTCCTCAGATCGGAGGGAGCAAATCCTCACTGAGCAAGCCTGCTATTGATCCCGGATCCCCCACCGCAGGCGAGCGGGGGCCGAGCGATTCAAGGCAGTCGCTTAAGCAGCGAGGCCAAGATCAAATTCGTGCGAGTCCGCACTTATTGTTTTCCAGGTGTTTTACGAGGCCTCCTGGAACCTCGACTCGCAACCATCCCCACGATCCGACCACGTCGAAGCCTGTCGTCCCCGGAGATGTCCACGTCTCCATTGTACCCCGGTCCGCCAAATGAACTGCAGCGTAAGAGCCGGTTCGGTCCGGGACCAGGCCTGCGAGACTTGATGTAACACATGGAACGCTCGGCTTCCTCCCTGCCTCCGGCTGGCCCGCCCGCGGCCCCGCCGGAGCGGCCGGCCCCACCGCCTCTGGGCGGTTCGTTCGGTGCCTGGGCCGACCAGCGTCCCGCTCCGGCCCGTCCCGAAGAAGGACCACGCCAGCAGCCGTGGCTACGCCGCAAGCTGGGAGCCGCCGGGGCCGTGATCCTCGCCGTGCTGGCCAAGCTCAAGGCGATCCTTCTGTTCCTGCCCAAGATCAAGTTGCTGGCCACGGCGGGCACGATGGCCGTGTCAATCGTCGCCTACGCGGCGATCTGGGGTCTCCCGTTTGCGGTCGGCTTCGTGGTCCTCATCCTGATCCACGAAATGGGTCATGTGATCGCCCTGCGTCGTGAGGGTCTCCCAGCCAGCGCTCCCCTGTTCATCCCCTTCCTGGGCGCCGTGATCGGGGCCCGGTCATTGGGCGACAACGCGCTGGCCGAGGCTCGGGTCGGGTTGGCCGGCCCGGTGCTGGGCAGCATCGGAGCAGCGGCCTGCATCCTCATCTGGCACGCCACCGGCAATGACATGTGGCGCGCGCTGGCCTACACGGGCTTCCTGATCAACCTGTTCAACCTGATCCCGGTGGTGCCTCTGGATGGCGGCCGCGCGATGGCGGCGATGGCGCCCTGGATGTGGGCGGTCGGGTTCGCCGGGCTGCTTGGCCTGATGTTCGTGGCCCCCAGCCCGATTCTCCTGATCATCCTGGTGGTCGGCGGCTACTCCACCTACCACCGCTGGCAGGCCCGCCGGCATGGCAGCGCCGAACAGCAGGCCTACTACCAGGTGGCCCCGCTTCACCGCGTGCTGGTGGCGGTCGTGTACATCGGCCTGATCGCGCTGCTGGTAGTGGGGATGCACGGCACCACCCTGAACCGCACGATCCCGTAAGCCGGAGTCAGAGCCCCGGACCGGGCTCCGCGCCCACGGGCCGAGCCAGCACATCCCGCGGCTCCCGTCCGCTCAAAACGGCGGCGGTCGCCTCCCCGGCCTGGCGGTAGGGCACGCGGGCCGAGTGCTCGGAGTAATAGGCGGCGTGCGGGTTGATGATCGTGCGCGGCCAGGTGAAAGCCGGTTCGTCGCCTCCCGGCGGCTCGACGGGCAGAACGTCGAGGCCACAGCCGCCTAGATGCCCGGAATTCAGCGCCTCGCCCAACGCGGCGTGATCGACCAGCGCAGCCCGAGCGCAGTTGACCAGATACGCGCCCCGGGGCATCGCGGCCAGCACCGCTGCATCGAGCATCCCCCGGGTCTGCGGCGTGAGCACGCAGTGCAGCGTCAGCACGTCGACCTCGGCGATCAGGTCTTCCAGGGAGACCAGCTCGACGCCGGACACGGGCGAGGACTCGAGCATCGGATCGTGCGCCCGCACCCGCATCCCCAGCGTCACCCCGCGCTGAGCAACCTGGCGGCCGATTCGTCCAAGACCGACGACACCTAGCACGGACCCGGCAATCCGCCGGGGCAGCACCGGCTCGAGCTCCCACCGTCCGGCCCGCGCAGTCCCGTCCAGCGCGCTGACCCCGCGCAGTAGGTTCACGGCCAGGGCAATCGCGTGGTCAGCCACCTCGTCGTCGCAGTACCCGGCGCAGTGGGTGGCCCAGGCTTTGGCGGCGGCGATCGCCTCCAGATCGAGGTGGTCGAAGCCGGTGGCGGTGGCAGCCACCAGGCGAACGTCGGGCAAACGGGCCAGCTCGGCCGCTCCGACGGGAATCTCCGGGGGGACGAGCACCGACATTACGCCCGGCCCGGCCGGCAGCTCATGGCCCCGCTCGAGAACGATCCCCGGCAGCTCGCCCAAGCCCTCCGCGACGGCGTCAAGCGCACCGGCCGGGTCGAGCAGGACCACACGACCGGTCATTCGGTTCCGGGCCCCATCGGAGGCTCAGCCGTGCAGCTCGCGCTCGATGTCCCGCGCCACATCGCGCTTGCGGATCGCCTGGCGCTTGTCGTAGAGGTCCTTGCCGCGGGCTAGGGCGATCTCCACCTTGGCCCGCGAGCGGGGCCCCGAGAAGTACAGCCGAGTCGGCACGAGGGTCAGGCCGCGCTCCTGGCTGCGACCGATCAGCCGCTCGATCTCCCCGCGGTGCAGGAGGAGCTTGCGCGGCCGCTCCGGCTCGTGGTTATCCCGGGACGCAGCCGGATAGGGCGCGATGTATAGGCCGATCAGCCATACCTCGCCGTCGCGTACCGTGGCGTAGGCGTCTTTGAGCTGGGCGTTGCCGTCCCGCAGTGACTTGACCTCGGTGCCGGTCAGCACCAGCCCGGCCTCAAACCGCTCGAGCAGGTTGTAACGAAACGATGCCTGCCGGTTGGTGGCCACATCGCCCGCCACGGCCTTTCGTTTCTTGGTCTTGGCCATGAGCCCGACGAGCCTAGTCGACTTCCTCGGAGCCCAGGCTCATGGGAAGCAGATCGACTCTTCCCCGCGGCGCATCCACCGAGTCGACCGCTACGCCCACGGCATCCCCCAGGCGCAGCGCCCGGCCAGACCGCGTCCCGATCAGCGCCGTTCCCTGCTCGTTGAGCTCCCACCAGTCACCGCGCATCCGCCGCACCGGCATCAGCCCCTGATACATGCCCCCCTCGCCGAACGCGACAAACGCGCCGGCCCCGATCACCCCCACCACCTCGCCGTCGAAGATCCCGGCCCGGTCTGAGCCGATCTCCCCCACCCGCTGCCCGATCTCTCGCTCGAGCAGGAAGCACCGGGCGATGTCCTCGGCGTCGCGCTCGATGATCATCGCCTCGCGCTCCCGGGCTGAGCACACCGGGCCGGCCGCCGCGACCCAGGCCCGATCGGGCGGCGGCGTATCGCCGGACAGCGCGGACAGGAGCGCCCGGTGACAAATCAGATCCGGGTAGCGCCGGATGGGCGAGGTGAAGTGGCAATAGCTGGCCAGCTGCAGGCCGGCGTGACCGCGGTTGACGTCGTCGTAGTAGGCCTGCTTGAGCGCTCGCAGCACGAGCCGGTTGAGAGCCAGTGCGCCCTTTCCGCCCTGGGAGCGCACCCAGGCAGCCACGAACTGCGAGGCTTCCCCCACGACCTCGCCGGCCTGCTGGGAGTTCAGGGTCCCACCGGGCACGGGTGGGGTCGGGACCCCCAATGACGCGAGCTGCTCCATCAGCCTGTCCACTGACGCTCCATCGGGCCGCTCGTGGACGCGGAACAGAGCGGGAACTCTTCGCGCCTCCAGGAAGCGCGCCACCTGCTCGTTGGCCGCGATCATCAGGTACTCAATCAGCCGATGTGACTCGGTCTGCGCCACCGGCTCGGCCGCCACCACGTCCCCGGCCCGGTTAAAGGAGAACTCGGGCTCGCTTGACTCCACCTCCAGGGCACCACTCGCCTCGCGACGGGCGCCCAGCGCGGCCGCCGCCGCGCGGGCCGCGGCCAGCGGCTCCCCCCAGGGCTCCTGCGCCCGCCGCGTCCCCGAGAGGATTTCATCCACCTGGTCGTAGCTCAGGCGCTGGTCGGAGCGGATGACGGAGCGGAAGAACGATGCCGAGACGACCGCCTGGCCACGTACGAGCATCTCCGCCGTGACGGCAAACCGGTCCCGACCGGGCACCAGGGAGCAGGCGCCGTTCGACAGTTCCACCGGGAGCATCGGCTCCACGGCGCCCGGCACATAGACACTGGTGGCGCGCCGGTAGGCCTCCCGGTCCACCGGGGATCGCGGCGCCACGTACCCGCTCACGTCGGCGATGTGGACCCACACACGCCAGCCGTCGCCCTCGGCCTGGGCCGAGATCGCGTCGTCGAAGTCCCGCGCGCTCGCCGGGTCGATCGTCAGGGTGGGCAGCGATCTCAGATCCCGCCGGTCCCCATCCCGGGCATCGACGGCCACCTCCGAAGCCTGACGAGCCGCCCGAGTCACCGCCGGATCGAACCCGCGCGTCAGGCCGCGGTCGATCAACAGCGCCTCGATCACGTCGCGCGCGACCTCCGGCTTGCCGAGCCGGCGCACCACGCGAGCCCGCCCGCCGCCTCCCCCCCGTCCCCGGCCGCCTCGACTGGGCACGCCCGGCCGCACCACCACCAGGTCACCGACGCCATACCGGGTGTCCCGGCTGACCGCCATCCGCGGGCCGGGAGAGAAGAACGGTTCGGCCACCAGGAACTTGCCTCGGCGCTCGATCACGGCCACTCGCGCGCCCCCGTGCTCAAAGCCGGGGGCGGCAGCGGCACCCCCGCGCGATGGGGCAGGGGTCACCGGATCTTGGCGGCGAGAACGCGCTCGGCGACCTGCAGCGTGCGTCCCGGGCTCCGCGAGTTCGCTGGGACGTAGACGTTGGGCCGAATGCCCCGCCCCTCGGTAACGCCACCGCCGCCCAGGTTCTGGCCGTTCGGAGTGAAGTACTCGCCGACGGTGATGTCCAGCGCCCCTCCGCCAGGGAGGTTCTGGATCTCCTGGAAGACCCCCTTGCCGTACGTGTTGGTCCCCACCACCTCGGCTCGTCCCCGGTCCTTGAGCGCGCCGGTGACGATCTCCGCCGAGGATGCCGTGTCGCGGTTGACCAGCACCACCATCGGGATCGACGGCGCGAGCGGATGCCCGAGCGCGGTGTAGACGATCGTGGGCTGGGACCGGCCGCGGGTGGTGACGATCGTCCCATCCCGGATGAACAGGCTGGCCACCTTGATGGCCTCCTCCAGCAGACCGCCCCCGTTGTCGCGGAGGTCGAGGATCAGACCCTGGGCGCCCTGGTGGAGCATCTTCTGCAGCTGGGCCTTGAGCTGCCCCGCCGAGCCCTGTGTGAAACCGGCGTACGCCAGGTAGCCGACCTTCAATCCGTGGGTATGCAGCAGTCTCGAGTCGGCCTGAGGCACGGTGATGTTCGCGCGCATGAGCCGGACCCGGCGCGGCCCGTGGGCGGTCTGCACCGTCAGCTGTACCGGAGTCCCCGCTCGCCCCTGGATCAGGTAAGCGTCGAACTTGCTCGTATGTCCCTTGAGCGAAGTCGGTCCCACCGCAGTGATCACATCGCCGGTGACCAGGCCCGCTTGCGCGGCCGGGGACTTCGGAATGACGCCCGTCACCCCCAGTCCGTTCTTGGGCGGATTGGCGACGTTCACGTAGATCCCGATGCCGCTGTCCCTGGGGTTGGTCTCGTTCTCGAATGACTTGTAGCCGCTGGGCGGGATGTAATGCGAATAGGGATCGTGCAGGCTGGCCACCGCCGCTTCCAGGCCCACACTGACCAGGCCGCGCGTGTTGACCTTGCGGTAGTAGTCACGGGAGATCAGGTCCAGCACTTGCTGCACCCGGCGCTCGCTGGTCGTCTGGGAGACGAACACGCTGCGCAGCGGCGAGGGCAGCCAGCCAGGATGCCCGCCGAACCACAGGCCGACCACCAAGGCGATCACCGCGATCAGCCCGAACGGCCAGATGCGACGCGATCTTGCCGGTGAGGAGAACATCGCCCGCTGAGGGTAGCCGCCGGATGTAAGGGAAACCGCGGCCGCGGAGAGGGTGCGCTAAGAGCCTGCCTCGAAGGCTCTAAACCCGCAGGTAGCGGCGCAGGGAGATGCCCGAGCCGAGCGAGGAGACGACCACTCCGGCTCCCACCAGCACGGCGACCAACAGGGCAAACGAGATCGTCCGGGGCGCCGCGATCAGGGTCCAGCTGTGGGCCAGCGGGTCGAGCAGGGCGACCTTGGTCAATCCGAGCACGCCGATGGCCAGAACCGCGCCGGCCGCCCCCACGACCGTGCCCTCGATCACGAACGGCCAGCGGATGAACCAGTCGGTCGCGCCCACCAGCTTCATCACCTCCACCTCGCGCCGCCGCGCGAATAGCGACAGGCGAATCGTGTTGGCGATCAGCAGCACGGAGGCCAGGATCAGCAGCACGCTGAGCAGAGCGGCGGTAATCGTCACGAGGTTGGTCACCTCGAGCAGCTTCTTGGTGTCTGTCCGGTGGTTGGAGACGCTCTGGATCGCCGGGTCGAGCAGCTTCCCCCCGGGGTTCAGCGCGCTGCGGATGGCCAGCGCATAGGAGGCGCTGGTCGGGTAGATGTGGTAGGTGTCGGGTAGCGGGTTGGTCGACAGAAGCTGAAACGCGCCCGGATCGATCTTGTAGTTCTGCTTGAGCGCCTGCTGCTTTGACTCGAAGACGACGCGGCGGACGTGCGGCACCGCCAGCAGCTCCTTGAGCACTCGCGCCTCCTGGGTATGGGTCGCCGTGTTCTGCATGTACACGTTGACCAGCACCCGGCCGCGCACGCTGTTGGCCGCACCCTGGGTGGCCTGAACGATCGGGATGAACACGCCCACCACCACGAGGGTGACCGCAACGGTGGCCAGGGCGGCGAAGCTGGGGGCGGCGCTGCGCCGCATGGCGCGCATCGCCTCTTTGAGGAAGAACCCGAGACGCATGCGGCGAGGTCAGATCCCGTCGGGGCGCTCGCCGCTGGAGCGCATTCGATGGGCGAACTCGCGTGTCGACTCGTCGCGCGCGTACAGACCCGTCGCCTCGTCGCGGATGATTCGCCCGCGGGAGAGCTCGAGCACGCGGCGGCGCATCTTGTCGACCATCGCGTGGTCGTGGCTCGCCACCAGCACCGTGGTGCCGGTCCGGTTGATCCGGTAGAGCAGCCGCATGATGTCGATGCTGGTCTCCGGGTCGAGGTTCCCGGTCGGCTCGTCGGCCAGCAGCAGGGGCGGGTGGTTGACGAACGCCCGGGCGATCGACACGCGCTGCTGCTCTCCGCCCGAGAGCTGGTCGGGATAGTTGTGCAGCTTGGTCGACAGCCCGGTGAGGCGCAGGATGTCAGGCACCTTGGCCCGAATCTCCTTGCGCGTGCCGCCAGTGACCTGCAGCGCGTAGGCGACGTTGTCGTGCACCGTACGGTTGGGCAGCAGCTTGAAGTCTTGGAAGACCACGCCGAGGTTTCGGCGGTAGTAGGGCACCCGCCGGTGCGCGATCTCGCTGAGGTCGTGGCCGGCCACGTGGATCCTGCCTTCGGTGGCCTCGAGCTCCTTGATCAGCAGGCGCATCACCGTCGACTTGCCCGATCCGGTGGCGCCGACCAGAAACACGAACTCCTCCCGGTCGACCGAGAAGGTGGCCTGGTCGAGGCCCACGTCACCGCTCGGGTAGCGCATCGTCACCCCCCGGAACTCGATCACCGGGCGCTGGGCAACCGGTGGTTCAGAGGGTCGCTTCAGGTTGGCCGGGGCGGGACGGGTGGCGCCCTGCCGGCGGCTCTGGGTGGTGGTCTGTGGTCTTGCCATGAGGTGCGGCCAGACTAGCGGCACCTCTCGCCGGGACGACCCCAAAAACCGCCCTTGCAACGCGATTTGCAGCGATTTCTGGCCGGGGGCTAAAGCACGGCTAAAACGGGGGGCGTTTTTGGCGCCTATGGAGGCGCCCCTTTAAGCGGCGGCCCACCCTGGAACCGATACCGTGTCCGGCGTGCCCAAGATCACCACTTCCACCCTGTCCAATGGCCTGCCCCTGCATCGCATCGCGCTAGAGGGGACCCGGGCTCTCACCCTGCTGATCGCCTTTGACGCCGGATCTCGCACCGAACGCCGCGAGGAGAACGGCATGGCTCACTTCCTGGAGCACCTCGTGTTCAAGGGAGGCGAGAAGTACGTCACCTACCGTGACGTGAACGAGGCGGCCGAGCGCAACGGCGCCGTGCTGAATGCCTACACCAGCCACGACCTGGTGGCCTTCCACATCACCGCCCGGTCCACCTATGGCCTGGACGCCATCGACCTGCTGACCGACTTCGTCGGACGTCCCCGCCTGGATGCCGGGGAGCTGGACCGCGAGCGTGGGGTGGTCATCCAGGAGATCAACCGCTCCCACGACCAGCCGTCCTCGATGGCCGAGGATCTGATCGACCAGGCAGTGTTCGGAGACCATCCACTCGGCCGGCCCGTCCTGGGCCCCCCCGAACACCTGGCCGAGACGTTCACCCGCGAGGGCATCGTGGCCTTCCGCCAACGCCGCTGGTCCCCCAAGCGCGGGGCGGCGTTCGCCGTGGGCAACCTCGAGGCGCTGGACGACGAGGGGCCTCTAGACGAGCTCTTCTCCAGATTCCCCTCGGTCGATGAGCCCGATGGCTACGAGCCGGCCCCCCAGCCGGCAACCCGTACGCTGGTGCGCGAGCGCGACTCGGCCCAGTCTCACCTGCGCATGTCCTACCGGCCCGAGATCGACGTGAGCGATCCCCGGCAGCGGGCCGCGCTGACCATCTACTCGACGTTGCTCGGTGGGTCGATGGGCTCCCGGCTGTTCGACGAGATTCGCGAGCAACGGGGCCTGGCCTACTCGGTCAACAGCTACCCGCACGCCTACGCGGACGCCACCGTGCTGCAGCTGAGCGCGGGGCTCGAGTCGGGGAAGTGCGTGGAGGCCTACAGCCGCATGCGGGAGATCGTGACCGAGCTGCGCAAAGAAGGACCGCGGGAGGACGAGGTGGAGCGCGCTCGGGCCTATGCAGCCGGTGCTCGCGCCATCGCCTTCGAGAACTCGGGCGCGATCGCCCGCCACGCCGCCCAGCAGGCCATCGTCTACGGAGAGGACATCGATCCCGACCGGACGATCGAGCTGCTGGACGCCGTGAGCTTCGCCGACGTGCGGGAGCTGGCGGCAGGCATTCCCGAGGCCTTCTCCACCGCCTGCGTGGGTCCTCACACCGTGGAGGAGTTTGAGGCGGCCTGACCTCAGGCGGGTTACCGCCACTGCCCTGGCGGCGGCGGGCGTGGCGCTGCTCGCCGGGTGCGGGAGCAGTGGCAGTCACCGATCCGCCACCCCCCCGGGCCGGACCGATCCGGCTCCGGGGCTCGGTTCGTCCTCCCCGTTGGCGGCTTCGCCCACCAGCACGGGCTCTTCCCCCACCGTCACCACCGCTCCGGCCGCGACCGACAGTCGCAGTCCGGTGCTGCGCCACCTTCAGGCCACGCTGGTGCGCGCCGAACGCAAGGCGGGCTCTCGCACCGGGTTTCTCGTTTACGACCTGACCACCCGGCGGACTCTGTTCACCCAGCGGGCCACCGTGGCCCGCTCACCCGCCTCAGTGGCCAAGATCTTCACGACGATCGGGCTGCTTGAGCGACTCGGTCCGAACCTCCGGTTGCACACCACTGTGCTCGGCACCGGGCACCTGAGCCGAGGTGATGTCTGGCACGGCAACCTGTATCTGCGCGGTGACGGTGACCCCACGTTCGGCGACGGCGGCTTCATCCGGAACTGGGACGAGGGGTATGGCGCGCAGGTCGCCACGCTGGTCGCCCAGCTGCGTCGCGCCAGAATCCGCCGGGTCACCGGCCGGTTGTACGGGGACGGCTCCCGGTTCGATGACCAGCCGGGTGGACCGTTCACGGGCGGGGCGCCGGACGTGCCCGACTACGGCGGCGAGATGAGCGCCCTGACCTTTGACCACGGCGCCACGGGCAAGAATCTCTCCCCACCCGCTTACGCGGCCCGCCAGCTGGCTCGGACCATGCGGGCCGCGCACATCCGGGTGCGGGCGGCACCTCATCCGACCCGCACGCCACGCCGGGCCAGGCATCTGGCCGTAGTGACCTCCCCGCCGCTGAGCACGCTGCTCAAGCTGATGGACGTTCCCTCTGACGACCTGTTCGCGGATCTGCTGACCAAGCAGCTCGGGTACCGGCTGCTGGGCCAGGGCACGCTGAGCGCGGGCTCGCGGGAGATCGTCGCGGCCCTGGCGCGCTACCACGTGGCCCCGCGGCTCGAGGACGGCTCGGGGCTGGCCCCGGCCGATCGCACGACGCCGGCCCAGGTCGTGTCGCTGCTCCGTCAGGTGTGGCCGAAAGCGATCGGCCACATGCTGGAGGCCGCGCTCCCGGTGGTCGGCGTGAGCGGCACGGTGGCTGGAATGGCCGTTCACACGCGGGCCCAGGGCCGGTGCGTGGCCAAAACGGGAACGCTGGCCACCGTCACCAACCTGGCCGGTGTGTGCGCGTCCCGGAATGGGCAGCAGATCGGCTTCGTGCTGTTCATCGACGGCCCGTACAACTGGCAGGCGATTCCCATCCTGAGCCGGATGGTGGGCGCTATCGCCGCGTACTGACCCCGGCCCCCAGGCTCGGCGTTAGCGCTGAGTTTTCTCGCCTTGCTTCCAGCCGAGGCGGCGGCGACAATGCCCCACCTGTGGAGGTGGTCAGCACAGCCCTCAACCGGGCCGAGCTGCGTCGTTACCTGGCCCGGATAAGCGACCGGTGGGAAATCGAGGCGGCGTATCTCGGCGGCGCCCGGGTGGCCGACGAGCGGGGCGCGCCGCTCCAGCGCGAGCGCGGACCCGAGTTCATCGTCGTCCTGGTGTCCGACGCATACCAGGGCGTGCCCTGGCTGGAGCGGGTCTACGTGGCCGGATCGCTGTGGGACGTCATGGAGATGGGCGCGTCAGCCGACATCCACTGCTACACGAAGTCCGAGTTCTCTCGCAAGTGCGTGTCGATGCCCGCCGTGCGCACGACCGTCTGGCGCGGCATCGATCTGCTGGCTCCCGAGCCGGTCCCGGCGCCCGGCCAGTAGCTCGGTTACCCGATCGCGATCATCCGCTCGATCGGCACCCGCGCCCGATCGGCGATTTCGCGAGGCACGCTGACTTCATAGACCCCGTCGCGCAGGGCATCGCGGAGCTTGGGCAGGGTGATCATCTTCATGTAGCGACACGAAGCCGCCTCGTTGGCGGCGATGAAGTCGACGTCCGGCGCGGCTTGACGGAGCGGATGAAGCATCCCGATCTCGGTGGCCACGATCGCGGCGCGGCGGTCGTGCTCGTGCTCGTGGGCGTAGCCGAGCATCCCGCCGGTCGAGAGCATATGCACTCCCTCCGAAGCCACGTCGCCCGCGGCGACGTACTCCATGACGCTCGTCGAGCAACCGCACTCGGGGTGGATCAGGAAATCGGCGTCCGGGTGAGCTCGCCGGATCGAGTTGATGTCATCCGGACGGATCCCGGCGTGGACGTGACACTCACCGTCCCACACGTGCAGCTTGCGCCCGAGCGTCTTTTCCACATAGGCCCCGAGGAACATGTCGGGACCGAACAGAATCTCCGTGTCTGGGCCGTGCTCGCGGAAGATGTGGTCGACGACCTGCACCGCGTTGGCCGAGGTCACGCAGTAGTCGGTCTCAGCCTTCACGGCGGCTGTCGTGTTCACGTACATGACGACGATCGCCCCTGGGTGCGCGGCCTTCCAATCGCGCAACTGCTCGGCCGTGATCGAGTCAGCCAACGAGCAGCCGGCGTCCAGGTCGGGGATCAGGACCCGCCGGTCGGGCGACAGGATCGAGGCCGTCTCGGCCATGAAGTGCACACCGCAGAACACGATCATCTCGGCGTCGGAGCCGGCGGCCTGGCGGGACAGGCCGAGCGAGTCGCCCACATAGTGGGCGATGTCCTGGATCTCGGGCAGCTGATAGTTGTGGGCCAGAATCACCGCCCCGCGCTCCTCGGCCAGCGCCTTCACTTCGGCCTGGAGCGCTGGGATGTTCTCCAGCAGCATGGGGCCATCGACAGGATCGCTGAGCATCGGGAGATTCATGGGAGCGGTTCCAGCAGGAGAGATAGGTCAAGGGCGGGAGCGCTGTGTGTCAGTGCGCCAACCGAGATGAAGTCTACGCCGGACTGTGCGATCTCTCGGATCGTCTCCAGGGTGACGCCGCCGCTGGCCTCGAGCTTTGCCCGGCCGTCCACATCCCGGACGGCCTCGCGCAGCTGAGCCGGCGACATGTTGTCCAGGAGAATCGTGAAGCCGGGCGTGTTTGCCCCGACCTCGAGGGCCTGTGCGACCTCCTCGAGCGTCCGGCACTCGATCTCCACTGGGAGCTCTGGAGCCGCCCGGCGGGCCTGGCGCACGGCGCGGGCAACGCCCCCGGCCAGGGCGGCGTGGTTCTCCTTGATCAGGATGGCGTCATACAGGCCGGCCCGGTGATTGATGGCGCCTCCGGCGGCCACCGCCCGCTTCTCCAGGTCTCTCAGGCCCGGCGTGGTCTTGCGTGTGTCGAGAATCCTCGCGCCCGTCCCCTGCACCGCCCTCACGTACCGGGCGGACTGCGTGGCCACGCCGGACAGGCGCTGCAGGAAGTTCAGCGCAGTGCGTTCCCCGGTCAGTATCGCCCGGGCCTGGCCCTGTAGCTCCAACACCGGGCCCTGTTCACGCCACACGCCCTCCTGGACGTGGCGGGTGACCTCGATCTGCGGATCGAGCCGGCGGAAGACGTCTTCGGCCAGGTCGAGGCCGAAGATCACGCCGGGCCCCTTCTGAGTCACAGTGGCGAGGGCCCGAGCATCAGTCGGCACGGTGGCCGCGGTGGTGACGTCCCCGGACCCCACGTCCTCGGCCAGCGCTCGGTCGACGATATCCCCGGAGTTCTCCATCGACCGAGAATACGTACCAACGCACATGACCGCCCGGTCATGTTAAGGTCCCGTAAACGCGCCCCAGATGGGACGCGAGGGGCGTCGGGGCCCCAGGGCAAATCACTCTCATCGGAGGTACATGTACTTATGCGCAAACGCGCAGCGGCGGTAGCCGTCGCTTCAGTGGTGGCGGCAGTTTCGGGGGTGGCCGGCGCTTCGGCGGCGACCGGGGCACCGGCACCCAAGACGTATCAGGGCGCCAAGGTCGCCCAATACGCCACGGGACAGGGCAACCTGACCTCGTTCGCGTGGCTGAATGGCACGATGTTCGCCGGGGACTCGGGCAACAGCCAAAGCCTCCCCAACGGTGGCCTGGACGTGATCAAGAACCACGTCGTGGTCCGGATCCCGAGTCCTCTCGTGTTCGTGGCCGGCCTGGCGGTCCGCAACCATGTCCTGTACATCAGCGGCGCCCAGTTCGGCAGCCAGGGCCCGGAGTTCCAGATCCTGGCCTGGAGCGGCTGGAACGGTGCCACGTTCACCCACCAGAGAGTGGTGTACACGGGCCCGCAGGGCTTCCAGGGCTTCAATGGCTTGGCCTTCGCCCCTAACGGCCGGCTGCTGGTCGGCGTCGACGTGGGCTTGCTCAACGGCAACGACCACGGTCCGGCCAGCACTTCGCCGTACGTGTACGACATCCTCTCGATGAACACCAGCGGCAAGAACGTCAAGGTGTTTGCCAAGGGGATCCGCCAGCCCTGGCAGATGGCGTTCGCCAAGGGCGATTCCAGCCCGTTCGTCTCCGCGCTTGGGCAGGACTGCACGGGCGCGAACCCGTGCGCGTCAACCGCTCCGCCGGCCAACGTGCCTGACTTCATCCTGCACGTCAAGCAGGGTCAGAACTACGGCTTCCCCAAGTGCAATCGCACGAAGGGGAGCCCGTGCAAGGGCTACGCCAAGCCGTTCAAGACGCTGCGGCCGCATTTCGATCCCATGGGCATCGCGGTGGTCGGGAAGACCCTGTACATCACTTCGTTCCTGGGACCCAAGTTCCAGGGCGGGGCCCTGTACTCAATGCCGATCACCGGGGGCAAGCTGAAGCCTGTCGTGACCGGCTTCCCGGCCGGCACGGACGCACTGGCCGCCCATTCGGGTGCCCTATTCGTCGGCGGTTCGACGGAGGCCACCAACACGGGCGTCGTCTACAAGGTGACCCTGAAGAAGGCCACCAAGAAGTCCACGCACAAGAAGCACAAGAAGAGCACCGGCCCGACGTTCACGGGCTGACATCGACTCGGAGCCCCGGCTCTGGGATCTCAGGGGGTTCCGGTCAATCGACCGGAACCCCCTTTTTATGACCGGATGCCCTCGGTCGACCGAGGTGTTAGCGTTCTCTGCGGTGTCTCAGGCCGGGGCTTCAGCACTGAGACCGTAAAACTCGTAGGAGGACGCACATGCGCAAAGCCTTGGTGGCGTCGTTCGCCGCCTCCATAGCCGTCAGCGGAGCTTTCGCCACCGCAGCGGTAGCCGCCGGCCCGCCGGCACCCACGTCGCCCACAGGTTTGAAGGTCCACCTGGTGGCCACGGGACTGAGCACGCCTACATCCTTCGCCTGGGGTCACCGGGCGATGTTCGCCGCCGACGGCACTCAGAGCCAGACCAACCTGAACGATTTCAGCGGCGGCGTCTACCAACTCAAGCACGGCAAGGCCCGGAAGCTGAAGGACTCGGTGGTGTGGGCCAGCGGTCTCGCCTTCCACAAGCACGTCCTGTACGTGAGCGCCGTGACCAAGACGAAGTCGGGCGCGCTGAAGTCCCAGATCCTGGCCTGGCGGCACTGGAACGGCAAAAACTTCACCAAGCGCCATGCCATCTACACCGCCCCAGCCGGCTACCAGGGCTTCAACGGCCTGGCCTTCGGCCCCGACGGGCGCATCTATGTCGGCTCCGACGTGGGGCTGTTCAATGGCAACGATCACGGGCCGGCCACCACCTCGCCCTACCTGTACGACATCCTGGCGATGAATACCCGCGGCAAGAACCTGAAGGTGTTTGCCAAGGGGATCCGTCAGCCCTGGCAGATGGTGTTCCCGTCCGGCTCCAGCTCTCCGATCGTCACCGATTTTGGATCGAACGGCGTCACGAGCAACCCGAATCCTCCGGACCTGCTGCTGAAGGTCAAGTCGGGGGACAACTTCGGATTCCCCACCTGCGACTGGACTCAGACCACCAAGGGCCATGGCAAGAACAAAAAGACCACCGTCTCCAAGAAGTGCAACCCCTACACATCGCCGCTGACCTGGCTGGCGCCGCACACCGATCCGGGTGGCATCGGCATCATCGGCCAGACGATGTACTTCTCGGAGTTCGGCTTCGCCGGCGCAGCCGCCGGGCTGCCTCCGGCCGTGGCCTCTCTACCGGTGAGCGGAAAGGGCACTCCCAAGCGCCTGGTCACCGGGGCGGTGCCGATCATCGGGCTGAAAACTCATTCCGGGTCGGTCTACTTCGGCGACCTGGCCGGACGCGTGTACCGCGTCAAGCCGTAGCCGTAGCCGCAATTGCGTTGGTGCGGGGTTCCGGTCTCATTGGCCGGAGCCCCGCTCAGCGACCGACCACCCGACACGGGGCTCAGCTGGGGTTCGCGCTCCTGTGCAGGTAGGCCCGGGCGAACCCGTCCAGATCACCGTCCAGGACCCGGCTCGTGTCGCCCATCTCGAAGTCGGTCCGATGGTCCTTGACCATCGAGTACGGATGCAGGACATAGGAGCGGATCTGGGATCCGAAGTTGACGTCCTGAGCCTCGCCCTTCTCCCGAGCGATCTCCTGTCGACGTTCGCGTTCCTGTCGCTCGACCAGCTTTGAGCGCAGCATGGTCATCGCCTCGGCCCGGTTGGAGGACTGGGAGCGCTCGTTCTGGCACTGGACCACGATGCCGGTCGGCTTGTGGGTGATCCGGACCGCTGAGTCGGTCTTGTTCACGTGCTGGCCTCCCGCCCCGCTGGCCCGGTAGGTGTCGACCTGCAGGTCGTCGTCGTCGATCTCCACCTCGCCCGCCTCCTCCACCACCGGCGAGACCTCCACGCCGGCAAAACTGGTCTGGCGGCGGTGTGCCGCGTCAAAGGGCGAAAGGCGCACCAGGCGGTGCACACCCTTCTCGCTGCCATACAGGCCGTAGGCGTTCTCGCCGCTGACCCGGAAGGTGCCCGACTTGATGCCGGCCTCCTCGCCCGGGGAAACCTCCAGAAGCTCGACCTTGAAGCCCCGCCGCTCGGCCCAGCGCATCTCCATCCGGAGCACCATCTCGGCCCAGTCCTGGGCGTCGGTCCCGCCGGCGCCCGCGTTCACGGTGACCAGCGCATCGCCGGCGTCGTAACGCCCGGAGAACAACCGCTGCTCCTCGAGGTTCTGCAGACGCTCCTCGACGTTCTGGATCTGATCCTCCAGCTCGGCTGCGATGTCCGGATCCTCCTCGGCCAGCTCGGCCAGTGGCTCCAGATCGGCCACGTCGCGTTCCAGCCCGCGGAACATCTCGAGCCGGCGGGAAGCCCGCGCGTGCTCGGCGCTCACCTGGGCCGCCCGCTCCTGGTTATCCCAGAAGCCGGCCGTCCCCATCTCGGATTCGAGCGCCTCGACGCGCTCGCTCAGACCAGCTGGGTCAAAGATAGTCCGCCAGCAGCTTGAGCTGCTCGCGGATGGAAGCGAGGCGCTGGGAGAGCGGCTCTGAGGGGGCGGTGGCCATGCGCCGGTGAGCCTAGCAGCGGTCCGGACCGGGTAACCAGGGGGTATGACCGATATCCATGATCCCGAAGTTCAGCGTCTTCTCGACGCCCCCAACGTCGCCGTCATCTCCACCCGCAACCCGGACGACTCGATTCTCAGCGCCGTGGTCTGGCAGTCCGTTGAGAACGGTCATATGGCCGTCAACAGCGCCAAGGGCCGCCAGTGGCCCGCCAACCTGGACCGCGACCCCCACATCACGCTGGTCGTAGTCGACCCCGAGAACCCCTACAGCTATGTGCAGGTTCGCGGGCGCGCTGAGGGCACCACAGACGGAGCGGACGAGCACATCAACGAACTAGCCAAGAAGTACCTCGGCCAGGACGAGTACCCGTTCCGCCAGCCCGGCGAAGAGCGGATCAAGTTCGTTATCCAGCCCGAGAAGGTGACGTTCGTAAAGCAGTAGCTGGGCGGGGCCGGGGAGCCCGGTGGCTATCTGTGGATCAAAGCGTTGCTATAGCGACGTTTTGATCCACAGATCCCACGATGCCGCCGAGGCAGCAGACCGAAAGGCCAGTTGACTGACATATCCTCGGATGGTCGAAAGCTGCCAACCATGGAGGAACGATGACGTCGTTGTCCGGTCCCCGCGCCGTGAATCCGGAAGATGTGTCTAAGTTCCAGCAGGACGGCGTGGTGTGCTTGCGCCAGATCTTGACCCCCGAGGAAGTATCCACACTCACCGCGGGTGTAGAGCGCAACCTTGCATCACTCAGCCCCCTGGCGATCAACGCCACGAAGCCAGGCGCTCCGGGCGCCTTTATTGAAGACTTCCGCAACTGGCAGCGTGTCCCGGAGTACGAGCGAGTTATCCGAGACTCCGCTCTGGGCGAAGCCGCCGCTGCTTTGATGGGCTCCAAAGAGGTGCGTTTCAACCATGACCATCTCCTAGTCAAGGAGCCCGGAACTCTCGATCCCAGTCCGTGGCATCAGGACCAGCCGTACTACTGCATCGACGGGAGCCAGACAGTGTCTTTCTGGCTCCCCCTGGATCCGGTCGACCGGCAGAACACGCTTGAGTTCGTGGCGGGCTCGCACACTGGCAAATGGTTCATGCCCAGAACGTTCGTCGATCGCACAGCGATGGTCTTCGACGAAGGTGCCCTGGAGGAGGTACCCGACATCGAAAGTGATCGCGATTCATATGACATTCGTGGCTGGGCGATGGGACCCGGAGACGCCGTCGCATTCAACATGCTGGCGCTTCACGCAGCCGGGGGATCTCCCACCCGACGGCGAGCGTTTTCGATCCGTTTCACGGGTGATGACGCTCGCTATGCGCCACGTCCCCACAAGACAAGCCCACCGTTTGGCGAGCTTGATGGGGTGCTGCAGGCCGGAGACCCGCTCGAGCATCCGCTTTTTCCTGTCATTTGGCCCCGGTGACTGGGCGCGAGACAGCTACTACGCGCCGCGAAGGAGTCCTGCCCGGTCCTCTGGACCCGCGGTCTGAGAGTCGGGCTCGGCCTCCAGCTTCGCTCAATCAGTGCCCCTGCGCTCACGACCGTAAAAGAGTCCTCCGCAGGTCATCCCGACCTGCGGTCTGACAACCACGCTCGGCCTCCAGCCTCGCTCTCATCCGAGTGACCACTTCGCGCGGTCACCCCGGTCCCGGCCATCCTTGGTCCCCGCCACAGGATCCGCGCAACAAGCACGTGTCGCCACAGGGGGACATTGCGGTTTCGGCATCCGTGGTAACCACACGGCCGAGGCTTGGCAGCCCCTTTCACCCCGCACCAGGGCAGCGGAGGAGGGTGCAGGCCCGGGTTCGGAAACCTGCACCCTCGATCCAGCCAATGGGCAAGGGGGTGACCCATTCGCCGAGATCACCTCCGGTCCGAGAGCCTTCCGTGGCCGCCTCAGACGATACGGGCCAGAAGACATGCCCGCTACAAGAACGTTGCCGTTCGAGGTTCGGGGTTGCCACACAACCAGCCGCCTCGCTGACTGGGAGCCCGCCGCGCTTCCACCACGCGGCGGGGTCCGCGAGCCCTGAAAGCCCCCACAACTCTCGACGCGACCGCTACCAGGTTTCGACTCATATGAACGCTTAGGTTCAGGATGGTTTCGGCTCATATGAACGTTTAGGTTCAGATGACCTGGAAAGCAGAACTACATGCAGGACCTGCTCCATCTGGAGGTGCCCTGCGATACCTCCGCCCCTTAGCACAGTCTGCCGAGCGATCAAGCACAGCGGTGAACTACGGGATCTTCTCGATGCCGTCCTACTCGTGACGAGCGAACTGGTCACCAATGCGGTCCAGCACTCGCTGTGCCGTAAGGACGAGAGGCTCATCATCGGCATCAGCTTCAGCGCGCGGGCTCGCATTTCGGTGCTTGATCCCGGCCGTGCAGGGCGCCAAGCTAACCCTGTCGATCGTCCTCCAACGGCGGGCGGGATGGGCCTGAAAATCGTCGGGAACCTTGCGAGCAGCTGGGGCAGCCATCGGCACAGCCACGGCTACGAAGTTTGGGCAGAGTTGCCCGCGCTGTCGTAGCGCCTTCTCGTCGCCCCAGCCGGCGTTGCGCTGTGAACCCAGGAACTTGCCGGGGTCAGCGACCTCCTCGTAACAGGGACGCGGCTCTAGCGCTGCCCACGCGAGGAAGCTCCAGCGACGGCCCAGGCTACCCGAGATATATGTCCCCGCCGCTGACCCTGGGGGCACCGCAGTGGTGGTGGCCTGGCAGCCCGACGCCGTCGTGTGACTCAGTGTCCCTCCAGCAGTAGGTGTCCCTGAATCGGAACACTCCTGACGGGAAATGGACCTTGTAGCTGACGTGGAACGAGAGGCGATTCGCGTTTTTGTGAAGCGCCACCTTTTTGACGAGGCGCAACCTCCTAGGTGGCACGCTGGAGCGGTCCTGCGCGTAGTAGAAGTACACAGGCCCGTGCTGAGCGAGCGGCCCTGGGGGGGCGAGCAGCACGGCTGAGATCTTCAGCGTGTGCGCGCCCGGCCCGTTGTTCAGCGTGCACAGGTTGCAGCTAAAGTGGACCTGCCGCTCGATCACGTAAACGGTGAGGACGGAGCTTGTGGACCCGCCTACGTGTACCCGGTAACGGGTGGCGTGACTGGGCTTGACTGCGAACTTGTAACTCCCGGTGGTCGTGCCGTGCGCCACTACATGGAACCCGCCTTGGAAAGGCCACGGGTTGGCCTCAAGCGTGTACGACTTGGATCCGCCCAGCGACTCATGCCCGGACAAAGTGATGGACCTGCCGTAGGTTACGGCCGGCAGCCCGGCGATGTGCTTGCTCGCCTTCAACGTCGGGCTTGAGGCTCCCGACGCAGCGACCGCGCTCATGCCAGCGACCATCGTGGCCGCGACCCCAGATCCGAGCAGCCGGACAGAACGGGTCCGAAACGCGCGAGTCCAAGTCATCTACCCCTCCTGAGAATCCGAGTGCGACGGGGTTGCCCCGGCCACCAGCGTGGCACTGGGAGAACTCTACCTCGCATCTGGGGGCCAGACTCCAGCCGAGGAGCTGCATAACGTCCTAGGCGTGACGCTGCCCCCGCTCCGCTGGCAAGCCGAGGAACCGCTCGTATACGGACCGTCCCGCGAACACACTGCACCGCCCTAACTGTCCGGAGGCCGCGGGAGAGCCGCTCTCTGCCGGTGGTGCGCTCGACCTAGTGAGGGCTCCCCGCAGTCGGAAGCGTGCGCTGCTTGCGACATACGCACGCGACGATCGCCTCGAGGCCCGAGGCCCTCCACGTCGTGGCTGAGCGGCTCGGAGATCGGCCTGAAACGCTGCTGGCAAGTTGCGGGCACCTGCTGCCCACCTCAGAACCCGCGGTCGTGGGCGCTGTCGTCGCAGCGCTTGGTTCGTGAACACGGCGTGAACACGAACCAATCCTTCAAGGGCCAAGGCCCCTACCTCTGCAGGGATTTAGGCCCTTACCCTACGCACCGTGACATTTTTTGTACTTCTTACCGCTCCCGCACCAGCACGGGTCGTTGCGGCCCGGTTCGCCCTCGCTGCGATGCTGCTCCACCGGCGGCAGCGGCTCGTAGTCCTCGTCTGACTCCGTTCCCAGGACCGGCGCGGCTGCGGCGGCGGCCCGCATGGCCGAAGCGCCCGTGCCGACGTTGCCTCCACCCGAGTAGCTGACTCGCGAAGCCCCGCCCGTGGCCGAGCTGGACGCCGCGCTGGGACGGCGCGGGGGCATCGGCGGAGGAACCGCCTCCGAGCCCGGGCCCTCGACGGTCACCTCGACGTGGTAGATCATCCGGGCAAAGTCGCCCCAGATCGTGTTCATCAGGTCACCGAACAGCTCGAATGCCTCGTTTTTGTAGGCGACCAGAGGATCCATCTGAGCAGCGGAGCGCAGGTGGATGCCCTGCTGCAGATAGTCCATGTCGTACAGGTGCTCGCGCCAGCGCTGGTCGATGATCTGGAGCAGCAGGAAGCGTTCCAGGGCGCGCATCAGCTCATCGCCGAGCTCCTCCTCGCGCCGCCCGTATTGCGCCAGCGCCTCCTCCTGTAGCCGCGTGACCAGCTCCTCGCGGTCGATCCGGTCGGGATCGATGTCCATGAGCTCGCCGCTGGGCGTAAAGATCTCCTGCATCCGGACGAGCAGCCCGGGCACGTCCCAGTCCTCCACGTAGTCGCCTGCCGTGTATTCGACGACCAGCCGGTCGATCAGGTTCACGACCTCCTCGCGGGCCACGTCGCCCATGTCCCGGCCCTCGAGGACCTCGTCGCGATAGGTGTAGATGACCTCGCGCTGCTGGTTGAGGACGTCGTCGTACTCGAGCGTGTGCTTGCGCATCAAGAAGTGCTGCTCCTCGACCTTGCGCTGAGCTTTCTCAATCTGTTTGGAGAGCATCCCGGCCTCGATCGGCTCCTCGTTGCCCTCCTCGTCGGTCGAGCCCAGCCGCTCCAGGATCTTGTAGATCCGGTCGCCGGCGAACAGCCGCACCAGGTCGTCCTGGGCGGACAGGAAGAACCGCGACTCGCCAGGATCGCCCTGACGGCCGGAACGGCCCCGCAGCTGGTTGTCGATCCGCCGGGATTCGTGGCGCTCGGTGCCGAGAATGAACAGGCCACCCGCCTCGAGCACCTCCTCCCGGGCCGCCTGCACCCGCCGCTCGACTTCCGCCAGCACCCGCCTGTAGTGCTCGTCGTAGTCAGGCATCCCGGGCTCCAGACCCAGCTTGCGCATCTCGAGCTCGGTCAGGTGCTCGGCGTTGCCGCCCAGCTTGATGTCTACCCCTCGGCCGGCCATGTTGGTGGCGATCGTCACCGCGCCCGGCGCCCCGGCTTCGGCCACGATCTCACCCTCGCGCGCGGCGTACTCCGGCTTGGCGTTGAGCACCGTGTGGGGAATGCCCTTCTTCTTCAACCGATCTGACAGGAGTTCTGAGACCTCGACCGAGATCGTCCCCACCAGGACCGGCTGGCCCTTGGCGTGGCGTTCCTCGATCTCCCGCCCGACGGCGCCCCACTTGCCGTCCTTGGTCTTGTAGACCTGATCGTTCTCGTCTTTGCGGACCATCTTTCGGTTGGTCGGGACCTGCACCACCGGCAGCTCGTAGATCTTCATGAACTCGGTGGCCTCGGTGAGGGCCGTACCGGTCATGCCGGCCAGCTTGTCGTACATCCGGAAGTAGTTCTGGAGGGTGATCGTGGCCAGGGTCTGGTTCTCCTCCTGGATCCGCGCGCCTTCCTTGGCCTCCACGGCCTGGTGCAGGCCTTCGGACCAGCGGCGCCCTTCGGGGATCCGGCCGGTGAACTCGTCGATGATCTTGACCTCGCTGTCGACCACCGCGTAGTCGATGTCCTTCTTGTAGAGCGACTCGGCCTTGAGCGCCTGGATCAGGTGGTTGACCAGGTGCCCGTTCTCCGCCCGGTACAGGTGGTCGATGCGCAGGAACCGCTCCGCCTTGGCCACGCCCAGCTCGGTGATCGACACGGTCTTGTGCTTCTCGTCGATCTCGTAGTCGAAGTCGGCCACAAACGCCTTGCGTTCCTGGGGCAGCAGACCCTCCGGGGTCTTGCCCACTCGCATCTGCGGAGCCAGCTTGGCGAATTTCACGTAGAGGTCCGCCGCCTGCTCGGGCGCGCCGGAGATAATCAGCGGCGTGCGTGCCTCGTCGATCAGGATGTTGTCCACCTCGTCGACGATCGCGTAGGTGTGGTAGGGCGAGCCGCCGCCCTCCGGCTTGGGCCGCCCACCGTGTTGGACCTTCTCTTCCAAAGCGGTGGCCATGTTGTCCCGCAGGTAGTCGAAACCGAACTCCGAGTTGGTTCCGTACGTGACATCCGCGGCGTAGGCGTCGCGCTTCTCCTCGTAGGGCTGCATGTTCTGCAGCACTCCCACGGTGACGCCCAGCACGTCGTAGATCGGCTTCATCCACATGGCGTCGCGCTGGGCCAGGTAGTCGTTGACCGTGACCACGTGGACGCCCCGTCCGGCCAGCGAGTTGAGCACCACCGCCAGCGTGGCGGTCAGCGTCTTGCCCTCGCCGGTCTTCATCTCGGCGATGCAGCCGTCGTGCAGCACCATGGCCCCGATCAGCTGCACGTCGAAGTGGCGCATTCCCATCGTGCGCCGGCCCGCCTCGCGCACCAGCGCGAAGGTCTCGAACATCAGGTCATCGAGGCTTTCGCCCCCCCGAGCTCGTTCACGCAGCTCGTCGGCCAGCTCCCGGAGCTCCTGGTCGGTGGAGCTCTCCATCTCCGCCTCGTAGGCGTTGATCCGTCCGACGCGCTGCTCGTAGGTCTTGAACTTCTTGGCCTCGCCCATGCGAAGCGCGCGGTCGAGCAACGACATGAGTCAAGCGTAGCAATGGAGGACCAGCCATTCGGCCCCTCACGGCAGCCGAAACCGCCGGGGATTACGGGCGGATTGGCACGCCCCGGGCCCGAAAGTGCGACCGAAAACCGGCGCCGAACCGGGTTGGCGAGCCCGCGTAGTTCTTGATGAGGGATGGCCCCCCGAAACAAGACCAGCCACTCGCGATGGAATCCCATGCCCAGCCCAGATAGCTGATCCCGTGCTGGTCGTCGAACCGCATTATCCGCCGGACATAGCCAGATTTGCAGTCCGTCTCGCCTAGCTCCCCCATTACCACCGGCACCCGCTGGGCCGTGCCCGCCACCGCCGTCAGACAAGCCGCGTGGCACGGTTGCTGAACCCCGTAGCTGTGCTCTGAGGCAACGAGCTGGTGGCGGGGATCCTTGGGCTCGTCGGCCACCCACTGCGATAGATCCAGCGAGGCCACGTTCCCCCCCACCATCAGCGGCTGCGTGGCTCCGGTGGAACGGACGGCATTGACCAGCTGCTGCATGCCCGCCGCCCGGTAGGCCGGAAAGCCGTTGTAGGAATACACGCTGCAGCCATTCAGCCAGCAGGACCAGTGGATCCCGAACGGCTCGTTGAACAGATCGAAGATCAGATCGTGGTCGGACTTAAAGGCCCGGGCCACCGATCGCCACAAGGCCGGTGAGTGGTCGGCATCCGGCATCGGCATCTGGCCGGTGGCCTCGCGATGACCCGGAGCCGTCCAGTGCAGATCCAGGATCACGAACAGGCCGGCCCGGTTCAGCTTGTGAACGTAGCGTTCGATCCGGCGCCGGTAGGCCGGCCCGCTGAGATGCCGCCCGACGTTCACGCCGAGCCAGCAGTCCTCGTTGAGTGGGACCCGGACGACGTTTATGTCCCAGCTCCGCATTGCCCGGATCATCCAGGCGCTGTCGGGCCGCATCGGAGTGGAGCTGGAGAACACACCCCAGCCCTGCTGGCAGCCGGACTCGGTGCCGGAACGATTGACCCCCCTGAGTTGGACGATCCGCCCCTGTCCGCGGCCGTAGACCAGATGGTTGCCGCGCACCCTCAGCCCGCTGGCGGCTAGCGCGCCGGAGGGAATCAGGGCGACGACCAGCACGACGCCCGCCACCAGCATTACCGACGCGATCGGCGCAAGGTGCCTGGTCTTCCGTGGGCTCCGCACCGAGCCCAGGATAAGCAGTCTCCGCGCCGGGGGGGAGTGGCTATCCGGTTACGGTCAGGTCAACTGGCGGGATGGCCGACGGCGAATCGGCCGCCCGGGCAGCACGGGTCTCGCGGCGCTTGCGCCGCTTCTCACGGTGCCGCTTGACCTGTACGCCCAGCTCGTCGCTCACCTCGTTGATCGAATGCATCAGGTCCCGTGAGGCATGGCGGGCCCGAAGCGTGACCCCCTTGAGGTGCAGCGTCGCCTCGGCCACATGACAGTCTGGGTTGGCCGGGTTGCGCTCTTCGAACACCTCCACCTCGAGTTCGGCCAGTTCCGAGACCTGTTTGGCCACGACCCGGAATCGGCGCGACACATGCTCCCTCAGCTCGTCGGAAACGGGAACGTTTCGGCCCTTAACCTCGATCCGCATGACGGACCTCCCTAACTTCAGACGGGGTAGATGTGGTGCCGCTACCCAGCCTACGACCACGCCGGACATTTGTCGATGGGAGAATGAGCCGGATGACCCCGACCATCGAGTGGTCCGCCGACCCGCAGGTCATCGCCGGCGTGACGGTCCTGTCCCTCCTCTACGTGTGGGGGTGGCGGCGCGCGCGGCGACCCGGCATGCCTCACCCGCCCGGCTACGGTCGGCTGGCCGTATTTGCCTGCGCGATGCTGGTGGTGCTGGCCGCGCTGATCTCCCCGGTCGACTCCATCTCGGACGACCTCATGGTCATCCACATGGTCCAGCACATCCTGCTCCTGGACATCATGCCGATCCTCTTGATCCTGAGCCTGACCAAGGGGATCCTGCGGCCGGTCACCCGAAGGCTGACCAGCCTGGAGCGCCGAGCCGGCTTTCTCGGCCATCCGGCGTGCGCAGTGATCTTCTACGTGGCCGTCATGTGGCTCTGGCACGTGCCGTTCATGTACGACCTGGCGCTCCGCAACGAGCACACCTGGCACGTGTTCGAGCACATCTGCTTCGCGGCCGCCGGCAGCCTCTACTGGTGGCACCTGCTCTCCCCCATCCGCAGCCGTCTGCGTCTGGGCGGCATGGGCCCGGTCGTCTACATGGTCACGACCAAGTTCGGCGTCGGCGTGCTCGGCGTGATGCTCGCCTTCTCGCCCACCGCGATCTACGGCTTCTACAACCACCAGCCTCTCTTCTGGGGCCTGACCCACGGCCAGGATCAGAACATGGCCGGTCTGGTCATGGCCCTCGAGCAGTCGATCGTGATGGGAATCGCCCTGGTCTGGCTGTTCGTCAAGATGCTCACCGAGAGCGAGCGGGAGGCCCAGCGGGCCGAGCGCTACGAGGACATCGCCCTGGCCGGCCCGAGCCCCGAGGCCGGACAGCCGAGAGCGGCGTGACCCGGCGTCGTGGCCGGCTAGCCACGACGCCGGAGACCACGTCAGTTCAGCACGTCAGCTTGCCCGACTTGGTGCTCGAGTTCCTGTCGGAACCGTTGGTCGTGTCGGTGTAGGTCACCTTCCACGGCCGCTTGCCGGCCTTGCAGCCGACGGACGAGAAGTAACCCAGCTTCTTGCCCTTGACCTTCTTGGTGATCTTCTTCCAGACCAGATGCTCGTTGGTCAGCGAGGCGTAGCTGCCGATGTTCGCCGCATTGGTCGAGACATCACCCGGCAGCGGCACGTTGAGCACCAGGCTCCCATTCGACCGGCTGAACGTGCCCTTGTAGGGCGCAGCCGAGCCCGTGTGGGCCCCGGGGCAGTAAGTCGGACCCGGGACGATGAAGAAGAACCACACGAAGTTCTTGCCGCCGTTGTACACGTGCAGCTTCAGCGGACCGCAGTTCTCCGAAGTCGACGGGTTGCGATCGGATGTACCCAGCCGCGAGGTCACCGTGCCCGAGGCCACCAGCGACTTGCCGGGGCATCCCGTGCCAGAGCTCGACTCAATCTTGCTCGAACTGCACGTCGGCGCCAGCTTCGTGTTGACCTTGAGGCCGTAGATCCAGGTCTTGATGTCCTTCAGAGGCGCCGAGTCCAACCCGGGCTGGGCAGACGAGACGGTGATCGTCTGGGTCCAGCCATCGATGACCGGCTTCTTGGCGCTGCCCGCCTTGGCCGGGGCCACGCTGATCGAGCCGCCGTAGTTATTCGGGTCACTCGCCGAGGCCCACGCGGCGGCCCCGCTACCCAGAACCGCCGCTGCGGTCCCGATGATGATGATCCTTCTCAACGCTCCTCCTTGATCACTGCGTTTGGACGGGTCTTCAGTGAGCCGCCGTCAAGGCAAGCTCTGAAGTTGAGGAAAAGTGGGGCTGAGTCCGGACAGACCGGTGAGATGGCTGATCGTGGTGCCGAGCGGCGCCTGCGCTCGGCACGGCGGCCCATCTGGATTAGCGGTGTAGTAGACAGATCGCAGTATCGCCGCCAGCGATCCGGTCGAGGCACCGATCACGGGCAGCGGGTTGCTCGTGCAAAGGTAGCGTCCGAATACCGGCAGCCCGCTGCGCAGCTGCGTGTACCCGCCCGGCTCCAGATAGGGGTTCGAGCGGTTGCTGTACGGACGATGCGCGTACGCGGTGAGCGACTCCGGGTTGACCGGCGCGGACACCCGCAGGTAGTGCAGGAGCTTGGTCTGAGCGATGTTCTGGGCGGTGGCCTGCGTGCTGGCGGTGCCGTTGGCGAAGAACGCCGCCAGCTCGCGGCGGTACGCGTTTATGTAGTCGAGCACCGGGACCACGCCGCCCAGGTACGGGGTGAGCCGCCCCAGCAGCGGCTTTGACTGGTTGAGGAAGCTGTCCAGAGCGGGCACGCCCTGGCGGGATGCGGCCGTCACCGGACCGAGGTAAACGAGGGCGGTGCGCAGCTGCGGAGCCAGCGCCTTGAGCGCCGTGAGCGCGGGGGTCAGCTGCACAGCCGCCGGTCGCAGCTCATCGACCAGAGGCTTGGTCGTACCGGCGAAACGGTCCACCCGGGCGACGGTTTGCCGGGTGCCCACGAGGAAGCTCGGGAAGACCCGGACCGCGGAGGCCAGGGAGCGGTTGCGAGCGTTGGTCGCCGCGAACACCGCGTTCGAGTTGCGGATCAAGCCCCGCAGCGCCGCCGGTGAGCGAGAGATCGCTCCCAGCACCTGGCTGCCATCGCTGAGCAGGGTGCGGGTCGCCGTGCCGTCCCGGCGCAGCACGGTGAGCACGTTGTCGACATTGGTGGCAAACGGATATAGCTCAGCCAGGGCATCGTTGAAGTCCTGGCCTCGGTTGGTGAAGGCCATGCCGTCCTGCTGCATCCACGTTTCGAAGGCCCGCCGGGTGGTGGGATCGAAGGTGGAGAGGACCTGGTCGAGCTGGACCGTCGGGGCCACCTGGGCCTCGGGCAGGCGGCCGTCGTCGGATAGGAAGGGCCCGCGCGGGTTGCCGTGCGAGAGCTCCACGTAGGCCTCGCCCAGAAGCGTCTTCTGGCGCAGGATCGCGCGGGTGTCCGCCGGCCGGGGCGCGTACTGGGTGTCGACCTGGATGACCGCTCGGCTGAGCCCGCTGCGCCGGTCGAGCCGCACGCTCACGACGTGTCCGACACTGACCCCGGCAATCCGTACGTCGGACTGGGATGCCAGCTCGGTGGCCTGCGGGAACTCCACCGAGAACCGGTAGCCCTGGGGGGTCAGCGGGACCGATCCGCCGAACGAGATCCACAGGAACAGCAGCAGCCCAAGGCAGGAGCCCGCAAACAGGGCCATGACCATGATCCGGCTGCGGCTGGGGGCCAGCGTGTTCATGGCACCGCCGGGCAGTAAGGCGATTTCAGAGTGCTCGTATCCGGCGCGTTCAGCAGATCCAGGAGCGGCGTCAGCGACGGAGTCGATTTGATGAGCACTTTCTCGAACACGTACAGCGCCGGGCAGGTGGCCATGAACTGACCGTTGATGACCGGGCCGTTGGCATCCTGCAGGGTGGTCAGGGTGGCGGCGTTGTGGGCCAGCCAGGAGCCCCAGAACAGGTAGCTATTGCTGCGTGGCGCCTTGTAGGCCAGCGTGTTGAACAGGGTGTTGAGTACCCCGACCGAGCGCGACAGGGCGGGTGCGGCCCGGCTCAGGTGGGCAGCGGCAGGAGCCAGCGTCCGGGCCAGCGGCTGCACGGCCACCGAGAACGGCCGCAACTGATTGCGGACGGCGCTGGTGGTGTCCCGGGCCAAGGGGCGCACGGCGGCCAGCGCCGGCCCGAGCGCGTGGGCGAACGGCCCGAGCTGTCCGAGCGCTGTTCCGCTGGCGGTGGCAAAGCCCTTCACCTTGACCAGCGTCGTATCTGTCTGGCGCAGCGTCCCAGGCAGGGCCGAGAGCCCAGACTCCAGGGCAGTGTCCTGCGAGGCGATCGCGCCGAAGTCGGTGTTGGAGGCGCGGATCAGGGACGCCAGCTGGCCGCTGACCCCACCCAGCCCGGTGGTGACCAGGTCGAGGTTGTGGATGGCCCGGCGCAGGTTGGCGCTCCGCTGGGCCAGCAGTGAGGCGAACGTCTGGGTGTGCTGATCGAGCGGGGCAAAGCGCTTGAAGATGCCGCGCAGCTGAGCCACGGCGGTGGGGCTGGGCCGTCCGCCCACCGCCCCCTTACCGGCAAATGCCTGCGAGCCCCCGGACAGAAGCAGGAGTAGGTAGTTGCGGGTGTCGGCGTCCAGGGAGCCCAGGATCTGGTCGACGTCGATGTCTGGGACCGTGTTCGACACGGCCAGGGTGCCGCCGTTGGGAACCTTCCCGGCGCCCGGGCTGCCGGGGTCAAGCGCCACGTACATGTCCTTGAGCGGGGTACGCGGGCGCAGCAGCACGGTGGCGTTGCGGTAGACCGGCGCGTAGCGCTTGTACAGATTCATCGTCACTACGGCCTGACCGTTCTCCAGCTGGACACCGCCGACCAGGCCCACCTGGACCCCGGCGATGGTCACCGCCTGGCCCTGCCCAGGCGTCACCGCGGCAGCTTCGGAGAACGGCGCCTTGACCGTGTAGTAGCTGCGCCCGAACGTGAAAGCCGGCTGGTGCTCCAGGATGTAGAAGACGGTGGCCGCGGCCAAGATCACGAGCGCGGCCAGCGCGGCGAAGTCCAGACGGTGGACGCGGATGACGCGCTTCATGGCCCCACCCCGGTGGCCGCCGAGTTGAGATCCGTCACCGGGTTGCGGAAGCAGGACGTCCCGCTGTGCAGTGGTGGTGCCTTGGCCGCGAAAGCCGGGCGGCTCCCGAGCGGGGCCAGCACCGCGTTGCCGAACAGCGGACCGTTGGTGGGCAACGTCGGGGTCTGCACGAGGGTGCCTCCCCCGCCCACGGTGGAGCGCAGATACCGGCCGTTGCCATCGAAGTTCTGACCGGCTCCGGCCAGGCCCACGGCGCCCTGGAAGAGCTCCTGGTAGACCTTTCGCCCGTCGCCGACCGGCGGATCGCTGATCACTTGGTTGCCGGTGGGGATCACGTTGTGGACCAGGCAGCGCGCCAGCTGATCACTGCGGCGCACCAGGCCGACGCTGGCCCTCACCGTGGCTGAGGTGTTCTGCACGGCCGGAGTCAGATCGGTCAGGAGCCCGCCTAGCTCGCGGCGGGACACCAGCGCGGTGAGCTGCCCGAGCCAGGGCAGCGCCGCATCGATGGTGGGTCCCAGCTGCCGGATCCCCGGGAGGATCTCGCCGGCGAAGCTCTGGGTGTTCGCGTAGGAGCCATCCAGCGCCGTGTCGGCCGCGTTGGTGGATCTGAGCAATCCCGGCAGGGCAGCCACGCTGGCGCTCAGCGCCCCCTGGCGAGCGGCCAGCGCGCCCATCGTCCGCTGGAAGGTGTCCACGAGTCCGGTCAGCTGGCTCGGAGAGCTGGACAGCGCTCGGAGCACGGCGGCACTTCCGGCCACCGTTCCACTCAGGTCATGCGGACGTTCTCCCAGGAGCGCCTGGTTCACGATCGCCGAAGCGGTGAATGCCTGGGTGGAGTAGTTCAGAGCGCGGTTCAGGGCCTGACCGCCGGTCTGCCCGGAGGATCCGTTGAGCGCGCCGCCCAGCCCGCGCAAAAGCCGCTGCAGGCTGGTCCGGGCGGGTGCGTTCAGCTGGGACAGGATCCGGTCAAGCTGCACCGGGCCCGACGTGTTGGCGGCGGGCAGGGTGGATCCCGAGTGCAGGACCGGCGCCTCGGGCGTGCCCGGGTTCAGGGCGACGTAGAAGTTGCCCTCCAGGAAGATCCGCGAGCGGATTTGAGCGGTGGCATCGGAATGAATGGGTAGGCCCTGCCGGTCGATCTGCATCGTGACCACGCCGGCCGACCGGGAGCCCGAGATGTGGCGGACCGACGTGACCTCGCCCACGTCGACGCCGGCGATCCGGACCGGCGATGGGATGTGCAGCTCAGTATTGGCCGTGAACACGGCCCTGAGCCTGTAGCCCGAGCCGCTGAACGGGACCGGCCCTCCGAACACGAAGTAGCAGGCGATCCCGATCACCACGATGGCGGCGACGGCGGCTTGGAGATTGGAGACACGAGCGGGGTGCCGTCTCATCGCCGGCTCCTCGAGGTCTTCTCCGTCGCCGAGCCCAGGTTTCCGGCCGGATTGCCGATCACTGCGCGGGCGGCCGAGAACGGTTCCTTGCCCGCCGAGCACTCGGCCACCTGGCCGGGCGCATCCGTGTTGGGGTACGGATCAACATGCAGCGGCGCATGGTTGATCCCGCCGGCCGTGCCCGGGGTCAGGAACGGCGACCGGGAGGGCACCGCCTCGTCGCCCAGCACGTCGTCGATCGCGACGATGGTCACGCCGAGGACGGTCCCGTTCCCGGCCGGGTCAGACGTCGCTGAGGCCACGTTGCGCAGCAGTAGCGACACGTAATTGCATTTCGTCTGCGCCGGCGTGAGGAACCGCAGCGGCGGCGTCAGCCGATTCGCGGTCAGGGTGAGCCGGCCGAGGCCGTGGGTGACGATCGGACTGGTCCCGTAGCCATAGAGATCCTGGGAGAGCGTCACCGTGCGGCGGTCGAGCGCGGCCGTGCCGGGCAGGTTGCGTGTTCCCGCCGCGAACGCCGAGGCGAGCAGCGGCGCACTCGAGGGCAGCGTCGCCGCCCCCGGCCGCAGGTCGGCGAACAGCCCAGTGGCGTCCTTGACGAAGGCCTGCTCGGCCGGGCTGTCCCGCGTCACGGTCTCGAACGTGGGCGGCGTCTGGGCGATCCACTGCTCCAGGTAGGGATGGGCCACCGAGGCCAGGGCACGGAACGTCCCGTCCAGGTTCTGAAATAGCGAGGCCTGCTGCTGGGCCACCGGCGCCAGCGCCCCCGTGTAGGCAGCGAGACCGCGGAGGAAACCGCCCAGCTGGGTGCGCGGAGAGGACAGGTTCCGCATCACCGGCCCAAGGTCATCCACCAGCGGAACGAAGGCTGAGATCGCATCGTTCACGGCCGCCCCCCGGCCGGCCAGGGCCTCGGCAAATCCCTCGGTGGAGCTGGTCACCCCGCGTCGCGTCGGCGGTGTGAACATCGACAGGACCTGGTCCAGATCGGTGGTGGCGCCGGTCTGTGAGACCGGGACGGTGGAGTTCTGCGGCCAGGTCCGGCTGGCGTGCCCTGGGGTGATGTCGAGGAACTTCTCGCCGATCGCGTCCTTCTCCCGGATCGTGAACCGGCTGTCCACGGGCAGCGGCTGGATGCTCTTGTCGAGCTCCAGGTTGAGGACGGCCATCGCCTGCCCGTTGGCCTTGCGGGTCGCGGTCACGCTGTCGACCAATCCGACCAGCGCCCCGCCCAGGTGCACCTCCCCACCCCTCGTCAGCTCCTCGGCGTTGGCGACGCGCACGTGCAGGCCGTACCTGGGCACGAACGGCAGACCCGTGTTGGCCTGGAAAGCCAGGACGATGGCCACGACGGCGACCAGGACGGTCAGCGCCCCGATGATCACCGGATCGGCCAGGGTGCGCTGGCGAGAACGCCGGACCATCCCTACGCCCCGCTGCCCACCAGGTAGTGCAGGAGCCCGGTCAGGCGAGGTGTCTGGCTGTCCCGGCCCGCGGAACGAACCGCGGCGCGGGCCACCGCCGCGCTGGCCTTGCTGGAGCTGAAGTTGGCCGAGCAGCCCGCCGTCGGAGTCCGGGCAAAGCCCGTGCAGCTTCCGGTCAGAATGTTCGTCCGTACGTAGTGGCCGTCCCGGTTGAACCCATTGGTGGCCTGCGTCGCGTAGAAGAGGACCCCCATCAGCTGCTGGATCCCCCCGCTGGTGTTCAGACTGGTGGTCAGCTTGCTCAGCAGCCGGCTGGACGGCTGAGCGGCCCGTCCGAGTGACAGCAGCCGGCGCGCCAGCGGTTCTGAACCCACGAGCCAGCGCTGGGAGCGCTGCGCGGCGTTGCCGAGCCGGATCAAAGCTGTCCGGGCGGCCCCGGCGAACGGCGTGAGATTGGTGAACTCCTGGTTTAGCCCCTGGGCCCCGGCCGACAGCGAGTGCATCAGCGGCGTGCCCTGGTCGGCCAGCGCTCCCAGGTCGGCCATCAGCGGCCGCAGCGCGTGCAGGAACCCCGGAAGCCGGCGGATGCTTGTGCTGAGGGCCAGGCGCTGCTGCGCGGTGGCGCCGGCCGTAGTGTTCGCCTGCACCACGAAGTCGGCAACCTGACTGCGCACCCGGGCCAGGGGCGCCAGGACTGTGTCGGAATCAGAGGCCAGCCGGGCCAGCGTCCGGCTCTGACGAGCCAGGATCTTGAATACCCGGTCGGTGTAGCCGAGAGCGGGGTTGGCCCGCAGGATGACCGCGTTCAGATCCGAACCCCGGGCGGCCAGGCCCGTGCCCAGCTCGTCGAGGATGATCGAGAGCGATTGGCGCACCGGCTCCTGGGAGATGTTCTGAACGATGTCGGGGTCGATCGGGGAGCTTGTCCGCGTCACCGGCAGCAGGTAGCTCCCAGCGCCCGCGCCGCTGCGGATTCGCGGCAGAGCCGCCGTGGCGGTCGTCCCCGGTGTGCAGTCGACATAGTTCTCCGCGATCAGCGATTGCGGCCGGATGGCGCAGGTGGCGTTGGCGTGGAACGGGACGAACGCCCGGTTCTGGATGTCCAGGGTGACGGCCGCCTGCGTGTTTCGGGTGACCGACAGCGAGCCGATCGAGCCCACGTCCGCGCCGGCGATGCGAACGTCCTCACCGGACACCGCGAACTCGGCGTTGTCGAAGATCGCCCGCACGCGATAGGTGCCGCCCGGGGTCCCGCCGGTGGCGGCGCTCAGGCTGATCAGCAGCGCTCCCGCTGCGACGAGCGCAAGCACTGTGACCGCGAGCCTCCTCATGGTCCGGGTGGGGTGGCCGTCGGGTCACATCCGGGAACGGCCTTTGGTGTAGCCGAGCTGCCCGGCTGCACGGCCCCACCCGGACACCGCGCGTGCACCACCTGCAGACCGCCGTAGCGGTCAGCCGGCAGTCGCGGCACCAGCTGATTGGCCCCGTTCACTGCAAAGGCTCCGAAGAACGGCTGGGTCCTCGCATAGTGGCCGTTGGCGTCGTAGTAGCCCGAAGCCTGACCCAGGTTGGTCAGGGCAGCTACCACGTCCGGCGTGTACTCCCGCAGGTAGTCGAGCTGGGGCTGGGAGTCGTTCAGCTCCCGGATCAGTTCGGGAAATGCGCTGCGGCTGGCCCGGGCTAGGGCGGGTGTCTCTTTCAGCAGCTGGGTGAGGTCGCCGCCCCCGGAGGGGTTGTGGAGCAGGCCAGCCAGCTCGGTGACCACCGGCAGGCCGCTCACGGCGGCCTGGTCCAGGGCGATGGCAAATGCCCTCAGCCGGCGGGCGTTCGGCTTGGCCGCCGCCACCACCGGATCAAGCCGGTCAAGCGTGGTGCGCAGGCCGGCGAAGGTGGTGACCGAGCGGCGCAGCGTGCCGGGTAGCAGCGTCAGGGCGTCCTCGAGCGCCTTGGCCTGGCCGGCGATCGCTCCGGTCGTAGTGTCCGTGTCGGACACGAGCTGGCTCAGCTGGGTGCTCCGGGCGGCCAGCGCCTGCATCGTGCGAGCTCCCTGCACGAGCAGCCCGTCGAAGGCGGGCTCGTTCCGACTGAGCTCGGCGGTGACCTGACTCGTGCTGAGCAGCGCCGGAGCCAGTACGTGCAGCGTCCGGTTGGCCTGGACCGCCTTGCCCTGGATGGCCGCCGCTTCGCCGCGGATGACGTTGCGCAGGCCGGCTCGAGTCAGCGGATCGAGGGTGTCGAACACCTGGTCCAGGCTGACCTCCGAGTATGTCCGCGAAGCCGGGATCGTCGCTCCGGACGGGATCGTCGGGTGGGAGGAGGGCGCCGGCGCCAGGGTCACGTAGTGACTGGCAATCCCGGCCAGCCCGTTCTCCTCGATGCGGGCCACCGTCCCCCGGTAGAGCGGCGAGGCGCCCGGGTCCAGTGACATCACGATCGTCGCCTGGCCGCTGGGAGTCAGCGACACGGAGTTCACGGAGCCCACCTGGGCCGGCCCGATCAGCACGGCGTCGCCCGGCACCAGGCCGCTGGCGTCGCTGAACAGCGCGCGGACCCGGTAGCTGGAGCCGCCGGTCAGCAGGATGGCGGCCACAAGCGCCACCGCGAGCAGCAGCGCCCCTCCCGCGCTGAGACGGGCCACGGCACTGAATCCTCGGTTGTGGTTGTCCCTCACGCCCGGCCGCGCCCGCCTGTGAGGGATGCGTCTGGACCCATGGCCCCAACGGCGCCCCGGGTATGGCTCTCGATGAGTCTCTTCCTCCTACTTGCGGCCTCCCGCCGCTCCCGCCACTTTGCCACGTTTGGCGGCGTCCCTCCGTGTTTTGTCCGTCGTGGCGCCATTTCCGGCCCGTGGCCAGCCCCACCGGCACAACTAGATTGAGCGCAACCGGAGGAAACCCTGCAACGGGCCGTAATAACTGCTGACCAGCCGGTCCCCCCGGCGCCCTCGGCTAGTTCAGGACTTGTAACGCCGCCCCGATCGCGCCACCCAGATCGCCCAGGGCAGCCAGGTGAATCTCCGGTGGCTGGTGGCCCACGAACAGGTGCGGGTGCATGGCCTTCTCGATGCGGCGCACGTAGCCCTCGCCGAATCGGACGCCCAATCCACCACCGATGATCACGGCCGGGATATCGAGCAGGTTCACGGCTGAGGCGATCCCGGCCCCCAGCGCGTCGACCGCCTCGGCGATCAGTTGCGTGGCCAGCTCGTCGTCGTGCTCCAGGGCACGCCCCCACACCGAGCTGGTGAGCCGCTGGCGGCCCTTCTTCTCCATGATCTCGAACAGCTTGGTGTGCCGGCCCCGGCTGACCAGCTTGCGGGCCCGACGTTCCATCGAGGCGCGGCCGGCGTAGGCCTCCATGCAACCGCGGTTCCCGCAGCCGCACAGCCGCCCGCCGTCCTTGACCACCATGTGGCCGATCTCCCCGGCCCCACCCCGACCGTGCCAGGGCCGGCCGTCCAGGATGATGCCGCCCCCCACGCCGGTTCCCCAGAAGACGCCGATCAGCGAGTCGTAAGGCTTGCCCGCCCCCAGGCGGAACTCGGCGTCCGTGGCCACCTGGACATCGTTGCCGATCGTCACGGGGGTGCCGAGCTGCTCGGACAGCGTCGGTCCGAGGGCGAACGAGCCGGTCCAGCCCGGCAGGTTTCGCGCATCGGCCACCGCGCCCACGGCGCTGTCCACCGCTCCGGGCGAGCCCACGCCGACGCCGAGCAGCTTCCCCGCGGGCGTCCCGGCCGCCTGCGCGGCCTCATTCATCGCGCTGGCCATCCCCTGGGCTACGTCGGCCGGTCCACCCTCGGTCGGGGTGGGGTGGCGGGCGCTTCCCAGCACCTGGTTCTCACCGTCCACCACGATCGCCTCGATCTTGGTGCCGCCCAGATCGATCCCGCCGCGGAGCTTCGCCGCGCTTCGGGTCGGAGTGCGTTTGGCCGGTGGCATGGCGCGACCTTACAGAACCGGCGGCGGATTACGTCCAGGATTGCCGATAGTCGGCCTGCTCGGCCGTGGGCGCATCGATCCGGACGCCCAGCGCAGCCAGCTTGAGACGACCGACCTCCCGGTCGATCTCGTCGGGCACGGGGTGAACCCCGCCTGCCATCCCGCCTCCCTCCCGGACGAGCATCTCCACGCACAGCGCCTGCACAGCGAACGAGACGTCCATCACGGCGGCCGGGTGGCCCTCGGCCGCGGCCAGATTGACCACTCGGCCCCGGGCCAGGAGGTTCAGGCGCCGGCCGTCGGCTAGCTGATACTGCTCCACCAGCGCCCGCACGGGGCGCGGTGGGCCATCGGCCAGCGCCCCGAGCTCCTCGAGATCGAGCTCTACGTCGAAGTGCCCGGCGTTGGCCAGGATCGCCCCGTCCTTCATCCGCTCGAAGTGCTCCCGGCGCAGCACTCGACGAGAGCCCGTCACGGTCACGAACACGTCTCCGCGCTCGGCCGCCTCGAGGGCCGGCATCACTTCATAGCCCGCCATCCGCGCCTCGAGCGCGCGCAGCGGGTCGACCTCGCAGACGATCACCGCGGCCCCCGCTCCCCGGGCGCGCTCCGCCACGCCCTGACCGGCCCAGCCGTAGCCGATCACCACGAGAGTGTGACCGGCCAGCAGCACGTGGCTGGCCCGGATGATCCCATCCAGGGCCGACTGCCCGGTGCCGTGCCGGTCGTTCAGCGCCCGCTCGGTGCGGGCCTCGTTGACCGCCAGCACCGGGCGGTGTAGCTCCGCCCGCTCGTGCAGGCGGCGCAGGCGCAGCAGTCCGGTGGTCGTCTCCTCGGTGCCGCCGACCAGGCACTCGAGGTTCGCGCCGCCGCTCTCGTGGGCGGCCACCATTAGGTCCGCTCCATCGTCGAGCGTTATCTGAGGGCGCCCAGCCACGAGATCGCTCACGTGCTGTCCGTAGGCGGCCAGGTCCTCACCGTGGCGCGCCCGCACCTCGACGCCGTACTCCGAGACCAGTGCAGCCGCCACATCGTCCTGCGTGGACAGCGGGTTGGCCGAGCACAGTGCCACCTCGGCCCCGCCGGCGCTCAGCGCCCGGGCCAGGTTGGCCGTCTCGGCGGTGACATGCAGGCAGGCGGCCACCCGGATGCCGGCCAGCGGGCGCTCCACCCCGAAGCGCTCTTGGATCCGGGACAGCACGGGCATCTGCCCGGCCGCCCAGGCGATCCGGTCAAGGCCGTCCGGCGCCAGCCCGAGGTCGGCGATGTCGTGCGGGGGGAGCGCTCGTGGCATCTCGACGCGGCTCGGAGCGGGCCGGTTCGCGACCAGCCGGCCGGATCAGTAGCGGTAGTGGTCGGGCTTGTACGGGCCCTCGACCGGCACCCCGAGGTAGGCGGCCTGCTGCGGGTCCAGCTCCGTCAGCCGAGCGCCCAGGGCGTCCAGGTGCAGGCGGGCCACCTTCTCGTCCAGGTGCTTGGGCAGCGTGTACACCTGCTTCTCGTAGGCGTCGGGGCGGGTGAACAGCTCGAGCTGGGCGATCACCTGGTTGGTGAACGAGTTCGACATCACGAAGCTCGGGTGGCCGGTGGCGTTGCCCAGGTTGAGCAGGCGACCCTCCGACAGGACGATGATCGAGTGTCCGTCGGAGAACACCCACTCGTCCACCTGCGGCTTGATGTTGATCCGCTGGATCCCCTCCGTCCGGGTCAGCCCGGCCATGTCGATCTCGTTGTCGAAGTGACCGATGTTCCCGACGATCGCCTGATGCTTCATGGCCGCCATGTGCCGAGCGGTGATCACGTCGCGGTTACCCGTGGCGGTGACGAAGATGTCCGCCTCGCCGACTACATCCTCCAGGCGCACGACCTGGTAGCCGTCCATCGCCGCCTGCAGAGCGCAGATCGGGTCGATCTCGGTGATCAGCACGCGGGCGCCCTGACCGCGCAGGGACTCGGCGCAGCCCTTGCCGACATCGCCGTATCCGCAGACCACGGCCACCTTGCCGCCGATCAGCACGTCGGTGGCCCGGTTGATGCCGTCGATCAGGGAGTGGCGGCAGCCGTACTTGTTGTCGAACTTGGTCTTGGTCACCGCGTCGTTGACGTTGATGGCCGGGAAAAGCAGCTGGCCCTGTTGGGCGAACTGATAGAGCCGGTGCACGCCGGTGGTCGTTTCCTCGGTCACGCCCTTGATTCCGGCGGCGAGCTTCGTCCACCGCTGGGAATCCTCGCTCAGCGAGCGGGTCAGCACCTCCAGGATGATCCGAAACTCGTCGTTATCGGCGCTGGCTGGGTCCGGAACTGCTCCGGCACCCTCGAACTCCACCCCCTTGTGGACGAGCAGGGTGGCGTCGCCGCCGTCGTCGAGGATCATGTTCGGTCCGTCGGCGTCCGGCCAGGTGAGGGCCTGCTCGGTGCACCACCAGTACTCCTCGAGCGTCTCGCCCTTCCAAGCGAACACCGGAACGCCCTGAGGATCCTCAGGGGTGCCCTCCCGGCCGACGACCACCGCAGCGGCCGCGTGATCCTGGGTGGAGAAGATGTTGCACGACGCCCAGCGCGCCTCGGCGCCCAGCGCGACCAGCGTCTCGATCAGCACCGCCGTCTGGACCGTCATGTGCAGCGAGCCGGTGATCCGGGCGCCGGCCAGCGGCTGGGCGTCGGCGTACTCGCCCCGCGTGGCCATCAGGCCCGGCATCTCGTGCTCGGCCAGCCGGATCTCCTTGCGGCCGAACTCGGCCAGGCTCAGGTCGGCCACCTTGAATTCGGTGCCTGCGGCGGTAGTCGTGCTCATGCGAAATTTCTCCGTTTCCAATTGCCGGGGGGTCTTCAGGCCGCCTGCAGCAGGCGTTCGTGCTTAGCCTGTTCAAATCTCAGCCAGTCGTCTGGCTGCACCTCGTCGGGTCGCTCGGCCGTCGCGCTCAACCACTCGTGGATGGCCGCCCGAAGCGCCGCATCGCTGTCCAGCCGGGCCGAGAACGCCACGTCGGACAGGGCTACGTCAAACCGGCCCAGCAGCTCCTTGAGCGTGCGCAGCCTCTGCAGCTCGGCCGCTCCGTAGATCCGGTAGCCGGATCCGGTTCGCCCGGGCGTCACCAGGCCGCTCTGCTCGATGTAGCGGAGCATCCGGGCCGACCAGCCCGTGGTCTCCGAGGCCTCGTGGATGGTCAGTCCGTCCATCGAGGCACAACATTACCACGACCGTGTCAAGGTTTGCCGTGGATTGGCTCCCCAGACCTGCTCCAGCCAACAAAGCGTGTGGCCAGGCCGAGCTTCGTGCGGTGGAGGAGGTTTTTCGTGCTCCGGCGAACGAAGCGCCGCGATCCGGTCCGAAACATTCGCCTGAGCAGTCTCTGACCAGGTCTCAGTCCAGTCAGCCGCGCCGGCTCTCTGGAAACCGCTCCAGCCCGTCATCAGGCAGAGGCTCCCAGGGCGCCGCGTAGGCCACGAACTGCCGGTAGCTCAGCTCGACCCCCGGATCGGAGTCAAACGCCCCCAGGCGGACCCCCATCTGAGCATGATCGGCGGGATTGCGGGAGAACAGGTGGGCCCCGCACTCACGGCAGAAGCACTTCTCGAAGCCGCCGTCCGGGTGGCGCCACGCCTGTACGAGCTCCTGGCCGGTCGCGATCTCAAAGTCACCCCCATCCACGCTCACGTTGGCTGACGCCGCGGTTCCGGTGCGTCTCTGGCAGCGCGTGCAGTGGCAGTAGCCCGCCTTGCCCAATGGCCCGTCCACCCGGAACCGCACCTGGCCGCACAAGCAGCCACCCTCAAGCGCCATCGGAACCGCTCACCCTCCGGCCAGCGCCGCCTTGAGCGAGGTGAGCACCTCGATGTTGGCCGGATCAGCCCCGGCGAGGACGGCCAGGTAAAGCGACATCAGGTCCCCCAGCAGCAGAATTGAGATCAGCCGCTCCAACCGAGTCTCGCCCTCGGTATCTACGCGGAAGGTCTGGGCGCCCCGGCTGGCGATCAACCCCCGCGTCAGCTCGAACCGCTGACGCACGCGGGGGTGCAGGTCGGAGTCATCCAGGAACACAGCGCTGAACGGGCCCAGCTTCCCCGCCTGCTCCCACCCGACGATCTCGTTGTGGTCCAGTTCGGGGAGTTCGCCCGCGAACGCCGGCAGCTTGGCGTTCTCGTTGATCTGGGTCTTCCAGCGGTAGGCCACCGGCGCCGTCAGGCCGGCGCCCGCGATCTGCGGAATCGTCCCGTGCAGACCCCGGGCCAGTGCCTTGGCGGCCGAGTCCTCAGGCGCCTCGGGACCCCAACGCTTGGCCAGGCCCTCCGCGTGAGCCGCGGCCACGTCGACCTCGGAATGCAGTCCCTCGCCGGCGCCACACAGGGCGGCCACCTCCAGCGCGGTCACCAGCAGATAGGCCACGGCGGCTCGCGGCTGAAACCCCCCGGGCAGCGGCACGACCGGCACGCCGTCGCGGCGAGCGTCGGCGGCCAGGCGACCGCCCGTGGTTACCACCACCGTGCGGGCGCCCACGGCCTGGGCGGCCTCGTAGGCGGCCAGCGTTTCCTCGGTCTCACCCGAGTAGCTGGCGCACAGCACAGTGGTGTCCGGCTCGGTCCACGGGGGGAGGGCGTAGCCGCGGGCCAGCACGATCGGACGCGATGCCCGGTCCCCCAGCACCGCTCGGGCCAGGGAACCCCCGATCGAGGAGCCACCCATCCCGGCCACCACCAGGCCGCCCCGGCTCTCCTGCGGGCGCAGCCCGGCCGACTCGACTCGCCACAGCGCGTCGCGCAGGTGCTCGGGCATGGCCAGGATGTCATCGACCTGGCCGGTCGGGTCCGCCTCTCGGACCGCGTCACGCGACAGAACCGCGGTGGCGCTCAAAAGCCGATGGCTCCGTCGGGCAATTCCACCCCCGGGAAGATACGGACCCCGGCCGCCAGGACGTTGCCACGTCCGACCACCACGCCCTCCCCCAGCATCACGAGCCCCTCCAGCCGGCAGTTTTCCCCCACCCGGGCGCCCGGCCCGATGATCGAGCCGTGGATCGTGGTGCCCTGACCGATGGAAGCCCCGTCTAGCACCACCGAGCTCTCCACGTGGGCGCCGTCCTCGACGGTCACATCCCGCCCGAGCACCGCCCGGCCGCCGATGACGGCGTGGGAGGCCACCCGGGAGCCCTCTCCCACGAGAGCCGGCGGGGCCAGCCGCCCGGCCACCTCCGCCCCCTCGGCCAGGCACAGTCCCGAAGCGGCCAGGCGTGTCCCCAGCTGGGTGCGCACCAGGCCCTCCAGGATGTCGAAGGTGGCCTGCAGGTAACGCTCGGGCGTCCCGATGTCCATCCAGTAGGCGTCGGGCGCGGGAACCCCGTAGAGCCCGTTGCCGACCAGCCGGGGGAACACGTCGCGCTCGATCGAGAAGTTCGTGCCGGCCGGTGGCATGTCGGCTAGCACCGAGCGCTCGAGGATGTAGGCCCCAGCGTTGACCAAGTTGGTGTGGATCTGGTCGGCAGAGGGCTTCTCCAGGAAGCCGTCCACTGCGCCACCCGCGCCCAGCGGCACCAGCCCGTAGGCCGAGGGATCGCTGACCGGCATCAGGGCCAGCGTGCCCCGGGCGCCGGTCGACTCGTGCCGGGCCAGCTGGGCGCTCAGGTCGATGTCGGTCAGGACATCGCCGTTGAGCATGAAGAAGCGCTCCTCCAGCAGCGACTCGGCGAACTTCAGAGCGCCTCCGGTGCCGAGCGGCTCGGGCTCCTCCACGTAGCGCAGCCTCAGGCCCAGAGACTCCCCGTCACCCAGGACGGCGCGAACCCCGTCCGCCCGGAAGCCGCACGACAGCACGACGTCATCGACGCCGTGTGAGCGGAGCCATTCCAGCATGTAGCTGAGGAACGGCTGTCCGGCCAGCGGCACCACCGGCTTGGGCAGGCCGGAAGTCAGCGGACGCAGGCGTGTGCCCTCCCCCCCGACCAGGATCAGCGCCTGCATCAGTGGGGCCCCGGGGGCTTCACCGGCTCAGTCCAGAATTGGGCGCCCCACGCCCTCGTACACGAACCCGGCGCCACGAACCGTCTCACTGTCCACGAAGTTGCGGCCATCGATCACGATCCGTCCCTGAGTGGCCTCGGCCACTCTGTGCCAGTCCAGGTCGGCGAATTCCGGCCACTCGGTGACCAGCACAATGGCGTCGGCGCCCTCGACGGCCTCCAGGGCCGAGTCGGCGAACTCGACACCATGCATCAGCTTCTGGGCCTCGGCCTCAGCCACCGGGTCGTAGGCCCGGACCCGCGCTCCGTCAGCCTGGAGCCGGGCGGCCAGCACGAGCGAGGAGGCCTCACGCATGTCGTCCGTGTTGGCCTTGAAGGCCAGGCCGAGCAGGGTCACGGTCTTGCCCACCAGTGAGCCCAGGTGCTTCTGAAGCTTGGCGATCACCCGGCGCTTCTGCAGCTCGTTGACTTCGATCACCGCGGTCAGCAGCTGGAAGTGGTAGCCCGAATTACCGGCCAGCTGCTTGAGCGCCGACACATCCTTGGGGAAACAGCTTCCGCCGAATCCAATACCGGGTCGGAGGAAGTGAGTGCCGATCCGCTGGTCCAGACCCATTCCGCGGGCCACCTCCAGAACGTCGGCGCCCGTCTCCTCGCACACATTGGCGATCTCGTTGATGAACGAGATCTTCGTGGCCAGGAACGCGTTGGCGGCCAGCTTGATCATCTCCGCGCTGGCGATGTCGGTACGGACCAAGGGCGCTTGCAGCGGCGAGTAGAGCTCCACCACGGCGTCGCCGGCCCAATCCCCCACGTCGCCGACGACCACCCGGTCGGGGGCCAGGAAGTCCTCGAGCGCTGAGCCCTCCTTGAGGAACTCGGGACAGGACACGTAGGAGAAACCCGACTTTCCCCGCTGGTCGAACGCTCGGCGAATCGACTCGCCGGTCCCCACCGGAACCGTCGACTTCATGACCAGCGCGTGGCGGGCAGAGCCGGGCATCGAGTCAACCACCGCGTGGACGGCCGACAGGTCGGCGTCCCCGGAGTAGGTGGGCGGCGTGCCCACGGCCACGAACAGGAGCCGGGCGTGCTCGAGTGCCGGGGCCAGCTCGGTGGAGAAGTGCAGGCGCTCGGCGGAGCGGGAGATCGACTCGGCCAGGCCCGGCTCGTAGATCGGGATCTCTCCCCGCTCCAGGCTGGCGATCTTCTCGGCATCGACATCGACGCACCACACCTCGTTACCCAGCTCGGCAAAACCGGCCGCGGTGACCAGGCCTACGTAGCCGGTGCCGATCACGGCGATAGGTTCACGCTGAGCAGCCATCGACAGCGGCTGAGGGTAGCGGCTCTTTACGAGCCCGGCTGGACTCGGTTCCGTCGCCTCGCCGCTCAGCCGGCGCGGGTGAACGAGGCCGCCATGCCGACCATCTGCGAGGCCGGGATGCTGTTGGTCAGCGTGTTGGAGATCCAGTAGGCGGCCTTGCCGATGTGGACGCCGACCAGGCTGAGCTTGCCGCCGTTATAGAACTCATACAGCTTGAGCCCGTTGAATACCTGGGTCTTAGTCGGGCTGCGCAGCAGCGGGGGGTGCCTCCAGGTGGTGCCCTGGACGTTGTAGTACTCGCCCAGCGTGGCACTGGCCACCAGAGTCATCACGTAGGACGGATAGTGCGTGCCCTGGGCCTTGATCACGTAGGCGTGCGGATACGAGTGGGCGTACTCGTATGCCGGCTCATCGGCCTCGTCGCAGTTGCCCGTGAGCGACGAGCAGTACGAGGAGCTGCCCACGATCAACCGCGGGTAGTAGATCGGGAAGGAGAGCCGTCCGCTCACGGCCGCGGCCTGGGATCTCCCGTCGGCCGAGTCAGGCGTCAGCCCGTCGGTGGGCGGCTTCCCGTTGTGGCCGATCTTCTTGTGCGCGGACGGCGAGGAGTGCGACTTGGCCTTGACCGCTGTCGGGGTGATGAACGTGTGGAAGGCGCGGTGCTCGGCCCGCCGGGAGGTCGGCACCACATAACAGCCGGGATCGCAGGGCGGGAAGGCAGCTGGGAATGGCACGCTCCTGATCGTGTGCGCGTTGGCGTTGATCAGCAGGTTGAACAGATTGATCAGCCCGTCCTCGGTGTGCAGGGAGTGGTCGGTCTGCACGTTGCGGCCAAAGATCCGCAGCAGCTTGCCTCGCTCTCCCAGGATCTTGCTGGTGCTGAACTGGGCCTTGGCCCAACGCACGAAGTCCTGCTGGCGGGCGTTGCGGACGATGTCGGAGTCGGTGTGGCGGTAGCGCACGAACGCCAGAGCCCCCGAATCGGCCTGGTGATCGCCGCACAATCGCTGGTACCCGGGCTGGATGTTGATCGACGAGTAGTTGGTGTAGGCCGTGTTGTTGTAATACCGGCGGTCCACCATTGCATACACGCAACCGATCGCATCGATCAGGTCAGAGAACCCGCGGAAGTTCACATCCATGATGTGGTTGACCTGTAGGCCGGGGAACACCTGCTGCTGGAGGGTCTTGATCAACAGGTTCGGGCCGCCCTGCGAGTAGGCGGCATTGATCTTCTGGGTGCTGCTCACGCCGCCCACCGGGATCTGCACCTTCAGGTCCCGCGGGACCGACAGGACGTTGATCGTGGATGAGTTGTCGTCGATGCGGACGAGCATCATCGTGTCGGTGTTAGACGTCTTGTAGGACGTCCCGGCCCGGTGGTCAGACCCGATCAGCAGCAGGGTCTGTGGAGCGCCGGAGGGTGGCAGGGTGCAGCGGCAGTTCTTGAGAGCCGCGGTCTGGTTGAAGTCCTTGACGATGTTCTGGACCTCCAGCAGCCCGGCCACCGCGGTGGTGGCCGCGGCACAGCCGATCACCAGCACAGCGGCCAAAAGAAAGCGCCACAGGGCTCCACCACGGGTCTTCGGGATCACAGTCGGGTCTCCGGGCCGGTGCTGCGCGTCGAGAAGGACAAGCCAGCCCCCCGGTCTTCGACTCGCAACTCCTCGGCTCCTGCGCCGAGACCCAACAACCGCACGAAGTCGCCGAGTGAGCGCCGGTAACGAGCCAGGCTGGTCAGCGACACCCACTCATCCGGTCCGTGGTGTCCCGCCCCGGCCGGGCCGAACTCGACCGCGGGGATTCCGGCCTGGATGAACGCCGCCGCCTCGGAGGCACCGTCGCGACCCACGCTCAGGGTCTGGCCGCGGGTCGAGCGGGAAACCGCTTCCCGTAGCGCGGTCACGTACCGGTCCGACGGCGAGACCGACACAGGCGGATAGATGAAGGTGCGCTCGACCTCGATGTCCCGCAGACCGCCAACCTGATCCAGGATGTCGGCTGGCTCCTGGCCGGGCAGGTAGCGGACGTCCACCCACATCGTGCACTGGTCGGGGACCTGGTTGAGGGCGTTGCCGCCAGAGATCCGGCCCAGGTTGATCGACGGCCGCTCGAACACCTGGGTCGATTCGCGGCTGAACGGCAGCGTCTCGATGCCGCGGAACACCTCCATCGCCTTAAGCACCGCGTTGTCCCCCAGCCAGGGCGTCGAGGAGTGAGCTGCCCGGCCCTGCACGATGATGCGCATGACCAGCACCCCCTTGGCCTCCACGCCGATGTGCATGTCCGTGGGCTCACCGGTGATCGCGAAGTCGCCTCCCAGGCCTTCGGCCACAAACGCGGCGGTGGACCGGACCTCCAGGTCCTCTGACTCCTCGTCGGGCACGCACACGAACCGCACCCGCACGGCGTCCTGGCGCTCCACATCCTTGAGCGCACACATCATCGCGGCCAGCGCACCCTTCATGTCGTAGGCGCCCCGGCCGATCAGCCGGTCTCCGTCCACCAGCGGCTCGAACTGACCGGGGCGGCCGGGCACCACGTCCAGATGGCCGTGGAAGACGACGCAGGGAGCATCGGCCCCTGAAGCCCCAACCTCGGCCACCAGCACCGGCAGCCCGTTGTAGTCTCGCACGCGCACGTCGATGTCGCGTGACTCCAGCCAGCCACGCACGAACCCGGCGGCCGTCGGCAGCTCCTCGGGCCGCGACGTGTCGTAGCGGATCAGACCCTCCGCGAGGGCACGCTCCTCGAGCATCTCCATGAGGATACGGGGCGGCCTGGCCGGCTCGGGTAAGCGCGGCCTAAAACCAGCGCGACAGCGCGGCCCGCGAACTCAAAGTCGCGGGCAGCAGGAGAACCGCCCTATCCACCCTCGGCGATCCGCAGAAACGCCTCGGCCCGCCGCTTGTCTCGCTCGGCCACGCGGCGCTTCTCGGTGTCCTCGCCGGCGTCCTCAAGCTCCCGCTCGGCCTCCTCCACCTGTTCGCGCAGCCGCCCGGTGTCGAGCTCGCCCGGGTCGTGGGCCTCCTCTACCAGGATCATCGCCCGGTTGCCGCCCACTTGGAGGTATCCCTCGGCCTGCGCGAAGCGCACGACGTCGCCCTCGGACTTGTAGATCCGCAGTTCGGTCGGGTCGAGCGTGGCCAGCAGCGGGGCGTGATTGGCCAGGATGCCGATCTCCCCCAGCGTCGTACGGGTGGAGACCATCTCCACCTCGTCGTTGAACAGCTCGCCCTCGGGGGTGAGGATCTCGACCGGGAACTTCGTGTGCGCCACTGGTTACTCCTTGCCGTCCGAATCCTTGGAACCGGAGTCCTCGGAGCCGGAGTCCTCCGAATCAGATCCGCCGTCGGTGTTCTCGGTGTCCTGGGCCTGGTCGGCGTCGCGCTCCTCATCGTCCTTTGACCCCTCTTCGTCGGAGCCCTCAGAGGAACCCCGCGCGTCCGCCACGACCTCGTCGATCGTGCCCTTCATGAAGAAAGCCCGCTCGGGCAGGTCGTCATGCTTGCCCTCCAGGATTTCCTTGAAGCCGCGGATCGACTCGGCGATCGGCACGAACGTGCCCGGGGTGCCGGTGAACTGCTCGGCTACGTGGAAGGGCTGGGACAGGAAGCGCTCGAGCTTGCGGGCCCGGTTCACCGTCACGCGGTCGTCGTCGGAGAGCTCGTCAATGCCGAGGATGGCAATGATGTCCTGGAGCTCCTTGTAGCGCTGCAGGACCTCCTTGACCTGGTTGGCCACCTCGAAGTGCTCGTCGCCGAGGATCTCCCGCTTCAGAATGGTCGAAGTCGAGTCGAGTGGATCGACGGCCGGATAGATGCCCTTCTCGGCGATCGACCGCGACAGTGTCGTGGTGGCGTTCAGGTGGGCGAACGCCGAGGCAGGTGCCGGGTCGGTGAGGTCGTCGGCCGGCACGTAGATGGCCTGGATCGAGGTCACCGAGCCCTTGCGGGTCGAGGTGATCCGCTCCTGCAGCTGGCCCATCTCGGAGCTCAGCGTCGGCTGGTAGCCCACCTGGGAGGGCATGCGACCGAGCAGCGCGGACACCTCGGAGCCGGCCTGCACGAACCGGAAGATGTTGTCGATGAACAGCAGCACGTCCTGACCCTCCTGGTCACGGAAGTACTCGGCCATGGTCAGGCCGGTCAAGGCCACGCGCATGCGGGCTCCGGGCGGCTCGTTCATCTGTCCGAACACGAGCATCGTCTTGTCGATGACGCCGGACTCCTTCATCTCCAGCCACAGGTCGTTGCCCTCGCGGCTGCGCTCACCCACGCCGCAGAACGCCGACAGACCGCCGTGTTCCTGGGCCAGGTTGTGGATCAGCTCCTGGATGATCACCGTCTTGCCCACGCCGGCGCCGCCGAACAGGCCGACCTTGCCGCCCTGGGCATACGGGGCCAGAAGGTCGATCACCTTGATGCCGGTCTCGAACATCTCGGTGGTCGGGGTCAGCTGCTCCACGGTCGGGGCCGGGCGGTGGATCGGCCAGCGCTCGGTGTCCTCGGGCAGTGGATCTCCCTCGTCGATCGGGTCGCCCAGCAGGTTGAAGATCCGTCCCAGGGTGGCGTTACCCACCGGGACGGAGATGGGGGCGCCGGTGTCCAGCACCTCGGTGCCGCGCGACAGGCCGTCGGTGGTGTCCATGGCCACTGCGCGGACGCGGTCATCGCCCAGGTGCTGCTGGACCTCGCAGATCAGTGGGGCTGACTCGGCGGTGCTGTCGAGGTCCTCCTCGGCGGCGGCCGCGGCCGAGGAGGACATCACGATCGGGGCCGAGAACGAGCCGCTGATCTGCGAGGTCCAGCAGCACCTGGGCGACGACCGGGTGCGCGCGGTGGCGATGGACACGACCGACGGCCTCTCGCGCGGCATGCAGGTCATCGACACCGGTGGCCCGATCAGCGTGCCGGTCGGCGACGTCACGCTCGGCCGCATCTTCAACCTGCTCGGCGACGTGATCGACCAGGGTGA
>DASZNA010000107.1:0-13997 GCA_035551655.1 Solirubrobacteraceae bacterium
TAACGATCAGCGAGAGCATCAGGCAGACAGTACGAGCGTCCCGAGATCAGCCGCGATCGCCACCGGAGCCGGATCGACCGCCGCCTCGGCCTCCTCGCGTGAGGTGACGCCAGTCAGGACGATAGCGCCGTCCAATCCCACCCCCGCGGCTCCGCGGAGATCGGAGTCCAACCGGTCGCCGACCACCAGCGCGTCATCGCTGCCCATCCGCTCGAGGGCCGTACGGAACATCTGGGGCTGTGGCTTGCCGACGGTGGAGGCGGTGCGCCCGGTGGCGTACTCGAGGGCGGCCAGAATCGCCCCGTCTCCGGGGCAGGGCCCATCCTCCCCGGGGAACGTGGCGTCTCGCCCTCCCGCGACCATCTCGGCTCCGCCCAGCACCGCGCGCGTGGCTGTCTGAAGCTCCTCGTAATTGAAGTCGGTGTGCCCCGCCACGACCACGAACTCGGCCGACTCGGCCCGCGGCGTGCGGTTGACGATCCGGTGCCCCGCATCGGCGACGTGCCTGACGATGGCCGGTGAGCCGATCACGAACGCGTAGGCCGGCGGGCGAGCGGCCAGCACGTGCTGCATCGTGGCACCGACGCTCACCACCTCTTCGACGGCGGCGGTGCAGCCCAGGGACCACAGCTTTCGCACGTAATCCTCTGGCGCCCGTTGAGCGTCATTGGTGACGAACATGATCCGCCGCCCGGCCTCCCGTAGGGCCGCGATCGCCTCGGGAGCCCGCGGCGTGGCTCGCGATCCAATCCAGACGCATCCGTCCAGATCGAGGATCACGCTGGAGTAGCGGCGAAGAAGAGGGGAGAGGGGCACGGTGATTGAGGAGCGGTGACGCTCTACCGCTTCAGAACAGCGTGGACTGCAGGACGACGGGATCCTCGAGGCAGTCGGGTGCATCGTGGCGAGCGTCGTTTACCGCCGTGCTTACGGGCCTGAGCCCAGCCGTCTCAGCCCGGGACCGGCTGACCAGCTCGAGCAGCCGGCCCGGAGAGGAGCCGTGCAGCCACTCCTCCTCGGCTTCCCGGGGCAGGATCACCGGCATGCGGTCGTGCAAAGAGGCGACCGGGCCGTGGGCCTGGGTGGTGATGATCGTGCAGGAACGGAGCGTTTGCCGTTCGTCACGCCACACCGTCCACAGCCCTGCGAATGCGAACGGCTCCAGATCGGTAGGCGCGATGTGAAATGGCTGTTTGGGGCCGGCCTCCTGCCGCCGCCACTCGTAGAAGCCATCCGCCACGACCAGGCAGCGAAACCTCTTGAACGCCTCGCGGTAGGCGGGCCGCTCCTCCAGCGTCTCGGCTCTCGCATTGATCATCTTCAGTCCGGTGTCCCCGGGTTTCGACCACGGCGGGACGAGGCCCCAGCGCAGCAGCTCGCCGCGCGCGCGCCCGTCGCGATCCGTCGTCACGGCCAGGACGTCGTCGCCCGGCGCCACGTTGAACCGCGGACGGATCTCCACCGCCTCACCGACCGGGAACCTCATGCGGATCCGCGCCGGGTCAGGAGCGGTCAGCGTGTAGCGCCCGCACATGCTGCGGACGGCCTACCGCGTGCGCGCGGCGATGGTTTTGGCCCGTTCGGCCTGCGCGGCCTTCTGCTTTCGCCGCCCGTAGAAGAACAGGCCGAGGAGCGCGACGACCACCAGCGCCAGGCCCCAGAAGATGCGCAGATCCAGCGACATACCGCCGGCCGCCGCCGCGATTCCGGAAACGATCCCGAATCCCAGGAAGAGGATCGCGGCAATCAGCAGGATGATCAGCACGGCCCCGCGGATACGGGCCAGCCCGCCGGCGCTGGCCGGGGGAAGCAGGATGCCGACCACCTTCAGGCCAAACAGCTGGCGGCCGGTCGGCGCCTCCACACCCAGGCGCTCGGCGGCCACTTTGAGATCGCCGGCGCGGCGCTCGGCCAGCGCCAGGGAGGCATCGGCCATCCGGCGGAGCTGGAGTCGCTCCTGGGGCCGGGCGGCGGCCAGCGCTCGCTGAAAGTGGGCCCGCGCTGCCTTGGCGTCGTAGCGCTCGGCGGCCCGGGCCCCGAGGATCGCCTGCGCCGCCGCCTTGTACCGCGTCTCGGTCTCCAGCTCCTCGTCGGAGCGGCTCTCCAGCTGCTGCATCGCCGCCAGCTGGCTCTTCTGCTCAATCCGGATCGCGCGCTGCTGCTTGGGCATGCGCAGAGTCTAGTGTGCGGTGCGGGATGATCGATCAGCTGCGGGTCGCCCCACCGGGTCTCCGCACCAAGCGATTCATCAGGTGATCCAGGGCGGTCTCCGGGTCCTCGGTGAGGCCGGTGTGGACGCTCGAGGTCTGGACCCCCGTGCTCGATGGGGCGACCAGCCAGTGGAAGCGCTCCGACGCGGGCAACCGGGCGATCGGGCCGGCCTCGGGGCGTCCGGACGCCACCGCCTGGACGTCCTGGAGGTGCTGCCGGATCGCTTCGAGGGGTGGCCCGGGGACCATCGATGCCAGCCGAGCCTCGTCGAGCTCGACCTGGGCGGCCAGAAAGTCCCGGGTGCGGCAGAACAGGATCACTCCGGCATTGAGGAACTCCTCGCGCTCGATGCACGGGACCACGCGCAGCACGGCGTACTGAAACGGCTCATCCGGCATATGCGCGGGCCGCCTCCTCGGCGAACGTTCGGGGTGGTTCCAGCCGGGCCAGCAGATATTCCCGGTAGGAGCGCCGGGCGGCTGCGGGGTCCTCACCCAGCCACTCGTCCGGCACATCGGCCAGTGCTGCGTCGATCTGTTCAGCGTCCAGCCGGTCGGGGAGCCTTTCGTCAGCGGCGGCCAGAGCACTGGCCCGCGGCAGCAGGACATGCTCCTTGATAAGCGGAAAGCCCTCGCGTGCCCGGGGCAGCAGATCGCTCGAGCCGTGATGCTGATAGAGGGCCGCACCGTGGTCGATCAACCACAGGTGATCGTGCCAGAGGAGCAGGTTCGGGTTGCGCGGGGTCCGGTCGACGTTGGTGGTCAGCGCGTCAAACCACACGACCTCCGAGGCCAGGTCCGGCTCGACATCGCCCGGACGGGCCGGCGAGTAATCAAGCGCTCCGGGCAGGAAGTCAATGCCGAAGTTCAGACCGGCGCTCGAGCTCACGAGCTCGTTGATCTCGGCGTCTGGCTCGGTGCGCCCGAGCTGCGGGCTGACCTCCACCGTGACCAGCTCGGGCACCGGCAATCCAAGAGTCTGAGCCAAGCGGCCCACCAGAACCTCAGCCACCAGCGCCTTCAGTCCCTGTCCGGCGGCCCGGAACTTGACCACGTACATCCCGTCGTCATCGGCCTCCACCAGGCCGGGCAACGATCCGCCCTCTCGCAGGGGCGCCGCATACCGGGTGGCACAGACGGTGCGCAACATGGCGGCATGATCATGTCAGCGTTCCCACCTCGAGATCGACCCATGGAGGCCAAGTGTCAGCGTCACCCGGAGACTTCAACCAGCAGATCATCGATGAGTTCCGAGCACGCGACGGGGAGGTGGGCGGCGTGTTCGAAGGCGCCCCCATGCTCCTACTCCACCACGTCGGAGCCAAATCGGGCGAGGCTCGGATCTCGCCGCTGGTGTATCTGGCCGACGACGGCCGCTACGTCGTGTTTGCCAGCAAGGGAGGTGCGCCCACCAACCCGAGCTGGTACCACAACATCAAGGCTCAGCCCGACGTGACCATCGAGGTCGGCGCCGAGACGATCCGGGCGCGGGCCGACGAGGTGACCGGCGCCGAGCGCGACCGTCTGTACGGCATTCAGGCGGCGGAGCGGCCGAACTTCGCCGAGTATGAGCACAAGACCAGCCGGGTGATCCCGGTGATCGCCCTCACTCCCGTCCGGTAGGCCGGCGCACTCCGGGAACCCATCGTGCGCTCAGCGCCCGTTTGGTTCCCAGAGTCAGAGATCGACTTTTTCAACCTTGGTACACATAACATTGATTATCGAGCATTGAATTAGCGCCTGGGCCATGCGACGGAGAGCGCGATGGGCCCGCTCCCCCGGCTCGCGATGCCGATCAGCGGCTCCTGGCCACCACGGCCGCGGCGATCACCACCGACAGTCCGACCAGCGCTCCGACCGCCGCGATCCACGAGATCCCGGTCGACTTGCGAACGTGGTCCGCGTAAGCGACAAACGCGACCGGCACCGCAATCGAAAGAATCAGCGCCACCGATCGGACCGCGCGGCGAGCCGGATGCTCCTTGATCTCGGCAGGCCGCGCCCCGCCCGGGGTGATACCGGCGTAGCAGGCCAAGGCCTGATCGCCGAGCTGTCGCGTGTGGCGCTCGCACGACCAGGCCATGGCGAGCATGAGCGTCACCGGAAAGACCCAGGTGAGGATCCACACGGAGCCGCTCAACAGCAGGCCGAGCGCGGCCTTGACCTTCCCGACGTCCGTAGCCTCGGCACGGTTCTCCAAGAACCCTCCGAACACCAGCACCCTGCGGGCGGCCCGCATCCAGCTGCGAAGTGGCCGGCGACGTTCGGGCTTGGCCGGCAGCGGCAGCCTGCGCACCCGTTCGAGCGCCCGCTCGGCGGCCTCGACGTCGGCATGCAACCCCCGAAGCGCCAGCAGCTCCGCCGCCGCCCGGGGCCGCCGTGGATCGTGACCGAACAGCGCCGCCATTCGCAGGACCATCGAGGCCTCTTGCCAGAGGTAGCCGATGTACGCCGGAATGAGCGCGACCAGGAACGGCGTTCCGGCGATCGCCCCGTCGAGGCGGGCCAGCCGTGCCGAGCGGCCCCGCAGTCGCTCCGCTTGGACGCTCGGCTCGGCAGCATCCGGCTCGGCCAGAGCACCCTCGGCCCAAGACCTGGATGGTTCGCCGAGGCGCTCCACGGCCACCAGGGCAAGCCGCTCGGGAATGTTCTCGGGGTCGCGGAACGCGATTCGCACCAATGCCCGCGAGGCGGCGAACATCAGCCAGACTCCGCCGCCACCTCGGCGATCAGCTGCGAGAGCTGGCTGCCCTGCCAGGCCACCGGGGATTTGCCCGGCGGATCGGTGACCAGGCGGGCGCCGGGGATCAGGCCGGCATAGAGCTCACCGATTGCCTGCGGATGACCCGGGTCAGCCGCGTCGTTTGAGGCCACGACCACTGTCGGAGCCGCAATCTCGCTCAACTCATCCAGCGACCCGAACGGCCGCGAGCGCGGCACCACCTCCAGCGCGTCGGCCACCGCCTCCGGGTGCTCGTGCAGGGCCAGCCGCTGGCGAATCACCTTCTCCACGGTGTCGTGCCACCTGGGATCGGACGCGGGTTCCCCGTAGGCCTCCACGAACCCGTCGATGCCATCCCGCCGCAGGCCGGCGGCCAGCGCATCCCATCGGGCCAGGCGCGCGGGGTCGTCCACCTCCCCCGGTTCATACGCCGGGGTTATGACAACCAGACCTCCCACCCGGTCCGGCGCCCGAAGCGCGAAGGCCAGCGCTGTATGGGCCCCCATGGAGGCGCCGGCCAGGACCGCCCGGTCTACCCCGGCGTCATCCAGCACCGCCTCGAGGTCGGCCGTGAGGTCGTCGTACTCATAGGCGGCCCGGGAGACGCCCGGTGAGGAGCTCCCATGGCCGCGGGCGTCGTAGCCGATCACCCGGTGCCCACTCCGCTCGAGGGAACGGGATCCCATCACCACGTAGCGGTGGGTTGCCGTCAAACCATGCAGGAGCACCACGGCCGGTCCCTCACCGGCCTCATCCACCGCGAGAGTCACGCCGCCTGCGGACACCAGATGTTCGCCGCTCACCCCGGGGTTTGTAGACGATCCGTGGCTACCATGAACGGCAGGATGGACGTCACCGAAGCCACCTTCCAGACCCAGGTCATCGAGCGCTCCAAAGAGTTGCCAGTAGTGGTCGACTTCTGGGCCGAATGGTGCGGCCCCTGCCGGCAGCTCGGGCCGGTGCTCGAGCGGGCGGTTGCGCAGCGGGCGGGCAAGATTGAGCTCGTCAAGCTCGACACCGACGCCAACCCCGGCCTGGCCCAGGCTTTCCGAATCCAAAGCATCCCCGCCGTCAAGGCATTCAAGGACGGGGCGGTGGCCTCGGAGTTCGTGGGCGCTCAGCCTCCGCAGATGGTGGAGCGATTCCTGGACGAGCTAGTGCCCTCCGAGGCGGACGCCCTGGTCAGCGCCGGCGATGAGGCTTCCCTTCGCCGCGCGGTCGAGCTGGACCCGACGCGCGCCGACGCCGCCGTCCCGCTGGCCCGCATCCTCCACGCTCGCGGAGAGACCGGCGAGGCGCTCGAGATCCTCGAGCGCGTGCCCAGGAGCTTCCCGGCCGAGGGACTGGCCTCGCGGATCAAGCTCGAGCGATCGATCGCCGCCGATCAGGCGCCCGCGCCCGGGCTCGAGGAAGCCCTCTCGGCCCTCGACCAAGGTGACACGGAGCGGGCGCTGGATGGCCTGCTCGCCGCGCTCCCGCAGGCCGACGGTGCCAAGGACGATGTGCGGAGGATCGTCGTCGGGATTCTCGACGAGCTCGGGGTCGAGGATCCTCTGGCGCGCGAGTCTCGTCGCCGTCTGGCTGCCGCGCTCTACTAGACCGCCAGCGCCAGTTGGCCGCCGGCCTCGCGAGAGGGCTGTTCCAGGCCGGCCACGCGGACGCCCAGCAAGCGCACCGGCCGGGGCGCAGCGAACCGGCGCAGCAGTTCGAGGGCCACGGGTCCGACCTGATCGGCCCGGTTGACGGGCACGCTCAGGGTGCGGGCCCGGGTATGGGTCGAGAAGTCATCGAGCCGGACTTTGATGCCGATCGTGCGTCCCCTCCGTTCCTGACGCTCGAGCGTCTGGCAGAGCTCGGCCACCAGGCGCTCCAGCACCTCCTCGAGCCTCCCGGGGTCGACGAGATCGACGTCAAACGTCGTCTCCCGGGACTCTGAGATCACCTTGCGCTCCTCGGTCACGGGGCCGTCGTGCTCGAAGCGAGCCAGTCGCTGCAGCTGCTCCCCCCCGCGCCGCCCGAACGCCTCGATCAGCATCGCCGGATCGGCCCCGGCCAGCTGGCCGATCGTCCGGATCCTCAATGACTCCAGCCGCTCGACGGTGCGGGGTCCGATTCCGGGAATCAGCCCGCAGCGTGAGGCGGAGAACCGGCGGCACGCCGCCTCGCGACTCAGCATGACAAAGCCCCGAGGCTTCTCCGCGTCAGAGGCCACCTTGGCCACCAGCTTGTTGGGTCCGATGCCCACCGACGCGTGAAGGCCGGTGGCCTGCTCGATCTCCCCCACCAGCCTGCGCATGGCCGCCGCGGGATCCTCGGCGCTCGGCAGTCCGCTGAGCTCCAGATAAGCCTCGTCGAGTCCAATCACCTCGACGACCGGCACATGGCGGCGGACGACCTCCATCACCTGCCGTGACGCGGCACGGTAGTACGGAAAGTCCGGCACCAGGAACACGCCGTCGGGACACAACCGGCGAGCCCGTGAGGCTGGGATGGCCGATCCGACCCCGAAGCGTCGCGCCTCGTAGGAGGCGGTGGTGACCACCGCCCGCGGACCGCTTCCAGCCACCACCACCGGCTGACCTCTCAGCTCCGGGCGGCGGCGCAGCTCAACGGATACGTAGAAGGCGTCCATGTCCAGATGTGCGACCACACGGAGGGGAGCCATCAGATCAAGGCTATGTGCCGGATCGGCTAGACACGGTGGGCCACGCATCATTCTTGCGGCCGTCTTATCAACCCGCTTCAGACTCAAACCGCTCGCTCCTGCAGGCGCGGGCTTCGCGCCAGGGAACGGACTAGGCCCGAAGGCACTAGCCCGTCTTTCCCCGGTGAGCGGGGCTACGTCCGGATCTCGATGGCGACGCCTGCCCTACCCCCGATGAGGGAGTCGGCGTCGAAAGCGTCCCTGGCGGCCGTCCCCCCTACGGCCGTCAGGGGCGATCCGGCGCTTCAGGCGCCGTCGGGCGGGTCTGGGCCTTCATCAACCGGTACAAGCTCGGCGGTCGGGTTGGAGAGACCGTGCAGCACCTGTATGAGATCCCGCGGCTGCGCTTCTGCTTGAGCTTCGCGCTCGGCCGGGCCATCGCCAGCCCGAACCCGGTCCACGCTTCGACTTCCTCCTTGGTCGGCTCGCGGGGGCGGAGCTTCGGGCAGGCCGGCGTCCACGAAAGCCTGGAAGTCGCAGCCTTGACCCGAACTCGGGGCGTCCCGAGCCGGACGGACTTGAGCTGGCGCCGGTCGATCCAGGTCCGAACCGTTTGCTTCGAGACCTTGCACGCCTCGGCGATCTCCTCGACCGCCACCAGTTCATCGTCTAATCCCACCCGTTGAGCCGAAGTGCGACTTCGGCTCCGCGGACAGGCGGAGGGAGGGTTGCAGGCTCGGTCCCGCAAGCCTGCACCCTCACGATCCAGCCAATGGGCAAGGGGTGACCCATTTTGCCGAGATCACCTCCGGTCCGAGGGCCTTCCATGGCCGCCGCAAAGGATGCGGGCCAAGAGCACATGCCGACACGGGAAAAGGTGCGGTGTGGGGTCAGTGGTTAACCGCACACTCGAATTGACGCTGGCTGGGAGTCCGCCGCGCCTGGTGCCACGCGGCGGTTTCCCCCCTAAATGGCCCCCGCAACCCTGCAGGGATGCGTTTACCCGCGTTCAGCGCCCCCTGAACCTGATGTGTCCCGACCTGGCCGCACACTTTGCCGGGCGACCTTGTCACCGCTGCGCTGGCAGGCCGAGGAGCCGCGGCTCCACGACCGCTCAGCCAACCCTTTCCACCGCCCGGGCTGCCCTGACGCTAGCGGCGAGCGGGAGTCCCAGCCGGCGCGACGCTTGAACTCTTCGGCTCCCCAACATCTACCCGGAGTGTCAGCCGCGGGTGCTGGCGAACCTCGGCGGCTGTCGCTAGCCGTGAATGGTGGTGGGTGGGTTCCAACGCGTCGGCGTCCCACCGGACAGACCGGCGCCCCGCCGGGCGGGGCGGGTGAACTCAAAGTCACCCGCCCCGATGAAGCGCTTCTAGCGGGAGGTCAGGACCGTGGCGACGCCGTACATGCCCAGCGCGCCGGCCGTGTTCTGGTTGAGGTCATAGTCGCGGCCGCCCACGTAGGGGCCGCGATCGTCCACGGTGGCCAGCACGGAGCGGCCGTGGTAGGCCACCGTGACCTTCGTGCCGCAGGGCAGCGTGCGGTTGGCCACCCCGAACCGGGCATGGAAGCCACAGGCCGTGTTGCCGCCGTCGTTGTACCAGGAGGCCACTCGCGGCACGAGTCCGGTGACCGAGCCGGCGCGCACCCAGTTGCCGCGATTGCTGGCGTCACCCCGGAAGTTGACTCGCAGCAGCCGGGTACCGGTGCCGCGCACGGCGTACCGCAGGACGAACCCGCCCCGGCGCCCCGTGCGAGCCCGGGCCAGCGTCCGCCAGCTCCGGGCCGACCGGCCGAGCAGACGCACGGTGAGCCCACCCTGTGTGGGCAGCAGGCGGCCGCGCAGGGAGATGCGGTGGCCGGTCTGGGAGACTCGGGAGCGGCGGGGCACCTGGAGTGAAGCCATCACCCCGACGCGCTGGGGATCGCTCGGCGAGGGAGGGGTGGCTGCGGCCTGAGCCACCGGGGTCGAGCTAGTGGCGCTCGCCGGCACGCTCACTGCCCGCAACCGGCCGGATCGCGCCAGGCGCACCCGGAAGGAGAAGCGGTTATCAGAGCGGACGGTGGTCTCCTGCAGTCCCCGCCATGAGCTGTGACCGCCAGCCAGGAACTGCAATTGCACCTTGCGCCCGGTGTCGCCTGAAGGCGCCGTTCCGTTGACGGTGAGGTCATGGTCGTAGCGCAGCGAGTGCCGGGACACGCTCGTGTGCAGAGCGGGTCCGGCGGTGGCACCCAGGGCCTGGGCGGCCCCGGACTCGAGCGCGACAGCGGCGCCGGGCACAGCCAGCGCCAAAGCTCCAGCGCCCACGTGCAGCGCGCGCAAATTCACCTTGGTCCTCATTTCTGAGGGCCTCCTTTGTTGGTTTGCGACCGCGCGCCTACGGGGTTAGCTGACGGGCTCGCGACGAGAACCCGGCGGCCTGAGATGCCGAGGGTTCTGCGTCGCTACGGTCACGACCGGCTGAGCCGGTTGACCGATTCGCCCCAGCCAGGAGGGCCCCGGCAATGGGTCCCCCGCTCGCCTCTGCACCGGGCAGGGACGATTCGGCAGGTCGAATACGACGGCTGCGCAGTAAAGCAGGTCGGCCAATGCGCCCTATGTGACCTGCCTCACCCATCGGTCCGGAGGCGTCGCGGCCGTCTTGCGCGGTTGCGTGGGCTGCAAGAATCCGGCCATGGCGAATCGTGACCGCTTGAGTGGCCTCGACAGCTCGTTTCTGCACCTCGAGCGCGATGCCACCCACATGCACGTGGGCGCGTGCGCGATTTTCGCGGGGGAGGCTCCGGCCTACCGGGATTTCGTCGAAGAGATCGATACGCGGCTGCACCTGGTGCCGCGCTACCGCCAGCGTCTGGCGTTCGTCCCCTTCTCGCAGGGACGACCGGTCTGGGTCGACGATCCGCATTTCCAGATCACCTATCACGTCCGCCACACGGCTCTCCCCCGGCCGGGCGACGAGCGGCAGCTCGAGCGGCTCGCCGGGCGGGTGTTCTCGCAGGCGCTGGATCGCAGCCGCCCCCTGTGGGAGCTGTGGCTGGTCGAAGGCCTGGCCGGTGACCGGTTCGCGCTTCTGTCCAAGACCCACCACTCGCTGGTCGACGGCGTCTCCGGCGTCGACATCGCCAGCGTGATGTTCGACACCGCTCCCGACCCGGCGCCGGTGGCTCCCCCGAGCTCACCCTGGATCCCCCGGCCGTTGCCGCCTGATGCCCAGCTGCTCGCCGACGCGCTCGTGGAACGGGCCACGGTACCCGCCGAGGTCCTGCGCGGGGTGCGTCGCGCGGTTCGTGGACCCCGCCAAGTGGCCGGGAAGCTCGGTCAGGCGCTGGCCGGCCTGGGAGCGATGACCTGGGCCGGTCTGCAGCCGGCCCCACCCAGCCCGTTCAACGTGAGCATTGGTCCGCATCGGCGCTTCACCTGGGTGCAGGCGGATCTGAGCGAGTTCAAGGCGATCAAGAACTCCCTGGGCGGGACCGTCAACGACGTGGTGCTGGCTGTGGTGGCCGGAGCCCTCGGCCGATACATGCGCCTGCATAGCCAGCCGACTGAAGATGTGGTGCTCAAGGCGATGGTGCCCGTGTCGGTGCGGGCCGATGCCGAGCGCGGTGCCCTGGGAAACCGGGTGGCGGCCATGTGGGCTCCCCTGCCCGTCGGGCTCGAGGATCCGGCCGAACGTCTGACCGAGATCAGCGGCGCGATGGCCGGGATCAAGGACTCCGGCCAGGCGGTCGGGGCTCAGGTCCTGACCGGGCTCACCGGCTTCGCGCCGCCCACAATCATGGCTCAGGCGGCTCGGCTCCAGGCCCGCCAGAGGCTGTTCAACCTGGTGGTCACGAACGTACCTGGCCCGCAACTGCCCCTGTACGTACTGGGGCGCGAACTGCAGGCGCTCTACCCGATGGTGCCGCTGGCCCAGAACACCGCCCTGGGCATCGCGATCATGAGCTACAACGGGACGATGAACTTCGGACTGAACGGCGATTACGACGCGCTGTCCGATATCGAGAGCCTGGCCGATGAGCTGAGAGCGGCGATCGAGGAGCTGGCGGCGGCCGCCCAGGGCTCGGGCGACCCTCCGCCGGACCCGGTGGCGCGCCGCCGGCAGCTTCGCGCCGTTAACTGAGCGACTGGCTCAGCCGCCCGTTCGAGGCTCGCGCACGGCCACCGTCATCCGGGTCAGCGCGCACAGGCGTCCGGCGCCATCGGTGATCTCCACCTCCCACACCCAGGTGGTGCGGCCGGCGTGCTTGCGCAGCGCCCGACCGTGGACGGTGCCCTCAGTGATCGCTCGCAGGAAGCTCGTCTGGTTGGACAGGCCCATGGCCACGCGGCCGTCCCGCTCCACCGCCACGCCGGTGGCCAGCGAGGCCAGGGTTTCCGCCATGCCCGCGTAGACGCCGCCGTGCACCAGTCCGAACGGCTGCTTGAGCTCGTCGCGCACGGTCAGCTGTCCCACCGCGAGGTGCTCACTCAGCTCCGTGATCTCGAGGCCGAACAGGCCGTCGAAGCCGGTCCTCGGCCTGTAGGGCAGCTCGATATCCACGGCCGAGACCCTAGCGACACGGCGGAAACTCTTACCCAGCTGGTCTACTCTTGCCGCACCCATGGCCTCTTTAGACAGCCTTCCTGCCGATCAGCGGGCCGTCATCCAGCTCGTTCTGCAGCAAGGGCGCCGGTACGACGACATCGCGGCGATGCTGTCCATCGACCGGGCGGGGGTGCGCCAGCGGGCGCTCGATGCATTCGACGCGCTCGGACCGGACAACTCCATCCCGGACCCCCAGCGAGCGCTCCTGACCGACTACCTCCTGGGGCAGCTGCCGACCCGGGTGGCCGATCAGGTCCAGGACGGGATTGCCGAGGACCCGGCTCAGCGAGCCTGGTTGCGCATCGTCGCCTCCGAGGTGGGGGGTTTGGCCACCGCCGGCCTGCCGGCGATTCCGGCGCCGGGCGCCCGGCGAGCCGGAGCCACCGCCGCCGGAGCCTTCGAGGACGCCCCCGAGCCTGAGAGCCCGCAGGGCCCCGCCGCGCGGTCCTCCCGCCGCAGCCGGAGGAGCGAGCCCGCCGTCCCCACCCGAGCGGCGGCCGGCCCGAGCGACCCGGCTTCAGAGACGAGCCGGACCGCACGATCCGGCGGGGGTCGCAGCTCCTCTGCCGGCTCCGGAGGCCTGGGTGGCTCGTCTCGACGCGGCGGCGCCATCCTGCTCGGTGCCGGGGCGGCGGTGATCATCGCCGCGATCGTGGTGATCCTGGTTTTCGTCGTGGGCGGCTCCTCAAAGCCCCACCACGTGGCGGCCACAGGCGCGACCACTCCCGCGGCGGCGTCCACGACCGGCACGTCCACCACCGGAACGTCGACCACGGCGACCAAAGCCAAGTTCCTCAACCAGGTCAACCTAAATTCGCCCTCGGGAGCCAAGGGCCGCGCCGGCGTGGTTCAGGTGGTCCGCCAGGGCACGACGCTGGGCATTCTGCTCGTGGCCCAGAAGGTGCCCGCCAACACCAAGCGCAACGCCTATGCGGTCTGGCTCTCCAACTCGGGCAGCGATAGCCACCTGGTCGGGTTCGTGAACGCCCGGGTGGGCAGCAGTGGCCGGCTCGAGACCGAGGGTGCCCTGCCGGCCAATGCCGCCCACTACAAGCACATGCTGGTCACCCTGGAGACCCAGTCGAAGCCCAAGACCCCTGGGCCGGTCGTGCTCGAGGGCGCTTTCAGCCTGTAGGCCGTCGGGGCTCCCACCCCACCCGGGTCCGCGGGCCGGCACGACCAGCTCAGGCGATCGCCGCCAGCCCCTCCAGTGCCTGATCCAGCTTGCGCCGGGTGGCCCGGCGCAGCATCCAGCCTCCGGTACGTGAATAGCCCCGAAGCTGCTGGCGCTGACTGATTGTCACCTCGGCTCCGTCGGGCACCGGGTCGACCAGCACCTCGATCACCGACCCGCTGAGCACCCGCTCGAACGGCGTGCCGGCCAGGTCCTGCTCCCAGACCTGCCGGTGGGGAGGCTCCTGGGTCACCACCCGGTAGTCGATCCGGACCGGGCGCCCCTTACGCGTGAACAGGACCTGGGTGAAGCGCCCCTCCTCGACGCCCTCCATCCGCTCCACGGCCGGCCACCAGCGCGGCAGGTGATGAGGATCGGAAACGAGCTCCCAGAGGCGGTCGGGCGGAGCCTCGATCGTCAGGCGGCGGCTGACGCTGGGCAACCCGTGTCGGCCTCAGGCGTCGTAGTTGATCAGGGAATGCACCGGGTGGGGCGCCAGACGCTCTCGCCCGCCCAGGAAGTTCAGCTCGACGAGGAACGCGCAGGCCACAATCTCGCCCCCGAGCTTGGTGACCAGGTCGGCCAGGGCCGCAGCCGTGCCCCCGGTGGCCAGGAGATCGTCATGGATCAGCACCCGGGCGCCCCCGACAATGGCATC
>DASZNA010000108.1:0-4922 GCA_035551655.1 Solirubrobacteraceae bacterium
ACCCGGGTTCCTGCATGCGGGGCGGACTGTAACCCACTATCTCCCACTTTGCAACCTAACTCGCATCAGATCTCCCACTAGGGCGTCCTCAAGCCACCCGCCCGGGGAAATCGCAGGTGGAACGGGGGGTTTCGGGGATTCGGCCGGCAGGCCGAATCCCCGGTTACGCCGCAGGCCCCGTTGCAGGAGCACGGACTGCAGGACGCCTTGCAGCGAGGGCAGGAATCCGTCCGCCCCCTATGTATGAGCCCCGGGCTAGCTGGCGCGAGCCGAAGCGACCCGCGCCGGGTGGTGCCTCGGGAGTTCCAGGACCATGCGCGCCCCACGCCCGCCCGGGGCGCTGAGGAGCCTTCCGCCGTGGGCCGTCGCGACATCGGCGGCCACCGAGAGGCCATGCCCGTGCCGGCTGGTCACGGGCCAGCGGGCCATCCGGCGGAGACGTCCAGCCCGACCGTGGGGGGCCAGGCCGGCCCCGTCGTCGCACACCTCGACACCGACCACGGCCTCCCCCACCCCGACGGCGACTTCGATACTCGAGCCGCCGTGCTCGATCGCGTTGGCGATCAGGTTGCCCACGGCCTGGGCCAGGCTTCCGCGATTCCCGAACACGATCGCGTCGGGTACCTGGCGCAGGTGTACCGCGGATCCCCGTCGGGTGGCCAGCGGCTCAAGCGAGGTCACCGTCTCGGTCAAGAGCTGTCCCACCGCCACCGGAGCGCGGCAGGCGGGTCGGGCCGGTCCGGTCAGTCCCTCCAGAGCCGCGGCGGCACGGGTCAGTTGCAGATCGAGCGCTGCCAGCCGCTCCGGCGACAGTCCACCCTGGGCCAGCGCCAGGTCAAGCCCGAGTCGGAGGGCTCCCAGCGAGCCGCGTAGCTCATGGGCAGCCCGCGCGACCCGCGCGGCGCCGCGGCGGTGGTGCCACCAGCCCACCGCCGCGCAGACAGTCCCCCCGGCGGCGCCCGCCCAGCCAGTCCACAGCCATCCACTCACGATGGGTTGCCGTCGATCAGCCGGTAGCCCACCCCCCACACGTTGACCACGAACCGCGCGCCGTCCCGGCTCAGCTTGTGGCGTAGCCGGCAGGCGTGAGTGTCCAGGGTCCGGGTCGGACACAGCTGAGGAAAGCCCCATACGTCGGACAGGAGCTCCTCGCGTGTATGTACTCGCATCGGGTCGGAGGCCAGGGCGACGAGCAGGCTGTACTCCTTGCCCGACAGCTCCACCCGGCCGCCGTCGAGCCAGACCTGGTGGGAGCCGGTGTTGATCTCCAGCGGGCCGATCCGGATGCGGGAGCCCCGGGCCCGGCGTCCGGAGCGGGCCAGCAGGGCTCGGATCCGGGCCTGCAATTCCGCATAGCTGAAGGGCTTGGACAGGTAATCATCGGCCCCGAGCCGGAAGCCCCGCAGGCGATCGGTCTCGCTCCCCCGGCCCGACAGGACGAGCAGCGGCAGGTCTGGATCCACCCGAGCCACGACCCGCTCGCCGCGCCTGACGGCGCTCAGCAGCGACAGGCCATCCTCGTCGGGCAGCCCCAGGTCGAGCACGGCCAGGTCGATGTAGGCATCGGACAGGAGACGGCGGGCGGCGGCGACGGTCCCGGCCTGCAGGACCGAAAAACCATCGGCCACCAGGTTGTCGTGCAGGAAGCTCCGGGAGATCGGGTCGTCCTCCACGATCAGCACGGTCGGCGTGGGCTCGGACATACGGCTTGGAGGGCGCCGGGGACGGCGATTCACCCCTCCCACGGGCTCGAAACCCGCATTTTCCGGCCGGACCTGCAACATCACGTTCAACCACTGCGGGGGCGGAGGATTCCCAAATAAGATGCCGACGCGCATGTACCGCCGCGGCAACTACAGCTCGGGAGATGACTTCGTCCTGGAGTACGGGGACCTCCGTTTCACCTTCAACGAGCGCGACTTCCAGGAGCGCTGCGAGCAGGCGGCCCGGCGGCTCGGGTTCATCGACGGGACGGTCGAGGAGGACGAGGCCGAGGACCTGATCAACTTGGTGGTCAACGGCGAGGTGACCGATCCCGCCTCCGCGCTGGGCGAGCACGTCAACGACTGCTGGCCGGAGCTGGTCGGGCCATCCGATCGCTCCCTGGTGCACTGGCTCCGTCGGCTGATCTTCCGCAGCGCCTGGCTCGACCAGCGGGTCAAGGAGGGCGAGCTGGACGTCCTGTTCGACGTCGACGCCAGCTCGTTCGTCTATATCCAACCCGATCGCGGCGGCGAGCCGATCGAGTTGGCCCCCGAGCCCAGTTGGGGCCGGGTCGCGTACGTGCGCCGTTAAGGCCTCACTCCGGGGCGCCCTATACGCTGGCGGCGCGATATGCCGTCACGCATCTGGCTGGTCATCCCGACCTATAACGAAGCTGAGAACGTCGGGCCGATAGTTCGCTCGGCCGCGGCCGAGCTGGAGCAGGTGGCTCCGGGCGAGCACAGCATCCTCGTGGTCGATGACAACTCGCCCGACGGGACCGGCGAGCTGGCCGACGCCCTGGCGGCTGAGCTGGGCGCGGTCGAGGTTCTGCACCGGCCGGGCAAGGAGGGGCTGGGCCAGGCTTACGTGGCCGGGTTCGGCTACGCCCTGCAGGCCGGCGCCGAACTGGTCATGCAAATGGACGCTGACTTCTCCCACCACCCCGGTTACCTCAAGGACCTCCTGGCCGCCGCTGAGCACGCCGACCTGGTGCTGGGCTCGCGGTACGTGAAGGGGGGCGGGACCCGCAACTGGGGTCTCCTGCGCCGGCTGATCAGCCGGGGCGGCGGGCTGTACGCCCGGACGATCCTCGGGGTCCAGGTGCGCGACCTGACCGGCGGCTTCAAGTGCATTCACCGGCGGGTGCTCGAGTCGATCGACCTGCCCAGCGTCCGGGCCGAGGGCTACGTCTTCCAGATCGAGGTGACCTACCGGGCGATCCAAAGCGGTTTTCGCGTCACAGAGGTCCCGATAGTCTTCAGTGATCGGACTGTCGGTACCAGCAAGATGTCAACCCGCATCGCGCTGGAAGCCATGTGGGCCGTTCCGCGGCTGCGCTCGGCCGCCAGCAGCGCCCGCTAACCAGACCATAATCACTAACGAATGGCCCCAGACAGTGAACAGGGCATCCTTTCCTCGATGAGTATTAACGGCCCGCTCGGAGCCACCGCCCGGCGGACCGCATTCGAGCCTCGCGCCTCCATTCGCCCGTCGGCGCGGGCGGGGACCTCACGGATGGGCCAGCTCGCACTGGTGGGAACCGTGCTGCTCGGCGTGCTGATCTCGGTATCCGCGGCTCGCACCAAGGCGGTGCTGCCCGAGATCGCCCTGGACCCGTCGATGGAGGGACCGTTCGGCCAGCTCGGATTGCACCTTCCGTTGGGCGCGCTTCTGGCCAGCCTGACCATGGTGTTCGTGTGTTACGTGACGGTGGTCAGAGTCTCGGACCGGCTGTCGATCCGCTCGGTCCTGATCGCCATCGCCGCGCTCAACGCGCTGCTTCTGCTCGGGCCGCCCCTGTTCTCCACCGACATCTTCTCCTACCAGGGGTACGCGCGGGAATGGCTGACCTACGGGGTCAATCCCTACATGCGCGGGGCCACCGTCATGCAGATGGATCCGCTCTATTACTACATAGGAGCCAAGTGGATCACCACGCCCACCGTCTACGGCCCGCTGTTCACTTCCCTGAGCGGTCTCTGGGCCGGGGCCACGATCGCCACCAGTCTGTTCTGGTTCAAGGCGCTGGCGGCCGTGTCGTGCCTGGGCACGGTGGCGATCATCTGGCACGCCTCGCGGCTGCGCGGGCTGGATCCCACGCGGGGGGTGGCGCTGTTCGGGCTAAACCCGCTGGTCGTGCTCTACGGCGTGGGCGGCGGCCACAACGACCTGATCATGCTGGTGCTGAGCACGGCGGCCATCTGGGCGGTGCTGGCTCACCGACAACGGCTGAGCGGGGCCTCGATCATGCTGGCCACAGCGGTCAAGCTGACCGCCGGCCTCACCCTGCCCTTCGCCCTAGCCGCCGGGCCCGAGCTCGGCGCGGGATCGCGCCGGCGCAAGCTATTGCTGGGGGCGGCGATCACCGCTGCCGGCATCGCCTCGTTGTCTTTCGCGCTGTTCGGCCTGGGAATCTTCAACCTCCTCCCCACGCTCCATCTGGTTCAGACCGAGGGTGACTGGCACAGCCTTCCGGGCTTCGTCAACTCAGTCACGCGCAGCCCGGTGGCCGGTCAGGTGGTGGGGATCGTGCTCGGACTGGTGTTCATCGCCGTGTTCGTGAGGCTGCTGCGCCGCGTCTGGCGCGGCGAGATGGACTGGGTCGACGGGCTCGGCTGGGCGACCTTGGCCATGCTGGTCACCGCGAGCGCCGTCCTGCCCTGGTACGTGGCCTGGCTGCTCCCGGTGACCGCGCTGTCCACCGACCGCCGCCTGTGGAAGTGGGCGCTGATCATCTCCGGCGTGTTGCTGTTCACCACGATGCTCTCGTACCTGCCCACGAGCGACACGTTCCTGGGCATCCCGGTCGTCCCCTAGACCGGTGGACGCGCAGACGCAGCTGATGGACGTGGTGGACGAGCGTCCGCTCAAGCTGCTCAGCGTGGTGGCGCCGGTCTACAACGAGGTGGCGCTGATCGAGGCGTTCTACCAGCGCGTGTGCAGCGCTCTGGAGGGCATCTCGTTCGAGCTGGTGTTGGTCGACGACGGGTCGAGCGACGGCAGCCTGGAGGTGCTAGAGCAACTGGCGGCCACCGATCCTCGCGTCCGCGTGGTCATCCTGTCACGCAACTTCGGCCATCAGCTGGCGCTGACGGCGGGGCTGGACCACGCCGTCGGCGATGCCGTGGTGATGCTCGACGCCGACCTGCAGGATCCGCCGGAGTTGATCCTGCAGATGCTCGAGCACTGGCGAAGCGGCTGCGACGTGGTCTATGCCG
>DASZNA010000109.1:0-17123 GCA_035551655.1 Solirubrobacteraceae bacterium
CGCGCCGGACCTCGAACCCGGCCTGCTGAGCCGCCTCGGCGAGCTCACCGGCGACCGGCAAGTCGCCGGTGACGAGAACCACCCGCCCGAACCCGCCGCCCGTCTCCAGAGGTCCCGGGTCCTCCGGCCGGTACTGACCCGGCCGGGTCCCCGCCTCGTAGGAGTACCAGCCGTGGCCGGTTTTGCGGCCGAGCCGGCCGGCCGCCACCATCCGGGCCTGCAGCGGCGAGGGCTGATACCGAGGCTCGCCGTAGCTCTGACGCTGAAAGGCCTCGGCCACCGCGTGATTGGTGTCAAGCCCGACCAGGTCCTGGAGCTCGAACGGGCCCATCCGAAACCCGCCCTCCATCCGGACGATCCGGTCGATCTGCTCCGCCCCGGCCACCCGCTCCGTGAGCAGGCGCAGCGAGGTCAGCGAGAACGGGCGGTTGCAGCGGTTGACCAGGAACCCCGCCACGTCGGCCGCCTCGATCACCCGCTTGCCCATCGCCTCCCCCACCGCCCGCGCGGCTCGAAGTGCCTTCGGGGTCGACTGGGCGCCGGCCACCACCTCCACCAGCCGCATCACCGGCGCCGGATTGAAGAAGTGCAGCCCGACCACCCGTCCGGGCTCCGGGGTCCCCGCAGCGATCTCGGTGACCGACAGTGAGGAGGTGTTGGTGGCCAGCACGCACTCAGGCCCGACCGCTGCCGCCAGCCGGGCGAACAGCTCGAGCTTGAGCTCGATGCGCTCTGGGGCCGCCTCGATCACGATCCCGCACGGGGCCATCCCACCCGGCTCAGAGATCGGTTCAACCCGGCCTCGGATGCCCCTGGCCTGATCGCCCGTCAGCCGCCCTCGTTTCACCAGGTGGTCGAGCCCGGCCTCGATCTTCTGGATGCCCGCGGTCAGCCCTTCGGGTAGCGCGTCATAGAGCAGCGTGCGGGCCCCGGCCTGGGCGGCCAGCTGGGCGATCCCAGCTCCCATCGTGCCGGCTCCGACCACTCCGATGACCTCGGGCGCGCCGCTCGACGGCCGGGAAGAAGCGTGCATGGTACGCACTCTATGCAACGGCGTGTTGCGTAAGAGGGCATCCGGGGCACAATGGCCCTGGCGAAACATGCCCCCGGAGCCCTGGACCCCGATATATCCCCGCCCCCCGAAAGGGCTCGGGCAGGTCGTCCTGTCTCCAGTCGGCCCGGAGATAGCTCCGGCCACCCAGGTTCGCCTGCTCTACCGCCTGAGCGACCCCTCCCTGTCCGAGCTCGGGCTGGAGGAATTCCTCGACGAGCTACTCAACCGGGTGCAGGAGGCACTGCAGGTGGACACGGTGGCCATCCTCCTGCTCGACGACGAGAACCAGCAGCTGGTCGCTCGCGCCGCCAAGGGTGTGGAGGAGGAGGTGGACGCCGGGGTTCGCATCCCCATCGGGCAGGGATTCGCCGGGCGCATCGCGCAGGAGCGGGTGGCCATCTTCATCGCTGATGTCGATCACGCCGACATCCTCAACCCGATCCTCCGCCAGAAGGGCATCCAGTCACTCCTGGGTGTGCCGCTGATCGTCGAAGGCGATCTGATCGGGGTCCTCCACGTAGGCTCGAAGACCTCCCGCACGTTCGGCCAGCAGGATCTGGCGTTGCTTCAGGTGGCGGCCGCGCGGGCGGCCCCTGGGATCGAGCGCGCTCGTCTGTACTCCGCTCTGGAGCAGGAACACCGCAGCGCGATGCTCCTTCAGCGCAGCCTGCTGCCCAAGAAACTGGCCGACGTCCTGGGGATCGGAGCGGCGGCCCGGTACCTCCCGGCCACCGACGAGGTCGGGGGTGACTGGTATGACCTGTTCGAATTGCCCGGCGGCCATCTCGGCATCGCCATCGGGGACGTCGTGGGCCACGGCCTGGCCGCAGCGGCCCTGATGGGCCAGCTGCGCACCGCGCTACACGCCTACGCGATCGCCGGCCACCCCCCCGGCCGGACGCTGGAGTTGCTCGACCGCTTCCTGCAGGCGATGCCTGACTTCGCCATGGCCACCGCCGCCTACGGCGTGCTCGACCCCGAGACCGGACAGCTGACGCTGGCCACCGCCGGCCACCTGCCTCCGGCTGTGATATCCGCGGGCGGCGCCCGGCTGGTGGACATCGAGCCCACGACACCGCTCGGGGCCATGTCCTTCGGGCACCGGCCCGAGCTGGAGACCCAGCTCGACCACGGGGAGACGCTGGTCATGTACACCGACGGGCTGGTCGAGCGATCCGGGGTGCCGCTCACCGACAGCATCGAGGTCCTGCTGAAGACAATCGCGCCCGCTCGGACAGCCGAGGAGGCGTGCCAGCTGGCCGTGGAGCTGGTGCCTCTGGAGGGCCTCAAGGACGACATGGCCGTGGTGGCCCTGCAGAACACCGAGATCCCCGAGGTGCTCGAGCTGTTCCCGGCCGCGCGACCCTCTGAGCTGGCCGAGATCCGGCGCAACATCCGGCGCTGGCTGCGCATGCGCGGAGCCAGCGGCGAGGAGATCACGGAGATCACCCTGGCCGCCAACGAGGCGTGCGCCAACGCGGTGGAGCACGCCTACTCCCCCGCCCCGGCGCAATTCAGCTTCGTGGCCAGCGAGCAGGACGGCCTGATCACCATCACGGTCACCGACCGGGGCAGCTGGCGCCAGCCCCGCGGCGTTGATCGGGGGCGCGGGCTGCGGATCATGGACGCGGCGATGGACAGCGTCGAGGTCCGCGAGGCAGAACAGGGCGGCACCCAGATCACGATGACCCGGCAGCTGAACTCGTGAAGCTGGCCGACCTCGAGTTCGACACGCAGGACTCGACGACCGTGGCCAAGATCACGGGCGAGATCGACCTGTCGAATGTCGCGACGATCCGGGACGCCCTCACCCAGGGGGTGCCCAACCACGCTCTGGCGCTGGTGCTCGACCTCTCACCGATCACCTACCTGGACAGCGCGGGCATCCAGCTGATCTACCGGCTGCGGGAGGATCTGCGCGTCCGGGGCCAGGATCTTGTCCTGGTGATCCCGCCCGTATCGGCGGCCAACGCGGCGCTGCGACTGGCCGGGGTCGAGCATCACATCAAGACGGCACCCACTCGTGAAGAGGCCCTCGCCGGCCTCCAGACCTCAGACTGACATCGCCGCCGCGAGAAGCTCGCGCTCTTCCGGCGCGAGGTTCCACCGCCCGAGCGCCGTGTCGGGGTCCCGCTGGGCCGGGGTGGCCTCGGCCGAGGTGCGGCTGAACCGCGGCGCCGCCCCGGGCTGCTCCACGCCATCCAGTTCGATGAACGTGTTCCGGGCGGCCAGGTGGGGATGCCGGCCGGCATCGAACGGCCCGCGCACGGCGGTGACGCAGGCTTCCTCTGACTCGAACAGCTCCGCCCACACGGCGGTCGTCCGGGAGGCGAAGATTTCCCCGAGACGCTGCTTGAACTCCGGCCACCGGTCGCGATCGAACTGCGGCATCTCCTCCGCCGGGATCTGAAGCAGCTCGAGCAGACGCGCGTAGAACTGGGGTTCCAGCGCGCCGACGGCCATGTGACCACCGTCCGCCGTGGCGTACACCTCGTAGAAGTGGGCGCCGGAGTCGAGCAGGTTGGTCCCCGGTTCCTGATTCCAGCCCCCGGCCGCGTGCAGGCCGTGCACCAGGGCGGTCAGGAGCGCGGCGCCATCCACCATCGCCGCGTCGATCACCTGCCCCTGTCCGGAGCTCCGAGTCTCCAGCAGGGCGCAGACCACGCCAAAGGCCAGGAACATGGCCCCGCCGCCGTAGTCGCCCACCAGGTTCAGGGCGAACATCGGCCGCTCGCCCCGTCGCCGCGTGGCCCCGAGCGCGCCGGCGAGACCGATGTAGTTGATGTCGTGTCCGGCTACGCCGGCCATCGGCCCGAGCTGGCCGTACCCCGTCATGCGGCCGTAGACGAGGCGCGGATTGCGGGCGTGCAGGTCGGCCGGCCCCAGCCCCAGTCGCTCCATCGCGCCGGGCCGGAACCCCTCGATCAGCGCATCGGCGCGCTGGGCCAGGGTGTAGACCGCCTCTCGCCCGGCCGCGGACTTCAGGTCAAGCGAGATGGTCTGCCGGCTGCGCAGCGTCGGATCCACTCCGGGCTCGAGCCCGAGCTGACCACCCGGCCGGTCGATCCGCAGGACCTCCGCCCCCATGTCGGCCAGCAACATTCCGGCGAACGGGTTCGGCCCGATCCCGCCGACCTCCAGCACCCGGATCCCCGCCAGCGGGCCCACGGGCGGAGCATAACCCCCGGCGCGACAGGCGCGAAAACGCCCCGACTGCACTTATACTCGGCTTACGTGAACGCAGGGGTCCACTGGAAGGGGGCGGATCCGGCTACGAGCAAAGGCTCGCCCGGGCTGACCGCTGTCCGCACGGGGGATCGGCCGCGCGGCCACGAGGGCACGACCGACACCGAGGTGGCCATCTTCGACGCCACCGAGCGGCTGCTCGCCGATGAGTCGCTGCAGGACCTGAGCGTGGCGCAGATCATCTCGGCCGCCGGAATCTCCCGGGCCACGTTCTACTTCTATTTCAGCTCCAAATTCGCTGTCCTGGGCGGTCTGCTGGCCCGGGTCAGCGACGAGATCTTCCAGGTGGTTCAGCCGTTCGTGCAGCGCCACGAGTCGGTGCACCCCGAGGAGGCGCTACGCGAGAGCCTGACCGCCGCGGTCTCGCTGTGGCAGCGCCACCGTCCCGCGCTGCGGGCGATCCACGAGCACTGGAACTCCACCGACCAGCTGCGGGACCTGTGGATCAGCGTGATCGACCGGTTCACGCAGGCCGTGGCGGAGGAGCTCGACCGGGAGAAACAGGCCGGACTCGCCTGCCACGCGATCGACAGTCAGGTGATCGCGGCCACGCTGATCTGGAGCACCGTTCAGTGCCTCTACATCTCCGGGATGGGCGTCGAGCCGAACCTCCCCGACGAGTCGGCCGCTCTGTCGGCCCTGATCACGCTGTGGCGCTCAGCCCTGTACGCGGGCTGAACGCCGGCGGCGCGGCCAGGGGCGCCCCTGCGGCGGGGCGCCCCGTGGTGCACACCGCAGCCTGAGGACGAGCGCTACGGGCTGACGAACGTGTCCGGATCGGGCCCGGTCCGCTCACCGCGATCCAGCTGCTCGATCTGGCGCATCTCCTCGCCTGAGAGCTCGAAGTCGAACAGGTCGAAGTTCTGCTCGATCCGCTCGGGCGTGACCGACTTGGGAATCACGATGTTGCCCAGCTGGAGGTGCCAGCGGAGCACCACCTGACCCGGGGTCACGTCGTGGGCCTCGGCGATCGACGTGATCGTGGAGTTCTCCAGGACCGCGCCCTGAGCCAGCGGGCTCCAGGCTTCGGTGACGATGCCCAGCGAGGCGTGGACCTGGCGCAGCTCGGACTGCTGGAGCTGCGGATGCAACTCGACCTGGTTGACCGATGGCGTGACCCCGGTCTCGTCCAGGAGCCGCCGGAGATGGTCCGGCTGGAAGTTGGACACGCCGATCGACCGGGCGAGACCCTCCTTCTGAGCCTCGATGAACGCCTTCCAGGTGTCCACGTAGCGGTCGCGGGAGGGCACCGGCCAATGGATGAGGTACAGGTCTACCTGGTCGAAGCCGAGCCGCTCCAGGCTGTTGTGGAGGGCCTGCCTCGCCTCCTCGTAACCCTGGCTGTCGTTGAAGCATTTGGTCGTGACGAACACTTCGTCGCGCTTCAGGCCCGAGTTGCGAATCGCCTCGCCCACTTCGGCCTCGTTCTGGTAGGCCGCCGCGGTGTCGATGTGGCGATACCCGGTCTCGAGGGCCCGGCTGACCGCCTCGGCAGTCTCCTCGGGCGGAATCTGGAAAACGCCGAATCCCAGCTGCGGAATGACGACGCCGTCTCTCAAAGTGATCTGTGGAACTTGATTGGTTGATGTGCTCATATGAATTGGCTTCCCGGGTAGCCAGTTCTCACACGGGTAGGCCCAGGGGTGGTTGACCGTTCATGGAAATTCCTTATGTGCTGGGGTCATCCTTGGTCTACCGTTTGTGTATCAATCGTCTTGACAAGGAGTCAGGGAGTCTCTGATGCCGACATATGAGGAACTGGGATTTGGCCGCGGGGCGACCATCTCCAGGGACAGCACTCGAACTCTGTTCGGGCAGGTCATGGGGCTCGTCGCCTTCACCTGCGGGTTCGCGGCCCTGGGCGCCTACGTAGCCAAGAACATGACGGGTGGAGCTGGAATCGTCTTTTTCCTCCTGGCCTTCGGCTGCGTGTTCGGGCTGAACTACGCCGCGGCCCGGGGTCGCGAGCAGCTGGCCATGGGTCTGCTGTTCGCCATGGGCCTGTTGCTGGGTATGGCCGTCGCGCCCGTGGTGGACTACTACGCCAAGGCCAACCCGGGGGCCGTCTACCAGGCTGCCGGCGCGACCGGGCTGTTCGTGGGTGCCCTGGGCTCGGCCGGCTACGCCATTCGGCGTGATCTGTCGGCTTGGTACCGGACGCTGTTCTGGGCGCTGCTGGCGCTGATCGTATTCGGGCTGATCGCCACGTTCGCGACCATCCCCCACGCCAACGTCATCTACGCCGTGGCCGGGCTGGTCATCTTCGGCGCGTTCACCGTGTTCGATTTCAACCGCCTGCGCACCGGGCGCATGATGATCGGGCCGGTGCCGATCGCGGCCAGCATCTTCCTGGACATCTTCAACGTCTTCCTGTTCTTCCTGAGCCTGTTCGGCGGGGGCGGAAACCGCCGCTGAGCCCGGGGCTCGCAGTGTTGATCTGAACGAGACGGCCGCCCTTCCCGGGGCGGCCGTTTTGCGTCTCTGCCCCGGAGCCCCGGCTGCTCGCGGAGGCCGTTACCGGCTGTCCGGCTGGGTTCCTTCGGCCCGACCGCGGCGGCGCCACCCGAACTCGAACGCCAGCCCCATCAGCACCACGCCACCGACACCGATCACCGTGAGCCAGCCGGTGTCGCCCACGAGCTCGACGATCGGTGGCCCCGCGAAATACGCGCCCACGCCGATGGCCACGGTCCAGACGAGCGCTCCCACCGCGTTCCACAGCATGTAGACCCCGGTCGGGGCGCGGTTGATCCCGGCGATCCAGCTGGTCGTCATCAGGATGGCGAACGCGGGGTATCGCGCGAACACCTGGTCGCCGCGCTCCAGCGCCCGGTGGCGAGCCTTCAGGAACGGGCCGGGGCGCTCGAGCAGGCGCCGTCCCGCCTTGAGACCGAGCAGCCAGCCGACGATGCCCCCGGCCACCGCGGCCACGAACGCGACAACCAGGGTCTCGGTCAGGTCGAGCTTGCCCTTGGCAGCCAGGATCCCCGCCGCGATCAGCAGCGGCTCTCCAGGACCCGGCAGTCCCACCCAGCTGGCGAACGCCGCCGCGGCCAGCCCGCCGTAATCAAGCGACGGGCCGTGGAAGCGGTGGAGGTGCACATGGAGGTGGAGATGCAGAAAGGCGAGCGGGAGCGCCACTCGCCAGCAGTACCTCATGCCCGCGCCGTCCTCACCGTTTCATCCTGTCAGCCGGGGAAGTCGCTCACTCCGCAAGGACAGAGGACAGGGCCGAAGCTTGTCCGCCGGGCCAATGCCGCGGCTGATTTGGTCCCGCAGGATTCAGTCCCGATGGCCGCCGACATCATTGTGTCCTACGACGGCACGCCCAACGATGACGACGCGCTGGCCTTGGGTCGGGCACTGGCGGCCGGCGGAGCGACCCTGGCGCTGGCCTACGTGCGCCACGCCCGTGAGACCGATCCGCGCGGTGAAGAGCTGGCCGAGCACGACGCCCGGCGCCGCTTGGAGGCCGGGCTTCAGGGGCTGGGTGACCAGAGTGTGGCCACGCATGTGGTCCACAGCGCGGGCACCGACCTAGGCCTCGAGCAGCTGGCCGCCGAGCTGGGAGCCCGGCTGATCGTGTTCGGATCGGATTACCGGACCACGCCGGGGCGAGCCGAACCGGGAAACACGGCCCAGCGGATGCTGGAGGGGGCGCCGGTGGCGGTCGCGGTGGCCCGGGCCGGTTTGCGCGCCGAGGCCGATGCCTCGGTCCTCACCGTCGCGGTGGCGCCACCGGACGGTCCGGGGCCGGCCCATCGGGCGGCCAGCCGCCTGGCCGACTCGCTGGGAGCCCGAATGGTCGAGAACGGGACGCGGGCGGATCTGATCTTGGTGGCCTCGGCACTCGAGGGACGTCCCGGGCGCCTGTCCCTGAGCGGGTCGGCGCGGGCGGCACTCGACAGCGCCCGAGGCTCGGTGGCGGTCCTACCGGCGGGCGCAGCAAGCCTCTTCTGAGCCCAGAGCCGTCTTAGACTGCCCGCATGCTGATCCTGCCGCCGGGGCACGCGGAGCGGGCGACCCGCCCGCTGCGGATCGGACGGCGAGAGCGCTGGTTTCTCGGGTCCGGCGGTGTGCTGCTGGCTGCGCTGGTCGTGGCCCTGGTGATCTCGCTGGGCAGTCACCAGCGCGTGTCAGGGCACGGCTGTGTCGACGTGAGCGCCGCCACGGTGATCGGCGGGTCAGAGCTCTACCGGTGCGGCGCGGGGGCGCGGACGCTGTGTACCGGTCCGGGCCGGGCGGGGCGCGAATTTGTCTCCTTCCAGCGCGCCCTGGCCTCCGCATGTCGCAAAGCCGGACTTCCGGTCCCGTTCAGCCCAAGCCCCGGCTGAGGGCTTTTTCCCTGCATCTGAGACCGGCTTATCCAGATGTCTAGCGCCGTGGCGGCGAACCCTGTCCTGAGGGCTATTTGACCGGGATCGGCGCTCCATAACCCTTGTGCCGTCCGCGGGGCACACCCGTGCCCGCGCCGCCCGCGTGATGGGTGGTGTTCACAAACCACAAGGAGTTGCATTGCCTCTTCTCGAAGCGCCTTCATGGCTCAACTCGGGAGACACCTCATGGCAGATGACCGCTGCGACGCTGGTCGGCTTCATGAGCGTGCCCGGGCTGGTCGTGCTCTACGGCGGCGTCATGCAGAAGCGCTGGTCGATCAACAGCATGATGCTCACGTTCGCCGCCTTCGCGGTCGTCCTGGTCATCTGGGTGCTGTACGCGTTCAAGATGGGCTTCGGCGCCCCGTTCCACGGACTGGCCCACGGAGGGTTCTTCGGGAACTTCATCGGTAAGCCGGGAGCCGTTCTCAGTCCCTCCGAGCTGCAGGGACAGAGCAACATCCCGCTGCTCGGCAGCCAGGCTTTCCCCAAATCGGCGCTCGTCTACTTCCAGTTCGTATTCGCGGCGATCACGCCGATCCTGATGCTGGGGTCGGTGCTGGGACGGGTCAACTTCAAGGCCTGGATCCCCTTCGTGGCCCTGTGGATCACGTTCGTGTATGTGGTCAACGCCTTCCTGATCTGGGGCGGCGGCTTCTTCGGCCACCACGGCGCGCTGGACTTCTCCGGCGGCTACGTGATCCACCTCTCGGCGGGCGTGTCCGGGTTCGTGGCCGCCTGGGTCATCGGACCTCGCCTCCAACGCGACCGCGAGATCGACGCCCCCAACAACGTGGCCATGGTCGCGGTCGGGGCGGGTCTGCTGTGGATCGGCTGGAACGGGTTCAACGGCGGAGATCCGTACGCGTCGAACATGTCAGCGGCGGCGGCCATCCTCAACACCAACCTGTGCACGGCGGTGGCCTTCCTGGTCTGGGTGGCCTGTGACTACCTGACCGGTCGCAAGCCCAGCCTGCTGGGCGGGGTGAACGGCATGGTGACCGGCTTGGTGGCAATCACGCCAGCCGCGGGCTACGTAAACGGCTGGGGGGCCATAGCGATCGGAGTGATCGCGGCGATCATCGTGTACGTGGCGCTCAACTACATCAGCCGCCTACGTCCCTTCCGGGGCGTGGACGACACGTTGGGCGTGATCTACACGCACGGATTCGCCGGGCTGGCCGGCGGCCTGCTCACCGGCGTGTTCGCCGACGCCGCGATGGCCGTGGCCTACGAGAAGACCAAGCACGGCCTGGTCCCGTTCGGGAGCGCCAACGGCGTCCTGCACGGCAGCTTCACGCTGCTTAAATGGCAGCTGTTCGCGGGGCTGTGGGTGATCGTCTGGTCGGGCGTGGTCACCTTCCTCCTGCTCAAGCTGGTGGGGCTGTTCGTTCCCCTGCGGATGTCGCAGGAGAACATGGAGATCGGCGATACGGCCGAGCACGGCCACGAGGTGTACCCGTCGGATGTCCCGTCCCTCGGGTTCCCAGACGGGGTGCCGGCCCGGGGGGCAGAGCCGGCCGCCGTGTAGTTACCCGAGCAGTCGCCTGCGCAGCCGCGCCCACCAGCCCGGTGGGCGCGGTTGCGTGCGCTGCCATTCGCTCTGGGTAAGCAGGCCGCCCCGTTTTCGAGCCTCAAGCACACACCGGGTGTGCGCATGACGGCGCCGGCTGTGGTCGCCCTCGGGGAACATCAGCATGTGTTCGCTGAGGGCCGGCAGCATCTCGCCACACAGCGGACAGCGGTAGGAGGCTGGCTTGCGATTGTGGGCCCGGCGGACCTCCCACCAGCGCGTCTGGTTAGAACCGGGCATGCCCTGTTAAATTAAGACGCATATGACCGGTGCCCCACATACCGAGGATCTGGACGGTCTGAGCCGCAGCGAGGTCCTCAAGGCCTCCCCGCGCATGTTCGACAACGATCTTCTCGATCGTATGTCCCGCGTGCATCCGGCGGTGGTCCCGATCATCTTCGTGCCCGCGATCATCATCCTGGTGGTCCTGGGTTTCGTCCATGGTGCGGGCGCCTGGACGGTCCTGTGGCTCCTCGGCGGCTACCTGTTCTGGACGCTGACCGAGTACTGGCTTCACCGGATCGTCTTCCACTTCGAGCCCGAGAAGGGGATCGGGGCGCGGCTGCACTGGATCATCCACGGGGTCCACCACGATCACCCGAATGATCCGATGCGCCTGGTCATGCCGCCGTCGGTGAGCATCCCGCTGTCCGTCCTGTTCCTCTGGGTGTTCAGCCTGGTGTTCGGCACCCCCGGCTTCCTGCCGTTCGGCGCCGGCTTCCTGTCGGGCTACCTGTTCTACGACATGCTCCACTACCACGTGCATCACCACCGGCCCAAGACGGCGCTCGGCAAGGCACTCCGGGAGCTGCACATGCGCCACCACTTCCAGAATCACGAGCGCGGCTACGGGGTCAGCGCGCCGTTCTGGGATCACATTTTCGGCACGGCGCCCAAAGAACGCTAAAGCCCGGCCCGGCCGGCTGGTCGTCCGGTCTAGAACGCGATCTGTGGATGGAAATTGCCCTATGGGCCTATTTCGATCCACAGATGCCGGCCGCAGGTCCTCCGGCCAAGCCTTCGGGCCGCGGTCTAAACTGCCCCGTCCAGCGCCTGCGCGTGTCGTAGGCGCCGCCCGGAGAGGTGGCCGAGTGGCTGAAGGCACTCGCCTGCTAAGCGAGTAAGGGGGGAAACCTCCTTCGCGGGTTCGAATCCCGCCCTCTCCGCTAGAAGGAAGTTCCTGCTAATGGAGGGGTTCCAGGGCAGCTCTGCTAGTGACGGTGCTGACCCTTTCCGGCCGCCGCGGACGTCTATGAAGCGTTTTGGAAGCACACGTCCGGACGCCGCGACGTGCGAGGCCGCGAACGATGCTTCGCTGAGGCGTAAGACGAGGCTTCATGGCACCCGTCTGCCTCCGGCTTCCGCGGCTATTCGCGGCCGGCCTCTAGCTGGAACCAGCCCAAGCCGGGTCCTGACAGGCGCGGCCATTGGCTTCGCTCACCTCGTGCCGATATCGATACCGTTCTCGACCCACCCGACACGCCATCCGCCGAGAGGACACTGCGGCTCTAACCCAACCCCAGCTCATCACTGCCATCGCCGAGCGCGCCGAACTCAGCAAGGCCGACGCCAGACGCGCGCTGCAGGCGCTCGAGGACGTCGTGCTCGAGGAGCTCGGCAACGCCCAGAAGGTCCGCATCGGTGGGCTTGTTCAGATGACCGTCCGGATCAAACCAGCGTCCAAGAAGCGCAAGGGTCGCAACCCCGCTACCGGCGAGGAGATCGACATCGCCGCCAAACCGGGCGCCGTGGACGTTCGTGCCCGTCCGCTCGCGCGCGCAAAGAGCGCCCTGCCTTCCGTGCAGAAGGCGCGCCGCCGGCTCGCCGCCTGAAAACACCGAAGCCCTCCGGCGCCGATTCGAGGCACACCACAGTACCTCTCGGATCCGCGACTGCGGTGACGAGGGAGACCCTCAATCTCCTCGGCAGACGCGTTGGAAGGCGTTTTGGAGGCATGGCGCTGAATGCACGCGTGGGCCTGCAAACGACGTTCGACGAGGGTAGGCCAGGGCGGACCGCAGCCGTTCTTCTCAGACTTTCGCGGCTTTAGCTTCCGACCTGTGGCTCAACCAGTCCGAGTTGGGCCATCCATTTGTCGCCAATTCGATCGTGACCTCGGCGGGGATCGGACTGAGCGAAGCAGTCGTCCCCCTCGACGCGCGGCTACGAACAGCGAAGGCTGCTGCGCTTTGGGACCTCCGGGCAGGGAATCCATAGCGTTGAGCAGCCTGAGGTTCCAGATCGAGGTTGTTCAGGCTGTGGGCGGCGGGCCCAGTGCGGACGAGATTTCGTCGAGCGCTTGGTTCTCGGCGTCGCTGATGTCTCTGCCGCCAATACCGAGAAAGCCGCCCTCCTTGTGCGCGCCGGCGACTGCTTGCGCGACGGTCATCACGAACCGCTTGTAGGCGTCGACATCCGCTGGCGTCGACTTCGCCTCAAGGATCGTGATCGCCTCGCGCAGTTGCTCGGATGCGACCGCAGCGATGTCTCCCCGCGTCTCGCGCAGCCGGTCGGGATCGATTGAAGGCGGCGATTTGACCAACTCGTCCAGCAGGTCGCTCTCGCCATGCTGCTCACGCGCCGCCTGATACGCGCGGCCCATTGCGAGGCTCTCGCGTAGCGTGCCGCCGCGGTCCGCGCTGATCACGCGCATGCCGGCATAGAGTGGTCCGTTGACGACAACGGCCCATTCCTCCGCATTGAAGTCGGCTTTTCTTGTCATTTGCATCCTCTGCGGTCGTGGGGTTGCTCGATGCAAAGCATTGTGCACCCGCCACATTGGCGCCGGCCCACCCTCTGAGCGGCGCCAATGTCGCCATTGCGCTCGTCCGTTCGGCGCCGGCTCGAGCAGGAAAGCACTCGTTCCGAGCAAGTGGCCGCGTGCCTCCCTCGCCAGGACGAGCAGGCGCTCCGGGGCTGGGCCACAGCGCGCTCTCCCACTCGTCCTTTCCGTTGAGATTTTCGGCTCGCCAAGCCTAGTAGTCCTTTCCCATGTGTCCAGCCGGGATCGCGCGTGAGATACGGCGTCCGAGAGGGATCCCCATAATGCGGGGGATGCCTGAGCGAGCAACGGTAGGACGCGAGTTCGCAATGGCGCTCGCCGAGAAGGATTTCGAGAGGATCGCGGCACTGCTGCATCCGCAGATCGACTTCAAGGGCTGACCCCATCGCAGCTGGGAGGCGAGCGACCCGGGCTCGGTCGTCACGGGCGTGCTGATGCAGTGGTTCGAGGAGGACGACGAAATCGAGGGGTTGCTGAGTCTGGAGACGGACGCCTTCGCCGACCGGGAACGGGTCGGCTACCGCTTCGGCGTCAGGAATCCGGAAGGGCGCTTCATCGTCGAGCAGCAGGTCTACCTCTCTGAGCGGGACGGGCGCATCGACTGGATGCGCAGCGTCTGCTCAGGCTTCCGGCCGGTCGACTGATCGCCCATGGTCGGTGCGCCGAGGGAACTCGCGGGCCGCGAAAGACGGTTGGACTCATGCGACTACGACGGTGCCACGCCCGTCGGATGGGCCAGCGCCGCTTTGGAGCACCGAGACTCGCGTGCTCGTTGGCGCACGCTTGGCCGCCAACCCGGATCTCAGTTCGCTTCCGGGTGGGCACGTTTGGCATATCTCGTCTCCGATCGCAACATGTCCGCGAGCCATCGCCCCGCGACCGCTGAATGCTTGGTCTCCAGGGATGTTGCTCAGGGCGCGCCGAGCGTCGTTGCCGAATGTGACGATCGCGCTTGGCTTCAGGAGGTCCAGTTCTCTCTTCAGAAGGAGAGGCGGACAGTTATGACGCATAGCGTTGGTCCGCAGCGATGCTTCTAGATGCCATCGACGGTGTACGAGCGATGGATCGACCGGATCCAAGACGCCTGATCGGACCGCCGAACCGGATGGCGCGACTTCAATCAGTCAAGTGCGCGCCGGACGATGACGACCGTGGCAACCCCTCCGCACAGAGCGGTAAGCGAACGGTGACCGGTGAGCCAGCCTTCGCCCAGCCCCGAAGCTCCCGATCTGTGACGGGTGATCCTCGGATCCGGCCGAACTGCAGACGATCTCGTACTCCCTGAGCAGCCCTGATGCGTTGTGCAGGACCGAGCCCGGGCACCGCCTCCTCTTTGAGAGCGTGGGGGCCTACACGCTAGCTATGGCTTTGCAGTTCAACGGGATTGACGTGCGGCGAGTAGACAGAGTTGAGGGCGCCGCACCGTTCGTGCACCCAGCTGAAGGCACCGGCACCGGCGCCGACGCGACGTCGCTGGTCGCGTGAGCAGTAGTTCCGCCGGCGTAGCGATACTCGCCGGATTGGGAGGAATGATCGGATGGGGGCTGGCGGATTTCTTTGCCAAGCGGACGATCGATCTCATCGGTGACCTTCCTACCCTGCTCTGGGGCCACGTGCTTGGAGCGATCTCGATCACGGTCGTCGGGCTCGTGTACCTGCTCATCAGCGGTTCAGCGACTGACCTACCAACGCGTGCGATTGAGTGGCTCGGCTTAGTCCTGTTCGGCGCCGGCCAGGCGGGCGTCTACCTCCGCCGCGAGTCTGCTGGGAACGTGGCAGATGGTCGTGAGAGCGTCACGGGGAGTCTGAGCCGCGTCTCCCGAGCGGGGATGTCCTAGAGGCAGACGCCGTCGAAGCCGGCGACCTGAATCGCCTCGGCGAACGCGGTGAGGTCCGCTCCCGCCTGGGCCAGCCCGGCGGGAGCGACCGCGAAGCGGGATGTCATCAGCTGGTCAGCGCCGCGGTGTCGATGACCACGCGGTAGCGCGCGCTCCCATCACCCACGCGTCCCCAGGCGGAGGCCACGGCCTCGGGCGCGGCCTCGACGATCTCGGTCTCGGGGCGCACGTCCTGCGCGGCGCAGAAGTCGAGCATCTCCTGGGTCTCCTTGATCCCGCCGATGTTCGTCCCGGCGTAGGAGCGCCGACCCGTCATCAAGGTGAAGACGCTGAAGTTGGCGGGCCCGTCGGGCAGGCCGGCGGACACGAGCGTCCCGTTGACGGCCAGCAGCGGAAGGATCTGGTCGAGGTCTAGGCCCTTGGAGACGGTCGAGATGATCAGGTCAAAGGTGCCCTGGAGGTCATCTAGCGTGCCCTCATCACCGGTGGCCCGGAAGTCGGTGGCCCCAAAGCGCCGCGCATCCGCCTCCTTGGAGTGCGAGTGGCTGATGACGGCGACCTGAGCCCCCATGGCTGAGGCGAGCTTGACGCCCATGTGACCCAGCCCGCCCATGCCGACGATCGCCACCTTGGAGCCCGCGCCGACCTTCCAGTGGCGCAGCGGCGAGTACATGGTGATCCCGGCGCACAGCAGCGGCGCGGCGTCGTCGAGGGAAATCCCGTCGGGGATGCGCAGGACGAAGCGCTGGTCCACCACGATCGAGGCGCTGTAGCCGCCCTTGGTGATCGTGCCGTCGTAGTCCTTGCTGCCGTAGGTCATGACCATCCCGCGCGCGCAAAACTGCTCCTCGCCCTGCTCGCAGTAGACGCATTCCCCACAGGAGTTGCAGATGCAGCCCTGGCCGACGCGGTCCCCCACCCTGAAGTCGGTGACCTCTGAGCCCACCTCGGCGACCGTCCCGGCGATCTCGTGTCCCGGGGTCAGCGGAAAGGGGGTGCGGCCGAAGTCGTTGTGGCCGTAGTGCAGGTCGGTCCCGCAGATCCCGGCGTACGCGATCTCGATGCGCACATCGGTGGAGCGCAGCTCACGGCGCTCGATCTCGGCGGTCTCAAAGGCCTCGCCGGCCTCGGGCAACTGCAGTGCGGGGGTGGTCACGGCTTGCGCTCCTCGTCGTCGGATCTCAGGGGACCTTAGCTTTCCGCCGCGGCCATCCGGCTCAGAGCCCCGCCAGCGCCCGGGGGTCCCGATCGTCAGAGCTCTTTTCCGTTTCTGACTCCGGATCGGAAACGTCGAACCTGGCCACGCGTCTGATCAAAATGCTCAGTGACGCCGGGATACAGGCTCAGGAGCTGGACGCGACACGCCCTTCACGCGGACGCACCCGAGATGTTCTGACGATCGCTTTGCCACGAATGCGATCGCCGGCAACACATCGCCCTTGTCGATCCCCTTGGCGACGAGGGGAACAGCACGACGACGCTGCTGCCGTCGCGTAGCTGACGAGTTTTATATCGCGGCCACGGAGCGATACCGCGAGCAGGATCCGCGAGCGAGGGTGCCTCCCGTGCGCGGTTGCATCGGAGTGGACCGCTGTGGGAGTGATCGGCTGTGCGGGTTGGGGTTTTGCGGCAACGCGTATCGCGTCGCCTCAGGAACTCGGTCCCTGGGTGAGCCTCCGTTGCACGGCCCAACATCTCCCTGGGCTGGAGCTCGTGCGGGAGACTCAGCGCCTCTCGCGCAGTAGGGAGCCGAGGCGGTTCGCCCGGTCCGCCGTCGAAGGTCGCGTTGACCATGAGCTAAGTGAATAGGCCCTAGGAGACGATACATCTGGACTCAGGTTATGCCGACGCATCGAGATTTGCCAGACAGTAACTTCGAAGGTCCTCGCAAACCCTCCAAGCGTCGTCGAGGCCAGCGTCACCGGCCGCGCTGGCAGGCGAGCCCGTCACGGGGCGCTCAGCTCAGAGGCTTGCTGCTCGTGCTGGTTGTCTTAGTCGCCGGTTACGGGATTGCTCACCCGGTCGGAGTCTTCTCGTTTCTGGCGCCCCTCACGCGAAATACCAGTCCGAGCTCGCCAGGCGCTCAAGGGGGCGCATGTGCCCTTCGTCTCCACGGAGGTCGTGGGGTCCTCGCCGATTCGCCCTTCACAGTCAGACAGTTCTCTCACGCCGGTCGGCGCTCCCGAACATCTGAGGGGAACCTCCGCCCTGCTTCTTGCCACCGGCCCCGCCCGGCACCTGACCGGAGCCGCCG
>DASZNA010000110.1:0-39737 GCA_035551655.1 Solirubrobacteraceae bacterium
CGATTCGCTGAAGCCTCGGCGCCAGCTCAGCGAAGGTCGTTTCCAGTCGGGGGGGGTTTCTCGAGACGGCCATCGGCGCTCCTTCTTTTTGAGACGAAGTTGACACGCGCCAACGTAGCAATGTCCCTCGCAGATTGCTAGCGTGGTTTTGCTTAGTTTTGCTTCATTAGTAAACGGAGGCCGTGATGATTACGTATCTAGCTGTAACTGCACACCCTGATCCTACCGGCCTCCCGGGCAGCAATATCCTGCAGCAGCTGGTCAACGGAGCCGAGGCCTGGGCGCTGGCCATAGCCCTCCTTGGTGCCTTCATCGGAGCCGCCCTGTGGGCGGTCGCGTCTCACACGAACAGCCACCACTACGCCGCGAAAGGTCGGATGGCGGCGATCGTCTCCGCCGGTGCGGCGCTGGTGATCGGAGCCGGTCCTGGCCTGGTCAACTTCTTCCAGCACCTGGGATCGACGGCGAGATGAGGCGGAGCGTGATGATCCTCTTGGCGGCATTGGCCCTGAGCGGGGCGACGGCTCGCCCCGCGGCTGCCGCGGTCGGAGCCGGAAGTCTCGTCGGGTCCTCGGACCCGATCGGCTCGATCACTGGCCTGGCCGGCAACCTGCTCAACCCGGCGCCCGGCGCAGGCAATCCGCTCTCCAACGCAGCAAGTGCGGCGACGAGCCTCGCGCTGGGGGTCTTTGCCTCCGGCGTCCTGGGCGGCGCGGGATCGGCGCTACGGGAGACCGCTCACGTGATCAGCCGAACCACGGGGCCACGGCTCCAAAGCACCTGGTTCTCGGCCACATACTGGCGAGTGGCCGGATTGGCCGCGGTCCTCAGCCTGCCGTTCCTGTTCGCCGCGGCAGTCCAGGCGCTCCTCCGCGCCGATCCCATGCTCCTCGTCCGGTCGGTGTTCGGCTTCCTGCCTCTGGCAATCCTCGCCGTGAATCTTGCGGCGCCGATCACGATGCTCCTGCTGTCTGCCTCCGACCAGATGTCCGCAGTGATCGCGGGCACCGGAGTGGACGGAGGGGTTCACTTCTTGCAGCAGACCGCGCAGGAGGTGGCGGGCCTGAGCGCGCTGGACGGTTCCCCATTCCTGGCTATCGCGATCGGGCTGCTGACGCTGGCAGCGGCGGTCGCGCTGGCCGTGGAGATGCTGATCCGGGAGGCGGCGGTCTACGTGGTCGTGCTCATGCTCCCGCTGGCCTTCGCCGCTCTGATCTGGCCCGCTCGGCGCGGTTGGGCAGTGCGGCTGGTCGAGCTGCTGATCGCCCTCATCCTGTCCAAGTTCGTGATCGTGGCCGTGCTGTCGCTGGCCGGAGCGGCCTACGGCAGCAGCGGCTCACCGACGGCCACCCGGTTACTCACGGCGATGACCCTGGTGATGCTCTCCACCTTCGCTCCGTGGGTGATGCTCCGGCTCCTGCCGTTCACCGAGCTGGCGGCCGGCGCGGCGGGCGGGATCCGCGGCGAGTTACCCAGGCTTGCCCGGGTCCCCCATGACGCTCGGGCCGCGGCGGACACGGTGGCCGGCTGGGTCGAGTCCCTGCCCAACCTTCTGCGGCGCCAGGCCGGAGAGCCGGGCAGCGAGGACTCATCCCCGGTGTCCGCCGAGCCGGCGGCGAACGAAGCTACAGCTCCCATCGAACATCTGTCGGCCCAACCCGGGGGCCCGGACGAGACAGGGGGCGCGGCGCCTGAGGGTGAGCTGAGCGTCGCTCCGGACGGGGCGGCGGCCTCGCCCCGCACAGCGGGTTCGGTCAAGCCAGAGCGCCACCCGGGGATGGAACCGGTATGGCAGTTCGAGGATCTAACCCCGTCGTGGATCAGCCTGGATGGCGAAGGCGTGCGCAGGCTGGCCGGTCCTGACCTGGCAGGCCCAGATCCTGCGGTTCCTGACACCGCTGGTCCAGATCCCGCGGTTCCTGATCCGGCAGATCTCGCGCGCGATGATCCCGAATGAGCTCGGAGCGTCTCAGCTATCGCTTCGGGCCGCTCGAGCGACACGGCCTGCTCGGCTCGCTGACCACGTCCCAGGCCTGCCTCCTGGCCATGGCGGCCGCCGCGGGCGTGACCGGCGTCGACCTTCTGCCACCGGCGGCCGGGTTGGTCATGGCGATCGCTCCCTTGGCCGCTGCCGTCCTAGTCGTGGTGGCCCCGGTGGGCGGGCGTACGGCCGACGCGTGGATCGCGGTCCTGCTGGCTTTCTTGTTCCGCGGGATCGGCCTGGATCGGGATCGGGACCGCATAGGGTTTCTCCGGCTCAGGGCGCGCACGTTCCTCTCCGGCGCCCCGGTCCGGGGGATGCGGTGGCGGGGGCCGGGCCGCCGGTTGCTTGACCCGACCGAGCAGCCGCCACCTGCGGTGGGCGCAGTGAAGCTCGAGCAAACTGCCTACCGGGGTCGCAGCCTAGGAGTGTTGTCGGAGTCCCGCGGGCACCGACTGAGCGCCGTCCTGGCCTGCCGGGCGGCCTCCTTCGCGCTGCTGGATCCAGAAGCCCAGGAGCGACGGCTGGCCCGCTGGGGGGTCCTGCTCAGCTCCGCCGCGGCCACCCCGATCCGGCGGCTCCAGTGGGTGGAGCGCACCAGCCCGGCCCGGGCCGACCAGCTCGCGCGCTGGCTGCACCAGGCCCGGGATCCGGCCACACCGCCCCGGGGAACACCGATGGTGGAGTCATACCTCGAGCTGATCTCGGGAACGGCCCGGGTGGCTCAGGATCACGAGATCCTGATCGTGATCCAGGTCGACCGGGGCCGCCTGCGAGACCGTGATCACTTGTCTCTCAGGCAGGCGCTGGTCGAGCAGACCGAGCGCGTGGCGCGCGGCCTGGAGGCAGCCGAGATCCGGGTCCTGGGAGCGCTGAGCCCGGGCCAGCTGGCCCGATCGCTCCGGGCCACTTTTGACCCGTTCGCCGCGACGGAGATGGCCGCGCTGGAAACCGCGGACGGCGACCGGGAGGGCCTCAGCGCGGTCAACGCGTGGCCCGTGGGGACACAGGAGCACTGGGACAGATACCTCTGCGATGGCGCCCAACACGCCACGTACTGGATCGGTGGGTGGCCGCGCGTCGACGTCTCGCCGCTGTTCATGGACGCCCTGCTCGGGAGCTCTGAGGTGGTGCGCAGCGTGGCGGTCACCTTCGAACCGATCCCGGCGGCACGCTCCACTCGCGAGGTGGAGGCGGCGGTCACGCGAGATCGAGCCGACCGCGAACTTCGTCGCCGCTTCGGTCAGAGCGAGACCGCGCGTCAGCGCCTGGCCCAGGAGGCCGCCGTACGCCGCGAGGCAGAACTGGCGGCCGGGCACGCCGAGGTTCGCCTGGCCGGCTTCGTGACGGTGAGCGGGCGGGACGAAACCGAGCTCCGGCGGGCCTGCGCGAAGGTGTCCGAACATGCCGCCCGCGCCCGGCTCGAGCTGCACCGGCTCTACGGCCAGCAGGCCGACGCCTTCACCTTCACACTGCCCCTCGCCCGAGGCCTCAGATGAGCCGGCGCTTCCTCAGGGCGGAACGACCGGGGCACCGCTTCACCACCCGCCACGCGCAAGCGATCTACCCGTTCACCGCCTCTTCGGGCCTGGGCGGACGCGGCGCCTTCATCGGTCGTGATTCGGGCGGGGGCGCCTTCTGCTTCGACCCCTGGGTCCTCTACGAGGAAGACGTGCTGGACGACCCCAATGCGATCGTGATCGGCAAGCTGGGGCAGGGCAAGAGCGCGCTGGTCAAGACGCTCCTCTGGCGGATGCTCCTGTTCGGGCGCCGCGCATTCGTGCTCGACGTCAAGCGGGAATACGGTCCGTTGTGCCGAGCGGTCGGCGTGGTACCGATCGCCCTGATGCCCGGAGGCGGCGTGCGCCTGAATCCTCTGGCCTGGCACCCGGAGGAGCCCGCCCAGGTCGACCTGTTGCGAGCGATCGCCGCCACGGCGATCGGATCCCCGGTGACCCAGGCCGAGGCCTCGAGTCTGCGGGAGGCCCTGAGGCTCGTGCGAAGTCGCCACCGCGAGCCAACGCTGCCCGACATCGCCGCCGCGCTGTTCGACCCGTCTGCCGAGATGGCCGACCGGCTCCGCACGACGCCGCCCCGGCTGGCGGAGGCGACGCGGCGAGCCGCCCTGGCCCTCCAGGATCTGTGCGAAGGTCCCTTACGGGGGATGTTCGATGGGCCCACCACGCCCGGACTCGACCTGGATTCCCACCTGTTAGTGCTCGACCTGCACGCCGTACGCGATTCGCCCGCGGTGGGCATCCTGATGGCCTGTGCCACCGCCTGGATGAGCGCGCTGCTGGCTCGGATGGCCGAGGGACCGACCCGTGGGCGACTGATCAACGTGGCCGACGAGTCGTGGAAGATCATCCAGCATCCCGGTCTCGGCGAATGGTTTCAGGGCAACTTCAAGCTGGCCCGCCAGTTCGGCGTGATGAACCTCGTGGTGCTGCACAAGCTGGCCGACCTGCACGCCGCGGGCGATGCGGGCTCGCGGGCATCTCGAATTGCGGAGGGCTTGATCGCCGACGCTTCGACCCGGGTGATCTACCACCAGGACGAGAGCCAGATCGGGCTGACCCGGGAGCTACTCGGCCTGTCGGACACCGAAGCCCGGCTGCTGGGGCTGCTGTCTCCTGGCCAGGCGCTCTGGCGCGTGGGTCAGCGCTCGTTCGTCGTACAGCATCACCGATCACGGCTGGAAAAGAGCCTGTCCGATACCGACGCGGGAATGCGGCTCGCACAATGAGCCCGCGGTCAAGCGGCGATGGCGGCGAGGCGATCGTGATGGCAATCCTCATCGTTGGAGGTCTGCTGCTCGGGTGCGTTTGGCTGGCTGGCGGCCTGTCCGGCGCCGTACTCGGTCATGGCTGGCCGGAGCTCCGGGTGGATGAGCTGGCGGCCGTACTCCTCCGTTTGCCGACCCACCTGTCCGATCCTCGGCTCGCCTGGCCGCCGTTCGCACAGCGCGACCTGCCGGGGTCGGCCGGACTGATGGCGGGGCTGGTCGCGGCTCTGGCCCTGCTGACCGGACCGGCCTGGCTGCTCCTGCGCCTGGTCGGGCGGACCGGCACGGAGCGCAGCTCCGGAGCCCACTGGGCTGGCGCCGGCGACCTGCGCTGGCTGCATCGGCCGGTGCCGAGCCTGCGCCGCCCGCCCGGCCGGCTTGTCCTCGGGCGCCGGAACGGCCGTCTTCTGTACGGCGAGCAGCGACATGCGCTGATCGCCTTCGGGCCTCCGCAGTCCGGCAAATCGGCCGGACTGGCCATCCCGGCGCTTCTGGAATGGCAAGGACCCGCGATCGCCTCCTCCATCAAGACGGATCTGCTCGAGGCGACCGTCGCTCGGCGGGGGCGGTTGGGCGACACGATGGTCTTCGACCCGTTCGAGCTGTCCGGGGCGGGCACCGCCAGCTGGTCTCCCCTGCGAATGGCCGAAACCTGGGAGGGAGCGTTGGAGAGCGCTTGGCGCCTGGCCTCGGCGGCTGAGCTGGATGGGCGGGGAGTTGAGGGTGGTGAGTTCTGGGCGGCAGCCGCCGAACAGCGTCTGGCCCCACTGCTGTTTGCCGCTGCCCACTCCGGCGATGGAATGGACGCATTGGTCGGCTGGGCCTACGGTCAGCACCTGCGCGAGCTCGACGCGGCTCTGGAGCAGGCCGCGCAGCGGGCGCGAGATCAGGCCGAGCGCGAGGATGCTCAGGCCGCCTACGACGCCGCGCGCGCGTTCCAGGCTCAGGCGGACCGGACTCGCTCGTCGATCGAGGCCACCGCGCAGACCCTCCTGAGGGCTTACCGGTTTGGCCGCGTCCTTCGGTCGGCTCGGAGCTGCGAGATCACACCCGAGCGTCTCCTCGAGGCGCCCAACACGCTGTACCTGATCGGCGACGCCAAGTCATCCAAGCTGCTCCGGCCCCTGTTTCTCGCGCTCGTATCAGAGGTCATCGACGCCGCGTACGCCCAGGCGAACCGGTCGGGGGGCCGCCTCGAGCTGCCGCTCCTCGTCTGTCTCGACGAAGCGGGCAACGTGGCGCCGCTGCCCAATCTGGCCGAGATCGCCTCGACCGCGCCCAGTCACCACATCCAGCTGCTGACCATCTTCCACGACATGGCTCAGGCGCGCAGTCGGTACGGGCAGCAGGCCGAGACGGTGGTCAACAGCCACCGGGCCCGGATGCTGCTCCCCGGCGTCGCCGACCTGGACACGCTGCGCTACTTCTCTGGCCTGATCGGAGAGGAGGAGACGCTCGACGTCACCCGGACGGTCGGATCCGGCGGGCCGAGCCGGTCCACCGCACGCCGGCGGCGCCCGCTGATCGGGCCTGAAGCCCTGCGCCAGCTACCCGACGGGAGCGCCCTGTTGCTGTACGGGCGGCTGGCGCCGGTCCGGATCCGGCTACGGCGATGGTTCGCCGATCGAAGGCTGCGCCGGTTGGCCCATGGCTGATCTTGACCGAGATGGCTGGGACGAGGCTGACCAGGAGGATTGGCCAGAGGACGAGCTGCGGCGATGGCCCCTGGACTGGCGGGGGCTTCTGCCGCGGGAGCGGTGGATCTGGTTCGAGCGTCTGTGGATGGACGTATGCGTCCTGCACCGCCGCTACCGCCTGCCAGTCCGCTCACGCTGGTGGGAGGATTCGATCCAGGTCGAGGCACTGGCGGCACTGGCCGCCTGGACTGCGCGTTACGACTCCGGCGAATGGGACGACCCGCCCGGGAAGCTGGCGCTGCTGTTCGAGCTCGAGCGGCTCGAATCGCTGCTGCGCGACGGTAACCAGCCCTTCGTCCCCAGCCGGGATGCGCAGAGCTTCGAGGCCCACCTGGCTGAGCTGGGCTGCCAGCCGCCGCCCGGCGGCGGCGCACTGGGTAGTTCGACCTGGCGGAGTTGAGATAGTGCTGGCGGTAACCCCGCCCAAGGAGGCCGCATGCCGCTCAGCCGCAAAGACGATCGCAAGACCGGACAACAACAGACCCCGGCTGCCGTGCATGCCCCTGACCCGAGCGCCTACATCCCCAGTCACCAGTTGCCGGAGAAGGGGATGGATGGCGACTTCGCCTACGAGGTGCTGACCAACGAGTTGCTCCTGGACGGGCAGGCCCGGCTGAACCTGGCCACGTTCGTCACCACCTGGATGCCCTCGGTGGGGGCGAAGATCATGGCGGACACGATGGACAAGAACATGATCGACAAGGACGAGTACCCGCAGACGGCGGCGATCGAGACCCGGTGCGTGAACATCCTGGCCGATCTGTGGCACTCGCCCGAGGCCGAGGACGCCACGGGGTGCTCCACCACCGGCTCGAGCGAAGCGGCCATGCTGGCGGGGATGGCGCTGAAGTGGCGCTGGCGAGCGCGCCAGCGCCAGGCCGGGCGGCCGACGGACAAGCCGAACCTGGTGATGGGGATCAACGTCCAGGTCTGCTGGGAGAAGTTCTGCCGCTACTGGGAGGTTGAGCCCCGGGTGGTGCCGATGGAGGGCGACCGCTTCCACCTGGGCCCCGAGGAGGCGGCCGCCCAGTGCGATGAGAACACGATCGGCGTGGTGGCCATCCTCGGCTCGACGTTCGACGGCAGCTACGAGCCGGTCAAGGAGATCGCGGCCGCCCTGGACAAGCTCGAGTCAGACAAGGGCTGGGACATCCCGATCCACGTGGACGCGGCGTCGGGGGGCTTCGTGGCCCCGTTCCTTCAGCCCGACCTGGAGTGGGACTTCCGGATCGAGCGAGTGCAATCGATCAACGCCTCCGGCCACAAGTACGGGCTCGTCTACCCGGGCGTCGGCTGGGCGATCTGGCGCGACAAGGCGGCGCTGCCCAAGGACCTGGTGTTCGACGTCAACTATCTGGGGGGCAACATGCCCACCTTCGCGCTGAACTTCTCGCGCCCAGGCAGCCAGGTGGTGGCCCAGTACTACATGTTCACCACGCTGGGCCGCGAGGGCTACACGCGGGTCATGCAGAACGCGCAGGATGTGGCAATGCTCGTCTCCTCCGGAATCGAGCAGATGGGGCCCTTCGAGCTGCTGACCCGGGGGGAGGAGCTCCCGGTGTTCGCGTTCAAGCTCAGGGACGGGGTGGACAAGTACACCGTGTTCGACGTGTCCGAGTACATCCGCATGCGCGGGTGGCTGATCCCGGCCTACACGTTCCCCAAGAACCGAGAGGACTTGAGCGTGCTGCGGATCGTGGTCCGGGCCGGACTCAACCACGACATGGGCCATCGCCTCCTGGAACAGCTGGGTCAGCAGACCGAGCAACTGGAATCGCTGGATGCTCCGCTGCCCAAGCGCCAGACGAGCGCGCGCCAGGCCTTCAAGCACTGAAGCGCACAGTTAAACGGTCAAATGGTCATCCGGCTGACTGGCCGGATGACCCACCGCCGCTGAAATCGGGTCAAGCGCCCACTCGGGCGCCCCGATCTCGGTCCGGATGCGTTACTCACTCGCCGCGCTCCTGACCACCCTCTGCCTGGTCGCCACGGCCACCGTCGCCCAGGCCAGCATCCCGGTGCCGCCCGGCGGAACGCCGACCCCAACTCCCGACCCGTCCGCGCCCGGCCACTACATCAACCCGGTCAGCAACCCGGCCTGGCAGCCCTCCCGCGTCGACATGGGGATCGACTGGATCGAAACCAAGAAGCTGCCGGTCAAGGCAATCGGGAAGGCGGTCATCCTGGGCGCCCAGAACCACGCCTCGTGGCCCGGCAAGCACTTCATCTTCTACGAGCTGCTGACCGGGAACCATGCCGGCGACATCGTGTACGTGGCCGAGCACATCACGAACCTGGTCAAGGCCGGCACCGTGGTCAACCCCGGACAGCGGATTGCCACAGCGATACCCGGCTATCCGTGGACGGAGTGGGGCTGGGCTGACGCCTACGGATCTCCCCGGGCCCTCTCGTGTTACAAGGAGGGCAAGGCGACCCATTCCGGCAAGGAGATGGCCCGCTTCCTGACCTCCCTGGGCGCTCGGCTGGCCACGGCCGCCGGGACAGGCGCGGACACCCCGACCGGCCGGCTCTGCTGAGGCGGCCGGGCCTCAGAGCCGCTCGGCCAGCTCTCGCCCGGCCCGTTCGAGGTCGGCCGGCGTCCCGGCCTCGAGCACCATCTGGAGGTCGAGGATGCGGCGACTGAACAGGTCCAGCTCGAGCTTGCCCACCACGGCGTGGCAGGGCACCCCGGCCTGCCGGCAGCGGGTGGCCACCTCGGCCACCGCCTTGCCGGCCAGGCTCTGGAAGTCCAGCTTGCCCTCGCCGGTGATCACGGCTCGGGCCTGCCGCATGCGGACGTCGAAGCCGATCTCGTCCAGCACGAACTGGGCGCCGGGGGTCAGCTGGGCACCGAACTCGGCCCACAAGCCCCCGGACAGCCCGCCGGCGGCGCCCGTGAACGGAAGTCCCCGCGGATCCCGGGCGTAGGAGCGGGCCAGCTGGTGGAGGCGGCGGGAGAGCCGAGCCACCTGGTCGGGTGAGGCGCCCTTCTGAGGGGCGAACACCCGCGCGGCGTCCTCGAACGGGGTCCGGACGTCGCACAGGACGATCAGCTTCGCCTCGCCCAGCCCACCCGCTTCACGGATGGCGGCGATTGCGCCTCGCCCGCCGTCGGTGGTGGCGCTGCCGCCCACGGCCACCAGGATCCGGCGGGCACCGTCCCGAGCGGCCGCGGCGATCAGCTCTCCGGTCCCCCGGGTGCTGGCCGCCATGGCGTCGCGTTCGGCGGCCGTCACCAATCCGAGGCCACTGGCCGCCGCCGTCTCGACCACCGCGCCGGCATCACCGAACCCGTACTCCGCCTCGATCTCTCGCCCCAGCGGATCGCTGACCATGGCGGCCCGGCGCTCGAGGCCGAGGGCCGGGGCGAGCACCTCCAGGGTCCCCTCGCCTCCGTCGCCCAGCGGCTGGACAGCCGCGTCCGCGCCGGCGGCCCGCAGGCCCCGGGCGACCGCCTCCCCCACCTGGCTGGCCGACAGGGTGCCCTTGAAGCTGTCGGGCGCGACCAGCACCTCGATGGGAATGCCCTTGACCGTCACGGGCGTCATCCTTTCAGTCGATGGCCGAGACCGTTGAACTTCCCGTGGGCGATCGGGTGGTCCGGGTCACCAGCCCAGACCGGACCATCTACGAGGCCACCCCGCGCACGGTGAAGATCACCAAGCTGCAGGTGTGCGAGTACTTCGCGGTCGTGGGTGATCCGATGATCCGAGCGCTCGGGGAACGGCCAACCACTTTGGAACGCTGGCCCAGCGGTTTCCGGGAAGGGATGCGACTCTCGACCGGCTACGGCGATGACGGCGACGGGTTCTACCAGAAGCGCCTCCCCAAAGGGGCGCCTGCTTGGGTCGAGACGGCCAAGATCACCTTCCCGAGCGGAAGGACCGCCCAAGAGCTGTGCCCGACGGAGCCGGCGGCACTGGTGTGGGCGGCCCAGATGGGAACGCTCACGTTCCACCCCTGGCCGGTTCGGCGCCCGGACCTGGATCACCCTGACGAACTGCGACTCGATCTGGATCCACAGCCGGGAACCACGTTCGTCGATGCCCAACGCGTCGCTGCGGTCGCCAAAGAGCTCTTGGAGGAACTCGGGCTACGGGGGTACCCCAAGACCAGCGGCAACAGAGGCATTCATATCTACCTTCGGATCCGGCCCGACTGGCCCTTCGAGGAGGTTCGTCACGCGGCGATTGGCTTCGGGAGAGAGCTGGAGCGGCGCGACGGTGGCGTCACAACCAACTGGTGGAAGGAGGAGCGTGGAGCTCGCATCTTCGTGGATTTCAACCAGAACAACCGGGACCGAACGATCGCTGGGCCCTGGAGTCTGAGACCCAGACCGGGGGCGCCCGTGAGCACACCGATGACCTGGGATCAGCTGGCCGATACGAAGAGCCCCGCTGATTTCAACCTCCTCACCATCCCCGACTACCTCGATGACGGCGACCCCTGGGGTGAGATGGATGAGGTCGCCCACTCCTTGGAGCCGCTCCTCCAGCTTTGGGAGACGCTCCCCGGGGGTGAGCTCAACTTTCCACCGGACTACCCGAAAATGCCTGGAGAGCCGCCCCGGGTTCAGCCTTCCAGGAAGGTGGCCGAGAACTGGGAGTGACCTACGCGTCCATCTGGGACAGCGCACACTCGCGCGGCGACTTGTCCTCGCGCCAGCGGAGGATCTTGGTGCCGTGACGGATCCTCCCGCCACTGGCGTGGTCGAAGGTCACCTCCACGACCAGCTCCGGACGCAGGGCGATCCATTCGAGTTCCTTGTCGTTCTTCCAGCGACTGGGGTCACCGTGTCCCCGTTCGCCGGTCTCATACGGAGCCAGCTCCTGCACCAGCTTCCGTTTCTCGGACGCCTTGAGTCCCGAGGAATGGCCGACGATGTGCAGCTGACCGGACTCGTCGTACAGGCCAAGGATCAGCGACCCGACGGTGCCCTCCTCCTTGCCGATGCGATATCCGGCCACGACGGCATCGATCGTGCGCAGTCGCTTGACCTTGACCATGCCCACGCGCTGGCCGGGCCGGTAGGGCGCCCGCGAGTCCTTAGCCACCACTCCTTCGCCCCGGGCCAGCCAGGGTTCGGCGTCGGCCGGTGTGGAGACGAGCGGGGTGAGCGAGATGCCGTCCAGCTCCAGGCCCTCCAGATGGGCGCGGCGCTCCACCTGGGGCAGCTCACACAGCGACTCGGATCCTTCGGCCAGTAGGTCGAAGGCGATGTACCGCGACGGGGTCTGCTCGGCCAGCATGGCGATACGCGAGGCGGCCGGGTGAATCCGTTGCTGGAGGGCGTCGAAGTCCTGCAGGTCAGTCTCGGCGCTGTCGTCGATCACGATCTCGCCGTCCAGGACGTACTGGCCGGGCGGGAAGCGGAGCTCCGGGAAGTAGCGGCCAAGCGGCTTGCCGCCGCGCGACTGGATCATCACGTCCTCGCCGTCGACGAACACGATCGCCCGGAACCCGTCGTACTTGGGCTCGTAGACCCAGTCCTCTCCCTGAGGCAGCTCCGGCTTGCCGCGGGCCAGTTGCGGCTCGATCGGGGGCCTGAGCGGGAGCGCCAAAGTGGGGTGATCGTAGCCCGATACGATCGGTGTATGGCTGCTGACCACGCCACGCCGGCGGAGGAGGAGTACCTCCAGTCGCTGTTTTGGCTGTTCGAGGCGGGCCTTCCGATGACCGGCGCCAATCTGGCCCGCGCCATGCAGCTTTCGGCTCCGACGGTGTCGGAGATGCTGGGCCGCCTGGAGCGAGACGGCTACATTCAGCGCGACTCGGGCCGGGAGATCGGCTTCACCGAATCGGGGCGTGAACACGCCGAGCAGATCGTCAGCCGTCACCGGATGATCGAGCGGTTCCTGACCGACGTGGTGGGCGTGCCGTGGGATGACGTCCACGAGGAGGCTGAGCATCTGGAGCACGCCATGACGCCGCGCTTTGAGGCCTACGTGCGGGCGTCGGTGGGCGATGCCCTGACCTGCCCGCACGGGCACCCGATCCGGGTGGGGGAGCGGATCGACGGGGTGCCGCTGGCCGACTGCGAGACCGGAGCCATGGTGAAGATCCTGCGCTTCGAGAATGAAGCCGAAGACCTTCTGCACTATCTGAAGGACGTTGGATTGGAACCAGGGCTGGAGGGCCGGATCCAGACCAACGACGGAGAGCACGTAGATGTCGCGACCGGCGGCAGCACCGCCACCGTCACCGTCACCAGCAGCGTGGCCGAGACCGTGTCCGTGCTCGCCGACCCCTCACCGCCGCCGCGGATCGCGCTGCCCGAGCAGCTGGTGCTGGGGCGCGAGCGCTACGGGCGCTGAGCACTCTGGGAAGCAAACGGGCGCTGAGCGCCCGAATCGTTCCCAGAGTCGGCTCGTCAGGCGGGCACCCTCTCGGGCAGGAGCGCCACGGGCTCACGCGGAGCGAGCCAGTTGACGATCTGATCGGCGATCGCCGGGTGGCCGAGCAGATCGAAGTGGGTGGCGCCACCGTAGTGGCGATAGTGATCGACGGGGAAGCGCAGACGCTCGCCCCGGGCCGGCATGCCCCAGGCGCTGGCGTGGAGGACCAGCAAGTCGCCGATGTGACGGCCGATCCTGTGGTCGTGGTCCTTGGCCAGGCTGGCCGCGACGAAGTAGTGGTTCGCGTGGGGCAGAAACGGGAGGTCTCGGGCGGCGTCGCGGAAATACGCCTCAGGGTCCTGGCTGCCCCAGCACTCGTCGGTCAGGTAGCCGCGGCCGAGGTCCTTGATCCCCACGCTGCGGGCATTGATGGCCCGGGCCAGCGGCCGGGTCTCGGGCAGGCGGGCCAGCGAACAGGCGGCGGCGTGGGCGGCCTGCTCGAGCGGCGCTCCCAGGTGTGGGGTGCCCAGCGTGAACACGTCGGTGACCTTCTGGCACCACCCGGCCTCGCAGCCGTAGTGGCAGGCGCTTCGGGCCACTAGGCCACCCATCGAGTGTCCGACCAGCGCGATCCCGGTCACGTCCACCGGCCAGGCGCTGATCAGGTCATCCATCAGGCTGGAGAACCGGCGGCCGTTGGCCGAGATGTGCAGGCCGCTGTTGTAACGGATGTAGACGGGCGTGTAGCCGTACTCGATCTGCAGGCGCCGGCCGTACGTGGGTGGCCGGGGGTCGACCGACCGAGCCGCCCGGGGGGCCAGGCGCCAGGCGTCGTCGGTCTCGCACAAGCCGTGTAGGAATACCGCAATCCGGCCGGTGGCCTCGGGGAAGGCGGCCGCCAGGGCGTCGGGACTGACCGGGACGTCCTCCCCGCCCGCCCGCACGGACATATCGACCGCGAACGGGTTGTGCTCCTCCGACAGGCGGTCGCCGAAGGCTCCGCTGAGCGCGCCCTTGACCACCCGTCCGGCCAGGGTCCGCTCCATCGATTCGGCCTCCTCCGGACGGGTGAGCGCCGCGCCGTAGCCGGCCGCCTTCATGAGGGCCCGGCCCAGGCTGCCCGTCGATCCGTAGGCCAATTCGGTGATGGCGTCGTGGGCCAGCTGCACCGGCCGCGCGACGAGGCCCACGTGGCGGAACACCCGTCCGGCCAGCGCGCCGTGGGTCTCGCGGATCTGCGAGACCAGCGACCCGTATCCGCGACCCACCAGCTCGCCGGTGGCGACGAGCTCCTCAGGCAGCATGAACCGGCGCTCCCGAACTGACGGCCCGGTAGGCCTCGCCCAGGCGCGAGACCCCCTCCTGGATCTCCTCGGGCGTGACCCCCGAGTAAGCCAGCCGCAGGCTCGACTCACCACCCTCCAGGACGAAGTCCGAGCCCTTGACGAACTGGACTCCGCGCTCGGCGGCCGCCTGGAACAGAGCGCCCACGTCGGTGCCCCGGGGCATGTCCACCCACAGGAAGTAGCCACCCTGCGGCGCCACGAAGCGCGCGTCGGGCAGCTCCCGCTCCAGGCACTCGCACAGCGTGCGGGCTCGGTCGGCCAGCGCGGTCTTGACCGTCTCGATCGAGGCCTGGAGCGCGCCTGAGCGGGCGAACTCGTTGACGATCCCCTGAGCCACCATGTTCGGCGAGATGTAGGCGCCCACGGCCAGCTTCTGGATCCGGGCGATCAGCTCGGCCGGCCCGACCAGGTACCCGACGCGGATGCCGGGACACACGGTCTTGGAGAACGATGACGCGTACACGACGCGCTCGGGATCCATTGAGACCATGGTCGGAAGCGAGTCGCCGGCGAAGCGCAAAGCCACGTAGGGGTCATCCTCGAAGACCACGAAGTCGTGCTCGCGGGCCAGCTCGAGCACGCGCTCGCGCTTGGCCGCCGACAGCGTGTAGCCGGCCGGGTTCTGGAAGTTCGGGATGATGTGGGCGAGCTTGGGCTCAGCCCCGGCCTTGAGCACGCGCTCCAGCGCCTGCACGTCCACGCCGTCGGGCTCCAGCTCGATCATCCGCACGTCGGCGCCCCGCCCGCGCAGCGACAGCAGCGTCCGGTCGTAGGTCGGCCGCTCGACGATCACGGTGTCGCCCGGCGCCACCAGCGCATCGAACAGGAAGGCGTCGGCCTGCATGGAGCCGTTGGTGACCAGGACCCGCTCCACCGGAACGCCGTGCTGTTCGGCGATCCATTCGCGCAGCGGCACGTAGCCGACGGCGGTCCCGTACGCGGTCAGACCGGCCGGGTCCTTCTGGAAAGCGGCGTCGGCCGCGGCCCGCAGGCCGTCTACGTCGACGATGTCCAGTGAGGGCGCCCCGCGGGCGAAGGAGATCGTCTTGGCCATGGCCAAAGACTACGGCGTGACGCGGGGGTAGGCCTCACGGGCCCACCCCCGCTGACAAAACGCCTGCTCAGGCTTGGGTAGCGCTGCCGAGAATCGACATCGCGAGCTCGGCCACCTGGGTTGGCGTGCGCCCAACCCGGACACCGCGGGCCTCCAGCGCCTCGGCCTTGGCCGCCGCGGTCCCCCGCGAACCCGACACGATCGCGCCGGCGTGGCCCATCGTCTTGCCGGGCGGCGCGGTGAAGCCGGCGATGTAGCCGACCACGGGCTTGGACACGTTCGCTTCGATGAAGTCGGCGGCCCGCTCCTCGGCGTCGCCGCCGATCTCACCGCACATGACGATCAGCTCGGTCTCCGGGTCCTCCTGAAAGAGCGTGAGGATGTCGATGAAGTCACTGCCCGGAACGGGGTCACCACCGATGCCCACGATCGAGGAGTTGCCAAAGCCGCTCAGGGCCAGCTCGTTGCCGATCTGGTAGGTCAGCGTGCCCGAGCGGGACACCACACCGACGTTGCCCTCCTTGAAGAACGAGGCGGGGATGATGCCCACGCTGGCCTTGCCCGGTGAGAGGATGCCCGGACAGTTGGGGCCGATCAGGCGAGCCCGGCCGTTCTTCATGATCAGGTTGAACACGCGCAGCTCGTCGTGAGCGGGGATGCCCTCGGTGATGGCAATGATCAGCTCGATGCCGGCGTCCTCAGCCTCGAGGATCGAGTCGGCGGCGAAGCGCGGTGGCACGAAGATCATCGCCGTGTTGGCCCCCTCCTTCTCAACCGCGTCGTGGAAGGTGTTGTAGACGGGCACGCCGTCCACGTCCTGGCCGCCCTTGCCCGGAGTGACGCCGGCCACCACCTGGGTGCCGTAGTCGCGGTTACGCAGCGTGTGGAAGGTGCCCTCACGACCGGTGATCCCGGACGTGCAGAGGCGAGTGTTCTGATCGACCAGGATGCTCAAGCTTCAGCCCTCGGGGAGGTCGGGTGGGTGGCCAATTCCACGACCTTGGCTGCGGCGTCGTCCATGGTCGACTCGGTGTGCACGTTGGGCAGGGCGGCCTTGGCCAGCATGTCCCGCCCCTCCTCGCCGTTGGTCCCGTCCAGGCGGACCACGAACGGGACGGTGGGCTTGATCTGATCGAACGCCTCGATCAGGCCCTTGGCCACCTCGTCGCACCGGGTGATGCCGCCGAAGATGTTGAATAGGACGGCCTTGACCTTGGAGTCGGACAGGATCACCTCGACTGCCGCGGTGATGGCCTCGGCCTTGGAGCCGCCACCGGCGTCCAGGAAGTTGGCCGGCTGACCACCGGCTTCGGCGACCACGTCGAGGGTGGACATGGAAAGTCCGGCCCCGTTGGCCAGGATCCCGATGTCGCCGTCGAGCTTGACGTAGGTCAGTCCGCGCTCCTTGGCCATCCGTTCCTGCGGATCCTCGGCCGAGGGGTCGCGCAGGGCGGCGTTGTCCGGGTGGCGGAATAGGGCGTTGTCATCCAGGGTCACTTTGGCGTCCAGGGCGCGGACCTCGCGCTCTGGCGTGACGATCAGCGGGTTGACCTCCACCAGTGTGGCCTCCTCCTCGGTGAAGGCGGCGAACAGGCGGGACAGCATGGCCCCGACCGGGCGGACCACGTCGGCGTCGACGCCCGCCTCGAAGGCCAGCCGGCGGCCGTGGAAATCCTGAAAGCCGAGCAGGGGGTCGACATGCAGCCGGGCGATCGCGTCGGGGTCCTCGTCGGCCACCTCCTCGATGTCCATTCCCCCCCGGGTCGACAGCATGACCAGCGGCGCCTTGGCACTGCGGTCGAACACGATCGAGGCGTAGTACTCGGAGTCGATCTGCGAGGCGCCCTCGACCCACAGCTCAAAGACGGTCAGCCCGCGGATATCCATGCCCAGGATGCCGCTGGCATGCTGCTCGGCTTCTTCGCGGTTCTCGGCGATCTTGATGCCCCCCGCCTTGCCCCGGCCACCGATCTGCACCTGCGCCTTGATCACGCATGGGTAGCCGATCTCCTCGGCCGCTTCCAGCGCCTCGTCCACCGTCCGAGCCGGCTTGCCGGAGGGCACCGGGACCCCGTGCCGGGCGAACAGCTGTTTGCCTTGATATTCGAGCAAGTCCATAGCTGGGGACCTTAGAGACTGGCGGGGTTTGGAGACAGTTACGTCTCGCCAAGGCGGGTTTCGCGGACTTCATGGCATCATCCGGCGCTCATGGCGATCCCCAAGCAGATCAACTTCGTGACCTTCGACGTCTACGGCACGCTCATCGATTGGGATACCGGCGCATACGAAGCCTTCCGCAAGGAGGCTGAGCGCGACGGGTTCACGATCGAGCGCGACGAGCTGGTGCCACTGTTTCATTCCGTCCAGCAGCAGATCCAGGCCGGCTCCTACGAGCTCTACGCCGAGGTGCTCCGGCGTACGGCGGTCCAGATCGCCAAGGAGCTGGGCTGGCCGCTGGAGCCTTCGCGGTCCGGCTTCCTGCCTGACTCCGTGCAGCGCTGGACGCCGTTCAAGGAGACCAACTCGGTCCTCCAGAAGGTGGCCAAGAAGTACTCCATCGGCCTGATCTCCAACGTGGACGACAAGCTGCTCGGGCAGACCCGCCGCCATCTGCGCAGCGCCACGGGACAGCCGCTCGACTTCGACCTGGTCGTGACCGCCCAGCAGGTGCGCTCATACAAGCCCGATCTAGCGCACTTCACCGAATGCGAGCGGCGCATCGGCGGCAAGAAGGGCTGGGTGCATGTCGCCGCCAGCTACTACCACGATGTCGAGCCGTGCCTGAAGAAGAAGGTCCCGGTGATCTGGGTCAACCGGACCGGCCAGCAGCTGGAGTCCGGCCAGAAGAAGCCCGACGCGGAGGTCAAGACGCTCCGCGAAGCGGCCAAGCTGGTCGGGATCGGCTAAGGGTTAGTAGAAGCCCTCGCGACGGGCGTAGCGGGCCGCCCGCTCGCGGTCGTACTCCGCGGCGTCGAACTCGGGATCGGCCTTGAGCTTGCGCAGGATGGCGCCGCTGCTGGGCAGGGTCGAGCGCTCGATGTGATGTTCCGGGTTCCACAGATCCGATCGGATCAGCGCCTTGGAGCACTGGGTGTAGGCCTCCTTGATGTGGATTCGGATCCCCAGTCGCGGGGCCTTGCCGTTCACCTGGCTGGCCGCCAACAGCTGCGGATCCTCGATGATCTGGGCGGTTCCGTTGACCCGGAAGGTGTCGCCCACGCCGGGGATCAGGAACAGCAGGCCGACGCGGGGGTCACGCAGGAGGTTGGTCAGCGCATCGGCGATCTTGTTCCCGGGGCGATCGGGCAGCAGCAGTGTGCGCTCATCCAGGATCCGCACGAAGCCCGGCGGATCGCCCCGAGGTGAGACGTCGAGGCCACCGTCCGGGCGGGCGGTGGCCACGCAGACAAACGGCGAGACCTCGATGAACCGGCGTGTGAGGTCGTTGAGCCGGTCGGAGATCTTGGCCGTGACCAGCGGGGCGGGAGAGCCAAGGATCTGGCGGAGCTCCGCCTCGGTCGTGATCACCCGGGAGGCCACGCGGGCGAATATACGCGAGTGTCATGAGGCGGGAATTCGCTTCAGAACCTAGGCTCTCCGGACGATGAGAGCGCTGGCCATGCATGAGGACGCGATCGTGGTGGTCAGCGCGTTCTGGCAGACCACCTGCACGCTGGTGCGCGCGGGCGACGAGGGCTTTGTGATCGATTCGCCGGTGCTCCCGGACGAACTGGACGCCCTGCCGGCCGTGGCCGAGCAGGCCAGCTTCCCGGTCAGCGGCCTGCTGGCCACCCACGCCGACTGGGATCACCTGCTGGGCCGGCTGGCCTTCCCGGAGGCCGGGCTGGGCCTGGGGGAACCTAGCTTCAACCGGCTGAACGACGAGCCGGGCGCCGCCCAGCGCGAGCTGCGGGAGTTCGATGAACAGCAGTACATCGACGGGCGGCGGCCGCTCGGGCTGGGCGGCGGTCAGGCGCTGCCGGTGCCCGGACGGCTGTCCCTGGGCTCGGAAGACGCGGCGGAGATCGAACTTCACCCGGCCCCCGGGCACACGGCCGACGGCACCGCCTTCTGGATGCCCTGGCTGGGCTTCCTGGTCTGCGGGGACTACCTCTCACCGGTGGAGATCCCGATGATCAGCCCTGGCGGGTCGGCGAGCGTGTATCTGGAGACCCTGGCCCGGCTCGCCGCGTTGGTGGACCAGGCTGAATCGGTGATCCCCGGCCACGGGCGACCTCTGCGTAGGGAAGAAGCTCAGCGAGTCCTAGAGGAGGACGCCGCGTACCTGGAGGCGCTCGTCGGTGAGGGCGAGGCGCCGCTACCCGCGGGACGGCGGACCAGCGAGCAGAAGCGGATTCACGCCGAGAACGTGGCTCGAGTCAGCGGCCAGGGCGGCCAGGGCTGACTCTGGGAAAGAAGTCCGCGCCAGGCGCGGGAAACCGTCCCAGAGTGATGGTTCGAGCTACTCGGAGGCGCCGTTTGAGCCGGTGATCACGGCCAGGGTGTCGCCGCCTGCCACCGCGCCCCCGGCCGAGATCGGCAGCTCGGTCACCGTGCCCGCCTTGTGGGCGGTGATCTCGTTCTCCATCTTCATCGCCTCGATCACGCAGATGAGCGCGCCCTCCTCGACCTGAGCGCCCGCCTCGACGGCGACCTTCAGGACGGTGCCTTGCAGGGGGGAGCTCAGGGTGTCTCCGCCGCCACCTCCGCCCGCAGAACCGGCCTGCTCTCGGCGGGGCTTGCGGGCCGCGGCGCCGGCGCCGGCCGCAGGGGCACCGCCGTTGGCGATCACGGCTCCGGCCATGGGAGCGCCGATCACCTTGACGTCGAATCGCTTGCCCGAGACCTCGACCGTGTACTCGTGCTCGACCTTCTCTCCGTCGTCCTGGGCAGAGCTCTCAGCGGGCTTCTCGGCCGGGGCGAAGGCCAGAGTCTTCAGCCACTCCCGATCCTCGATGAGATCCCGGCACGTCTCGGCATTGGCCCACTGGTCGGTCTGCAGGATCGCGGTGTGGAACGGGATCAGCGTCTTCAATCCGCCGATCTCGTACTCGCCCAGAGCCCGGACCATGCGCCGGGTGGCCTGCTCGCGGTCGGCGTCCCAGACGATCAACTTGGCGATCATCGGGTCATACATGGGTGAGATGACCGAGCCGGCCAGGCAGCCTGAATCCACACGCACCCCAGGGCCGCTGGGCTCGATGTAAGCGGTGATCGCGCCGGGAGCGGGGGCGAAGTTCTTGGAGGCATCCTCGGCGTTGATCCGGCACTCGATGGCGTGCCCACGAAGCTCGAGCTGATCCTGGCTGATCGACAGGGGCTCCCCGGCGGCCACCCGGATTCCCTCCTTGACGATGTCGATGCCGGTCACCATCTCGGTCACGCAGTGCTCGACCTGCACGCGTGTGTTCATCTCCAGGAAGAAGTACTCGCCGTCCTGGAGCAGACCCTCGATCGTGCCGGCTCCCGTGTAGTTGACGGCGGCGGCGGCTTCGGTGGCGATCTTGCCGATCCGAGCCCGGAGGTGCTCGTCGACGGCGGGCGCAGGCGCTTCCTCGATCAGCTTCTGGTGGCGGCGCTGCAGTGAGCAATCGCGCTCCCCCAGGTGGATGACGTTCCCGTGCTTGTCGGCCAGTACCTGCACCTCGACATGGCGCGGGTCGGGCAGGTAGCGCTCGAGGTAGACCGTGGGATCCGAGAAGAACTTCTCGCCTTCGCGTGAGGCTCCCTCGAAGGCCTCCTGCAACTTGTCCTCGCTGAGCGCCACCCGAAAGCCCTTGCCACCACCGCCGCCGGCCGCCTTGACCGCCACCGGGTAGCCGATCGTCTCCTCGATCAGCTTGCGGGCATCCTCGACGCTCTCCACCGGCTCGGTGGTCCCGGGGACGATCGGGACTCCGGCAGCTTGCATCAGCTCACGGGCCTTGGTCTTTGAGCCCATGGCGTCGATCGCCGAGGCGGGCGGCCCGATGAACGTGATGCCGTGCTTGTCCAGGGCGGTGGCAAACGCGGCGTTCTCAGCCAGAAATCCGTAGCCGGGGTGCACCGCCTCCGCTCCGGAGCGCTCGACCGCCTCCAGCAGCTTGTCGATCACCAGATAGCTCTCCGCGGCCGGGCCGGGTCCGAGCAGATAGGCCTCGTCGGCTCGCTTGACGTGCGGCGCGTCCCGGTCGAGCTCCGAATAGACGGCCACGGTGGCCACCCCCAGCTCCTCGCAGGCCCGGATGATCCGGACAGCGATCTCACCGCGGTTGGCGATCAGGATCTTGGTGAACATGGCGCGCGGACTTTACCGTCGGGAGGCCTACGAGGGCGGAACAGCGGAGTCCCCGGAGGCGAAGGATCCCGTGTGAGCGGGGTATTAAGCCGACATGACGGAACCCGGTGCTTCGTCTTCCCTTGAAGATGCTCCATTAGACTTCAGCTCCGTGAACACGCTCCCGGACGTGCGCGGGACGCGCCCGGGTGTCGAGAGGCTCCACGACGCGTCCGCGGCCCAAGATGTCCAGACCGCGACCGCGGTTCCCGTCACCGCCGAGGGGATCGCCCAGGGCGCGCGGCCGGTCCCGCTGAGGACGCGCGTATCCAACTTCGCGGATTGGGCGGGGTCCCTTGACACTCGCTGGCGCTACCCGCTGTTCGTGTTCGCCGGCACGCGAGTGCTCTACCTCGTCCTGGCCGTCATCGACCACTACCTGCGGACCGGCAGCGCGGGACGTCACTGGGGCCTGGGCCGGGAGTTGGCCAATTGGGACGGCGCGTGGTACATGGCCGTCTCTGTCCACGGCTACTACCACCACCTGGAGCTGACCCACTGGAACACGCTCGGGTTCCTGCCGCTCTACCCGATGCTCGTGTGGCTCCTGATGCACGCGTTCTCGATGTCCGACGTGCTCGCCGGCATGATCATCTCGACGCTCACCGGGGCTGCGACGACGGTACTCATCACCCGGCTGGTCGAACGCTGGTGGGGCAAGGATGCCGTCCGCCGGGCGATCCTCTTCTTCTGCCTGTTCCCCGGTTCGATCGTTTTCTCGATGGTCTACACGGAGGGCCTGCTGCTGGCCCTGGTGGCCGGATCCCTGCTGGCCATGGAACACCGAAGATGGGTGCTGGCCGGGGTTCTGGCCGGCCTGTCGACGGCGGTCGAGCCGGTGGCCATGGCCATCATTCCTGCCTGTGCGATGGCCGCCTGGCTGGAGATTCGGGCTCGCGGCTGGCGCGATAAGGCGGCGCTGCGGTCGCTGGCGGCGCCGATCCTCTCACCCCTCGGGGTGATCGGGTTCGGAGTCTTCCTCTGGATCTGGACAGGCACCCCGTTGGCGTCGTTCACCACGCAGAAGGTGGACTGGCACGAAACCACGACGCCGCTGGCCATACCTCGGGCCGCGGTGACGCTGGCCAAGCAGGCCCTGGGGGTGGAGGGCCCGCCCCATCCCAATGTCGATCTGAACATCGTGGTGGGACTGTTGGGCACGGTTTTCCTGATCTGGGGGCTGCGCTGCCTGTGGCGGTTGCGGGCCCGGGTGCCCGCCGCCGCGCTGGTATGGACGGCGGCGGTCGTGTTCATGACCCTGACCTCCAATTCCACGCCCCCCAACGCCCGGATGCTGATCTGCACATTCCCGGTGATCGTGGCCGTCGGCGCAACCCTGCGCGGGCGGGCCTACAGGCGCCTGATAACCAGCAGCACCCTGCTGCTGATCGTGATGAGCCTGATCACGTTCGTCAGCACCGGCCTGCGGCCATAGCCTCGCGGGGCTCAGCGCGAAAACCGGGTGACGAAGATCGGCGCCGCGTAGCCGAAGGTCCGGTGTTGCCGGCGCCTGTAGCTGCGGTGCAGGACCCTCAGGAGCGCGTCATAGCGCTGGAGGTCGCGTTCGGAGGCCAGAGGACCCGGCCGGTGACCCTCGTGGCTGGCCACGACCCAGAGGCGCGGGCATGAATGCTCGATCCGTTCCAGCCGCCCGGCTGAGGGAAGGGCGTACTCCTCCACGTACGGTCGCGTAACGCTCCACGGCGCGACCGGCAGAACCGGCCTGAGGCGCTCGACGGCCGGGGCTTCGGTCCGGTAGTAGTCAAACAGCATCCGGCCGTCCTGGGGGTAGAAGAGGACACAGTCGCCGGGGCGACTGGCCCGGGCCACGTGAGCCACGGCGGCCGACCAGTTCTCTGGCGTGACCCGATACGTGGGAATCAGGACCAGGGCGCGCATCACCAGCAACAGGAGGATCGCGGCGAAGCCCAGGAACCTGGCCCGGCCCGGGAGATCAAGGCCCCAGGCTAGAAGCAGCCCGACCACTGGGATCAGCAGAATCACGCAGCGGGCCAGCTCGACGGGTTCGCCGGCCACGGCGGCGGCCAGCATGACCACGATCGGCACGAGCAGCCAGCTGGCGGCTATCCAAGCGCTGGTGCTCACCGGCTCGCCCCGCCAGGCGAGCCGGTGAGAGCGAACCCGCCGGACGACCAACCGGGCGCCCGAGACCAGCGCCAAGGCGAGCGTGACGGCGGAGGCGACGATGGTTGTGGACGTGATGTGGAAGTTCGGCGGAAAGCCGGAGGAGATCAGGACGGCGCCCGCCTTGGCCGCGATCGCCGGCGTGACCGGATTGACCCAGAAGAGCTGGCCCGGACCCCGCTCAACGGCCAGGATGGCCAGCGGGATGCAGCCAACCGCGACCAGCCCGAGGCAAGCGATGATCAGCCGCGCGCGACGGCGGAACAGGGGCAGCAGGGCGAGCTCCGCCAGGATGATCAAGCCGGCGTAGAAGCTCACATACATCGACAGAAGACTCAGGGCGACGTAGGCGATCACGGCCCCACGCGGCGCCGGCCCGTCCGACTGGACGATCACCGTGAAGGCCAGCAGAGCCCCGGTGGCCAGGGTCACCATCAGGGCGTAGCCGCGGGCATCCTGGCCCCAGAACACCAGAGGCATGCTGAGGGCGCAGAGCAGGCCGGCACTCAGGGCCACCCACCGGCGTCCCACCAGTCGCCACGCCAGAAGCGCGGTGAGACCGGCGGTCAAGGCGTCGGCCACCACCGAGGGAGCCCGCACCACCGCCACGGCGTTCCCGAACCAGTCCACCAGCACGTGGAGGAGCAGGTAGTAGATGAGCATGTTCCCCCCGTCGTGGCGAATCGCGCGCCACAGGTGGCTTCCGTGCTGGGAGGCGATCGCGATGCTGGCTCCCTCGTCCAGCCAGAGGCTTCGCGTGCTCAGGCGGTAGGCGGTCAGGCCGGCGGCCAGCAGGACCGGAAGCCCGATGGCCAGCAGCAGCCAGGCCCGCTCTCCCGAGCCGGCACCGCGGCCCGAGCGGCCTGCCTCAGACAGTGGTGCTTGGTGCGGCGATGGAGCTGGAGTCGCCATAGGCATGGCCGGTGGAAGCGACGGTCACACGCGCGGGCCGCAGCGGCGGGAGGCCCGGAACCTGGGCCGGCCCAGCCAGCGCCGGGACGGGGGGCGAGCCGGCCGGTGGACGGCGCCTGAGGCGAGGTCCGAGAGCCCAAGCCAGCACGGCCAGCCCATACACGCCCACCATGATCAGCGAGTCAGGCAACGGGATGGCCACCTGCCCATCGGCCATGACCGGGAAGGCGCACAGGACCAGGATCATCGGCAGCCAGAGCTGACGCTGGGCTCGCCGGTCGGCCGCCAGAAGCACGACGCCCCAGCTCAGGTACCAGGGCCACGCCGCGGGACCACCGAGCGCGGCCGCGAGCAGAGCCAGGCCAAGGTAGCGCGGCAGGGTCGCGTAGCGGACCCGGCTGCACAGTGCGAGGGCCACCAAGCCGACCAAGGCTATGGCGGCCAGGGTGGCGGCGTTCTCCCAGCCGGCCGCGGCCCGCTCCACGCCGGCACCGAACCGGTGGGTGATCTCCCACAGCGAAACGGAGATGGCGGTGGACGGGGTGAGGGCCATCCGGGCGGTGGCCGGAGTGGAGAGGAGGCTGCTCGAGATCCAGCTCACGCCGACACCGGTCACGGCCCCGGCCGCCAGTACGACCACGGCCACAGAGCCGCCGCCTAGGCCCAGGATCCTCCGCCGGTGACCCGGCTCGGAGCGCCACCAGCAGATCCCGATCATCACCACAGCCGCGGCGGCGGGCAGCTTTACCGTGGCGGCCAATGAGCACAGGATGATGCCGAGCAGGGGCCGTCGCTCCACCGCCATCAGCACGCCGGCAGCCGTCAGCCCGATCATCAACGCGTCGTTGTGTCCGCCGGCCACCAGGTAGAGCAGACTGAGCGGGCTGATCACGGCCAGCCAGGTGGCCCGCGCGGGATCCGCCCCGGCCGCCCTGGCCAGACGCGGGACGGCCGAGGCCAGAAGGCCGAGACCGAGCAGTTCGGGGATGCGCAGGAGGAGGATGGCCAGCGTGATGTGCGACCCGGCGACACGCTCGACCAGGGCGGCCATGCCGACGAACACCGGCCCGTAAGGCGTGGTCGTGCGCGTCCAGGTGCTGGACACGCCGGCCAATAGATGGGAGTCGTGGAGCGCCTGCGGAGCCGTGTGGTACGGGTTCAGACCATGCGCCAGTACAGCGCCCTGAGCCAGGTAGCTGTACATGTCCAGACTGAACAGGGCCGGGCCGAGGGCCAGGGGCAGAGCCCACAGGGCTCCCACGCCGAGCAGATCACGCGGCGTGATGTTCGGGTGGCTCTGCAGCCTCCAGCCGAGGCCGGCCCAGGCCAGACAGAGCAGGATGATGCCCGCCCAGAACACGTGCCACTGGACTCCGTGGGTGCCCAGGCTGACCTCCCACCACCAGCCAACCGGCCGGCCGGACAGGAGCCCGGTGGCGGATACAGCGGCCGACAGGGACCCGACCAGGCCGACGACGGGCCAGACGACGCCGACGTGGCTTCTCAGAGCACGCAACATCAACCCACAAAACTACCCGCCCACCCGGGATTTCCGCGTTGACGCGGAGTTAGGGGGCGGCCGTGGAGTCCGGACAGTCGGCTCAGCGAGCCGCCGTGATCATCCCGGCGGCCACGGTGGTGTTGCTCGACTCGTCGATCAGGATGAAGCTACCGGTGGTCCGGTTGCGAATGTAGGGATCCACTACCAGGGGGCTGCTGGCGCGCAACTGCACGCGGGCCACCTCGTTGAGCTTGAGCTCGGTGACGTTGTGCTCGTGGACCAGGGTGTTGACGTCGACCCGGTAGTCGATCTTTTCGATGATCGCCCGGGCCGAGCGCGTGGTGTGCTTGATCGTATACCGGCCGCCTTCGGGCATCGGGTCCTCGCCCATCCAGCACACGTTCGCCTCGAATTCCCGGCACACGGTGGGCGCCTCGTCGGCCTCGACGATCATGTCGCCGCGCGAGATGTCGACCTCGTCGGACAGCAGCAGGGTGACCGACATCGTCGGGAACGCCTCCTCGACGGCGCCCTCGAAGGTGTCAATCTGGCGAATGCTGGTCCGCCGTCCGCTGGGCAGGACGACGACCTCCTGGCCGCCGCGAAGCACGCCTCCGGCCACCTGTCCGGCGTAGCCCCGGTAGTCGTGATGCTCGTCGCTCATCGGCCGGATCACCCACTGGACGGGGAAGCGCACATCAGCCAAATTGCGGTCCGGGGCGATGATCAGATGCTCCAGGTGGTAGAGCAGCGGAGCGCCGCCGTACCACGGGGTTTCCCAGGAGCGGTCCACCACGTTGTCGCCCTTGAGGGCGGAGATGGGGATGAACGTGATGTCCGGGATCTGCAGCCGAGCCGCCCAGTCGGTCATCTCGTCCAGGATGCGGTAGAAGACGTCCTCGGAGTAGTTGACCAGGTCCATCTTGTTGACCGCCACCACCACGTGGGGGATTCGGAGCAGGGAGGCGATGTAGGTGTGGCGGCGGGTCTGCTCGCTCACTCCCTTGCGCGCATCCACCAGCACGATCGACACGTCCGCGGTGGAGGCGCCGGTGACCATGTTGCGGGTGTACTGCTCGTGCCCGGGGGTGTCGGCGATGATGAACTTGCGCAGCGCGGTGGCGAAATACCGGTAGGCCACGTCGATGGTGATTCCCTGCTCGCGCTCGGCCCTCAGCCCGTCGGTGAGCAGAGCCAGGTTGAGGTAGCCGTCGCCCCGGCGCTCGGAGGTCTGGGCCACGTGGGCCAGCTGGTCCTCCAGGATCGACTTGGAGTCGTGCAGCAGCCGCCCGATCAGGGTCGACTTGCCGTCATCGACCGACCCGGCTGTGGCAATCCGCAGCAGCTCGCTGGTCCGCCGGCGGCCGGTGCCCGCGCCAGCCACGGGGCCATGGCCGTTGGCGGTCGTGCCGGCGCTCAAAAGTATCCCTCGCGCTTGCGATCTTCCATGGCCGCCTCGGTCACCCGGTCATCGGCGCGGGTCTCGCCGCGCTCAGTGATCCGCGTGGCCGCGATCTCTGTCACAACGTCCGGCAGCGTGGAGGCGGTAGAGCGAACCGCGCCGGTGCAGGTCATGTCGCCCACGGTCCGGTAGCGAACGGAGGCCTCGAACAGCGTCTCGTCGTCCATCAGCTCGACGAACTGGTTGGCCGCGTACAGCATCCCGTCGCGCTCGAACACCTCGCGGGTATGCGCGTAGTAGATGGAGGGCACCTCGAGCTTCTCCTCGGCGATGTACTGCCAGACGTCGAGCTCGGTCCAGTTGGAGATCGGAAACACGCGCACGTGCTCTCCCTTGCGGATCCGGCCGTTGTAGAGCGCCCACAGCTCAGGTCGCTGGTTCTTGGGATCCCACTGGCCGAAGTCGTCCCGGAATGAGAACACGCGCTCCTTGGCCCGAGCCCGCTCCTCGTCGCGCCGGGCGCCGCCGAAAGCGGCGTCGAAGTCGTGCTCGGCGATCGCGTCCAGCAGCGTGGTCGTCTGCAGGCGGTTGCGAGACGCCCGCGGCCCACTCTCTTCCTTGACGCGACCAGCGTCGATCGAATCCTGCACGTTGGCCACGATCAGCTTCTCGCCCAGCTGGGAGATGAGCCGGTCGCGGAACTCGATCACCTCGGGGAAATTGTGGCCCGTATCCACATGCATGATCGGGAAGGGGAACCTCCCCGGCCGGAACGCCTTCTCAGCCAGGCGGATCAGCACGATCGAGTCCTTGCCGCCGCTGAACAGCAGGACCGGCCGCTCGAGTTCGGCGGCCACCTCGCGCATGATGAAGATCGACTCGGCCTCGAGACTCTGGAGGTGGGAAAGCTCGTAACTCATGACTGGTGGGTGATGGACTCCGGGCGGTCAGCTGGACAGGCGCGTCGGCTCACACGTGCAGGCCGCACTCGGTCTTGTCCTCGCCTGCCCAGCGGCCGTCGCGGCCTGACCCGGGCAGTGTGCAGGGGGCACAGCCGATCGAGGCGTAGCCCTGATCGTGCAGCGGATGGTAGGGCAAGTCGTGCTTGAAGATGTAGGTCCAGACGTCCTTCTCGGTCCAGTCGGCCAGCGGGTTGAACTTGAGGATGTCCCGGCGCTCGTCTCGCTCGAGCTTGGCGGCAGCAGCTCGGGTGTTCGCCTGCTCTCGCCGGATTCCGGTGATCCAGGCGTCCACATCCTCGAGGGCGCGCTCCAGTCCCTCCACCTTCGCCGTGCCGCAGCAGTTCTCCTGGGTCCACGGGGCCCCCGGACTGCTGGCATCGATCACCTCGATGGGCAGCCCAAAGCGCTCTTCGAAGCGCTTCCAGGTCTCGAGCGTCTCCGGGAAGAGCACGCCGGTATCGATCGTGAACAGGTTCGCCCTGGGCTCGATCTGGCTGAACATGTGGGCCAGAACGGTCTCCTCCTTCTGAAACGAGCAGGCGGTCTTCAGCCGGGGATGGAAGTGCTCGACGGCATACGCCAGCACCTCCTGGGCCGAGGCGGATTCGAGATCGGGAATCGTCGTACTCACGTGACTAAGCGTAGCCCGCCGTGACGCCTGAGAACCTCAGACCGCGCACTCCCCCTCGCCACGGATCACCTGGAATGGGGAGTTCTTGGTCCAGTCGATGAACAGGTTCATGTTCTCCAACGAGAACTCAGCCGGCATCGACAGATCCTTGACCCGCTGCTCGAACTCGCTGGTCCCCACCCGCTCGGCGAACGCCTTGAAGGTCTCGCCATCGTGGCGGTCGGACTCGTAATACCGCAGCCAGCGCTCCAGGGCGTCAGGGACGCGCTTGGCCGGCAGGCGGGTCTTCAGGCGCGCTCCGTACTGGACCTCTCCGCCCTCGTAGGTCCCGCCAACGTGCGGGATGTAGGCGGGGATCGTGTGCTCGCCCACCTTGATCGAGGCGCCGTAGAAGCCGATGTCGGCGATGTGGTGCTGCCCGCAGCCATTGGGGCAACCGCTCATCTTCACGTGGATACGCCGGGTGAGCTCGTCTTCGATGTTCATGTCCACCAGCCGATCCTGGATCGCCTGGTTGAGCCCCATCGAGCTGGTGATGCCGAGCTTGCAGGAGTCAGTCCCCGGGCACGACACCACGTCGGTGATCTCGTCGGCGCCGGCCTCGCCCAGATCAAGCGCTTTCAGGGCCCGCCACACGTCGTAGACGCTGTCCTCGCGCACCCAGCGGAGCACCAGGTTCTGATGGACGGTGGTCCGCGCCGGGCCGCCGGTGTGCTCGCGCATGAGCTCGGCCAGACCCCGCAGCTGCTCCGGAGTCAGGTCACCGCGCCGAACCTTCACCTCGACGGTCACGAAGCCCTCCTGCCGCTGGCTGTCCACGTTGGTCTCCAGGAAGCGAAAGAACTCCTTCACGTCCCCGTTGGGAGAGCCAGGGCGGTCCGGCCGAGCCGGAGCGGTCTCGGCCTCGTCATGATCGAACACGATCCCGTCCAGAGAGAAATCGCGCTCGCCCACCCAGTCCCCGGTGAGCTCCTCCTCCACCAGTTCGCGGAAGGACTCGATCCCGATCTTGTCGATCAGCACCTTGATCCGGGCCCGCGCGCGGTTGACCCGGAGGAAGTCCTGACGATCGAAGATCCGCATGCACGCCTCGGTGACCTTCAGGTAGTCGCCGTTGTCGAGCTCGACGAACTCATAGAGCGTCGGAGCCAGCCGCGGCATGATCGAGGTCCCGCCGCCGACTCGGATTTCCACTCCCCGCCGCCCGTCGCGGACTCGGGGGATGAACGCCATGTCGTGGATCCGGGTGATGGCGTTGTCCTGGTCGGTGGCCGAGAAGGCGGTCTTGACCTTGCGAGGCATGGCCTGCGTGGTCGGGTGACGCACGAAGTACCGCACGTAGGCCCCCGCGTAAGGGGTGATGTCGAACTCCTCCCCCGGCAGCACGCCGGCCCGCGGATCACCGGTCACGTTGCGCATCGTGTTTCCGCAGCCCTCCCGGCTCGACAGCCCGGCGTCGCCCAGATCTCGGATCAGCTTGGCGGCGTCGTCCAAGGGCACGTGGTGCACCTGAATGTTCTGGCGGGTGGTGATGTGACCCTTGCGCAGGGGCACGTAGCGCTCGATTCCGTCGGCGAACGCATCCAGCTGATCCGGGGTGACACCGCCGAACGGAAGCTTCACCCGCACCATCTGGACATCCGCCTGCCGCTGCCCGTAGACACCCTGCTTGAGGCGGAACTTGATGAAGTCCTCCTCCACGAGCTTCCCGTCCAGGTATCGCGTCGACTCCGTATCGAAGTCATCGAACTCGCGGGCCAGGATCGGAATCACGTGACCCGGGACGTTCTCCAGGACCTCGGGATTCTCCAGAGATCCCTCCTTGGCGTAGATGGAGGGCGAGGCGTCGGGGCTGGCGGTCGTCTGGCTGTCCAGCGAAGCAGGTTCCATGGGATCTCTCGCGGGTTGCGGGCGGGACTCGAACCCAAAAAAATAGCAAAACCCGGTCGGGGTTTACCTATTTTGCCGCCCGCGGGGCCTCCCCCACGCTGAAGCTTTCGCTGGGCGCGCGGACGGAGGGGGGTCGGGCGCGGGTGAAGCTCAGCCGCGAGGCTGGACGACGACCTTGAACCGCCGCTTGGCCGAGCCGCCGTAGGCATCTACCGCCTGGACGGTCACATTACGCGTGGATTGGCGGGTCGGCCTTCCCGAGATGACCCCGTTCCGATGGTTGATCTTCAGCCCTGCCGGCAGGTTGCTCGCCTTGTAGGTGAGGACCGCTCCCACACTGTCGGAGGCATGCAGCGCGATCCGGACCGAGTCGTGCACCCGGGTGGCTTTTCGGGATACCGCCCTGAGGGTGACACCGGGCGCCCTGACCTTCCAGATCAGCGAATCGACGGCGATCATCCCCTCGTGGTCCACGGCACTCAATCTCACCGAGTACGTGCCAGGTCTCGTCGGCGTGCCGCTGACCCGGCCCGAGGACCGGTTGATGGACAGGCCCGCGGGCAGACCGGTCGCCGAGTAGGTGATCGGATCGGCGTTGTGGGCGCTGGTGGCCGTGATGCTCACCGTCGTGATCGCCCGTCCAGCGGTTGACGTCCGGCCGGTCGGGGAGCTCGTCAGGCTGACCGCGTCGCCGACCGATCCGCACAGGGCGGAGGCCAGAGCTGCACCCTTGGGGCTGCCCAACCCGGAGGCCATGTCGTAGCCCGAGCCAGCCGCGAAACCGGTGACACCGTCGAAGCTGTTGTTGCCAGACGTCACGTCGTTGAAGTTCGATCCATAGGCTGCGCGCGCGGCCCCGTAGAGCCCAGGGTTGGCAAAGCCGACGGGTGTCGTGCAGGCGGAGGACGCGTCAGCCAGTGCGGCGAGCGAGGCCCAGGTGGGAGCGGCCGCGCTCGTGCCGCCCACCGGCAACCACCCGCCGAAGTAGATGTCATACCCGGTGCTCGGATCGGCGTCGGCCGAGACGTCGGGGACCTCGCGACAGTTGTAGCCCGAGGAACCGCAGGTGATCGATGACTCGGTCTGGGCGAACCCCGACTGATAGCTGGGCCGGGACCACAGCGTCGACACCCCACCGCCGCCAGCACCGTCAGCCAGTCCGTCGTTCCACACACTTTCCTCGATGGGAGACGGGGAGCTCAGACTGGTCCCGCCGACCCCCGTGACGTAGGTCTGGCTGGCCGGATCATCGACCGCTCGCCCTTCCGTGGGGTCACCGGTTCTCGAACTCGTGCAGTCCTGAGTCCCGTTGTCGCCGGCCGCCGCGAACACGGTCTGGCCCTGAGCCGCGGCCTCCTGGAAGAGCGTGTTCTCGGCCGCGGCCGCGCTCGCACCCTCCTGGGATTCGCACACCCCCCACGAGGTCGAGACGACGTTGGCCGCGTCATCGCTGACGATCTTGGCGTATGTCTGATAGGCGCCCTCGTTGGTATTGGCCCCTTCGTACACGCGAATGCTCGCCCCCGGCACCAAGCCGACGACGTCCTCGATGTCCAGCACATCCTCGAGGCCACAGTTGGGGTCCGCGCCACACGAGACGCCGCTGGTGGCCTTCACGGCGCTCACCGAGGTACTCGTGCCGTAGCAATTCTGGTAGGTGCTGATGTCCGCGGAGGTGTATGGCTCGAGCTCGTACAGAGCCACGGTGGTACCGGAGCCGGTGTCGCCGGCTCCGTACAAGCTGTTGAAGCCGTAGGCCGAGGCGATCTGGCTGGCTGTGTATCCCCCGCCGGTCAGGGCCGACGAGCATGCGCTGACGGCCGATGAACCGCTCGTCCGCGGGCGGACGACGGTCGACCTCGACGTGGACCGGCTCCCGCGCACGACGAGTCCTTGGGGCTTCTCCACCGCCAGGTTGGTCAATCCGATGACCCCCTGGATCACAGACGCCCCGCTGCCGCCGAGCTGTGGCGCGGTCGTGTTGGCGTAGACGGTGCGCCCGCTGCGCAGGTGGTAGCGCTCGAAGCCGGTGTTGAAGGCGTTCGCCAGGTGAGCCGCGGTGGTGCTCACCGAGAAGGACAGGCCGTCGCCGGCCAGCGATCCTGCGGTGAGACCCTGGGCTCGCAACGATCCTCGGGCGGCGGCGATCTGGTCCTGTGTCGGGCCGAACCGCTGGGCGAACTGGGCCACCGAGAGGTAGTGGTGGTAGACGCTCGAGCCCGGCGTGGCCACCGCCTGGGCATAGGCAGCCAGCGCGGCTGGATCGCGCGGTTGCAAGGTCACCGTGACCGTCAGGGGAGTGCTCTGAGCCAGGGCCCCGACCGGCTGGGCGCTGGAGGGGAGAGTCGGCTTGCTGCCCACTCGGCGGCTGCCACTGGCCAGGGCGGCCGCCGGCAGGAGGACCAGCAGGAGCGCTGTCAGGCCGGCCAGGCGGAGAAGCCGGCTCGGGGAGCGGCCGGCTGAGGTGACGTGGCTCAGACCCAAGGCAGCGGCAGTTCGGGCTGACGGGACACGCCTTCGTGAAGTGCCGCCTGCGCCCATGCGTTGGGCGCGGGAGCTGCTGGAACCACCACGGGCGTCGTCTGCCGCATGAACTGCTCGAGAGCCGCAGCCACCGCCGCCGCCTCCTCAGGAGAGGCGCCGGGGGCGATGGTGAGTAGCTTGGGACGACGGTTCAAAGCCCGCTCCAGATTATCGGCGGCAGTGCACTCAAGGCTGGCGGCCACCCCCGCGGCGCGCCAGGAGTTGTATCGGCACCGGCGCGGGGATCCTTCAGTCAGTTCTCCAACCCGGTGGCGCCGGAAGAGTCTCGAACTCCGCCGTAAGTAGTGCGTAAGCAGCTCTAGACGGCGCCGTGCAAGAAGTACCAGATGAAGAAGCCGCTGAAGATGACGAGCAGCGGATTGACCCGGCGGCCGTGGAGCAGCTCCGATCCGGTGTGCAGGATGATCCCGACGCCCACCCCGTTGGCGATGCTGTAGGTCACCGGCATCACGATGATCGTGGCGAAGGTGGCCAATGGGGAGGCGTTGTTCCAGCGCAGGTCTCGGACCAGGGAGAACATCATCACCCCAACGATCACCAGCGCCGAGGCGGTGGCCTCGCTCGGGATGATTCCGGCGATCGGCGAGATGAACATGCACAGCAGGAGCAGCAGGCCGGTGATGACCGAGGCGAAGCCGGTCCGCGCCCCCGCCGTCACCCCCGCGTTGCTCTCGATGAACGTGGTGTTGGAGGACGCGGACACCAGCCCGCCCACGGCGGCGGCCAGCCCGTCGATGGCCAGAGCGGTGCGGATGCGGGGCAGCCGCCCGTCGGGGTCGAGCAGCCCGGCGTTGCGCCCGACGCTGATCGACGTCCCGACGTTGTCGAACAGATCTGACATGACCACGGCCAGGATCACGGCCACCGCGCCGAAGCCGAGGGCCCCGAAGTGGAAGCTGAAATGGTGGCCGTCGGCCAGCGCGAGGTCAGGGGTGGTGAACCACGCGCCCTGGGGCAGCCTGGCCGTCCCGTCCGTCCAGATGTGGTAGCCGTCGATCGCGTTGATCACTGTGGCCAGGACGGTGGCACCCACGATCCCGAACAGCAGCGCTCCCTTCACCCCTCGCGAATGGAGCGTCCAGGTGACCAGCAGCCCGACGACGAACACCAGCATCTTCCAGGTCCCCAGGTGCCCGATGTTGCCGAGCTCACCGCCGGAGACGATGAAGCCGGCGTTCTTGAGCCCGACGATCGTGATGAAGGCGCCGATCCCGATCCCGATGGCCAGCTTCAGGTCGTACGGGATGGCATCGATGATCTTCTCGCGCAGGCCCACGAGGACCAGCACCAGGATCACCACGCCGTCGATCACGAAGATGCCCATCATCGAGGGCCAGCTGAGCTTGTGGGTGGCCACCTGCGCGACGGCAAACGCGTTCAGCCCGAGCCCCGAGGCCAGGGCGAACGGGTAGCGGCCGAACACGCCCATGGCGATCGTCAGCACCCCGCCGGCCAGGGCGGTGACCGCCAGCACCTGGTCGAAGCCCAGCCGAACTCCATGCAGGTCGGCGGCACTGCTCAGGATCGCCGGATTGACGAACACGATGTAGACCAGGGTCAGGAACGTCGTGACGCCGCCCAGGATCTCCGCCCGGTAGTTCGAGCCGCGGGCGCTGATCTCGAACCAGCGATCGATGCGGCGGCCGAGTTCGGCCGTCTGAGTTCTCGCCACCTCAGCCTCCTCTAGAGGGGGATGTTGCCGTGCTTGCGCCGCGGTCCCGGCTGGCGCTTGGTCTGAAGGGTGTGCAGCGCGGTGATGACCTTGGGCCGGGTCTCGTGGGGAACGATCACGTCGTCCAGATACCCGCGTTCGGCGGCGGCGTACGGGTTGGCGAAATGTGCCTTGTAGTCGGTGATCAGCTTGTCCCGGCGAGTGTCCGGGGTGGGAGAGGCCGAGATGTCCCGCCGATAGATGATGTTGACCGCGCCCTCGGGACCCATGACCGCGACCTCGGCGGTCGGCCAGGCGAAATTCATGTCGGCGGCCAGGTGCTTTGACCCCATCACGTCGTACGCGCCCCCGTAGGCCTTGCGAGTGATCACGGTGATCTTGGGGACGGTCGCCTCGGCATAGGCGTACAGGAGCTTGGCTCCCCGGCGGATGATCCCCCGCCACTCCTGATTGGTCCCGGGCAGGAAGCCGGGCACGTCGCAGAACGTGAGAATCGGGAGGTTGAACGCGTCACAGAAGCGGATGAACCGAGCCGCCTTCTCGGAGGAGTCGATGTCCAGCACACCGGCCAGCTGGGCCGGCTGGTTGCCCACCACGCCGACGGCGAAGCCGTCCAGGCGGGAGAACCCGCACACGATGTTGCGGGCGTAGTGCTCGTGGACCTCGTAGAACTCGCCGTCGTCAACCACGTAGCGGATCACGTCCCGCATGTCGTAGGGCTTGTTGGCGTTGTCCGGGACGACCTGGTCGAGCTCCTCGTCCATCCGGCCGGGATCGTCGGTGGGCTGCACTCGGGGCGGCGCCTCCAGGTTGTTCTGAGGCAAGAAGGAGAGCAAATAGCGGATGTCCTCCAGACAGGCGTCCTCGTCGTCTGAGGCGAAGTGCGCCACGCCGGACTTGCTGGCGTGACTCATCGCGCCACCCAGCTCCTCGAAGCCGACCTCCTCGCCGGTGACCGTCTTGATCACCTCCGGACCGGTGATGAACATGTGCGAGGTCTCCTTGACCATGAAGATGAAGTCGGTGATGGCCGGGGAGTAGACCGCGCCGCCGGCACACGGGCCCATGATCGCGCTGATCTGCGGGATCACGCCGGAGCAGCGGACGTTGCGCAGGAACACGTCGCCGTAGGCGCCCAGCGACACGACGCCCTCCTGGATCCGGGCACCCCCGGAGTCGTTGAGACCGATCACGGGGCAGCCGATCTTCTCGGCCAGGTCCATGATCTTGCACATCTTCTCGGCCATCACTTCGCCGAGGGAACCGCCGAAGACGGTGAAGTCCTGGCTGAACACGCACACGCGGCGGCCGTCGATCGTGCCGTGCCCCGTGACCACCGCGTCGCCGTAGGGCCGGTTCTTCTGCATGTCGAAGTCGTGCGTCCGGTGGCGGACGAACGCGTCCAGCTCCTGGAAGGAGCCCGGGTCGAGCAGCTTCTCGATCCGCTCCCGCGCGGTGTACTTGCCCCGCGCGTGCTGCTTCTCGACCGCCGATTCAGACCCAGCGTGGATGGCGTCGTTCTTCAGCTGCTGGAGCTGAGAGAGCTTCTCCTCGTAGGTCTCCGGGGCCTTCTCGCGCATCGGGCGCGAGTGTACGGCTCAGCTACGGGAGAAGGGTCTGTGATGGTCGCTGCCCAGCCGGCTGAGCATGGTCTGCAGCACTTCCCCGGTATCCGGGTGGGCCACCGGATCGGGCTCAGCCGGCACCGGTTCGGGCTCGGCTGCGAGGGGCTCGGGCTGGGCGGGTTGCGCTTCGGGCTCAGACGGCGCTGGCTCGGGCTCGGGCTCGGGCTCGGGCTCGGGCTCCTCGGCCGCGAAGGCCGCGTCCGGAATCTCGACGGGGGTGACCAGGAACCGGAACAGAACTCCGCCTAGACGCCGGAGGAATCCCCGCCGGATGCGGACCGGCTCAGGCTCATCCTCTTGCCCGTCGGCCACCGCCGGTTCGGCCACCGCCGGTTCGGCCACCGCTGGTTCGGCCACCGCTGGTTCGGCGAGTACTGGCTCAGGGACCACGACCGGCGGTGCCGGTACGGGCGCCGTGAGGAGAGGCGGGGGCACCGCCTCGAACTTCGGCTCCGCCACCGGCGTGGCGGTCAGGATGACCCGGGTGCCCCAGCCGGAGGGCTCGAGTCGCACCGTGCCGCTCGCGCGCTCGCCCTCCCAGGCGACGGTGCTCTCGGGTTCGACTCGAGTTATCCGAATCTCCCCAAACGCCTCCAGGTGCCGGCCCAGAGAGTCCGGATCGCTGCACACCTCCCACAGCTCGGGGGCGGACTTGACCAGGGTTCTCGCTACCTCGTGGTGAGTCATCGCCCAAGGGGTTCGCCCGCCTCCCCACGACTCCTCCCCTCGCAGGCTCATGCCCGCCGCGGAGATGCCCGCGGGACCTTAGTTGGTTGGCTGGTAGCGCCCGAAGACGTCGCGCATGGCTCCGCACACCTCACCCATCGAGCACCGGTCTTTCAGAGCCTGCCGGAGGACGGGCAGCATGTTCTCGCTCCCCCGAGCCCGCTCTCGAATCTCCTCCAGGCGCCGCTCTACGAGCTCGACGTCGCGGTCGGCCTTGAACGCCTTGAGCCGCTCCACCTGGTGGCGCTCGGACTCCGGATCCACGCGCAGGATGTCCGGCACCTCGGCCGACTCGGTGACGAACTTGTTGACCCCGACCACCACATCCTGGCCGGTGCGGTAGCGCTCGTGATAGCCGAAGGCCGACTCCTCGATCTCCGCCTTAATGAAGTCGATCGCCTGCACCGAGCCGCCCAGTTCGTCGACCTTGTCGATCAGCCACTGCGCGCTCGACTCGATCTCGTCGGTCAGCGCCTCGACGAAGTAGGAGCCGGCAAACGGATCCACCGTGTCAGCGGCCCCGGACTCGTAGCCGATGATCTGCTGGGTGCGCAGGGCGATTCTCGCGGCCCGCTCGGTGGGCAGGGCGAGGGCCTCATCAAAGCCGTTGGTGTGCAGCGATTGGGTCCCCCCGCATACCGCGGCGAAACCCTGCAGCGCCACCCGCACGATGTTGTTCTCCGGCTGCTGGGCGGTCAGGGTGACCCCCCCGGTCTGGGTGTGGAAGCGCAGCCGCCAGGAACGCTCGTCCTGGGCACCGAACCGCTCGCGCATGATCCGAGCCCACATGCGGCGCGCGGCCCGGAACTTGGCCACCTCCTGGAACACGTTGTTGTGGCCGTTGAAGAAGAAGGCCAGGCGAGGGGCGAAGCGGTCCACCTCCAGCCCGGCGTCCAGCGCCGCCTGCACGTAGGCGATCCCGTTGGCCAGCGTGAATCCGACCTCCTGGACGGCCGAGCAACCCTTCTCCCGGAAGTGGTAGCCGCTGATGGAAATGGTGTTCCACCGTGGGATCCGCTCGTTGCAATAGGAGAACAGGTCCGTGGTCAGCCGGATGGCACCCTCCGGCGGGTAGATGAAGTTCCCCCGGGCGATGTATTCCTTGAGGATGTCGTTCTGGGTTGTGCCCCGCAGCTGCTCGGCCGGCACCCCCTGCTCCTCGCCCACCAGCTCGTAAAGCAGGAGCAGCACGCTGGCCGGCGCGTTGATGGTCATCGAGGTGGAGACCTGGTCGAGCGGGATTCCGTCGAACGCGGTCCGCATGTCGTCGATCGTGTCGATCGCCACCCCGGTCCGGCCCACTTCGCCCAGGCAGCGGGGATCGTCGGAGTCGAGCCCCAGCTGGGTCGGGAGGTCGAAGGCCATCGATAGCCCGGTGGAGCCGTGCTCCAGCAGGTACCGGTAGCGCTCGTTCGATTCTTTGGCCGAGGCGTAGCCGGCGTACTGGCGCATAGTCCAGAGCTGCCGGCGATACATGTCGGGGTGGACTCCCCGCGTGTACGGGTACGTTCCCGGATCCCCCAGGCCCTCGGCCAGGTTCTCCGGCAGGTCCTCCTCGGTGTAGAGCTGCTTCACCTCGATCCCGGAGTCGGTGAAGCGGCGCGGATCGTCGGGGCCGACGATCGGGGCGATGGTGCGGTGCTCGGTGTCTTCCATGGGGCCGGGAGGTTACCCCCGGGCCCGGGAAGACGGTGCTACCCGGGGCTGGGGGCTTTGGGCACCCCAGCCCCGGAGCAGTCGTCCAGCTCTACTCGGCGACTGGCGGTGGGTACACGTCCGCCACGTACTCATCCACCTTGTGCGCAGGCAGACGGGACGCCAGCGCCCAGGCGTAGATCAGCAGGCTGAACACCGCCGAGACGATGATCCCTCCCCACAGGCCGATGGCGTCCGTCCCGCCCTGGTCGAGGACGTTCTTGAACGGCCCGATGCCTCCGATGATTCCACCCGGGCCGAAGTCGCTCAGGTAGGAGATCACGCCGGCGCCGATCAGCCACACGATGATCCATGGAACGGCCCCCCGGTCCATCGTTAGCTTCTTCGGGTTGGTGCCGCTGGCGATGGACGCGAAGATCAGCGCGTAGCCGATCAGCATGGCCACCATCAGTGTGGTGTACGTCTGCCAGCCGGAGAACAGGATGATCCAGTTGGCACCCACGAAGGCCAGCGGGGCCAGGATGTGCCCCGCCGGAAGCCGATAGGTCCGCGGCAGA
>DASZNA010000111.1:0-40109 GCA_035551655.1 Solirubrobacteraceae bacterium
TTCTTGATCGTCGGACTGGCCCGCTCCGGTGTCGCCGCCGGACTGGCCCTGGCCGCCCGAGGAGAGACGGTGATCGGCTGTGACTCCGGTCCCGCCGACCGGCCGGAGTTGGCCGAGGCGGCGGGGAGGCTTGCGCAGGCCGGTGTCGAAGTACATCTGGATGCGTCAGGTGACGCTCTTGCCGCCGGTGCCGGGACTCTCATCAAGAGCCCCGGAGTACCCCAGGACGCTCCGGCCGTGGTTGCGGCCCGGCGCTCCGGGGTGCCCATTCTGGGAGAGCTCGAGCTGGCCTGGCGGATGCTCCCCAACGACTTTTTGGCAGTGACCGGCACCAACGGCAAGACGACCACCACCGAATGGATTGGACACATCCACCGCGCCGCAGGGCGGCCGGTGGCGGTGGCCGGCAACGTGGGCACGGCGCTGTCCGGTCTGATCGGCGAGATATCGCCTGACGCGACGATCGTCTGCGAGGCCTCGTCCTTCCAGCTCGAGGACACCGAGGCCTTCGCCCCCGAGGCGGCCGCGCTGCTGAATGTGAGCCCGGACCACCTGGATCGGCACGGGACCTTCGAGGCCTATGTGCAGGCCAAGCTGCAGGTGTTCGTCAACCAGGAGCCGACCGACGTGGCGGTGCTCCCCGAGGGGCTGCCCATCGACGTGCCCGGGCAAGCCAGGCGGGAGACCTTCGGTGTCGGTGCCTCGGCCGGGCTGAGGCTCCGGGACGGAGGCCTTCACTGGCACGGACAGCCCGTCCTCGACGTCGGGGAGATCCGCCTGCCCGGAGAGCACAACCTGGAGAACGCCATGGCCGCGGCCACCGTCTGCCTGTCGCGAGGCCTCGAGCCCGTAGCGGTGGCCGAGGGCCTGCGCACGTTCACCGGGGTGGCCCACCGGCTCGAGCTGATAGCCGAGTCAGACGGCGTGGCCTACGTCAACGACTCCAAGGCCACCAACGTCGCCTCCACGCTCGTGGCGCTTCGGTCCTATGAGCGCGGCGTCCACCTGATCGTGGGTGGACTCGGCAAGTCCCAGGACTTCTCGCCACTGGCGCCCGTGGTGGCCGAGCGGTGCGCCGCCGTGTACCTGATCGGCCGGGATGCGCCGCTCATCCAGTCGGCGCTCGAGCCCGCGGCGGCGCACGTCCGGCTTCACTGCAGCGGCGACCTGGCCGCGGCCGTTCAGACGGCTCGGCAGAACGCGGCCCCCGGCGACGTGGTGCTGCTCTCGCCGGCCTGTGCCAGCTTCGATCAGTACCCCAACTTCGAGGCGAGGGGCGAGCACTTCCGCTCGCTCGTCCTGGCCGCCACCCGATCGTCGGCCGGTGACGCCTGATGGCCGTCCGCGCAGCCGGGGCGCGCGGGCGGACGGACGCCCCTGAGCGGACCCGGTCATCGCGTCGGCCGCCGCCTCCGCTCGAGCACCGGATCCTGACCACCGCGACCCTCTGCCTGCTGGCCTTCGGTGCCGTGATGGTCTACAGCGCCTCCTCGCCGTCCGGAGTGATCAGCTCGGGCGGTCACGGCCTGGGCACCGGGGAGTTCGTCATGTACCTGGTGGCGGCGGCGCTCGGGCTCGTGGCCATGCGAGTGGCCGAGCGGCACGGGCTGGCGCTGCTGACAACCGGCTTCGTCAACGGCCTCCTGCTCGTCTCCTTCGTGCTGCTCCTGGCCGTGCTGGTGGTCGGCGTCGACATCGGCGGAGCCCGCCGGTGGATCGGGGCCGGGGGCTTCCAGTTCCAGCCGTCGGAGGTGATGAAGCTCGCGCTCGTGCTGTACGCCGCGCGCTATCTGGCCGAGCATCCGAAACGACTCCATCGGGGGTTCAGGCAGGCGGTGATGCCGATCGGGATCGTGGTGGCGCCGGCGTGCGCCCTGATCGCGGTCGAGCCCGACCTGGGCACGACCCTCGTGGTCGCGCTGACGATTGGCTCGCTGCTCATCACGGCCGGGATGCCCACCCGCCATCTGGTGGCGGTCGCCGGCGTGGCCGGCCTCGCTCTGGTCCTGCTCGTGGTCGCCCAGCCGTACGAGATGGTGCGCCTGACCTCGTTCCTGCACCCCTCGCAGTGCGCGCAGACCACCTGTTACCAGGCCGCGCAAGGGCAGATCGCGGTGGGCTCCGGGGGCATCTTCGGCGTCGGGTTGGGCAAGTCGGTCCAGAAGGTCCTCTACCTGCCCGAGGCCCAGACCGACTTCATCCTGGCCGTGATCGGCGAGGAGCTGGGCGTGATGGGGATCCTCGGCGTCGCCCTGCTGTACGGGATGATCGCCTACGCCGGCCTGCGCACTGCGCGCAAGGCAGCCACCCGCTACGCGAAGCTCCTGGCCACCGGCCTCACCTCGCTGATCCTGTGTCAGGGCATCCTCAACATCTTCGTCGTGCTCGGGATCGCGCCGCTGACCGGCGTGCCGCTGCCGTTCATCTCCTATGCACCTTCCAGCCTGTGCGTGCTGCTGGCCTCGGTGGGGCTGCTGCTCAACATCTCGCGGCCGGCGGCTCGGTCGCTGCGCGCGGTGGACGGTGGGGAGGGCTCGAGTCGCAAGGGGAGGTCCGCCGGTGAGCGGGCCACGGAGCGTGATCGGCGCGGGCGGGACCGCCGGGGACGGGGTGCCGGCTCTGGCGGTCGCCGACGCGCTGCGGGCTGAGACTGACCTTGCTGGGGGTCATTTATGACCTATAGTTTGTACGTGATGAGCAGCGCTGGAGAGTTGATTCGTGAGACCCGCGCGAGCTGCGGCCTGAGCCAGGAGCGGCTGGCGAGACGGGCTCGTACTACGACGCGCCACGTGCGCCGCATCGAGCATGGGGAGGTGTCCCCGACGGTCGAGATGGTGGAGCGCCTGCTGGCGGCGATGGGCCGGCAGCTCAACCTCGGCGCCGAGATCGGTCCCTTGGACAACCGCTCCGACCTCGAGTGCCTTCACGACGCACGCTTGCCCGCCTCAGAGCGGCTGGCCCAAGCCGCCGCCCTCAGCCGCACGCTCACCGGCGTGGCCGAGTCGGCCCGGCAGCAGAAACGCTGATGGGACGGGGCGAGCGGCCGGAATGGGAGGAGCCGGAGGGCAGCCTGCCGATGCCGCCGCTTCAGATCGAGTCGATCCTTCGTCTGCTGCTCGACCACAGCGTCGAGTTCATCGTGATCGGTGGCTTTTCCTTGAGCGTTCACGGGATCGTCCGGGCGACCAAGGACATTGACATCGTGCCGGCGCCCTCGGGGGCAAACCTCCGCCGGCTGGCCGGGGCGCTCGCTGAGCTCGACGCAGAACCGCTGCTCGCTGATGATTTCTCCGCCGGCGAGCTCGGGATCCGACCAGACGAGCAGGGCCTGGCGCTTGGAGGCAATTGGGTGCTGCGCACGAGGTTTGGTCGGCTGGACGTTATGCAGGCTGTGGAGGGAGCCGCTGATTACGCGGGGCTCCGACAGCGGGCAGTGTCTGCCGAGGTGCCGAACGCCGGGGACTGCCTGTTTGCTTCTCTGGACGACCTGATTGCCATGAAACTGGCTGCCGGAAGGCCCCAAGATCGAATCGATGTGGCAAGTCTGGAGCGCGCCAGAACAGGGGGTTGAGCTGACGGCACTCGTGTGCAGGGGCGATCGGACCGGCCTGAGGTGTCCATAGGACTACTCGCTAGGCGTCGGGCGGACGCAAACTAAGCGTCGATAGGGCTACTACGCAGGTGTCTGGTAGGCTACTGAAGAGGCGTCTACGCGACTACTCGTTCGAACTTGCTGCCGCGTCCGATGATCACCGACATCAATCCGTTCATCTACTCCCGTCCTGTGTCCCCCGAGGACATCATGGACAGAGACGAGGAGACGGTCAAGCTCCTCAAGAACGCCCTCGGCGGACACTACGTCCGCCTCTTCGCGCCGCGAAAGTACGGGAAGACGAGCTTGCTGGGCCGCGTCCTTCGCGAGGCTCAGGCTGAGGAGCAAATGACCCCGATCCTGGTTGACCTTTACCGCGTGACGTCAATCGCCGATGTGACGATTCGCTTCGAGCGGGCCTATTCAGTCCAGCTGAAGGGACCGGTCAGGGCCAAGATCGAGCAGTTTCTCCAAAGGACCGGCATCGGACTTTCGCTTGGTGCCTACGGGATAAGCGCCAAGCTCCAGCTGGATCCGAAAACTGATCCGCTGCCCGCCCTGCATTCCCTGCTCGACCTACCGCTGCACATCGAGCAGAGCGGCGGCTACCGGGCGCTGATCGCGTTTGACGAGTTCCAGGACATCGACAAGATCCCGGATCTCGACGGGCTGATCCGCAGCCATATCCAGTACCAAGGCGAGGTGGCCTCCTACATCTTTGCCGGCTCGGAGCCGGGACTGATGAAGCAGCTCTTCGAGAACAAGCAGCGGCCTCTATATGGCTCGGCTGTGCCGATGCGCCTCCAGCGCCTGGTAAATGGGGATATCGCCGAGTACGTCGTCGGCCGATTCGACGGGACCGGTCGGTCGGTTGGAGAGGCTGTGAATCCGCTGATCGACGCGGCCAAAGGTCATCCACAACGCGCGATGCTCCTCGCCCACCGCCTGTGGGAGGAGGTGCCTCACGGCGCCACGGCAACCCTGGATCACTGGAGCCGTGCCTACGCAGCTGCGCAGAGTGAGCTATCCGCGGAGTTCGACGCCCAATGGCGCGGCTACGACGTCTCTGAGCAACGAACCATGCGGGCGATCGTCGCCGGCGACGGATCACCGTACAAGGCGAGTGTCCTCGATCGGCTGGGCGTGACAAAGGACATGGTCCGCAAGGCGCTGCCCAGGCTCATGGCAACTGCGGACATCGAGACCGTGGCTGGCAAGCCGGCGGTCGTCGACCCCTTGTTCGAGGCCTGGATTGCCAGGCTGAACCGTGGGGAATCGGACCTCGACGGCCAGTGAGCGGGCCACGGATTGTGATCGGCGCGGGCGGGACCGCCGGGCACGTGGTGCCGGCTCTGGCGGTCGCCGATGCGCTGCGGGCTGCGGGCGCCGAGGTCCACTTCGTCGGCGGGGAGCGGGCGGAGGCCACGCTGGTGCCCCAGGCCGGCTATCCGCTGCATCCGCTGCGCATGGTGCCGCTGCCCCGCAAACAGCCAATGGCCGCTGCCCGGGCGCTGGGTATCGACGCGCAGGCCGTCGGCGGCGCCTTGCGCCTGGTGGGCGAGCTCCGGCCGGCCGCCGTACTGGGGGCAGGCGGCTACGTGGCCGGACCGGTGTCGCTGGCGGCGCTGCTTCGCCGCATCCCGCTCGTTCTCTCGGAGGCCGACAGCCACCTGGGATTGACCAACCGCATCCTGGCTCCTTTCGCCCAGCGGGTGTGCCTGGCCTTTCCGCTCCCCGGTCGCGACGGGCCCCGCTACCGGGTGACCGGACGCCCGGTCCCCGCGCCCTATCCGGACCGAGAGGCAGCGCGCCGGCACTTCGGCATCGGGCCTGAGGAGAGCTGCGTGCTGGTGTTCGGGGGCTCCCAAGGCGCCCGCTCGATCAACCGGGCGGCCCTCGAGGCGTTCGCCGGCGCCGGGTTCCGGGTCCTGCACGCCGCGGGGGAGCGGGATCTGCCTGACCTGCGCTCCCCCGGACCGCATTACGACCTGCGCGGCTATATCGAGCCGTTCAGCCAGGCGCTGGCCGCCGCCGACCTGGTGGTGGCGCGGTCAGGTGGCTCGATCTTCGAGATCGCCGCGGCGGGCCGACCCTCGGTGCTGATCCCGTACCCCCACGCCACCGCTGACCACCAGACCACCAACGCCCGCTACATGGCAGACGCCGGAGCGGCGGTGGTTCTGCCCGACGCCGAGCTGAGCGGCCCGAGGCTGGCCCAGGAGGTCGGCCAACTGCTCGCCGATCCGGCCCGACTGGCCACGATGGGGCGGGCGGCCGCTTCGCTGGCCCGGCCGAACGCGGCGGCCGACATCGCCGCCGAGGTGCTACGAGCGGCCCACCGAAGCTGAGCCGGCGGGCCGCTCGGAAATCAGTACCGGTTGGCCGCGAAGGTCGGGCCGAGCTTGGCCTGAGCCCGATCGGCCAGGAGGATCGCGCGGGCAGCCCAGAACGTGCCGCCCGAGGGACCGCCGTTGCAGTGCCCGCTGCTGTTGCCGGGCACGATCGCCCACAGGAACGCATCCACGTGGGCGAAGCCCGGATCCGTGTTGGGTCGCGGTCCCAGGCCACGGCCGGGGGCGTTGCACAGATCCTCCACGCCTTGGGTCGTCGGATGCCGGTTGAGCTTGGGTCCCTGACCGTTCTGAGAGGTGCTGACCACGAAGTGGGCTCCGTGGGTCATCCGGGAGACCTTGTCGCCCCAGTGGATCTCGTTGATCGTCCACTGCTCGTGGGTGTCATTGGTGTAGAAGCCCTCGGTCTGGCGGATGTCACTGCGGTTCAGGGCCCGCGCCGTGTAGCGCGGGTGGTTGGAGTCTGAGTAGCCCGCCTCGATGTAGGTCACCGCGTGGGGGAGGGTGGCCAGCTTCTTGACCTCGAAGCGCATCAGCGACTCCCAGCCTCCCAGGGAGCCGTGGTGGGCGATGCAGGAGGACGAGCCCAGGTAGTCGAGCTCCAGCAGCCAGACCACGGGCCGGTTGCCGGTGGCCCGAGCGATCGAGTCGATCTGCGCCTTGAACTTCGGCCGGTAGCGGTTGATCTCGCCCATCGTCGGGCACCCGTGCAGCGTTCCGGGGAGGAAGTAGGTGTTGATGATCGGGATGGCGCCCGGATCGGCGGTGAAGTTGTGGCAGAACAGCTTCACCGACTGGCCGTAGATGCCCTTGGGGCTACCGCCCTCCGAATACGCGCTGATCCGCTGGGGCTCCGGCTCTGAGGCGATCTTCTCCAGCTCCTGGATCTTGTGCTGGACGCTCGGACTCTGATTCGGCAGCCGGCGGGCCACCTCCTGGGAGAACGTGGCCCAGGACTCGCCGTCGGCGAAGCTCGGCAGCGGATGGCCGATCGGCGTGCCCGTGTCGATGCCCAGCACATGGGCGATCGCTCCGGCGGCCGAGCCGTGGCGCGGCCCGTCCACGAAGAATCGAGCGCCCTGGAGCGGATCACCCGGGGGTGGAGCGGGGTTGAGCATCAGCGGGTTCGCGGGGTTCCGGGTCGACGGATACGGGTCAGAGCAGCCGTACCCGCGGTCGGAGTGGGCCCGAGAGATGGTGGCCGACGCGCTGGTCGTAACCACGATGGCGGCCAGCGCGCCGAGGGCGGCCAGCAGAACAGAGATCTTGCGGAATGGAGACAATTGGCTCAGAAGATGTCGATTGGAAGAGAGCACGTCGATGGGACTATCGGCACCAGGGTCAGCGGGGCTTTACCACCCGGCGGTTTTGACGGACGCACCCTGAACTCGGTGCTCCGGTGAGCGGCGCGGACTGGGCTGGGCGACGCCTGCACTTCGTCGGGATTGGCGGGGCGGGGATGAGCGGCCTGGCCCTGATCGCCCACCGGCTGGGCGCCTCGGTGACCGGCTCTGATCACAACGACACCCGCTACCTCGTCGAGTTGCGGGCGCTCGGCCTCGAGCCCGCGGTGGGGCCCTACGCGGCCGAACACGTGCCCGACGGAGCCGAGATCGTCTACTCGACCGCGGTGGGGCCGGAGAACCCCGAGCGCCAGGCCGGCCGGGCTTCCGGAGTGCCCGAGCTCCACCGCTCAGAGCTGCTAGCCCAGATCGCCGCTCTGCGGCGCTGCCTGGCCGTGACGGGCACCCACGGCAAGACCACGACCACCGCCATGATCATCCACGCCCTGCAGGGCTGCGGCCTGGATCCTGCCTACGTGGTGGGGGGCGAGCTGCGCTCTGCCGCGGCCAACGCGGGTTGGGGAAGCGGCGAGTGGATCGTGATCGAGGCCGATGAATCGGATCGCTCGCTCCTCCACCTGGACCCGGAGATCGCGCTGCTCACCAACGCGGAGCTTGACCACCACGCCACCTACGCCTCCCAGCAGGACCTGGAGGAGACCTTTCGGGAGTTCATGGGCCGGGCGCAGGCCGACGTCGTCTGGGATCGCCCGCAGCTGGTGAGCCTGTGCACAGCTCCCCGGGTGGAACCCTACGACGTCCGCGACGCGGTCTTCTCCCCGGAGGGGGCCCGCTTCGCCTGGCGGGACCTCGAGGTGGTACTGGCCGTGCCCGGCGAGCACAACGCGGTCAACGCGGCGGGCGCTCTGACCGCCTGCGCGCTGGCCGGCGCCGACCCGGCTCGGGCCGCAGCGGCTCTCAGCACATTCCAGGGTGCGCGGAGGCGGCTGGAGCGGCTGGGGGAGACGGCCGCCGGGGTCCCCGTGTATGACGACTACGCCCACCACCCCACCGAGGTGGCGGCGGCCATCGCGGCCGCCCGGACGCTGGCCGCCCGGCGCGTGGTGGCGGTCTTCCAGCCCCATCTCTTCTCGCGCACCAAGGCGCTGGCCCAGGAGTTCGGACGAGCCTTGGCCGCGGCGGATGTGGTGGGCGTGCTCGACGTCTACGCGGCCCGGGAGCGGGCGGAGGACTTCCCGGGAATCGACGGGCACCTGGTGGCCGTCGCCGCCGCCGACGCCGGCCATGGGCGGACGGTGGCCTGGATGCCTAGTCGCACGGACGCGCGAGGCTGGCTGGATCAGGTCCTGCGCCCGGGCGACCTGTGCCTGGTCATGGGGGCTGGGAACGTAGACGCCCTCGGCCGCGAGCTCGTGAGCCAGCCGCAGCCGTCTCTACTCTGACGCCATGCAGGAGCCTCCTCCCGGGGTGCAGCGGGACTTTCCGCTGGCCCGGCTTACCACGGTCAGGACCGGGGGCCCGGCTCAGTACTTCATTCGGGCCGGCGAAGTCGAAGCGCTCCAGCGGGCCCTGGCCTGGGCGGCTGAGGAACAACTCGAGGTAGGGGTCGTCGGCTCGGGGTCGAACCTCCTCGTGGCGGACGAAGGCGTCCGCGGGCTGGTGGTGAAACTCGAAGGAGAGCTGAGCACGATCGATGTGGACCAGACGAACGGGATGATCCAGTGTGGAGGGGGCGCCCGCCTACCTGCGGTCGCCGCCGCGGCGGCACGGGCGGGACTGAGCGGCATCGAATTCGGCGTGAACATCCCGGGGACCGTCGGGGGTGCCGTGCGGATGAACGCCAACGCCTACGGCGGGGTGCTGGCCTCGGCGCTGGACTGGGTCGAGGTGGTCGATGCCCAGGGCGTCGAGCGCCGCACGCCGGACACGCTCGGCTTCGCCTACCGCCGCTCGAACCTGAAGGCGGGCCAGGTGGTGTCCCGGGCCAGCTTCAGGCTGACCACCGCCCCCTCGGAGCGCGTGCGCGCCACGCTGGCCGACCTCCGGAGCCGGCGTAAGGAGGCTCAGCCCTCCGGGATCAAGACCTTCGGTTCGACGTTCAAGAACCCCGAGGATCCCCGGGCCGAGGGGCGGACGGCCGGGCAGCTGCTTGATCTGGCCGGCTGTCGCGGGCTCCGCGTCGGCGGGGCCGGCTTCTCGGAGAAGCACGCGAACTTCGTGGAGAACTACGGCGATGCCACCACGGCCGACGTCGTCGAGCTGATGGCCGAGGGACGCCGGCGGGTCCGGGAGCGCTTCGGGATCGACCTGGAGCCTGAGGTGCAGGCCCTCGGCCCTGTACCGATCCCAGCCGACTGGCGGGCGGCATGAGCGCCACCCGGGAGCGGACCGGCCGCCTGACCGACGCTTGGAGCCGGGCCGGCGGGATGGCGCCGGTGGCCAGCAGGCTGCGCCGGGGTGCCACTTCCTCATGGGCCACCGGGCGCCGCCACCCACGGGCCGCCCTGGCGAGCGCGCTGATCGCCCTGCTCCTGGTGTTGGGCTGCTTCTGGCTGTGGTTCAAGGACTCTCCGCTGGTCTCGGTGGACCGCGTCCAGGTCACGGGGCTGAGCGGACCTGACGTACCCCAGATCCGGGAGGCGCTGGCCGCGGCCGGCGTGAAGATGACCACGCTTGATGTCGACATGGCCCGGCTGCGCGCGGCCGCCCGGCCTTATCGGGACGTGCGCTCGCTGACCGTCAACACCCAGTTCCCCCACGGGATGGTCATCCACGTAGCCGAGCAGGTGCCCATCGCCCAGATCGACGTGAACGGAAGCCCCGTGGCGGTCTCCCGCGATGGCAGCCTGCTCAGCGCGACGGCGGGGACAGCCCGGCTCCCCCAGCTGACCCTGGCCGGCCTCCCCGGGGGCACGCACGTGAGCGGGTCAGGCGCGCTAGCCACCCTGGCCGTGCTGGCCGCGGCCCCCTACAGCTTCCTGGGCCACATCCTGAGCGCGCAGGAGACGACGCAGAACGGTGTCGTCGTGCGCCTGCGCCACGGTCCCCAGCTTCGGTTCGGAGACGCCAGCCTCCTGCATGACAAGTGGAGCGCCGCCCTCGCTGTGCTGGGCGCCCCCAGCGCCCAGGGAGCGGAATACATCGACGTGACCGACCCCGGGCGGCCAGCGGCCGGCGCCGCTACCTCTGGGTCGGGAGGGAGCTCCACCGGCACCGGGAGCACCGCGGGTACCGCCAGCACGGCGAGCACCGCGAGTACCGCCAGCCCGACCGGGGCCACATCCGCGGCAGGCAGCACCGGCACCGCAGGCACGGTCAGCGGGACCGGGTCAGCCGCAACCCCCGCGTCCACCGCCAGCACGGTCCCGCCGGCCTCCTCAGGCGGGGGCTAACCCTAAGGTGGAGGTTGATCCTGCCATGAACCGCTACCCTCGGGTGCAAATCGAGAGTCCCGCGATCTGCAAGGTTCATTGCGAACCTGGCGGTGCGTTGACTTCCCGCCGTTGCGGCTCGTAACGTGAGAAACTCCCACAAGACGCGAACCGGCGATTAAACATTCAACGCTAGATCGAGGGTCGGACGGTAAACATGGAAAGCGGCAGTTACCTGGCAGTCATCAAGGTCGTCGGCGTCGGCGGCGGCGGCACGAACGCGGTCAACCGCATGGTCGACGCGGGGTTGCGCGGCGTCGAGTTCATCGCCTGCAACACCGACGCCCAGGCGCTCGCCATGTGCGACGCCGACATCAAGCTGAACATCGGCCACGAGCTCACCAAGGGCCTGGGAGCCGGCGCCAACCCGGATGTCGGCCAGGGAGCGGCCGCCGAGTCCCGGGACGAGATCAAGGAGGCGCTCAAGGGCGCTGACATGGTGTTCGTCACCGCGGGCGAGGGCGGAGGCACCGGCACCGGCGCCGCGCCGGTGATCGCCGACATCGCCAAGAACGAGATCGGCGCCCTGACTGTGGGCGTCGTGACCCGTCCGTTCGTCTTCGAGGGCACCCAGCGGGCCCGCCAGGCTCAGGACGGCATCGCCAGGCTCCGCGAGTACGTGGACACGCTGATCGTGATCCCCAACGAGAAGCTGCTGGCCATCGTCGAGCGGCGCACCACGATCCTGGATGCGTTCCGCGAGGCCGACAATGTTCTGCGCCAGGGCGTGCAGGGGATCACCGACCTGATCACGATCCCCGGCCTGATCAACCTGGACTTCGCCGACGTGCGCACGATCATGCACGACGCAGGCACGGCCCTGATGGGCATCGGCACCGCCGGCGGCGAGAACCGGGCGGCCGAAGCGGCCAAGGTGGCCATCTCCTCTCCGTTGCTCGAGGAGTCGGTGGAGGGCGCCATGGGCATCCTGCTCAACATCACCGGCGGCCACGACCTCGGGCTGTTCGAGGTCAACGAGGCCGCCGAGATCGTCCAGAGTGCCGCGGATTCCAACTCCAACATCATTTTCGGAGCGGTAATCGACGACACCATGCAGGACGAGGTCCGCGTGACCGTCATTGCCACAGGCTTTGATCACGGCGGGGGCTCCCGCGGCGAGAGCCTGCGTAGTGCGGCGCCCGCCCGAACCCGCCGCGACCGCGACGTGACCATGGACGATCGTCAGCGCTCATCGCTTGAGATCGGCGACGACGAGATCGATATCCCGTCGTTCCTCAAGGACCGCTAGAGCCCGGCCCCGAAGCCGGTCGCGAGGCGCAACTTCCGCCCCCGGCCTCGGTTCTACTGCTGTTACACCGACCGTCCGACATCGCGATCTGATCGCCCCGCTGGCCGCCCTGCTGATGGTGGCCGGCCTATGGGGCCTGGCTGCCGCGCCGGCGGCGAGGGCGGCCGCGAACCCGGTAGCCGCAGCCGGTGCTCAGCCGATCGCCGGCCCGAGCACCGGGCTCACCTCGCTGAACGGCATGTCGATTGCCCGCGATGGCACGGGCGGAGTCGTCTTCTTGAGCCAGGTCTCGGGGGCCGAGCACGTATTCGTGTCCCGGCTCACCGGCGGCGTCTTCGGATCCCCTGAGCAGGTCGACACCGGTCTGAGCGGAGCCTCCGGGCAGCCGGTGATCGCCGCGGGCAACAACGGCCTCCTGCTGGTCGGATTCATCAACTCGGGCAACCTATATGTGAGTCAGACGCCGGGAGCCTCAGCCTCGTTCGCCGCTCCCGTCAAGCTCCATACGGGAGCCGAGAACCCGGCGCTCCAGATGACCAACTGGGGCAAGGCATATCTGGCCTACACCGCCCCGCTCGGGAGCGGTCACTACGACGTGGACGCCGAGTACTACGACAACGGCGCCTGGCAGGCGGTCAGCGCGCCGCTCAATGTGACCCCCGGTGACGACGCCGGAACCGGGGTCGGGCGCCCTTCGGTGGCCGCCGCGGGCGACGGGGTGGGGATCGTCGCGTGGGGTGAGAACGGCCATGTCTACGCGCGGCGGGTCTGGGGCACCTCGCCCAGCGTCGAGGACGAGCAGCTTGATCCCCCGAATTTCGGCGGAGCCGCCGAGGTGAGCTCGGGCACCCCAGTCGTCTCCGTGGGCGGCGACTCTCCCTATCCGGACATCGCCTACGACGAGCAGCTCAGCTCGGGGCCCGATACCTGGAACCGGGTGCTGATGACCCGGCTGATTGCCGAGGACGTCGGCGACACCGTGGCCGTCGATAATCTCAGCGAAAGCACGCCCGGGAACGCCGGCCAGCCGGCCATCGCGATGAGCGAGTACGGCCGCGGCTACGTACTGGCCGGCGACGACTCCACAGATCAGCTGATTGGCATGCCGCTGACCAACCAGGGGGTTCCTGCGGCTTCGCCGGCCCCGGTCAGCCAGGGGCCCAGCACCGCTCCGATCGCCGGCGTCCCCGCTGTGGCCGGCACGAGCGCCGTCGTGCTGGCGTGGGAGCAGTCCTCCGGACAGCCGGAGGTGGTGGAGCGCTACACCCCGGATGGCACCACGCTCGGCGCCCCCCAGGTCCTTTCCGCCCCCGGAGCCCAGGTGCAGCCGGGCGACGGCCTGGCCGCCGCGGGGGACAACGGCGGCGATGCGGCCGTGGCCTGGGTGCAGGGCTCAAACGGTGCGCTCAGCCTCGAGGCAGCTCAGCTCTACCAGCCCCCGATCGCGGGGCAGCCGTCGGTCAAGTCCGCCTACGCGCGCACACCCACCCCGACGCTGCGCTGGAGCGCCGGCCAGGCCCGCTGGGGCCCGCTGCGCTACCAGGTCACGCTGGGTGGCCACGTCATCGGGCACACCTCGGCCACCTCCCTGAAGGTGCCCGAGGCGCTGGTCGACGGGCCGCACACCTGGACGGTGACCACGACCAATCCCGCCGGCCAATCCGCCACCGGGCGGAAATCCACGGTGTTCGTGGACACGGTGCCCCCGGAAGTCAGCTTCAGCCTGAGCGGGCGCCGCCGGGCCCACCGCCGGCTCAGCCTGCACCTACATGCGGTCGACGCTCCGGCTCCCCAGCCGGGGGCCCGGGCCTCGACCGTGGCCACCGTGAGGATCGACTGGGGTGACGGGTCCGGACTCCTGGAGGACAGCAACCTGACCCGGGCCCACCACGTGTACCTGCATCGCGGCGGGTTCCGCATCAAGGTGGCGGTCACCGACCGGGCCGGAAACCGGACCACCGTCACCCGCACGCTGAGGATCGCGAAATGACCCGGAGCCAAATGGCTCGGCGAACCCGCCGGTGGCTCGCTAGCTCCGGGCTGGCGTTGACCGTGCTGGCCGGAGCCAGCGCCCTGGCCGCGCCGGCCCCCGCCTCCGCCCAGTCGTATCAGGCCACGCCTCCCACCCAGGGAGCTCTGGCCAGCGACGGGCCGGCCGACCGGTACCTACTCGGAGGCACGTGGCTCTACCGGCCCGATGTCGGCAACGTCGGGCTGGGCGACGGATGGTGGAGAGACACCGCCTCCACCACCGGCTGGAACCCGGTCAGTGTCCCCAACTCCTACAACGCCGGCCAGCTCACCAAGGCCAGCATGAACGGGTGGGTGGGTTGGTACCGGCGGGACTTCACGCTCCCGGCTTCGGCGTTCAGTCACTCGGTGCCCCAGGCGGACCGGCGCTGGATCATCCAGTTCGAGTCGGTCAACTATGCCGCCACCGTATGGATCAACGGCCACCGGCTGGGCGAGCACCAGGTCGCCTACCTGCCGTTCCAGTTCGTGCTGAGCCACCTCCACGCCGGCGTCAACCGGCTGGTCGTGCGGGTGGATGACCGGCACACGGCGGGCGATTTCCCCGGCGGGGGCGCCGGTTGGTGGAACTTCGGCGGGATTCTCGATGCGGTCTACCTGCGCCCGGTCCAGCGGGCGGACCTCGATTCGGTGGTCATCCGCCCCGAGCTGCCATGCCCCAGGTGTGCCGCCACCATCTTCGAGCAGGCGACGGTGCGAAACCTCACCTCCCACGTCCAGAAAGTGGCCCTCACAGGCCGGTACGGCGCTCACCGGCTGAACTTCGGCCGGGCCACGATCCCGGCCGGGGCCACCTGGACCCCTACCGCCACCGTTCGCATCAGCCACCCCAAGCTATGGGGACTGTTCAGCCCGCACCTGTACAAGGCCACCGACACGCTGAGCGACCGGTCCGGGCGCCGGCTCGGCGGCTATGCCTGGCAGAGCGGGATCCGGGAGATCCACCTGACCAAATCGGGACGGCTGGACCTGAACGGCCGAGCCCTCAGCCTGCGAGGCTTCAGCATCCACGAGCAGACGGCCACCACCGGCTCCGCGCTTGACCTGGCCCAGATGCAGCAGCTGATCAGTTGGGCCCAGCAGCTGGGGGCCGGGATCATCCGCGAGCACTATCCGGAGGATCCCGAGATGGAGGAGATGGCCGATAAGGCAGGGATCCTCCTGTGGTCCGAGGTGCCGGCCTGGCGCACCGGGAACGCGCAGCTGAACAGCTCAGTCTGGCGCAAGCAGGCGGTGGGGATGCTGCGCGACAGCATCGAGGCCAACCAGAACCATCCGGCGATCCTGCTGTGGAGCATCGGCAACGAGTTCCCCCTGTCCGTCACGGGCGGACAGGCCAGCTACATCCGTCAGGCGGTCGCGGAGGCCCATCGGCTCGACCCCACCCGGCCGGTCGGGCTGGCCACCATGAGCTGGCCGAACATCGCGTGCGAGAGCGCCTACAAGCCGCTCGACGTGATCGGGTTCAACGAGTACTTCGGCTGGTTCGACTCCGGGGACGGCTCCAACGACGACCGGGACCAGCTCAGCCCGTACCTGGACGCCCTGCGCGCCTGTTACCCGCACAAGGCGCTGGTGGTCAGCGAGTGGGGCTTCGGCGGGGACCGCACCGGACCGGTGGAGGACCGGGGCACCTATGCCTACCAGGTCGACGAGATGCGCTTCGCCCTGGGCGTGTTCGCCACCAAGCCCTGGTTGACGGGGGCCATCTACTTCCCCATGCAGGATTTCGCGGCCAAGCCCGGCTTCGACGGCGGCGACCCGCTCGGCAAGCCGCCGATCGTGGACAAGGGCGTGCTGGACCGCTTCGGCAACCCGAAGCCCTCCTTCGCGGTCATGCAGTCGATCTACCGCTCGACTCAGCAGATCGCGCCTGCCCGCTGATCCCCGCTCCGGGCCGCGGCGCGTTGTAGCCTGAGGAGACGTGACGACCCAGCCGGCCCAGGAGCTCCGCCGAACGCCTCTGTTCGAGGCCCATCGGGCGGCCGGAGCCAAGCTGGTTCCTTTCGCTGGGTGGGAGATGCCCGTTCAGTACGCCGGCATCCGCCAGGAGCACATGGCTGTCCGGCGGGGGGTCGGCGTGTTCGACGTCTCGCACATGGGCCAGATCGAGACCCGCGGGCCGCAGGCTCTGGATCTCCTGCAGCGCCTGCTGTCCAACGACGTGCGCCGGATCCCCGAGGGCGGCGCGCAGTACAGCGTCCTGTGCAACGAGGACGGCGGCGTGCTCGACGACCTGTTCACCTATCGCCTGGCCGAGTGCGAGTTCCTGACCGTCACCAACGCCTCTAACCACGAACGCGACTTCGACTGGTTCCGCCGCCACGCCGACGGCTTCGACGTCGACGTGCTGGACAAGCGAGACGACTTCGCCATGCTGGCCGTCCAGGGCCCGAGCGCCCGCAGCACCATGCAGTCGGTGTGCGACGGGCCGCTCCCATCGCGCTTTCATTGCGCCGAGCGGGAGATCGCCGATTGCGCTCCGGCCACCGTGTGCGGCACCGGCTACACGGGCGAAGACGGGATCGAGCTGCTGCTGGCCCCCCAGGATGTGCTGGTCGTGTGGGAGGCGCTGCTGGCGGCCGGCGCGATGCCGGTGGGGCTGGGCGCCCGCGACACACTTCGGCTCGAAGCCTGCTTTCACCTGTATGGCAACGACCTGACCGAGGATCGCGACCCGATCAGCGCCGGCCTGGGCTGGTGCTGCCGCGAGGCCACCGGCTTCATCGGCGCTGAGGCCGTGGCGGCGGTGCGTGCCTCCGGCCCGGCGGAGAAGCTCGCGCCGTTCTTGATCGAGGGCCCGGGCATCGCCCGGCAGGGCAACCCGGTGGTGGGTGGGGGGTTGGTGACCAGCGGTTCCTTCTCACCCTGCCTGGAGCGCGGCATCGGGATGGCCTACCTGCCGGCCGACCGCACCGAGCCGGAGACCCGCTTCGAGATCGACGTTCGCGGCACCCGGCGACAGGCCGTGGTGGCGCGCAAGCCCCTATACGGAAAGGACGCGTGACCCATGGCCGAGGCCAGCTACCCGGACGACCTGCGCTACCACGCCGAGCACGACTGGGCGCGGATCGACGGTGAGGAGGCCACCTTCGGGATCACCTGGTACGCCCAGGACGCGCTCGGCGAGGTGGTGTTCTTCGAGGCCCCCGCGGTGGGCGGCGCGGTGCGCAAGGACGAGTCCTACGCCGAGGTCGAATCGGTCAAGGCCGTCTCGGATGTGGTGGCGCCGCTGTCGGGCGAGGTGATCGAGGTCAACGAGACGCTGACCGACAGCCCCGAGACGATCAACGAGGATCCCTACGGCGGCGGGTGGCTGGTGCGCGTGAAGCTGACCGAGCCCGGCGAAGTCGACTCGCTGCTCGATGCATCCGCCTATGAGGCCACGCTTGAGTAGGTACACCTCGGTCACCGACGCGGACCTGCGGGAGATGCTCGGCGCCATCGGCGTCGAGTCGGTGGAGGAGCTGTTCGCCGATATCCCCGCCAGCCTGCGGCTGGACCGCTCGCTGGCCCTGGACGACGGCCTTTCCGAGCAGGACGTGTACGGCGAGCTGCGCGCGCTGGCCGAGCACAACGTTTCCACGGAGGACGAGGTCTCGTTCCTGGGTGGGGGGATGTATGACCACTACGTTCCCGCCCTGATCGACTCGATCGTCACCCGCTCGGAGTTCCTCACCCCCTATACGCCCTACCAGCCCGAGATCTCTCAGGGCGGCCTGCAGGCCATGTTCGAGTACCAGACGGCGATCAGCGAGCTGACCGGTCTGCCCGTCTCGAACGCCTCGGTGTACGAGGGCCCGAGCGCCGTGGCGGCGGCCGGTTACGTGGCCAAGCTGACCAACGAGCGCAAGCGGTTCGTTGTCTCCCGGGGCGTGCACCCTCACGCACGTGAGGCGCTCGGCACCCTGGCCCGGGGCTGGGGGATGACCGTGGAGTTGGCCGACCTCACCGACGGCGCCACCGAGCTGCCTGCCCTGGACGAGGACGTGAGCGCAGTGATCGTGGCTCAGCCCAACTTCTTGGGCGCTGTGGAGCGCCTGGATGAGCTCGTCAAGACGGCGCACGAGGCCGGGGCGCTCGTCATCTGCTCATGTGATCCGATCCCGCTGGGCATCCTGCGCGCGCCCGGGGAGCAGGGGGTCGACATCGTCGTGGGGGAGGGCCAGACGCTGGGCAACCGACTTGACTTCGGCGGTCCCTCGTTCGGCTTCTTCGCCGTTACGGAGGCGCTGGTGCGCCGTCTCCCCGGCCGGCTAGCCGGGGAGACGCGGGATGCCGATGGCCGGCGCGGTTTCGTGCTGACCCTCCAGACCCGGGAGCAGCACATTCGCCGCGAGCGGGCCACGTCCAACATCTGCACCGCCCAGGCCCTGAACGCGCTGGCGGGGGTCATCTACCTGAGCTGGCTGGGACGGCGGGGTCTGGTGGAGCTGGCCGAGCTACTCGTCCAGCGCACGGCCTATGCCCGGGAGGCTCTGCACGCCCTGGATGGGGTGGAGCCGCTCCACGGGCGTCCGGTGGTCCGGGAGTTCGCCGTCCGGTTGGAGGCTCCCGTGGACCGGGTGATCGCCCGCTGCCGGGCCCAGGGGGTCAATCCGGGCTACGCGCTCGAGCACGACGACCCGGATCTGCAGGGCGGACTACTCGTGGCCATCACCGAGCAGCGCACGCGAGAGGACATCGACCGGCTGGCCGAAGTCCTGGGGGCGGCGGTGGCGGCGGAGCGCCAGGGCACGACGGCGGGAGCGACCCGATGAGCCGCTGGTTCACCCAGGCCGCCGACGACGAGAAGACGATCTACGAGCGCTCCCGGCCGGGCCGGCGCGCCTTCGTGCCCCCGCCGCTCGGCGTACCCGAGCGGCCGCTGGATGAGCTGATCCCGGCCGAGCTGCGCCGGGCCGAGCCGCCGGCCCTCCCCGAGGTCTCTGAGCCCGAGATCGTGCGTCACTACAACCGGCTGTCCAAGCGCAACTTCGACCTGGACACGGGCTTCTATCCCCTCGGGTCGTGCACGATGAAGCACAACCCCAAGCTCCACGAACGGGTGGCCGCGCTGCCCGGGCACGCCAAGCTCCACCCCCTGCAGTCGCCCGATAGCGCCCAGGGCGCGCTTGAGCTCATGTGGCGCCTGCAGGCGGCGCTCGGTGAGATCGCCGGCCTGCCCCACGTCTCCCTGCAGCCGAGCGCGGGCTCCCACGGTGAGCTGGCCGGTGTGCTGCTGACGCGCGCCTATCACGAGGACCGGGGCGAGCACCGGACCAAGGTGCTGACCCCGGACACCGCGCACGGCACCAACCCGGCCACGGTCACGATGGCCGGCTATGACGTGGTCAAGGTGGGCACCGACAATCAGGGCAACGTCGACCTGGACGACCTGCGCTCCAAGGCGGATCAGGACGTGGCCTGCCTGATGCTGACCAACCCCTCCACGCTGGGGCTGTTCGAGTCCGGGATCGAGGAGATCGCCGGGATCATGCACGGAGTGGGTGCGACCCTCTACTACGACGGCGCCAACCTCAACGCGATCATGGGCATCTGCCGGCCGGGCGACATGGGCTTCGACATCGTGCATTTCAATCTGCACAAGACGTTCACCCAGCCCCACGGCGGCGGGGGTCCCGGCTCGGGTCCGATTGCCGTGTCTGACCGGATCGAGCCCTACCTACCTCGTCCGCAGGTGGTCCGCCGCCAGGACAGCGAGGGCAACGGGGACGGCGCCGGCCGGGCGTATTTCGATCTCGACTTCGACCGGCCCAAGTCGATCGGGCGCCTGCGCGGCTTCCAGGGCAACTACGGCGTGTTCGTTCGCTCCTACGCGTACATCCGCTCGCTTGGCGCCTCCGGTCTGCGCGAGGCCTCCGAGGTGGCCGTCCTCAACGCCAACTACTTGCTGGCCAAGCTGGGGCAGGCCGGGGTGGCCGAGTACCTGCCGGCCGCGTATGACCGGCTGTGCATGCACGAGTTCGTCCTGTCCGGCGCCCCAATGAAGCGGGAGCTTCAGATCAAGACGCTCGACCTGGCCAAGCGTTTGCTCGACCACGGCGTGCATCCGCCCACCGTCTACTTCCCTCTGGTCGTCGACGAGGCCCTGATGATCGAGCCAACCGAGACCGAGACGCGAGAGACGCTCGATCAGTTCGCCGAGATCGTGGCCGAGGTGCTGCGCGAGGCCCGCGAGGATCCGGAGATCGCCCGCCACGCCCCCTACTCGACTCCGGTCCGCCGCTTGGACGAGGCCGCCGCAGCCCGCCACCCGGTCGTGCGCCAGCCTGTCGGCTAGCCCCGTGCCCGCGAGGCAAAACGCTCCACATCGAGCAGGAACCGATCTGCCAGCCAGTGCGGCAGGGCCTCGAGACCTGTCCGGGCGACGGCCGCGCGCTGGTGCACCGCACCGTTAGCCTCGACCAGCGCTCGCGCCAGGGGGAGCAGGCCTTCGTCCCCCAGCCGACCGGCCACGGGCGCCAGCTCGTCGATCAGGTCGTCCAGACGGCGCCGGGTGGCCGTCCGCTGGCCCGTGTCCAGATCGGCCAGTTCCCCGTCCAGCCCGTGGCGAGCGGCCGACCATCGGTTCTCCGCGATGCGCCAGGTGGGCCGTGGGTCAGGCCGGCGGCCGGCATCGTGGCCCACGGCCAGTGCCGCCACCAGGGCCCGCGCGAGGACGATCACGCCGGCCGCCTCGCGCAGGGTCGTCTGGGCGTCCGGGACCCGCAGTTCAAGGGTTCCGTGGCCCACGTGCGGACGCAGCTCCCACCACCACCGGGACGGGTCCGGGACCGTGCCGGCAATCTCACCCCAGCGCAGCTCGCCGGTCAGCTCCTCCCAGCTCTCCAGCCGAGGCGGAGGTCCCTGCCGGGGCAGATCGACGCAGATGGACGGCCTCACTGTGGCCATTCCGCTGTCCTGGCCGGCGTAAAAGGGCGCGTTGGCCGACAGCGCCATCACCTCCGGGAGGTAGCGGATCAGCGAGTTGTATACCGCCAGGCTCCGATCCGCACCGCCCACGGCGACATGGACCTGCAGGCCCGCGACCAGCTGACGCTGCGCCACGGGGCGGTATTCCCGGATCAGCGACGCGTAGCGTGCCTCCTGGCTGAGCTGCCCGACCGGCGCGGCGGTGGGGTGCACGCCGGCCACGGCGATCTTGGCCAGGCCCCGGGCCGCCGCGGCCAGATCCCGCCGCGCCGTGGCGAGCTGCGCCACCGCCTCAGCGGCCGTCGTCGCGGGCGCGGTTCGGATCTCCAGCTGAGCCGCCGGGAGCTCGGAGGTGAACCGGGGGTCGCCCTCCAGGCGCGCCAGTACCAGCTCGGCCACCGGCGCCAGCTCTCCGGTGTCCGGCTCCAGGAGCATGACTTCCTCCTCCACCCCCACGGTGTAGCCGCCGGTGGCGTCGAATCGCCGGCGGATCTCGGCGGCGTTCAGCTGCGTGTCCGCCACCCGGGCGTCGCTCCGCCTAAGCCCGCGGTCGGGCACCGCAGATGACGATTGTCTCCTCGTCCTCCGCGGTCTGGCCGTCGGTCGGAGACAGCGGGCCCAGCTGCGCCCGTCCCACCGGTCCGAACGGTCCGCGGTGGCGAAGCACGACCTCGGTCTGGAGCCCGCCGGCTTCCAAGAGTTCCCGCGTGGCGCCCTCGCCGTTGAACGAGCCGTGCACGACGACCACCCGGCCACCGGGGCGCAGAAAGTCCGGCGCCCGAGCACAGAACGGATCGATCAACGCGCGGCCCTCGGGGCCGCCCGCCCAAGCGCGGGCGATTCCCGTGCGGGGCAGCGCTGCCGGGCCCGGGTAATAGGGCGGGTTGGCCACGATCAGGTCGAACTGCTCACCGTTGACGGGCTCGAACAGGTTGCCGCGCAGGGTCCGAACCCGGACGCCGTTGTGTCGCCCGTTCAGGAAGGTGGTCAGGAGGGCTCGGCGCGAGAGATCGATGGCCGTGACTCTGCGCGCTCCCGCCAGCCCGCAGCAGACGGCCAGCACACCGCTGCCCGTGAACACGTCGAGCGCCTCGGCGCCGGCTGCCCACCCATGCTCCACCACCAGCTGGGCGAGGAGGCGGGCATCGTTGTGGGGGCGCCACACCCCCCGAAGCGTCCGTAACCGCATGGGCGGCAGGACGGGGGGTGAACTGAGTCCAAGTGCTTCGGTCATGGTGAGTAGCCACGTAGCGCCCGCGTGTCCGCCGCCGGCACAGGTCACCCGGCGTTACCCGCTATCCCAGCCGTGTAAATCGCGACCGCGGGCCACCCGGTCGGCATCCGGCCTGAGCGGCCGCGCCGGTAACGTCACCCGGATGGATCCCCTGATTGCCGAGCAGGTGGCCAGGCTGGCCGGTCACGTGCCGGCAGAGCTCGAGGCACTGGTGGCCATCTCCTCGCCCTCGGGTGACCACGAGGGGGCGGAGGCCGCCGTCGCCCTGTGCATCGCGCTGCTCCCGGACGGCTGGACCACGGAGCGGGTGCCCTGCTCGACCGACGGGTTCGCGCCCGACCTGATCGCTCGGCTCCAGGGGACGGGGGAGAGGCGGCTGATGCTGCTTGGGCACCTGGACACGGTGATCAGCCACGAGGCCCACGTGCCGCTCAGCCGGCGCGACGGCAAGCTGCACGGTCCCGGCACGGCGGACATGAAGGGCGGCGACGCGCTGGCCCTGGCCGTGGCCAAAGCGCTGAGCACGACGCCCGACCGGTTCGCCGAGCTGGCCATCCTGTTCGTGTGCGACGAGGAGTGGCGCACCCGGCCGTTTCACCACGTGCCGCGATTCGCCGGCTACGACGCCTGCCTGTGCTTCGAGGCGGGCGAGCGCGCGCCTCAGGGAGGAGAGGGGGTGATCGTCCGCCGGAAGGGGGCCGGCACGCTTCGGGTTAGGGCCGCGGGCCGGGCCTCCCACTCGGGAAGCGCACCCCAGGATGGCCGCAACGCGCTGCTGGCGCTATCCCGTGCGGCCATCCAGATTGGCGAGCTGTCGGATCCGACCGGACCCGACCAGCTCACCGTGGTGCCGACGATCATGCACGCCGGCGGCGCCTTCAACGTGGTGCCGGCAGCCGGAGAGCTGGTGTTCGACATGCGCTCCCGGGACACGGAGTCCTTCGAGCGGGTCCGGGATGCCGTGCCGGAGGAGCTAGACGAAGTGCAGCTGAGCGCGGCGCTCGAGCGAGTCTGGCCGGCCATGCACTCCGAGGCGGCAGTCACCGATCTGCTTCAGCGGGCCAGCCAGCGGCTGGGCCGGCCGATCGTCCCTCGGGCCCGGGGCGGGGCCAGCGACGCCAGCCATTTCGCCGCCACCATCCCGCTCACGGTCGACGGCCTGGGGCCCCGCGGTGGCGGTGCCCACACCCCCGAGGAGTTCGTCCACGAGGCGACCCTGCGGGAGCGGCTCGAGGTGGCGCTGGCCGTGGCGCTGAGCGCGCTCGAAGCCTAGGCCCGACCCGGGTGGCGGGTCGAAAAACTCAAAATATTTCTGAGAAATTCGTCGCGCACCGCACCGTCGGAGGTGCATCGGGCTTCGAGGCAATCCGAGCTCCCCCAACGCGGTTGACAAGAGTCCTTGTGACAACTAGTCTTGTGACAAGAAGCCTTGTGAGACGACAGGAGGTTGCGATGCCACAACATCCCGCTCTTTATGAAGTGCTGGCCCGTGAGCGCCAGGCCGAGTTCCAGCGAACAGCCGATACCACCGCGTACGGCCGCAGCCGGCGCACCCGGCCGCAGCTCGTGACCAGCGCCCGGAAGGCGACCGGCTGGTTCCTGGTCGAGGTCGGCCTTCGCCTGGCCGTTTCCCGTCGAGTGACCCGCTCGGCATGACCAAGGAGCCGCGACAGGTCATTACCGACGCACGGACGATGCGGGCGATGGCGCACCCGCTGCGCGTGCGGCTGCTGGAGGCGATCATTCGCGACGGTGAGCTCACCGCCACCCAGGCGGCCGAGCTGCTCGGAGAGAGCCCGGGGAACATGTCCTGGCACTTGCAAACCCTGGCCAAGTACGGCTTCATCGAGGAGGCAGGAGAGGGCCGGGGCCGGACCCGCCCGTGGCGCGCGGTCAGCCGGTCGCGCAGCTTCGACACCGGAATGGGCGATCCCGAGCAGGCCGCGGCCGGGGACGAGCTGGAGCGGACGTTCGTCATGCGCACATTCGACCAGTTGCGGGATTGGTGGTCCCAGCGCCTGGGCTACTCGGAGAAGTGGCGCCGGGCGGCGTTCACCAGCGAGGCCATCATCTATGTCACGGCTGAGGAGCTGGAGGAGATCATGGAGGAGGTCATCGCGATCCGGGGACGATTCAAGGACCGGGAGAGGGACAAGGGCAAGCGACCCGGGGGATCGCTTCCGGTGCACTTGTACGCCCACGCGCACCCGATGCCCCCGACGCCGTCCGGGAACTGAACGGCGACGGGCCAGGTCCGGGGCTGAGTGGTGCGTCCAGTTCGGCGGACGCTCGACCTTGAAGTTTGATCTTTGTCGACATGACTTGACCTTTGACGGCTGCTGTGGGACGTTGGGTGGGCGATGGGGGCTCCGGACGGGCGAAACGTGCCGATTACAGAACTCAACCGGCGGCGCGAGGAGGCGGTCAGGCTTCGGTTGGCCGGGGCAACCATTGACCAGGCGGCTGCGGCGTCCGGTCTGAGTCGGCCCACCGTCATTCGCGCCTTCAAGGCCTACCAATCGGGGGGCTGGGAGGCGACTGCGGTGTCCCGGCGGGGACGCCGGGCCCGGCGCGGCGATCTCACCCCGCCGCCTCCGGGGCTTCCGGTGCAGCCCGTCGGGCCGCAGCTGGTACCCCCGCAGGCGCTCACGCATCTGCAGCGACTGGAGGCGGAGAGCGTCCACATCCTGCGGGAGGGCATCGCCGAGGCGGAGAACCCCGTCTTGCTCTACTCGATCGGCAAGGACAGCTCTGTCCTTCTGCACCTGGCGCTCAAGGCGTTCTTCCCTTCCAAACCTCCGTTCCCACTTCTCCACATAGATACGACGTGGAAGTTCCGGGAGATGTACGCGTTTCGAGACGAGACCGCCGAGCGACTGGGCCTCAAGCTGATCGTGCACGTGAACGAGGAGGGGGTGAGGAACGGGATCAATCCCTTCAGGCATGGATCGGCCATCCACACTGACGTGATGAAGACGCAAGCGCTGCGCCAGGCGTTCGACCGGCATGGCTTTGATGTTGCGTTCGGCGGGGCCCGGCGCGATGAGGAGGCCTCACGGGCCAAGGAGCGCGTTTTCTCCTTTCGTTCGACGGCGCACCGTTGGGACCCCAAGAATCAGCGGCCGGAGCTCTGGCAGCTCTACAACACGCGCAGGCGGCCAGGGGAATCGGTCCGGGTGTTCCCGCAGTCGAACTGGACCGAGCTGGACGTGTGGCAGTACATCTACCTGGAGCAGATTCCAGTCGTCCCGCTGTATCTGGCCAAGGAACGGCCAGTCGTCGAGCGTGAGGGCATGCTCATCTCGGTGGATGACGACCGCCTGCCGCTCCAGCCGCGCGAGAAGCCCCGGCTACGCAAAGTGCGCTTCCGCACGCTCGGCTGCTACCCGCTCACGGGCGCGATCGACAGCGAAGCGGACACTCTGCTCCAGGTGGTCTACGAGATGTTCATGGCCCACACATCGGAGCGCCAGGGCCGGTTGATCGACCGCGACGGGGCGGGCTCGATGGAGCGCAAGAAACAGGAGGGTTACTTTTGACCCAAACCGTCCCCGAGATTGAGGAATTCCTGGCCATCCAGCGGCGCAAGCGGTTGCTGAGCTTCCTCACCTGTGGCAGCGTCGACGACGGCAAGAGCACGCTGATCGGTCGTCTCCTCTACGAAGCGAACCAGATCTTCGGTGATCAGCTGCAGGCCCTCGAGCGCGACTCGGTCCGTTTCGGCACTCTGGACGGATCTCTCGACTTTGCCCTGCTCCTGGACGGGCTGATGGCTGAGCGCGAGCAGGGCATCACAATCGACGTCGCCTACCGTTTCTTCGCAACCGACGTCCGGAAGTTCATCGTCGCGGACGTCCCGGGGCACGAGCAGTACACGCGCAACATGGTCACGGGAGCCTCGACGGCCGACGTCGGAGTCATCCTGGTCAACGCACGCAAGGGGCTGCTGACACAGACGCGTCGCCACACGTACCTGCTCTCGCTCCTGGGTGTGCCCAGGGTGGCTCTGGTCGTGAACAAGATGGATCTCGTCAGCTACGACGAGCGGACCTTCCGCCGGCTGGAGGAGGAGTTCGCGAAGTTCGCTGTCAGCTTGGATTTCGCCGACGTGACGTCGATTCCGGTCTCGGCCCTGCGCGGCGAGAACGTAACCTCGAGGGGTACCGAGATGCCCTGGTATCACGGCACGACGTTCCTGGGTTATCTGGAAACAGTCCCGCTCGAGGAGGACAACAGGCGGCACCGTCCCTTCCGCATGCCCGTGCAATGGGTCAATCGACCCGATTCCAGCTTCCGGGGCTATTCAGGCACCATCGCGAGCGGGACGATCGCCGCTGGTGACGAGATCATCGTCGAGCCCTCGGGAACGATCACCAGTGTCAAGCGGATCGTCAGCTACGACGGCGATCTGGCGCAGGCGGAGGCCGGGCAGGCCGTCACGTTCACTCTGAGCGACGAGGTCGATGTCTCCCGGGGGGACGTTCTCGCGGCCGCCGGCCAGGCGCCGGAGGTAGCGGATCAGTTCGCGGCCGTGATCGTCTGGATGCACTCCGAGCCACTCCTGGCCGGGCGCCCATACCTGTTCAAGGTCGGGACCCGGACGGTATCCGGGAGCGTCAGCCAGATAAAGCATCGCGTGAATGTGTCCACGATGGAGCACGTTGCCGCCACCAAACTCGAGCTGAACGAGGTCGGTGAGTGCAATCTCGCCTTCGACCAGGAGATTCCGTTCGACCCCTACCGGGAGAACCGCGAGACGGGGGCCCTGATCGTCATCGACCGGATCACCAGCGAGACGCGCGGGGCGGGCATGTTCGAGTTCGCCCTTCGCCGGTCGCACAACATCCCGCGCCAGCAGCTCTCCCTCGACAAGACGGAGCGCAGCCAGCTCCTGGCTCAAACGCCGTGCGTGCTCTGGTTCACCGGCATCTCCGGGGCTGGGAAGTCGACGATTGCCAACCGCGTCGCACGACGGCTCCACGAGCTCGGCCGAGCGACCTACGTCCTGGATGGCGACAACGTGCGCCACGGTCTGAACCGGGATCTCGGCTTCACCGACGCTGACCGGGTGGAGAACATCAGACGAGTCGCCGAGGTCGCGAGGCTGATGGTCGACGCGGGGTTGATCGTGCTCGTCTCCTTCATCTCGCCATTCCGAAGCGAGCGTGGGATGGCCCGAGACATGCTCGAGGCCCACGAGTTTCTGGAGATCTTCGTCGATACCCCCCTGGAGTTGGCCGAGGAACGCGACCCGAAGGGTCTGTATCGCAAGGCGCGGCGCGGCGAGATCAAGAATTTCACCGGGATCGACTCACCGTACGAGCCGCCCGAGCAGCCTGAGCTGGACATCCTGACGGCAGGCTGCGCGCCAGAAGGGGCCGCCGATCAGGTGATGGCGCTGCTGAGACGCCGGAGGATCTTGGCGTAGGTCGGGATCAGTGGGCTGCCATCCTTACGTCTGTGACCAGCACCGTTCACCCGCAGCGACCGGCTCCCAGCCCCCTCCCCGGTGGCCAGAGTCGCAGCGGCGGTTTTGTCCTGCTGCTGAGCATCGTCTCGTTGATGTGGCTGGTCGAGATCATCAACTCGCTGGATAACGGCGCGCTCGACTCTGACGGGCTGTATCCGCGCAACGTGGCTCGCCTGTGGGGGATCCTCACATTTCCCTTCATCCACGCCAGCTTCACCCACCTGCTCGACAACACGATCCCGTTCCTGTTCCTGGGGGCGATCTTCGCGCTGCGCGGCGCCGCGCGGCTGGGGTTCATCACGGCGTTCGTGATCGTGATCGGTGGCATCGGCACCTGGCTGGTCTCGCCCGCCTTTCCGCCCACCGTGGGTGCCAGCGGCGTGGTCTTCGGCTACGCCGCCTACCTGCTGGCCCGCGGCTTCTTCGACCGACGGCTGTGGGAGGTGGTGGTGGGGCTGATCGTCGCGGTGTTCTGGGGTGCGGCGCTGATCGCCAGTCTGGTGCCGCACGGCAACATCTCCTGGCAGGCCCATCTGTGTGGCGGGATTGCCGGAGTTCTGGCCGCCTGGATCCTCAGTGCGCGGGACCGGCGATCCCGCCGTGGCTGGGGTGCTCGAAAGCCCCCAGCCGCGCAGACGGCGTTCTGAGTCGCTCGCTAGCCTGACCCGCGCATGCGGATCTTCTCCGGCATCCAGCCGACCGGCAACAAGCACCTGGGCAACTACGTCGGCGCGATCGTGCGTTACGTGGAGTACCAGGAGCGCGGTGAGGGGATCTACTGCATCGTCGATCTGCACGCGACCACGGTCGCCTACGACCCGGCCGAGCTGCGCCATGGCACCTACGAGCTGGCGGCCATCCTGCTGGCGTCCGGGCTCGATCCGCAGCGGTGCATCTTCTTTCGCCAGAGCGACGTGCTGGAGCACACGGAGCTGTCCTGGCTGCTGTCCAGCGTGACCGCCTACGGCGAGTTGCAGCGCATGCACCAGTTCAAGGACAAGTCGGCCAAGCAGCGCGAGCTGACCTCGGCCGGACTGTTCACCTACCCGGTGCTGATGGCCGCCGACGTGCTGGCCTACCGGGCCAACGTCGTGCCCGTGGGCGACGACCAGCGCCAGCACGTCGAGCTGATGCGTGACGTCGCCCAGCGCTTCAACAGCCGGTTCGGGGACATCCTGGTCGCGCCCGAGGGCAGCTATCCCGAGGTGGGCGCACGGATCATGGACCTGCAGCTGCCCGACCGGAAGATGTCCACCACGAGCGAGAGCCCGCAAGGCACCGTATATGTGCTGGACGAGCCCAAGACGATCCTCAAGAAGTTCCGCTCGGCGGTCACCGACTCGGGCAGCGAGGTCCGGCGAGACCCCGACAAGCCGGGGGTGAGCAACCTGATCGAGATCCTGGCGGCCGTCCGGGGAGTGAGCCTGGACGCGGTGGAGCAGGAGTTCGAGGGGGCGGGCTACGGAGACTTCAAGACCGCGGTGGCCGAGGCCGTGACCGACTACCTGGCGCCCGTGCGCGAGCGCTACGCCGAGATCCGCCCGGATGAGGCCGGACTGGAGCGCACCCTGGCCGAAGGAGCGGAGAAGGCCCGGGCGATCGCCTCCGGCACCCTGAGTGATGTGCGAGACGCCATGGGAGTGGGACCGGTCCGGACCTCCGGGTAGCCTCTCCAGCGGTGAGCAGCGCCTCTCCGCAACCCCTCCGGCTGGTCGATCTGGAGCTCGATCTCGATGTCTTCGTGGGTCCCTTCGACCTTCTGCTGACGCTGATCCTGCGTGAGGAGGTGGACCTGCTCGAGGTCGACCTGGCCGAGATCGTCATCTCCTACATCGACCATCTCGAGTCCCGCGGCGAGCTGGATCTGGAGGCGGCCACCGAGTTCCTCGTCCTGATCGCGGCGCTGCTCGAGCTGAAATCGCGTCTGATGCTGCCCGGGGAGGTGATGGACGAGCTGGAGCTCGACCCCGGCGAGGCGGCCACCGAGCTGCTGGAACGGCTTCTGGCCGCTCACCGGTACCGCACGGCCGCCGCGCATCTACGGGAGCGGCTGAGCGCGCAGGCCGGGTTTCGCTTCCGCTCCGCGCCGCTGCCGCCCCAGCTGCGCCGGGCGGCGCTGCCGGCGGCGTCCGCGGTCTATGACCCGGTCCGGCTGGCCGAGGCCATGGGCGAGCTTCTCACGCTGCCCCCGGAGGTGGACATCCGCCATCTGCCCGTGTCCAAGGTCACCGTGGCCGAGCGACTGGATCACCTGCGCCGGCTGCTGCGGCGGGGATCGTTTTCGTTCGACCAGGCCGTGTCGCACGCGGACCGGGTGACCGTGGCGGTGACGCTGTTCGCGCTGCTGGAGCTCTACAAGCAGGGCGAGGTCACCTGGACCCAGGACGAGCCGTTCGGAGAGATCCAGGTGGAGCCGCAGCCGCGGACGATGCATCTGCAGCGCCCGGTGGCCAGCGCCACCGCCGACCTCAAGGAGACGGCATGAGCCTCGGGGCCGTCACCGCCACGGAGCTGGACCGGACGATCGAGTCGCTGCTCTTCCTGTCGCCCGATCCGGTGAGCGCCGAGGCGCTGGCCGACGCCGCGGAGGTTGAGCTGCACGAGGTGGTCAGCGCGCTCGAGCGCCTGCGCGAGCACCTGGAGTTCGACCGCCGCGGTCTGGTGGTGCGGGAGGTGGCCGGCGGCTGGTCGCTCAGCTCACATCCGGACTCCGAGGCCGCCGCCCGGCGGTTACTGGCCCGTCCGCGCACGCCGCCGCTGACTCCGGCCCAGGCCGAGACGCTGGCCATCATCGCCTACCTGCAGCCCGTGTCCCGGCCGGAGATCGCCCGGATCCGTGGGGTCAACGCCGAGTCGGCCGCCGCCACGCTGCTCGAGCGGGGGATGGTCGAGGAGGCCGGCCGCTCGCAGTTCGGCGCGGTGCTGTACCGGACCACCGACCTGTTCCTGCGCCTGTTCGGACTGAACTCGGTCGAAGAGCTGCCCGATCCGCGGCAGTTCGATCCCTCTCCCGAGATGGAGGAGGAGCTCAGGGAGCGCCTGTTCCAGGCCGGGGGAGCCAGAGCCGGCCAGCCGGTCGGGCCGGTGGCCGAGGGCACGCTGGCGGCGGAGGATGGGCTGTCGGTGGAAGCTGGGTTAGCGCCGGAGGACTAGCGCCGCAGGCCGGCCAGCGCGGCGCCGCCCATGGCGATCCCGGCACTGGCCACGGTCCCCACCAGCACCCGGCCGCGCAGCGGGAGCGCACGCCCGGCGGCCAGGGTGGCCGTCAGGTCGGCCACATCCCCGACGATCCCCGCGGCCAGCCACCGCTGGCGGTCGCCTCCGCTGGAGACCGCGGCGCCCGCCCCGAGCACCAGGTCTCGGGCGCCCAGACCGCGCACGGCCACCTGGGCTCCGGGGCCCTTGGCCTCTCGGCCGATCCAGGGGGTGGCCAGACGCTCGGGCTGAGCGATCAGCCCCAGGCCGAAGGCGATGCGGGCCAGCCCGAGGGCGCGGGCGAGGGACGCGGGTTTCACAGGCCGATCATACGGATCGGGCCGCCAGCTGCCCGCAGGCGGCGTCGATGTCCCGGCCTCGGGTCAGGCGGACCGTGGCATCCAGCCCGTGGCGCTCGAGCTCCTCGCGAAACGCCTGAATCGCCTTGGCGCTGGAGCCCTCAAACGGGGAGTCGGTGGGGTTGAACGGAATCAGGTTGACCTTGTAGATCCACGGCTCCAGCACCTCGGCCAGCTGGCGGGCCTGCACGTGGGAGTCATTAACGCCGGCCAGCATCACGTACTCCACGAAGACCTTGCGCCGCTTTCGCTCGTAGTGGCGCCGGCAGGCGGCCAGCACATCCGCCAGCGGGTAGCGGTCGTTGACCGGCATGAGCTCACTGCGCAGTGCCTCGTCGGCCGCGTGCAGGGACAGCGCCAGCCGGATCGGCGCCGGATCGTCGGTCAGCCGGTCGATCCCGGGGATCCATCCCACCGTGGAGATGGCGGTGCGCCGGTGGGTGATGCCCAGCTCGGGCAGGCGGGCGCACGCGGCCAGCACGTTGTCCAGGTTCATGAGCGGCTCGCCCATCCCCATGAACACGGCGTGGTCGACCGCGCTCAGGCGCCGGAAGTGCAGAGCCTGGTCGAGGATCTCCCAGGCGGTCAGGTTGCGCCCGAAGCGCATGCTTCCGGTGGCGCAGAACGTGCAGGTCAGCGGGCAGCCGGACTGAGAGGACAGGCACAGCGACCGACGGCCATCCCGGTAGCGCATCAGCACGGCCTCCAGGGGACGACCGTCGGCTGTGTGCAGAAGCGTCTTGACGGTGCCGTCGCGAGCCGTCGACTCCAGCTCCGGGGTGAGCGTGGAGAAGGGGACCGTCTCGGTCAGAGCGTCCCGCAACCCTCGCGGCAGGTCGGTCATCTCGTCGTAGGAGGCGGCACCCTGGGCGGTCCACTTCCACACCTGGTTCAGGCGGTAGGAGGGCTCGCCGAGCTCGGTCAGCGTGCGGGACAGGAGATCCAGGTCCATGCGTCTATGGTGGCAGCGTCGGGAATCGCCGCCACCGTGTGGGAGTTGGCGGGGGTGGGGGCCGCTAGCATCACGCCAGTGTTGCTAGACAACAATCTGCCCGAGCCGGCCCCCGAACCGGCTCGCCGGTGGAGCGTCCTGCAGTCAGAGCTCGTCGGCCGGCTGGCCTCTCACCGACTGTGGCAGTGGCTCACCCGGACGCCGTTCTCGGCCCGCTTCACCAAGTATGCGATGGGTTCGGTGGTCGCATTCGTCTCGGGCAACATCGCGTTCATGATCTTCTACGTGATGGCGGCATCCACTACCGCGTGCTCGGTGGCTGGGTTCGTCGCGGCGGCGATCCCCAACTGGATCCTCAACCGGCGCTGGGCCTGGCAGCGCGAGGGACGTCCACCGGCCCGCCAGTGGATCGGCTACATCGCGATCTCGATCGTGGTGCTGATCACCACCTCGCTGGCCACGGGATGGACCAACGCGCAGGCGCAGTCGCTGCCCAACCATCACGGCATCCGGCTGCTCGTCGTAACCGCGGCCTACGTGGCCGTGACCGTCGTCCTGTTCTTCGCGAAGTTCGTGATCTACGAGTACTGGGTGTTCTCGGAGCGCAGCCGCGTGCGCGCGGCTTTCCGCTCCCTGCGCCAGGTGCCCAGGATCACCCGCCCGAACCGGATCCCGTAGAGCAGGTTCGGGCCCTTCTTGGTGAGCGTGGCGCCGGCGGGGCGATCCCGCATGGTCGTGGCCACCTCGATCACGCGGAAGCCGTTCATCGCCGTGCTGATCAGTACCTCGGAAGTCTGATACTGCGTCTGCTCTAGCTTGATCGCGGCCGGGACGGTCGCGCGCATCGCCCGGATGCCGCAGGCCGGGTCGGTGATCCGCTGGCGCAGCAGCAGGCTCATCAGGGCGCCGAAGAAGATCACGCCGGCGTGGCGCACCGGATCAGTCGTCTGCTCGGTGCCCAGCCGCCGGGAGCCGTTGACGAAGTCAGCCCGGCCGGCCAGGATCGGCTCGACCAGGTGGTTGAGCTCCTCCGGCTCGTACTGCGCGTCGGCATCGATCGTGGCGATCACCTCGGCGCCGCGGGTCCGGGCCAGCCAGTAGCCCAGCTTGAACACCAGCCCCTGGCCGCGGTTCACCGGGATGTTGCAGACGAGCGCTCCAGCCGCGGCCGCGGCCGCGGCCGTGTTGTCGGTGGACCCGTCAACCACCACGATCACCTCGGCCGGCCGACCGGCAATCTCTCGGGGGATCTCCCTGACCACCTCGGCGACCGTCGGCTCCTCGTTGTAAGCCGGGATCACCACGGCCACGGGCGCGCCCTGGCCGGGCGGATGCTCGGCCAGGAAGGCGGTGGCCGGGCCACGCTCCTCGGCCGGCAGACGCGCGATCTCGTCCTCGATAGCGGCCAAGGGTCCGTCTGTGGCGGGCAACGACATCTCTCTCCAGAAGTGGTCAGGCGGCGCTGTCGCGCCCGCAGTCCCCCGGTGGACGGCCGGGCTGAGAATAACGCAGCCGGCCGGGCTCCGGCCTCTGAAGCCGGCCGGCGGCTTTAATCGACGCGTGCGCCTGGCCAAGTTCCTCGCCTCCGCTGGAGTGGCGTCCCGCCGCAGCGCCGAGGAGATCATCCGCTCGGGACGGGTCAGCGTGGACGGCCAGCCGGTCACCGACCCGGCCCGGGACGTGAAGTCCGGCGTGCACCAGGTGAGCCTGGACGGACAGCCGGTGGGCGGTGAGCCCGAGCGCGTCGTGTACATGGTCAACAAGCCCGTCGGCGTGGTCTCGACGGCCAGCGATCCGCAGCGGCGCCGGACGATCGTGTCGCTGGTTCCCGACCCACGACGGCTCTATCCAGTGGGACGGCTCGACATCGATGCCGCCGGTTTGATCCTGCTCACCAACGACGGCGAACTGGCCCACCGCCTCACGCACCCGAGCTTCGAGGTGGACAAGACCTACCGGGTCCGCGTCGCCCATCCACCGGTCCGCGAGGCGGCGCTCCACGCGCTGCGCAGCGGAGTAGAGCTCGACGACGGCCGCACGTCGCCGGCCCGGGTGAGCCGCGTGGCGCCCGACACCCTGGAGATCACCATCCACGAAGGGCGCAAGCGCCAGATCAAGCGCATGTGCGAGCACGTGGGCCACCCGGTCCGGCAGCTGGAGCGCGTCCGGTACGGACCGCTGCGCCTGGGTGACCTGGCCGCCGGCGCGCACCGGCGGCTGAGCGCCCTGGAGGTGGACCGGCTCAGGAACGCTGGACGAGCAGGCCGTCGTGACGCAGCTCAGTCGTCTGCAGGGCGGCGCCCACCTGACGCGCGCTGACGGTCACCGGGTGGTCCGAGACCAGCCGGACGATCGTGAACTGCTCCACCTGACGCCGCCAGGCCACGTGGAAGCCGGGGATGGTGAAGCGCGCCTGCATCTGGGAGGGGATCAGGTTGCAGGCGGCACCCCACCAACAGAGCGGCTGCTGGGGGGAGCGAATCGAGATCACGTCCACCTGGCTCACTTTGTGGGCGGCCACCCCGGCTCCCCGCAGGAACGACAGGTGGGGCACGTACAGCGACAGGGGCAGGAGCGTCCGGTAGTGCTGGATCAGCAGCAGGCGGTCCTGACCGGGTGCGGGCCCGGCGCCCAGGGCGGCCGCCACCGGACGCCAATTGGGTCGCTGCAGGTTGTAGTTGGCATCGACGCCGATCGCGGCGATCAGCCCGATCGTGCACAACCCAGCGGCCAACGATCCGCCCAGCCAGCGCGGTGCCACGGCCAGGGCCCCGGACACGGCGATCGCGGCCGGCAGCCACAGCACGATGATGTTGCGGGTGATCAGGAAGTCGCTGCCCACCGCGACCAGCCCGAGCGTGATCACGAACCCGGACAGGGCCAGTCCGCCGGCCAGTACGGCGCCCCGGCGCCCGTCCCGCGCCCCCGGTCGCAGGAGCAGCCCGACTGACACCAGCGCCAGGGCCAGGGCGATGAACTTGAGGAGCGTTCGGGCCGGCGCGCCCGTGCCGATCAGGAACTGCGGGATCACCTGAGCCAGTCGCAGGCCGAAGGGCGAGTGGCCGATCCAGCTGTCGCGGCCGGTCGAGTTCTGGGACAGGGCCAGCGGGATCAGCGCGGCGCCGCAGGCCAGCGCCAGCCCGACGGCCACCTGCACCCGGCGCAACCGGCGGTGCTCCCAGAGCAGCCACACGGCCTCCGGGACGACCAGCATGGCCGCGTAGTAATGAGTGAGCAGTGACAGTGCGCAGGCGATCACCCAGCCGGCCAGGGCGCGCGGCGTCGGGTTGGCCCGGGCCTGGGCGAATGCCAGCAGGCCAAGCCCGCTCAGCAGCACGAGCATCTCGTAGGAGCGCCCCTCCTGGGAGTACCAGATCAGGAAGGGACTACAGGCGGTCAGCGAAGCGGCGATCAGCCCGGCCCGGCGGCCCAGCCCGTCGGCCGCGTCGCCGGGCGAGCGGCCGGCGGAGCCCCACCGCCAGCCCGACAGCAGCCGCGATGCCGCCCCGTAAGCGACAGGCACGGTGAGGACGCCGGCCAGGGCGGAAAGCGAGCGCAAGCCGGCCTCGGTATCGCCGAAGATCCGTACCCAGACCCACGCCACCATGTAGTACAGGGGCGGCGTCGACTCGGTCTGCGGGATCAGTCCGAGCATGCCCCCGGCCGAGCGCCTGACCAGCAGCGCCGTGTTGCCTTCGTCGAACCAGAATCCCTGGTGGCCGATGTAGAAGAAGCGGATCACCGCGGCCAGAATCGTCAGACCGAGGACGGCCCAGCCGGTGGGGGACAGGACGGGCCCGAGCCGGGCGAGCCGCCCCCGGCGGGCAGCGGCGGGGGCCAGGACGGAAGCGCTCACCGGCTCAGGATGCCAGCCCGGGCGGTGCGCGCCGGCCGGGTGCCGACGTCGGCCATGGCGGGGCCGTCAGTTCACCGCCATATACGGGGATTTCCGGCCTGTGCCGGGTATCGTGTTTGTTCATCTCCTAACACGGATGACCGGATCCCGGGGCACACTGCGGCTGGGATCGCCGGTCAGTGAACGTGGCGATGGCGACCCCCGTCCGCATGTCAACCGAAGCCTCCGCGTCCCCTGGATCCCTCACGCTGCCCCCGGCAGGTGCCGGACGGCTGCTGCCCGAGCGGCTGTCCTGGCTGCGCGAGCGTGGCCAGTCCTGGGCGTCCACGCGGCTGAGCGCGCCATGGGGCTGGCTGGGCCTGGCCCTGCTGCTGGCCGGCACGGTGGTCGTGGTCGCGTTCTCGACGGCCGGGGGCTCGGTTCTGGTTCCGAAGTCCAACACGATCTTCCCCGGCTGGGAGGCCGGACCGGCCGGGTGGCTGTTCGGTCACCCGGGGCTGTCGATCATCCACACGCAGCGGGCCTGGACCGGCCTGCTCCTGGTCATGTTCGTGGCCTACGGGCTGACGCTGCTGGCCGCCCGCTCGCTATCGCTGCGCCTGATCGCCGTGGCGGCCGTGGTGCTCAACCTCGTCCTGCTGCTCAGCCCCCCGCTGCCGTTCACCGACGTTTTCAACTACCTGGGCTATGCCCGCCTGGGGACGCTGCACGGGCTGAACCCGTACACGCACGTGATCCTGAACGAGAGCTGGGACCCGGTCTACCTGTTCAGCAGCTGGCACAACCTGCCCAGCCCGTATGGCCCGCTGTTCACGGCCCTCACCTATCCCCTGGCTCTGGTCTCGCTTCCGGTGGCCTACTGGATCCTCAAGGTGGCCACCGTTTCGGCCAGCCTGGGCTTCCTGTGGTGCATCTACCGCTGCGCTCGCCTGCTCGGCAAGGATCCCCGCCCGGTGCTCCTCCTGGTGGCCGCCAACCCGGTGTATCTGTTCTTCGCCGTCGGTGCCTTCCACAACGACTTCTTCATGCTCCTGCCGGCCACCGGCGCCATCGCCCTGCTGCTGGCGCGCAAGGATCGCTCCGCCGGAGCCGTGCTGATGCTGGCGGTGGCCGTCAAGTTCACCGCCGTGCTCCTGCTGCCCTTCCTGCTGATGGCCGCCCGGCCCCCCGAACGCCGGATCCGGGTGCTCGTCGGTGTGACTCTGGCGACTGTCCCGCTGGTGGTCATAGACGTCCTGCTGTTCGGCCACAGCCTGCCCAACCTGTCCGAGCAGAGCTCGGTGGTCACCCCGTACAGCATCCCCAACCTGATCGGGCTGGCCGTGGGGCTGGGAGGCCGGACTCCAGGGCTGATGCGCGTCCTCGACGTCGTGCTCGTGGGCATCGTCCTCTGGCAGCTGCGGCGGCGGGACTGGATCGCCGGCGCCGGCTGGGCCACGGTCGCGCTGATCGCCAGCACGTCGTGGCTGATGCCCTGGTACGTGGTGTGGGTGCTCCCGCTGGCCGCGCTGTCGGGCAACCGCCGGCTGCGCGCGACCGCCGTGGTGTTCAGCCTGTTCCTCCTCCTCACGTTCGCGCCGGCCTTCACGCAGGCGCTGACCAGCCTGGGCTTCCACCCGATGGGGAGCCGGACCGGACAGGCGGCTCTGGCCTACCAGAAGACCCTGTCGCACTGAGCTTCCGTCCGGCTCCAGCGACCCCGGGCACAGCGGCTGCACCCTGCTAGTTTCACCGCCCATGCGTCGCCTCCCATCTGAGCGGCGCCGTCTGTGCGGGGAGCCGGCGTGATCACGTCCGACGCGCGGGCCCCGGCCGTCTCGCGGACCCGGCCGGCTCGCCCCGCTCGCCGGGGGCTCGACGCCGGGGAATGGACGCTGCTGATCCTCCTGGCGCTCGTCTCGGCGTGGGTCCTCGGCCTCGACGTCTACCACCAGGCGACCGGCCACGGGCTGGTGTGGACCGGGAGCGACGGCCCGTATCCCACCGACCAGCTGCAGTACATGTCCTGGGTGCGCTCGGCCTCCCACCACCTCCTGGTGGCCAACCTGTTCGTGCTGCACGCCACCCCGGCTGACTACTTCCAGCCGGCGGTCCTGATCTCCGGCCTGCTGGTCGCGGCCGGCGTGGCTCCCTGGCTGTCGCTGCTGGTCTGGCAGCCGGTGGCTGTGGTGGCCATGTTCTTCGCGTTTCGCGCCTTCGTCCGGCGGGCGATGCCCGACGCCGGCCGGGGTCCGTGGCTGGCCGCCATCGCGCTGGGCCTGTTCTATGGGTCGTTCACCAGCGTGTCCGGGGGGATCGGGGTGCTCGGAGACCTGTTCCCTCCGTTCTGGACCTGGGGCTACGCATACGGAGCGATTGCCCTGGCCGCGATCGTCGCCGCCCTGATCATCTACGCCAGCGCCCGTACCCAAGAGCGCCTGAGCTGGTGGCCGGGCCTGCTCGGAGCCCTGGCCAGCATCCTCCACCCCTGGCAGGGCGAGCTCCTGGTGGTCGTCCTGATTCTGCTCGAGGTCTTCTCCAGCGAGACCCGGGAGGCGCTGCGCCAGGTGCGCTCAGCCCGCCGGCGCCGGACCGAGATGCTGTCGCCGCGCATCCGCCTGGCCGTCGTCTCGATCGGGCTGACCGCGGTTCCGCTGCTCTATTACGCGGTTCTGGGCAAGCTCGACAGCTCCTGGTCCAACGGGGGCAACGGCCTCAAGCACGCCCTGCCCGTCCTCTCCATCCTCCTGATCCTCCTGCCCCTGAGCCTGGTGGCACTGACCGGATACCGGGGAGCCCCCCGCAACTACCTGATGCGCATCGCCCGGGTCTGGCCGGTGGCCACGGTCATCATCTTCGTGGAGTCGGGAATCTCCACCGGGGGCGCCCCGCTGCACACGTTCCTGGGGATCACGCTGCCGCTCGCGGTCCTGGCCGTCGATGGCTGCCGCCGCCTGGGCTGGGGTCGCCTGCCGTTCAGCCGGGCCCTGGCGGTCCTGCTCGTCCTGGCCTTCACGGTGCCCACCACCTATTGGGAGCTGAAGGTGGCCCGCAGCAGCGTGGCCCCGACCGTGGAGAGCGGCAATTTCATCACCACCGGTGAGCACCGGGCGATCGAATTCCTGGCCCGGGATCCCACGCCGGGCGGCGTCGTGGCCCGCCTGTATCTGGGCAAGGTCATCCCCGGGGTCACCGGGCGCCACACCTACATCGGGGACTGCGTCTGGTCAGAGCCCGACTGCAGCGGGCGGATCCTGCTGGTCGCCAAGCTCCTGCGGGCCCGGATGACGCCGGCCCAGACCCGGCGCACGGTGCTGGCCCTGCACGCGCGGTTCCTGCTCACCGACTGCACGCTGCACGTGATCACGGGTGGCCACGACCACCTGGCCCAGCGGCTCGGACCGGTGCTGCAATCCGAGCGCCGCTTCGGCTGCGCGACCCTGTATCAGGTCCGCTGAACCTTTCGGCGCCCCGGCGTCACCGGCCACCTCTGCCACAATCCGCCGCGCAATGCAGCGGTTGTTCGCGCTCCGAGGCGCCAACAGCGTCGAGCGCAACGACGCCCAATCGATTCTCTCGGCCACCGATGAGCTGATGCAGGAGCTGATGTCCCGCAACCAGCTCGATCCCGTGGCCATGGTCAGCTGCATCTTCACCCTGACCGACGACCTGGATGCCGAGTTCCCGGCCGTGGCCGCCCGGCGCATCGGCCTCGACCGGGTGCCCCTGCTGTGCACCCGGGAGGTCCCCGTCCCCGGATCGCTGCCCCGGGTGATCCGGACGCTCGTCCACTACTACGCCGACGAGTTCCACGAGCCCCGCCACGTCTACCTGCGGGAGGCCCGGGCTCTGAGGGCCGACCTGGAGTCTGCTCAGTAGCCTGACTCGGACGATGGCGATCGAGTACGCACAGCGGATCCGGCGCATCCCCGTCTACCCGGTGGCCGCGGGCTACGACCTGGGCTCAGACGTGGCCATGATGGCCTCCAACGAGTCACATCTGCCCCCGGCCGATGCGGTGGTGCAGGCGGCCGCGGCGGCGATCAAGGGCGCCAACCGCTATCCGGACCCGGGCTATGCACCGCTGCGCCGGGCGCTGTCGGACCGCTACGGCATCTCGCCCGGGCACATCGCGCTGGGCAACGGCTCCTGCGACATCCTGCTGGCCGCCGGCGAGGCCCTGCTGGAGCC
>DASZNA010000112.1:0-32117 GCA_035551655.1 Solirubrobacteraceae bacterium
GGCCGGGCCAACGCCTGCTTCGGTGTGCGGGCGTTCGACGGATACACCAGCCACTCGTTCCTGTTCGTGCTGGGCAACAAGGGCGTCACGTTTGCCTGCAACGTCCTGTTCAACGTGTACCTGCACGACATCATGACCTGCCACAAGATGATCCGGACCGACGTCTTCCGGAGCCTGTCCCTGCAGTCGGCCGGGTTCGCGATCGAGCCTGAGATCACCGCCCGCCTGGTGCAGAAGGGCGAGCGGATCTTCGAGGTGCCGGTGCACTACCGCGCCCGCTCCAACGAGGAGGGCAAGAAGCTCACCGCGCTGGATGGCTTCCGGGTGCTGGGGACCCTGATGCGCTGCCGGTTCTCTGCCGCCGCCTGAGGCGGGTCGTATCGTCGAGCCGGTGGCGGTCTCTCAGTCAGTGACAGCCGGGCCGGCCTCCGCCAATTCCTCGGAGTCTCGCCCCCGGGGTGGACGGCTGCTCGGCGCACCGTTGCTGCGCTGCTGGCTGATTGCGCTCGTCCTGGCCCTGATCACCCTGGCCTGGCCGACCATCCCCTCATACGACCCGTTCTCGTGGGTCGTGTGGGGGCGCGAGGTCTCCGATCCCCACATCGGCTTCTACGTCGGTGGCGGGCCGTCCTGGAAGCCATTGCCGTTCCTGTTCACGACCGTGTACGGGCTGTTCGGGAGCGCGGCGCCGGCCATGTGGGTGATCACCGAGCGGATGGGCGCGATTGCCGGCCTGATCGCCGCCTGGCGGGTGACCGACCTGCTGTGTGCTCGGGCCGGCCTTCCCCGCTGGCTGGGCTGGGCCTGCGGCGTGGTCTCGGCCGCGGCGGTACTTCTGACGATCGACTGGTCCTACTACTTCTTCCGGGGCGCATCCGAGCCCGTGCTGATCGCCTGCGCGCTGTGGGCGGTCGATCGCGCGCTGGCCCGCCGCCACGGGCAGGCCTGGTTCCTGCTGTGCTGCGAGGGACTCATGCGCCCCGAGGCGTGGCCGTTCCTGCTGGCCTACGGGGCCTGGCTGTTCTGGCGCGCGCCGGGCATGCGGTTCTGGGTCCTGGCCGGGCTGGTGGCTCAGCCCGTGGGCTGGTTCGTACCGCCGTGGATCAGCACCGGGCAGCCGTTCCTGGCCGCTACGCACGCGTCCGAATACAACGGGCACCTGGGCTCCAATCCGTTCGTGACCGTGGTGAAGCGGGGGGAGTCGCTGCAACCCCTGCCGGCTTTGGGCTCGGCAGTGGTTGGGGTCGTCCTGGCCGTCATCGCTGCCGGGCGCGGTCTCGGGGACAGTCTGGCGACCGCGTGGCGCTCCCGCGGCCGGTCCGGCCTGGAGGCGGTGCCCATGGAGGTCTGGCTGGCGGTGGCGGTGATCGCCTGGTGGGTGGTCGTCGTGGGCATGACGCTCGACCACTATCCGGGCCTGCAGCGGTTCTTCCTCCCGGCCGCGGCGCTGATCTGCGTGCTGGGCGGGGTGGGCCTGGCTCGAGTGGCCTGGCTGATCGGCACAGCGGTCGGCCGGCTCGTCCGGGCGCTGCCCGCCGCCGCCGGTGCCGCGGCGGCGATCGTGGTGGTGATGCTGGTCGTCGCCTCGTGGCACTGGGTCTCGCCGCGGGTGACGTTCGTGCGGGCGCAGGAGCCGCTGGCGGCGATGGCGGTTCGGCGGATCGACGAGCTGGGGACAGCGGTGAGCGATCTGGGTGGGCAGTCGCGGATCCTGCCGTGTGGCTCGAGCGTGGTCACGATCAATCACTCCATGCAGACCGCCTTTGCCTGGAAGCTCGGCACGACGCTGGAACGGGTGCAAACCGTGCTGCGCGGGGCGGGGCTTGCGTTTGTCGGTCCGCACGACTCGATCGACGGCGGTCCGCCCCCGATCGCATTCCAGTACCGGGCGCGGCTGATCCGGACCGTGGGGGCCTGGAAGATCTACCGAGTGACGCCCGCCAGGGCCCCGGTCGGGCCGTGCATGGGGTCCTGACCCGGCTTTTCGCTCTCTGAACCTGGTCGGGCGCGCAATGTGTGCGCCAGGTAGCCGGTTTGCGCGCCAGACCATGTAAAACCTGGTCGAGCGCGCAAACTGCAGCTGACCCGGTCCGGATTGCGCGCTCCACCAGGTCGGCCCCCGGGCAGGCGTCCGACGGCAAACGCAGAATGTCGAACGCATGATCGTCCTCGGTATCGACCCGGGCACCGCCAGCACGGGCTACGGCGTCGTCCGCACTCAGGGCAATCGCTTCCAGGCCCTGGAGGCGGGTGTGATCTCCACGGCGGCCGGCTCTCCGCTCGAACGCCGCCTGGCCGACATCCACGAGCAGGTGGGTGAGCTGCTCGACCGCTTCGAGGCCGAGGCGATGGCCGTGGAGGAGCTGTACTTCGGGGCCAACGTCCGAACCGCGTTCGCCGTCGGCCAGGGCCGGGGTGTGGTCCTGCTGGCCGCCGGCCAGCGTGCCATCCCCACTGGTTCGTACACCCCTCAGCAGGTCAAGGCCGCCGTATGTGGCCACGGACGGGCCGACAAGGACCAGGTCGGGCGGATGGTGGCCCGGCTGCTCGGCCTGGCGGACGTGCCCCGGCCCGATCACGCCGCTGACGCCCTGGCCGTGGCTGTCTGCCACCTGAACCGGGCGCCGCTGGCCGCCGCCGTGGGGGCGGCGTCCCGGTGATCGCGCTGGTCAGCGGCACCGTGGCGGTGCGCCGCGGGGATCACGTGGTGGTCGACTGTCAGGGGGTCGGCTACCGGCTGGCCGTATCGGCGGAAACCCTCCGCCACGTTCCCGCGGTCGGCAAACCGACCCTGCTCCACACCCATCTGATCGTCCGGGATGACGCCCTGGCCCTGTTCGGGTTCGCCACCGAGGAGGAGCGCGAGCTGTTCCTGATGCTGCTGGCCGTGCAGAGCGTCGGCCCGAAGGTGGCCCTGGCCGTCCTGTCGGGCGGACCCCCGAGGGAGCTCCTGGCCGCCATCGCCGGCGGCGACAGCGCCCGGTTCCAGGCGGTTCCGGGCATCGGCAAGCGCACGGCGGAGCGGATCATCGTCGAGCTGCGGGAGAAGGTGGGCGCCTCGCTACCCGAGCCGCCCATCCGGGTCATGCGCAGCGATGACCCGCGCTCGATCGCCCGTGAGGGCCTGATCGGCCTCGGCTACAGCTCCCAGGAGGCCGATGAGCTGCTCGACGGCGTCAGCGGCGAGGAGCCCGAGGAGCTGATCGCGGCAGCGTTGAGGGCGGCGCGGCGATGAGCGAGGACGACGGGGTGATCCGCGTGCAGTCTCCGATCGCGCTGCCCGAGGACGATCTCGACCGCTCGCTGCGCCCCCGCCGCCTGGAGGACTTCATCGGGCAGGAGGCGGTCAAGGATCAGCTGGCGGTGTCGATCGCGGCCGCGGCCAGCCGGGACGAGGCGCTTGACCACGTGCTTCTGGCCGGGCCGCCCGGCCTGGGTAAGACGTCGCTGGCCCAGATCGTGGCCGCCGAGCTCGAGGTGCCGTTCGTGCCCACGGCCGGGCCGGCCCTGGAGCGCAAGGGCGACATCGCCGCCTACCTGACCGCGCTGGAGCCCCGGTCCGTGTTCTTCGTGGACGAGATCCACCGATTGCCCCGAGCGCTGGAAGAGACCTTCTATCCCGCCATGGAGGACGGCTGCCTGCCGATCACGGTGGGTCAGGGGGCTGGAGCCCGGGTGGTGACGATCGACCTGCCTCCATTCACCTTGATCGGGGCCACGACCCGAACGGGCCTCCTGTCGACGCCGCTGCGCGATCGGTTCGGTATCCAGCACCGCCTCGAGCACTACGGAGCCGAGGATCTGGCCCGGATCGTCCGCCGCTCGGCCCGCCTGCTCGGCGTCACCATCGAGGACGAGGGCGCGATCGCCGTGGCCCTGCGTAGCCGGGGCACTCCTCGGGTGGCCAACCGGCTGCTCAAGCGGGTGCGGGATTACGCCGAGGTGCGCAGCGGAGGAGTGGTCACCGCGGAGGTGGCCGGCGCCGCCCTTGACCTGCTCGAGGTCGACCACGAGGGTCTCGATCGTCTGGACCGGGAGATTCTGCGGACCATCTGCGAGAAGTTCTCGGGCGGACCGGTCGGGCTATCCACGCTCGCCGTCTCGGTGGGGGAGGAGCAGGACACGATCGAGGACGTCTATGAGCCCTACCTGCTGCAGCGGGGGCTGATCGAGCGGACCCCCCGGGGGCGGGCGGCGACCCGGCGGGCCTTCGAGCACCTGGGCCTCGAGCCACCCGGGCCGCTGGCCCTGCTGTAGCGATTACCGGAGCCCTCAACCGGCGGGCTCGGGTTCATACGAACCTTTTAAAAGGCTCTCTATCCTCAGCCTCCGATGGCGCACGAGCATTACTTCATCTGCCCCAACTGCGGGAACCGCTCGATGGGGACCGACCGCAACGCCGGCTTCCGCCGCGAAGCCCGCGGGTGTGCGAGGTGTGGCTTCGCCTACCTGTTCGAGCTACTCGACGACTACTACCCGGCTCCCAACGCGGCCTTCTTCGCCTGCGACAAGGAGGGGCGGATCGTCAACTGCGGCCGGGGCGCGTTCGAGCTCACCGGCCTGAAGACCGAGGCGGCGATCGGGAGGCCGATCGCTGAAGCGCTCAATCTGATCTTCGAGGACGGCGCCGACCACGTGGCCACGGCGCTCGAGTGGGAGGTCCGGGTGAGCGGCAAGCCGGCCGAGGTCGATGCCGGGCCCGAGCGAGCCGGTGCGGTGGCCGACATCTTTCCTGCCTACGATGATGAGGAGGGCGGGGTCCTGGTGGTGCTCACGCCCACCAATCATCACTGACGCCCTGCTCCCGGCAGCTCCACTGAGACCGTCTAGCATCCTCAACGCCTGATGACCGATCGCCAGCGCAACGGGCTCATCCTGCTCCTGGTGGCGGGACTGATCGCCGCTTCGGCGGTGGTCATTGCCACCAAAAAGACGGTTCTCGGCCTCGACCTCAAGGGTGGGGTGGAGCTCGTCTACCAGGGCGAGCCGACCGCGCAGACGCCCAAGGTCACCCAGACCGCGCTGAGCCGAGCGGTCGACGTGATGCGCAACCGGGTCGACCAGCTGGGCGTCACCGAGCCGACGATCCAGACCCAGGCGCCGGACCTGATCGACGTCCAGCTGCCCAACGTCACGAATGTGGCCCAGGCCGAGAAGGAGGTGGGCAACACCGCCCGGCTGGAGTTCTACGACTGGGAGGCCAACGCGCTCGTGCCCACCGGCCCACACGGCACGGCTCAGACGGTGGCCAGCCAGCTCCAGGCGCAGAACCAACAGGCGCTTGCCGTCAGCCAGGGATCTACTTCCGGCAGCATCCCCCCGGGCAGCGGCAGCAGCACGGCCGGGGCCATGGGGCTCTATCAGGCGGTCAAGTTCGCCTCCCAGCAGCCTGAGTCGTCCAGCCCGGACAACGCCCGGGCCGGCCCGGAGTATTACCTGTTCGGAGCTCCGGGCAGCCAGCTGTGTCAGCAGTACGCGTCAAGTACGGGCACCAAGCTGGTGCCGGGCGCACATTGCCTGGTGGCCGGGCCGCTGGATCCCGGCCCGTACGTCAGCCACGCCAATGCGCTGGCCCAGCTCTATCAGGGGCTGCCCAACTCGGTCGTTGCGCTCGCTCACTCCCAGGGCCAGGTGCAGGTCATCAAGCAGGGCACGGTCGTACTCCAAGCGGTCCCGCCCAAGTTCCCCGGGCCGAAGTTCGGCTCCCCGACCGCCGGCTACTACGTGCTCAAGGACCACGTCGCCCTGTTCGGCAATCAGATCTCCAACCCCGTCGAGTCGACCGATTCCACGGGTGCGCCCGACGTGCAGTTCGGCTTCCAGGGCAACGGCGGGAACGCCTTCCAAAGCGTGACGGCGACGATCGCCCGGCGCGGCGAGCTGAACAGCATCGGGTCCCAGCGGCTCTTTCAGCACTTCGCCACGGCTCTGGATAACCAGCTGGTCACGGTGCCCCAGATCGATTACACGCAGTACCCGGACGGGATCACCGGCGGCCAGGGCGCCGACATCACCGGTGGATTCACCGCCAACACAGCCAACCAGCTGGCCTCTGAGCTGCGGCTCGGAGCGCTGCCGATCAAGCTCAAGCAGATCTCCGAATCCCAGGTGTCGGCCACCCTCGGCCAGCAGGCGCTGCACCAGGGCCTGCTGGCCGGCCTGATCGGCCTGATTGTGGTGGCCATCTTCCTGCTCGCCTTCTACCGGGTACTGGGCGTGATCGCGATCGGCGGACTGATCGCCTACGGCATCTACTTCTACGCGCTGATCAAGCTGATCCCCATCACGATGACCTTGGCGGGAATCGCCGGCCTGATCCTGACCATCGGCGTGGCCGCGGACGCCAACATCGTCATCTTCGAACGCGTCAAGGAGGAGATCCGGGGCGGCCGGTCAGTCCGGCAGGGGATCATCACCGGCTACCGCAAGGGCTTGACCGCGATCATCGACGCCAACGTCGTGACGATCATGACGGCGTTCATCCTGTTCGTGCTGGCTACCGCGGACGTCAAGGGCTTCGCGTTCACGCTGGGCATCGGTACGTTCGTCTCGCTGTTCACCGCGGTGATGGCCACCCGGGCGATCCTGATGACGATGGGCAACTCCCGGGCGTTGCGCAGCCCGTCGGCTCTGGGGGCCGGCAAGCCCAAGCGGGCGTGGCGCTTCGACTTCATGGGGGCCAGCCGGTACTTCTTCACGATGTCGGGCGTCATCCTGCTCGTCGGGGCACTGGCCGTCGGCGGGCGCGGGCTGCACCTGGGTATCGACTTCACCTCGGGCACCCAGATCTCGGTGGGCCTCAACCACCCGGCCAACGTCTCCCAGGTCAGGTCGGTGATGGCCAAGGCAGGGGACGGCAACGCCCAGATCCAGCAGGTCCACAACTCAAAGACGCTTGGCCCCTATGCCTTCCAGATCGACTCCCGGTACCTGACCCACAGCAGGTACCAGGCGGTCCGCAACGACCTGAACGCCCAGTTCGGGGGGATCCGGACCAACGCCGCCGGCAGCCAGGACTTCAACACCACATCGGTTGGACCGACCTTCGGCGCCTCCATCGCCCACAGCGCCGTGATCGCGATCATCGCCTCGCTGCTGGTCATCACGGTCTACGTGGCGCTCCGCTTCGAATGGAAATTCACGGTGCCGGTGCTGATCGCGCTGGCCCACGACCTGCTGATCACCAGCGGCGTTTATGCGCTGACCGGAAGGGTGGTGACGGTTGACACGGTCGCGGCCCTCCTCACCATCTTGGGCTACTCCCTCTACGACACGATCATCGTGTTCGACCGAGTGCGGGAGAACATCCCGCGGATGCCCCGGGCGGCCTTCTCGCAGATCGTCAACCGGTCGATGTCCGAGGTGCTGACCCGGTCGCTGGCCACCACATCCTGCACCCTTCTGCCGATCATTGCCCTGCTGTTGTTCGGTGGGTCGACGCTCAAGGACTTCGCGTTCGCACTGTTGATCGGCGTCGCCTCGGGCGCCTACTCATCGATCTTCATCGCCTCGCCGGTGCTCACCCACTGGAAGGAGCGGGAGCATGGCTTCCGCGCCCGCCGCCACCGGCTGGAGGCCGATTATGGGTCGGTGCCGGCCTACGCCGCCGCGGGCGCCGACGTGGAGCCCGCTCGGGACAAGGCGCGCCGCGCCGGACGGTTGACTCAGCCCGACCCGGAGAACGTGTCCTCGACCGAGTTCGAGCAGATGAAGCGTGATCTGGGTCTGGAGGTGGAGGAGCAGCGCACCACGCGGCGTCCCACCTCCACCTTGTCCAAGCGGACGGCACACACCGAGCCAGAGGTCCAGGCCGCCACCCGGCGCAGCGCCGCGGCGCCCACAGCGCCCGCGACGCCCCCGCCACCTGAGCCGAGCGGTAACGGGGATGACTTCACCCCGGCTCCTGACATCGCGGAGAACGAGGGCGTGGCGCCGATCCCGAAGGGGGAGCGTAAGCCCGCCAAACCGCGCCCGCGCAACCGCCGTCACGGGAGGAAGCGCTAATGGGTCTCCTGGCCTGGGTGATGATGGGCATCGCGCTGTGGCACTTCACCATCTGGCTGCCCGATCGCTACTGGGGCGGGATCGTCGGCGCATTCGTGGGAGCGCTGATCGGCTCGGCCCTGTTCGGGTGGATCGTCAATGGCTTCGTGATCCCGGGCCGTCACGCCACGCATCTGACCACCGCTCTGGAGGCGATTCCGGGAGCGCTGATCGGGATCGGCCTCGTGTACCTGGAGGGCATGCGGCGCGAACGCGCTGCCCAGAGCACGCAGCTAGGGCTGTAGGCTCCTCGCGTATGGGGCTGCTCGACCTGGCTTTCGCTCCCCTCCGCGCAGCACTCTCGACGGCGGAGCGTGACGTGGCGGGAGAGATCCGGGGCGTGGAGCACGTGGAGCATCGTGTGCTCGACGCCGCCGAAGCGATCCGGGACGCCACCGAGTCGATCGAGTCGCACGTCGAGGTGATCGAGACGCTGGCCAACTCCATCTCGCCGCTGGCCGAGTCGGTCAACCGCCTCACGGCTCAGATGGCCGAACTGAACAAGGTGCTGGCGCCGGTGGCCGCGGCCGAGCGGGATGTCTCCCGCATCGAGCATCTGTTCGGACGCCACCGGCACCCGGCCTCACCGGCGCCCGGCGCCCCGCCGGATCCGACCGGGCCGCCAGACGCCACCTCGCCACCCGGCTGAGTCCACGTTTCCGTCGGGGCCGGGGCCTACTCTCGGGCCGCCATGGCAGAACCTGCGCTCCTCCTGGAACCCTCGGTCGCGCCGGTCACCCAGACACGCAGCCAGCGGGTGGCCAGGCGGATCATGGTGGCGCCCTACGACCTCGGCACGGCCCTGCGGCTGGAGCAGGAGCTCGGCATCGGCCACGTGCTGGCCCAGGTGCTGGTTCGCCGCGGCTACTCCGATCCCGACCGGGTCCGAGAGCTGCTGGATCCCACAGAGGATCACCCGCCCGATCGCTTCCAGGGAATCGAGCGCGCGGTCGAGCTGATCGAGCGCCACGTCCGCACCCGCAGCCGCATCGTCGTCCACGGCGACTACGACGTCGACGGAGTCTGCGCCACCGCGCTGCTGGTTCGGGCGATCCGTTCGCTGGGGGGAGAGGTGGCTCATTTCATCCCCAGCCGCAGCGAGGACGGCTATGGCCTGTCGCCGGCCACGGTCACGCGCCTGGCTGGGCGCGGGACCGGTCTTCTGATCACCGTCGACTGTGGGATCACCGCCGTGGAGGAGGTGGCGGCGGCCCGGGCGGCCGGACTGGATGTGGTGGTCACCGACCACCACTCGCCCCGCCCGGACGGACAGCTGCCCGAGTGCCCGCTCGTGCATCCCGCCGTGTGCGGGCATCCCTCGGTCAGCCTGTGCGGGACCGCGGTGGCTCATAAGCTGGCCCAGGCGATTGGGGCGCCGACCGCCTCCGAGGACCTGGAGCTGGTGGCGCTGGCCACCGTAGCCGACCTGATGCCCCTCCAGGGCGAGAACCGCCGATTGGTCCGCCAGGGCCTGGCTCAGTTGGCCGGAACCGCCCGGCCGGGACTGCGGGCGCTTATGGAGGTGTCCGGCACCGACCCGAGCGACATTGACGCATCGGCGCTGGGGTTCCGGCTGGCCCCCCGGATCAATGCCTCCGGTCGCCTGCGACGGGCCGACGCCGCCCTGGAGCTCCTGCTCACCGAGGACCCCGCCCGGGCCCGTGAGATCGCCGAGGAGCTTGACCACCTGAACTCCGAGCGCCGCTTTGTGGAGCAGCGGATCGGCTGGGAGGCCGAGGCTCTGGCCGCCGAGATGGGCGAGCGCCCCGCCTACGTGCTGGCCGCCCGGGGCTGGCACCCCGGGGTCGTGGGGATCGTGGCCTCCCGGATCGTCGAGCATCACCACCGCCCGGCCATCCTGATCGCCCTGGATGAGCACGACCTGACCCTCCCCGGTCAGGGGTCGGGCCGCAGCATCCCCGGCTTCGACCTGCTGGCCGCGCTCGACGCCGCCAGCCCGCATCTGCTCCGCTACGGCGGACATCGGGCGGCCGCCGGCTTGAGCGTCCTGCCCGAACGGATCGAGGTGGTCCGCGAGGCCATCGAGCGTCACGCCGAGCAGGTGCTCACCCCGGACCTGCTCCAGCCCGTCGAGCGGGTGGACGCCGTCGTGTCCGGGGCCGAGCTGACCCTCGGTCTGGCCGAGGAGCTCCTGGCCCTCGAGCCCTGTGGCCTGGGCAACCCCGGCGTCAACCTGCTGGTCAGCGGCGCGCGATTCCACTCCGTCCGTCCGATGGGCGACGGCCGGCACGCCCGGTTCTCCGTCAGCTCAGGTGGGGTCCGGGCTACGGCCGTGTCCTTCGGGTGCGACGGTCGCGTGCCCGGAGACGACGGCGAACCGATGGATGCCACCTTCCGCCTGGAGCGCAACGTCTGGCAGGGACGGGTTGAGCCGAGACTCGTGTTGCGGGAGGCGGCTGGCTGCGCCACCGAGCCGATCCGCACGCTGGGGGAGCCCGAGGACTACCTGGCGGCGGTGTTCGCCGAGCTCAAGCGTCCGCTCGAACCGCCGCCGGTGCGATCCACTCTCGCCACCCACCCCCATCCATCCTCAGGCGGTGAGAGAACCGTGCTCGACCGCCGAGGCGAGTCGCCGCTGGCGGTCATCACCGACGCCCGGGCCGCGGGTGATGTGCTGATCGTGTGTGCGGACACGACCCGGCGCTTGAAGGGCCTGAGCACCCGGGTTGGGGGACTCCATCTGGCCTCGTTCTCGGCACTGGCCGCCAGGCCGGCGCTGGCTGATCGCTTCGACCACCTGGTGGTGATCGACCCGCCGTGCCTGGAGGCGGCCGAGTCGGTGATTACCGCTGGGAACGGCTACTCCCACCTGGCCTGGGGGGAGCCTGAGCTACGCTTTGCTCAGCAGATGCATGAGTTGGAGTACGCGGTGCGTCCTTCGCTCGTGGCCCTCTACCGGAGCCTCCGGCAACGGGGGAGGGTGTCGGGCCAGGAGCTCGAGCACCTGCTCCGCGGCGAAGGACCGCATCCGAGGTCGCCGGCACTGGCCGGTCGCCTTGTCAGGGTCCTGGTGGAGCTGGAGCTCGTCAGCCTCGATCCGGATCTGCCGGCCCTGGCCATCCGGGATGCTCCGGCCACTGATCTGGAGCGCTCGGCGGCCTACCGGGTCTACAGTCAGATATACGAGGACGGACTGCGATTTCTGAGCCGAGCAAGACCCCGCGCAAGCGCCTGAGACCCGCCCCCAGCGGCGGAGCCGCCACCGCGCCCGCGCTCGCCGCGTCCGACGCCTCTCAGGAGCCGGTCGACCAGGTCCACTCGGCGGGTAACGGAAACGGCGCGGCCACCGCGGTCAAGCGGGCCGAGCTGACCGAGACCGAGCGGACTCTCCTCTCGGACCTGTTCGCGATCATCGAAGAGCACGCCGACTCCTCAGCGGTCGAGATCGACCGCCAGCGGGTCGAGGAGGCATTCGTGTATGCCTGCGTTCACCACGCCGATCAGCGGCGGCGCTCGGGCGAGGACTTCATCATTCACCCGGTCGGCGTGGCCAAGATCTGCGCCGGTATGCGCCTGGACACCGAGACGCTGTGCGCGGCGCTGCTGCACGACACGGTGGAGGACACGAGCGCCTCGCTGCAGGACGTGGAGGCCGAGTTCGGGGAGGAGATCGCCGGGCTGGTCGACGGCGTGACCAAGCTGACCGGGCTGACCTTCCAGTCCCGCGACGAGGCCCAGGCCGAGAACTACCGCAAGATGATGGTGGCGATGGCCTCCGACATCCGGGTCATCCTCATCAAGCTGGCCGATCGGCTGCACAACATGCGCACGATCGACGCGATGCCCAAGCAGAAGCAGATCGAGAAGTCGCGGGAGACGCTCGACATCTACGCGCCGATCGCCCATCGCCTGGGCATTCACGCGATCAAGTGGGAGCTCGAGGACCTGGCCTTCCAGGCCCTGCACCCGCGCAAGTACAACGAGATCAAGAGCCTGGTCGCCCAGCAGCGCGGCGAGCGCGAGCGCTACGTCAACCAGGCCGGGGACTACCTGCGCAAGGAGCTGGCCGAGGTCGGCATCGACGCCGAGATCTCCGGCCGGGCCAAGCACTTCTACTCCATCTATTCGAAGATGACCAAGAAGGGCCGGGAGTTCAACGAGATCTACGACCTAACCGCGATGCGCGTGATCGTGGGCTCGGTGAAGGACACCTACGGCGCGGTGGGGGTCATCCACTCACTGTGGAAGCCGCTGCCCGGGCGCTTCAAGGATTTCATCGCGATGCCCAAGTTCAATATGTACCAGTCGCTGCACACCACGGTGATCGGGCCCGAGGGGCGGCCGCTGGAGATTCAGATCCGCACCGGGGGGATGCACGATCTGGCCGAGTTCGGAATCGCCGCTCACTGGATGTACAAGGAGAAGCGGGGGGCGGGCGGAGACCTGCGCGGGTCGGGCGGGGATGAATCGAAGCTGAAATGGCTGCGCTCGCTGGTCGACTGGCAGAAGGACATGTCGGACCCCAAGGAGTTCGTGGAAACCCTGAAGGTCGACCTGTTTGAGGACGAGGTCTTCGTGTTCACCCCCAAGGGGGAGGTCAAGTCGCTGGCGTTGGGGGCCACGCCGCTGGACTTCGCCTACGAGATCCACACCGACGTCGGCCACCGCTGTGTCGGCGCCAAAGTGAACGGCAAGATCGTGCCGCTGTCCTACCAGCTGCACTCGGGCGACATCGTCGAGGTGTTGACCTCCAAGCGCGAGCGGGGGCCGTCCCGGGACTGGCTCGCGCTGGTCAAGACGACTCGGGCGCGCAACAAGATCAAGGCCTGGTTCAAGGCGGAGTCCCGCAAGGACACCGAGCATTCCGGCCGTGAGCTCCTGCAGGAGCACCTGAAGAAGCAGGGGCTGCCCTCGCAGAAGATCGTTTCGGCGCCGCTCATGGCGGACGTGATCCGCGAGATGGGCTTCCGCAAGGCCGAGGAGTTCTACATCGCCCTGGGCGCGGCCAAGATCTCGCCCAAGGTCGTGGTCAACAAGGTCATGCAGCGCCTCAAGCAGGGAGAGGCGGCTGACTCCGAGCCCACGGCGGCCGATGACCTGCTGTCCACCCGTCGCCGGAGCCGGCCCACTACCTCCTCGACCCGCTACGGGATCGTCGTGGAGGGCATCGACGAGGTCATGCTGCGTCTGGCCAAGTGCTGTCGCCCGGTACCCGGTGACCCGATCGTGGGCTACATCTCCCTGGGCCGGGGCATCACCATCCACCGGGACGACTGCCCCAACGTAGCTGTCCTGCGCAAGGATCCCGATCGCTTCACGCCGGTCTCCTGGGAGGGCGACGCCGAGACCTCGTTCCGGGTCGAGCTCGAGGTACAGGCCTGGGATCGCCACCGCCTGCTCGAGGACATTTCCCGGGCGCTGGCCGAGGCGGGGATCAACATCGTCGAGATCGCCGGCGTGGTCAACCACCCGATGGTGCGCGACAAGTTTGTGGTCGAGGTGGGGGACACCCGCACACTGGACCACGCGATCAACCGGCTGCGCAACATCGAGGGCGTGTTCGACGCCTACCGGGTCACTCCGGGCGCCGCTTAAACCTCCGCGGGACGGGGTTGCGCCTGCCCTGTGGATGCACATTCCCCATAGCGGAATTTGCATCCATTGACCCCCAGAGCTCACCGCTCCGCCGCCCGTTCATCCCGATCGAGTCGCGGCGCGAGCACCCGCGTCACCTGCGCCCGGGACACCGGGGTCTTGACGATGACCACCGCTTCGCCGGTCCGCAGCGATCGCACCCGGTCGGGTTCAACCACGTAGCGGTCGACCTGGCGCAGGCTGCCCTGCTCCACCCGCTCCCCGCCCCAGCGACCCGGCCTGACGCTGTAGCTGCGCTCCCAGTCGGGCACCGTGCCCGCCAGCTGGGCCACGGTCTCAGCCGAGCGCGGCACGTCCTGGCGGTGGGCGATCTTCACCGCTGTGTTGCCCAGCACCTGATCACGCAGCCCCCGGGCGGCCCGGTCGAGATCGGCGAGCTCCTGGGTGGCCAGGAGGACGCTCACCCCGGCCTCCCGACCCCGGGCCAGAAGCCGCACCACGTTGTCTGACTCGAGAGCGGAGAACTCATCGATCCCCACGGTGGCCTGGACAGACCCACCCGCCTGCAAGCGCTGGCCGGCCACGGACACCAGATCCTGCACCACCAGAGTCCCCAGCTGCGCGGACAGCCGGCCGTAGGTGGAGGAGTTGAGGCTGAACACCACGACCTCGGAGCCCGAGAGCGCCGCGCGCAGGTCGATTCCGGCGCCTGAGAGGTCCTCGAGGTAGCGCCCGGTGTGCGACTCGCTGATGATCGCCAGGCGCGAGGCCAGTCCCCTCACCGCACTCAGCTGATCCGGGGTGAGCGACGCCAGGTAATCGCCCACGCGCGTGGCCCGCTCCGCGGGCAGACGCCTGGCCAGCCCGGCCAGACGGACGGGTTCCAGCACGTTCACCACGCGCCCCACCGTCACCCGGCGATCGCCGGTGGCCTGCAGCACCTGCAGCGCCGTCTGCACATACCTCTCTGCCGCGCGCTGGTAGTGCGGTTCAGTGAATCGCTCGGTAGCGATCAGCTTGTCCTTCAGCTCGGTGGCGTTCCCGTGTCCGAGCGGGTTCCAGGTGTCGGGTCCGTCCGGACTCCAGCAGCGGAAGGGGCGGCCGGCCGCGAGGGCCGCATCTCGCAGCGTCCGGGCGAACGCGGGTGATCCCTTCAGATCGATGGCCACCACCGGGGCGCCGCGAGCGATCTGGGCGGTCAGGATGGACAGGAGCGTGGTGGACTTCCCGGCGCCGCTGGCCCCCAAGATGAGGCCATGCGCGGCCAGCTGGCGCTTGTCCAGTTGCACGACCCGCCCATCTGTGTCCGTGCCCAGGACGACCGACGCCTCCCGCCCCGAGCCTGATCGGCTGAGCGCCTCCTGAGCGTGCCGTCGCTCCCGGGCGCGATGGTAGGCCCGCCGGCCGTATCGGGCAGCCAGACAAGCGATCGCACCCAGCATCACCCAGGTGCTCGGCACCAGCAGCAGGCCGATGAATGCCGGAGCAACCCACCAGGCGGGGCCGCGGACCGCCGGGGGAGGCGGCTGCCGGCTCACCGCTCGGGGACCGCGGCGCGAGAACGCGGACTCCGGGTCGGCCGAGCAGCCAGGGCGTCGCGGGCGACCTGCCGCGAACGCAACCGGCGCGGATCCGGTGCCCCCGCCGGCGTCCCCGGGGCCAGGAGCTGCACCTGAACCCGGTCGGAGATCCCGGCCCGTCGCGCGGCGGCCGCGACGTGGGCTCCTATCGCTCGGGTAGGGCATAGGTACAGCACGACGTCGACCCGCGACTCCGCTGCATAGCCGAGCATGATCCCGTCCAGGCGGCGAGCGCCCTTGGCCGTCAGCTCGAGCTCGATGGCCACCCGATGCCCGGTGGTGGCGTCCAGCATCAGGTCCGGGTAGTGCAGCGACAGCCCGCCCCGGGGCCCGGCGCCGGTCACCCCGATGCCATATCGCTCGCCCCGGGAGGTGGCCCCGGGTGCCGGCGATGAAGTCCCGATGCCTAGCCCTTCCCGCCGCCGGTCAGCCGAGCGCATCGTCCGCTCAGACACCAGTCCATCCAGTCGGCCAAACGCCCCGGCTTGGGCGGCCAGCCACAGCCAGGCCACACCCACGTCGTGGCGGTAGCCCTTGAGGTCAACCTGCGGCGCCGGGAGCTCCCGCTCGAGCAGCGCCAGCCCCCGTCTCGTGATGCGGCAGGCCGCCGGCTGTCCCTCGAAGATCGGCTCCCGGACCACAAGTCCCGCCTCATCCAGAGCTCGAAGCTGGCGTTCCGCCGCACTCAAAGTGCATCCGAGGCGGGCCTGCGCTTGCCAAACCACCGTCACCCGGTGCTCGGCCAGAAACTCCAGCAGGCGAATGTCGTCGGGACCGATGCCCACACGTTCTAAGAGCGGCCCGGGGGTGGGGGTTCACCCCTCAGCCCGGGAAAGAAACCGGCAGCTTCAGAGACCGGGATGCGGAAGCGAGCTCGTGTCCACGGCCTCGAAGTCCTTCCCGCTGAGCCGGTCCAGCAGGTGCAGCGCGGCGTCGTTCCAGTGCCGGCTGGGAGCGCCGGAGATGTACCACGGGGAACCGTTGTCGGCCAGGATCATCCCGTAGGTCTTGAGGGCCTGGGCCACCAAGCGAGCCTGGTGGGGGAGACCGCTGAGGCTGACGTCCGCCTTCAGGCGCACGCGCAGCCCCATCGGCGGCGCCCACCGGGCAGAGCACGTGCTCGCCTCGTGGCGGGCCGGATAGACGTAGCGGGGCGCTGTGCAGGGGGCGGTGAAGCGCAGGGCGTGGTCGATGGAGCCGCGGGCCACGTCGGTGTAGCGAGCCAGACCGGGCAGGATCGGCAGGCCGGCTGCGTCGGCGGAGGTCCAGCCCGCCGGTCGCAGGCGATTGGAGCGCAGGTCGAAGACCGCGCCGGAGCCGGCGGTCCAGTAGCTGCCGTGGTGATGAGGGAAGGCGTTCCACAGCTCGTAGTCGCGGCAGTTGGAGCGATCCACGACGATCACGTGGCGGTCGCCGCTCGAGTGTCGCCCGCCCTCGATCGGCGCGGTCGGCGGGATCGGGTAAGGCCCGCGGTTGGACTCCGATGCGTATTGGAAGTGCACCGGCACGCGGCGCGTCCGGCTCGAGACGACCACGTACGGTATGCCGTTGGGCGCGCCATTCCACACCGTCCCGAAGTCGGGATGCACCGGCTGGTTCAGGCCGATCGCCGCGATGTAGCGCGAGGAGTCGGCCGCCACGGGCAGCTGGTTGACCCGCTGATTCCACGGGTTGCTGGCCGGGAAGATCGGGCACCCGGGGGCCGAAGTGAGACGGTGGGCGCCGCTCACGCCCGGCACCAGCGCTACGGAAACGGTCCCCAATGTCACCGCGCATACCACCCCAGCCAGACGGCGCGGCCACCACCCACGAACGACGCTCACGGGGGTCAGGCCACCACGATGAGGCCGTCCCGGCGCACCGAGAAGTCGATCTCCTCCATCTCGCCGATGTAGTCCCCGTCCACCTGGACGGGGAGCCCCCGCCCGTCGGTGGAATGCACCCGCAGGGCGCCGAGGCCCGAGAAAGGGTGCATCTGCCGGTGGCGGGATACGAGAAAGCGCTTGGACAGCGCCCGGAAGGTCACCCCAGGGATATCGACCGGCAGCGCCCGCTTCATGATCACGCCGGCCAGATCTCCGCTTTTCAGCGTCGCGCCCGTCTGGGCTTCGATCGCCCGCTGGCCGAAGTACGTGTAGGGATTGGCGTTCTGGATCAGCGCGGTGACGCCCTGCACCCGCTCGCCGTCCAGCTCGGCCTCCAAACGGGGTGGACGGCGCAGGTAGCGTCCGCTCAGGGTCTGCGTGGCCACCCAGGCGTAGTAGTACTCACCGGCTCGCGCCTTGAGCTTCGGGTGAGCGTCCACCTTCTCAACCACGCTGGCGTCGAGACCGACGCCAGCCGAGAACGTGAAATACCGCGAGCCGGCTAAGCCCAGATCGACCGCTCGCGGCCGCCAATCATCGGCCAGCGACAGGAGATGTTCGGTGGCGTCGACGACATCCGTGGGAATGCCCAGGATCCGGCAGTACACGTTCGTCCGCCCGCCGGGGAGGCAGGTCAGGGCAGTCTTCGATCCGGCCAGGCCGTTGGCCGCCTCGTTGACAGTGCCGTCCCCGCCAAACGCCACCACCACGTCATAGCCCTCGCGAGCAGCCTCCCGGCACAGGTCGGTGGCGTGCTCGCGCCGTTCGGTGTCGATCGCGTCGACCTGGTAGCTGCCCCGCAGTGCGTAGACCACGAGATTCTTGAGCCGGTCCGACACCGTTGTGGCGTACGGATTGACGATGATGAGCATCCGCCGGCTGGGCGCCCCGCCTTCCAAGCCCAAGCGTGCCTCCAAGCGGAGCTCCGGATCCGTGGCGGCCTGGCTCATGCTGGCTGCGCAGGTTAGAGCCTGACGGCCCGCCCCTCCAAGAAGCTTGCCCGTGACTAGGAACCCGGCAGCGCTTCCAGAACCACGAGGCGGTCGCCGGCGTCGAGCACGGGATCCTCGCCGCCCCCGAGATCAACGTGCTGCTCCCGGGCAATCCCCAGCACGAGTCGGCCCGCGGTGGCTCGCGCTCGCGACAGGGCTGGGAGACCAGGTCGGCCTCGACCGGCGTCTGCCTGAGGCAGTACCGGGTCGAGTCGACCAGGGACAGGAGGAGGTCCCCGGCCTGCGGTGTCTCCAGGCTCTTGGCCAGCGTATGCCCGACCAGCTCGTCGCTGGACAGGGTTCTGGTCACGCCCAGCTCGTGCAGGGCCCGGGCCACCGACGAGGAGTGGGTGAGGGCGAACACCTCCAGATCCCGGGCCAGGGTATGGATGGCCACGGCGATGACTAGCGTGTCCGCGTCCGCCGTGCAGGCGATCAGCGCGCGGTTGGCGCGGGAAAGATCACAGCGGCGGATAATCGCCTCGTCGGTGGGATCGCCCGCCAGGAAGTGCACCTTCGGGTCCAGTGCGGCGGGCTTGTCGGGCGCGACCAATACGGCCTGGTCGTCGGTGCCCACCAGTTCGTCCAGCACGCGAGCGACGACTGGGTGGGTCCCGAACACGATCGTGTACGGGCGGCGGGGCAGGTGGTTATCCATGCCGAGCATCCTCCTGATTCGGGAAACCGCCGCGGCACCGGAGCCGAGCGCGAACACTGCTCCCACGATCGGGATCGTGGTGAGCATCACCACCGCGGCCACGATCCGGCTGGCCGTGTTGGCCGGTGTCACGTTGCCGTAGCCCACGGTGGTCGCCGTGGTCAGAGCCCAGTAGAGGCCGGTTCCGTAGCTGACGTGATCGGTGAGTGAGAAGCCGGCCGCCCCGGCCAGCAGGATCCCCACCGCGAGACCGAGCAGGACCCCACCCGGTATCGGTTCAGAGAGCCGACGAGCCGCGCGGCGACCAGGAACAGCGACATGCCGAGCCGAATCTACCGGCGGTCCCGGCGGTAGACCCGACGCCGGGGGACCGGCGCGCCCGGCGCAGCCGAGCGATATCTTGCGCGTCGGGGCTGCTGCTGTGAACTTCTCGGGAGGGGGAAGGGACGATGCAAAGGCAAGTTGCTACTACACACAGGCGGCGCTCCCGGCTCATCGGCGCGCTGGCCGCGCTGGCCGCCACGGCGCTGCTGATCCCGGCCGCTGCGCAGGGCAAGACCCTGGCACCCTTCGGACACGCCTGCCATACCCAGAACGGGGTTCGCTTCTGCCCGACCACGGATGCCGGCGCCGGACGCACCACCGACGGCGTTCCGTCATTCGACGGCGTCCCGCTGGACGTCGACGTGACCCTGCCAGCGCATGGGAACGGCCCGTTCCCGACCATCGTCATGCTCCATGGCTGGGGCAGCGACAAGACCGACTTCGAAACGACCAGTCCAGACGGCCCGGATCCCGGCCAGGCCGCGGGCTCGGAGCTGTACCACTACAACAACATCTTCTATGCCGAGCACGGGTACGCGGTCGTGAATTACACCGCGCGCGGCTTTGGAGACTCGTGCGGTGGGGGCCCGACCGCCGATCACACCGGCGCGTGTGCCAACGGCTATATCCGGTTGGCCGATACCCGCTACGAAGCGCGTGACACTCAATATCTGCTCGGCCTGCTTGCAGACGAGGGCGTCACCAAGCCCAACCAGATCGGGGTCACCGGGATCTCCTATGGTGGCGGCCAGAGCCTCGAGCTGGCTTACCTGAAGAACCGGATCCGGCTGCCCGACGGCCAGTTCGCCCCCTGGCGCAGCCCCGAGGGCAAGGCGATGTCGATTACCGCCGCCTACCCCCGCTGGGAGTGGTCTGATCTGGTCAGCGCCCTGATCCCGAACGGCCGCTTCCTCGACTTCAACTCGGCCACCGACGGACTCAGTCGCGACCCGATCGGCGTACCGATCGAGAGCTACGTCAGCGGTCTCTTCGCGCTGGGCGCCGAGGCCGGCTACTACTGCGGCGAGCCACCCTCGATCCCGTGTACGAATTCGAGCGCCAACCTGCCCGAGGACTATGCCCTGGTCACCGCTGGTGAGCCGTTCACCCCCCAGGATGTAGCCGCGGTCAATGACCTCTACACCAACCACCAGGCCTACGGGCTCCGGTTGCCCGCGGGTGGTCCGGCTCCGCTGCTCCTGGAGAACGGATGGACCGACGACCTGTTCCCGCCCACCCAGGCCCTCCGGGTCTACAACCAGCTGCGCAGCACCTACCGTCACGCGCGCGTGACCCTGCAGTTCGGTGACCTGGGGCACAGCCGCGGCTCGAACAAGCCGGCGGTCAACCACAGCTTCCAGAATCAGGCCTTCTCGTTCTTCAACGCCTACCTGCGCCACGAAGGCAGTGCGCCGGCGGCGGGTGGCGTCGAGGCATTCACTCAAACCTGTCCGGACACGGCGGCCGCGGGCGGTCCCTACCGGGCAGCCAGCTGGCCGGGGATCCACCCCCTGAGACTGACCTTCGGCGGCTCGGCCATCCAGACGGTGACGGCCACCGGGGACGCTGTCGACGGTCCGTCGTACGACCCCATCGCGACCACCGACGCCTGCCAGACGATCACACCGTCCAGCAACGCCGGGGTGGCCAACTACACCGAGCTCAGCCACGGCTTCACGCTGCTCGGCCTGCCCACGGTGACCGCCACGATCGCCACCACCGGGCTCTACGGCGAGCTTGACTCGCGCCTCTACGACGTCTTCCCCAACGGTACGGTCCGGCTCGTCTCCCGCGGCGGCTACCGCCTGCTCGACAACCAGACGGGGAAAATCACCTTCCAGCTCCACGGGAACGGCTATCGGTTCGCTTCCGGTCACCATGTGGAGCTTCAGCTGCGCGGCAACGACGCGCCCTACTACCGGCCGAGCAACGACGTTGCGTTCACCGTCCAGGTCTCCGACGTGAAGGTCTCGCTGCCTCTGCCCGCCGCGCCGCTGAACGTCACGGTCAAGCCTTCGCACACCGTCGCCGGCCGTCTCACCACGTTCCACTTCACCGTTACCACCAAGGTCAACGGTGCCGGGGTCCTAGTGGCGGGCGCACGCGTGAGGTTGCTCGGGCACACCGTCTCCACCGGCCCGCGGGGCCTCGCAACGCTGCGCCTCGCACTGCCGCACGCTGGGACCTTCACCGCGCACGTGAGCAAGCGATACTTCCCGGGCGCCACCGCGCGCGTGCGCGCCGCCGCCCGCTCGGGAGCGTCCTTCACCGGGTAGCCCGGCGCCGCCCCCCGGGTGGGCGTCTCGTCCGCGCCCGCCCTGGGTATACTCTCGACCCACATAGCAGTACGCATCCAGAGGGGTGGAGGGAATGGCCCTACGAAACCCCGGCAACCTCCCGCAAGGGAAAGGTGCCAATTCCATCAGGCTCCAACAACAAGGCCTGGGAGATGTGGAAAGGGCGGTTTCCCAAACCTCCGACCACTAGATCCCGGCGGAGGTTTTTCATATGCCGCCAGTATCGCTTCGCTGCAAGGAATGCCGGACCGAATACCCGCTTGACGCGCGGTACGTGTGTGAGCAGTGCTTCGGACCGCTCGAGGTCGCCTACGCGCCTCGGCTGGACGCCGATCCCAGTGAGCTGCGACGCCGGATCCAAACCGGCCCGTATTCGATGTGGCGCTACCGTGACTTCCTGCCGGTCGCGCCGCCCAAGGACGCGCTTCAGGCCGGGTTCACGCCGCTTCAGAGAGCCGATCGCCTGGCCGAGCAGCTGGGCATCGGCGAGCTGTGGATCAAGAACGACGCCGCCAACCCGACCCATTCCTTTAAGGACCGCGTCGTCTCGGTGGCCCTGGCCCGGGCGCGTGAGCTCGGTTTCCAGACGATCGCCTGCGCCTCCACGGGCAACCTGGCCAACGCCGTGGCCGCCCATGCCGCCGCGGTCGGCCTCGAGTCCTACGTGTTCATCCCGCACGACCTGGAGGAGCAGAAAATCCTGGCCACGGGCATCTACGGGACCAACCTGGTGGCCGTCCGGGGCAACTATGACGACGTCAATCGCCTGTGCACCGAGCTCTCGGCCGAGCACGACTGGGCGTTCGTGAACATCAATATGCGCCCGTACTACGCCGAGGGATCCAAGACTCTGGCCTTCGAGATCGCCGAGCAGCTGGACTTCGAGCTGCCCGACCGGGTCGTCGCGCCGATCGCCTCGGGCTCCCTGTTCACCAAGATCGCCCGGGGTTTCGACGAATGGATCGAGGTCGGGCTGCTGAGTGGCCAGACGCCGGTGTTCAACGGAGCCCAGGCCGAGGGCTGCTCGCCTGTGGCCACGGCGTTTGCCGACGGCCGCGACGTGTGCCGTCCCGTGAAGCCGAACACGATCGCCAAGTCACTGGCCATCGGTAACCCGGCCGACGGGCCCTATGCGCTCGACCTGGCCCGCCGCACCGGCGGCGGGGTCGACAGCGTCTCCGACCAGGAGGTCCGCGAGGGCATCCGGTTGCTGGCCACGACCACCGGGATCTTCACCGAGACGGCGGGCGGAGTGACGGTGGCCGTGCTGCGCAAGCTGGCCGAGCGGGGCGAGATCGACCGCTCTGAGCGCGTGGTGGCGGTGATCACGGGCGAGGGCCTGAAGACGCTCGAGTGCGCTCGCGGGACGTTCGAGGCCTGGCAGATCGAGCCTTCCACGGAGGCCTTCGAGGCAGCCAGGGAGCGGCTTGGCGTCGCGGCCTGATAAGTATGTGCGCCACATGGCAGTGAGCGTCAAGATCCCCACGCAGCTCCGGGCCGCCACCGGCGGCGAGTCTGTGGCCCAGGTGGACGGAGGCACGGTCGGGGAGGTCCTCGACTCGCTCTACGAACGCTATGGCGAGCTGCGCACTCGGATCGCCGAGGACGGCGGTCTGCGGCGGTTCGTCAATGTGTACGTGGGCGGCGAGGACATCCGCTTCCTGGCCGGGCTGGACACACCGGTCTCAGACGGCGACGAAGTGACCATCCTCCCGGCCGTGGCCGGGGGCCGCTGAACACGGTCTCCTCCCGCGGCCGACTTGCCGGTGCGGCCGCGGGCCCCCGCGTCCGCGTGGTCTGACTACCCTCCGTCCATGGCCACCACCGCCCCTGAGCGGCGCGATTCGCTGTGGCGAATCCCCCCGATCCGCGACTACCGGGCGCCCGCTCGCTTCGAGCGCCTGCCGCGCTGGGTCTCCGCCGGTGGGGTCCTGCTGTTCTTCGTGGCGGTGTCGGCGTTCATTCGCCTGCACTACCTGGACGGCGAGCTGTGGGCCGCGGAGGGGGCCACGGTTGGAGTGGCCACCCACTCGCTCACCCAGATCCCCGGAATTCTCTGGCACGGTGGCGGCGCGCCGCTGTATTTCTGGCTTCTGCACGTGTGGATCGACGTGTTCGGGGCCAGCGAGATCGCCGTGCACGCCATGTCGGTGCTGACCGGATTGCTCACCATTCCCGCGGGTGCCTGGCTGGCCTGGAGCTTGTGGGGCCGGCGGGCCGGGTTCCTGGCCGCCGCCTTATTCGCCTTCAACGGGTTTCTCACCCAGTACGCCGAGGAGGCGCGTCCCTACGAGCTGATGGGGCTGCTCGGGCTGCTCTGTGCCGGCGCGTTCGTGCACCTGTTCGTGTACCGGCGTAGGCGGGGCTGGCTGCCGCTGTTCACCGTCTGCCTGATCCTGCTCGCCTACACCGACTACGCCGGTTTCCTCTTTTGGGCGGGATGTGCGGCGGCGCTCGGATTGGTATGGCGCAGAAGCGAGGACCGGCCCGGAGTGGCTCGTGACGGGCTGATCGCCTTCGGCGTCGCGGCTCTCGTGTTCATCCCGTGGCTGCCCACGCTGATCCACCAGATGACCGAGTCCACTGCCCCCTGGCAGTACGTCCCGCTGCCCGGCGCGAACATCCCCCGCAAGCTCCTGGGCACCGACCGGGTGGTCGCCGTGGTCGCCTTTGCCTGGGTGGCCGGACTGATCCCGCTGCTCACATCCACGCGTCGCCGGGCACCCGAGGCAACCGCCGTCGTGTCGCTGATCCTCCTGAGCGTGGTCGCCCTCCTGCTGGCGCTGGTCGCACTGATCGTCTTGCCGGACTGGGACTACCGGCTGTTCGCCCCGCTGGTGGGCCCGCTGCTCCTGGTGACGGCGCTGGCGGCCGCTCGCGCCAACCTTCTCGGCCTGCTGCTGGTGGCGCTCAGCTGCGCGTTTCTGGCCAACCCCGCCTCGTTCATCCCGTACAAGAGCGACGTCAAGGACATCGCCGGTGAGCTCCAGTCTGATCTGCGCTCAAACGACGTCGTGCTGGTCGCCCAGCCCGAGCAGGCGCCGCTAGCCTGGTACTACCTTCCGGCCGGCCTGCGCTTCTACACAGCGCTCGGGCCCGATCCCCATCCGAGCTGGGTGAACTGGGACAACGCTCTGAGCCGCCTGCAGCAGGCCAGCCCTCGCCGCCTGGTCTCCCAGCTGACTGCCGCTCTGCAGCCGGGCCAGCGGCTGCTGTACATCCGACCCCTCACGGAGGGAGTGGCCAACTGGTCAGAGAGCTGGGCGGTTCTCGTGCGCCGGCGAGCGGCTCAGATCGGCGAGGCGCTGGCCAGCGATCCGCAGCTGAGCAACACGGGATCGTTCGCCCCGCACTACTACCACGGCTCGATTTACCTGCCGAGCAGCGCGCTGCTGTTCGTCAAGCGCTGAGTCCGGCTTCAGACGCCGAGACCGATCGGGCAGGAGACGCCCGTCGAGTGGATCGGGCAGTACCCGTTCGGCACCTTGTGCAGGTACTGCTGGTGGTAGTCCTCGGCGTAATAGAACTTGTCCAGCGGCGCGATCTCGGTTGTGATCTCCCCGTAACCGGCCTGCCCGAGCCGCTCGGCGTAGGCCGTCCGCGAGGCCTCGGCCAGCTGGCGCTGTTCCTCGTCGACGTAGAGGATGACCGAGCGATACTGGCTGCCCAGATCGTTGCCCTGGCGCATTCCCTGGGTTGGGTCGTGGTCCTCCCAGAACGTGCGGAGGATGTCCTCCCGGGAGATCTGCTTCGGGTCGAAGACCACCAGCACCACCTCGGCGTGGCCGGTACGGCCACTGCAGACCTCTTCGTAGGTGGGGTTGGGCGTGTAGCCGCCCGCGTACCCGACCGCGGTCGTGTAGACGCCGGGTAGCGTCCAGAAGGCGCGCTCGGCGCCCCAGAAGCAGCCCAGCCCGAGCACGATCTGGTCCGTTCCCTCGGGGAACGGGGGGTTCAGCGGCGTGCCGAGGACGGCATGGCGCTCGGGCACCTGCGTCTCCTGATCGCGACCAGGCAGCGCCTGATCGGGTTCGATCGTCTTGAGCCTTTGGCCGAAGATTCCAAGCATGTCCCTAGCTTAGCTCTCGGCGGATGGCCGGCCCGGCGTTTCTCGGTGCCAGGGCTCAGAAACGGCGGCGGGGAGACATACCCCGGCGCTCTCGGCTTCGGCGCACGATCAGCACGAGGATGGCCGAGCAGACGACCGACAGGATGATGCCCCCGCCGGCTCGTCCGTGAAAGATCCACAGGGAGATGAGTCCGGCGATGATCGAACCCGCAATGCCGAGCAGGGCAGTCTGGAACAGGCTCATCGGATCGGGTCCAGGCACGATCAGCCGGGCCAGGGCGCCGACGATCAGCCCGGTGAAAAGAACGACGATCAGGTACAGGATCAAAGACATGTGCGACCTCGGTGTGGGAGTGGGAGAGCCGACGGAATAAGTACCCCGGTGGGGGCGTCCAATAGCACCGGGGGCTCCGGAGCACCGGGCAGCTCGGCCGGTCCACCAGGACGAAGGCCGGTCAATGCTTGTGGATCAACCAGGCGATCACCGCGCAGAACACGGCCACGGTGACAGCGGTACCCACCACGGCCAGGATGAACGGCCGCCAGTTCCGGACGTGCATCTGCTCCGGCCGCCGGTCCATGAGCCACTGAACCAGGACGAGCCCGCCCGTGAACGGAAGGACCACGGCGGGCAGCACCCACATCCAGCCGCTCTGAACGGCGGCGATGACCAAGCTGGCCACCACCAGGAACACGTAGACGCTCCAGATCAGGAAGTCCGTAGGACCGCCGAAGCGCACAGACTTGGAAGGTCCGGAGGTCGGTGTCAGCGCGGCCGCCTCCTCTACGGCGGCGGTGGCCGGATCCGTCCAGGCCGGCGTCTGGCGATCGTTGTTCTCCGGAGCCAGGGCGTCTCCGACCCCGGGTTCGGGGTCCGCCCGGAACTCATCGACCATCCGGGAGAACACGTCGTCCGTCCCGCGGACTCCATCCTCGGTCATGGCCGCTGCCACCACGGGAGACGGGTGCTCGGTGGCCGTCGTGGTCCGCCAGGCCGTCAGCCAGACGGTGGTCGTGCCGATGGCGTGGGCACCGGCCGCCAGCCCGAGGATCCACCACTCGTTGGTGAGCAGGGCCAGAATCGCCCCGATCGTCAACACGATGAACGAGCCGACCGTCAGCATCAGCCGGTTGACACTCCAGAAGGCGCGGAAGCTGCTGTCTGAGGGCCGCTCGCCCTGGCTGGGGCGGGGGCGGTCCCGCGGCACCTGGACACGGTCTGACCCGATCACCTCTCGGAGCTCCTGGGTGAGCACCGAGTTGGTGGCCGGTGACAGAGCCGGGTCCTCGGCCTTGACCTCCCGCTCTTCCAGCTCAGGTTGCGAGGTCGGGGGCGAGGCCGATTCCGGCTGATCGGAGTACGGGTTCCTCTGGGCAGAGGACACGCTGGGTTGTCTTGAGTCGGTCATGGGCTTTGGAGATATTCCCGCGCCGGCGCCTCGCTATTCCCGGTGGGTTGCTGAGCAACATGTCAGGCTGAATCCTCCTGTTTTCCAGGTGGGCTCGGCTGGATCGACAGCAGTTGTGATGGGGCGTGCTCGACCTGGAGGGTGGTGTGGTCGATCTCGAAGCGGTCGTGGAGCATCGTCTTGACGCGGTGACCGATCTCGTGGCACTCGTCGCCCTGACCGACCAGCACGTGGGCCGAGAGAGCGGGAAAGCCGGAGGTCACCTCCCACACATGCAGGTCATGCACCTCGGCCACGCCCGGCACCGCCGCCATGGCCCGGCCGATCTGATCCGGCTCGAGTCCGCGAGGCGCCGCCTCCAGGAACACCCGGCCGCTTTCCCTCAGGAGCCGGTATGCAGCGCTCAACATGATGAACGCCACGATCAGGGCGGCGATCCCGTCAGCCCGCCGGAATCCGGTCGCCAGGATTAGCGCCCCGGCCAATGCCGTGAAGATGAAGGCCGCCAGGTCGGTCAGCATGTGCTGGAAGGCCCCTTCTACGTTCAGGGACCGGCGGTTGGCTCGGGCGAGGACCAGGCTGGCCAGCAGGTTGACCAAGATGCCGGCCAGGGCCACGATCAGCACCACGGAGCCGCTCACCGGCGGCGGATTGACCAGCCGGCGGACACCTCCGTAGACGATCAGCAGTCCCAGGACGAGCAGGCTCGCGCCGTTGAACTGCGCCGAGAGGATCTCCGAGCGCTTCAGGCCGAACGTCATCGATCCGCCGGCCGGGCGGGCGGCCAGCCGGATCGCCAGCAACGACAGCCCGAGCGCCGCCGCATCGGTCAGCATGTGGGCCGCGTCGGACAGCAGAGCCAGGGAGTGACCGAGGATCCCGGCCACGACCTCGCCGATCATGAAGGCCACGATCAGCGCCAGGGCCAGCGCCAGCTTGCGCCCGTCTGCCTCGGCGGACACTCCGTGGGCGTGGCCATCGTGCCCGTCGGCGTGGCCGTGGCCGGGGTGGTTAGTGGTCACACACCGCCCCAAATCCATAAACGTTTGCGCATACAATGATGTTTATATGAGTCATGGGCACGAACCGGACCTGGAGCTCCTGACCGCCGACACGGCGCGCTCGGTGGCCGAGACGATGCAGGCCCTGGCCACGCCCAGCCGCGTGCGCATCCTGAGCCGATTGGGCATCGGCCCGTGCTCGGTGGGTGAGCTGGCCCGAGCGGTCGGCATGGAGCAGCCCGCAGTTTCGCAGCAGCTCCGGGTATTGCGCCACTTGGGACTGGTGGTGGGAGAGCGCGACGGCCGCCAGATCATCTACGCGCTGCACGACGAGCACGTCCGCTCACTGCTGAGCGAGGCCATCTCCCACACTGAGCATCTCCGTCTCGGCCTCGCCGCCCATCCGCTGAGCGCCGCCGTCCCGGCGTGAGCGCCACCGGACCAGCGCTCCTGGTGGCCGCCGCCGGAGTCGGATTCGGCCATGCGGTCCTGCCCGACCACTGGGTCCCCTTGGCGATGCTCGGCCGGGCGCGCCGGTATCCGCTGTCCCGCATAGCTCGGCTCTCCGGGTTGGCCGCCGTCGCGCACGTGCTCGTCTCGATCGTGCTGGGCGCCGCGCTGATCGTCGTCGGTCTCCAGTTCCGCTCATCGGTGCAGCACGCACAGGACACGATCATCGGCGTCATCCTGATCGTTACTGGAGTCGCCTTCGCGGCTATGGAGTTGAGCGGCCGGGGACACCACCACCACGACCACGACCACGACCACGACCACGACCACGACCATCATGGCCATCACCACCTCCCGACGGAGTCGCCCGGCCGGCTACGAGGCATGGCCGGAGTCATGGTCCCGTTCGGCGCCGCCGCCTCTCCGGACTTGACCATCCTCCCGGTGTTCCTGGCCGCCACCACCGCCGGCGCGGTCACCGCCGTGGGCTCCCTGCTGATCTTTGCCGCGGCCACGATCACCACGATCGTCGGGCTCACGCTGGCTGCGGCCCGAGGCGGTTACCAGGTGAGGGGCGAGTGGCTGGAGCGATGGGGCAACGCGTTGACGGCGCTCGTGCTGGTCGTGATCGGCGGGCTGGTCCTCACCGGCACGCTCTAGCCGGTCAAATTCCTCCGCGTCCGGCGCCGCACCGGCTAGCGTCAGAAGAGCGTGTCCTCGCCCTGGCCAGATATTTCCTATGCGCCCTGGCGCGAGACCTGCGACACCCTGCACGCGCACACCCAGACGCTGGGCAAGCTGTGCGTGGCGATCGCGCCACCCGAGCCCCAGCTGCAGCATGCCGCCCTGAGGCTCACCGCCCGGGGCTGGGAGACCAACCTGCTCCCGGCCCCGGACGGATCGGGTGGCCTCGTCGTCGCGCTGGATCTGCGTAGCCATCAGGCCGTCGTCGAGCACACGACCCGGGGCGCTCGGCAAATTCCACTGGGCCCCAACCGGCCGGTGGGGCGGGTGACCAGAGACGTCCTGAGGGCCGTCAACGAACTGGCGGGGGACGTGTCGATCGATCTCCGTCCTCAGGAGGTGCCATGGACCGTCCCGCTCGACGAGGACGAGGAGCATGCGACTTATGACCCGTCGCAAGTGGCGGAGTATTTCGCCGCCGCCGCCCAGGCGGCGCTCGTCCTGGCCGCGTTTCGCGCTCCGTACCGCGGACGCGCGACGCCGGTCAACGCGTGGTGGGGCTCCTTCGATCTCGCCGTCAACCTGTTCTCCGGCGAGTCGGCCTCGCCCCCCTCGGATGACTACATCATGCGCAACGCGATGGACGCGCAGGAGGTGGCGGTGGGGTGGTGGCCGGGTGACGGGCGCTATGAACGTGCCGCCTTCTACGCCTACGCCCATCCGGCGGTTGACGGTCTGGCCGAGGCTCAGCTATCGGCCGGTCGCTGGGAGCCTCAGCTGGGCGAGTTCATTCTGGACTGGGACGATGTGCGCCAGGCCGACGAGCCGGCCCGGCTCGCGCTGCGCTTCGCCCAGGAAGTGTTCCGGCATGCCTGCCTGGTGTGCGAGTGGGATCCGGTCATCGCGGCCAGCGCCGATGCCCAGCCGCCACCCGTGAGCTGAGTCGTGAACCCCGGCGGTCGGGTTACTCGCCCACGGGAGCTGGGGCGAGCGGAGCTGACGCCGCGGCGTTCGCGTCCCACAGCACCGGGTTGATCCGCCCGATCACCTCGAGGCGCTCCCGCAGCTCGGGGGGCTGGAAGCCGTCGACATCCATCCGGTCCGCGTAGCCGGTGAGCTCCAGCAGACAGGCGCGCAGTTCCTCGGGAGACAGTTGGATCACCGCGTGAGCTCCGGTCCCGGCCAATGCCTCGAAGCGCTCCACCAGCGCGGCGGCCCGGCGGAGCTCGTGCACGTGCTCGGCACCCTCCAGGGGCTCGGTACGTTTCCGGTCGAGCTGCTCTGACAGGGCCACGAAGATCGCCTGGCAGGCCTCCGCACTCGCCGCCAGCGTGATCGAAGCCTCCACGTCCGCCCGACTGGGGCGTACCTCGAGGATTTGGGCGGGAGCTTCTTCCATAGGACTCAGCATAGGACCGTGTGAAGACGGGGGCGGGTGGCGAGCTGCAAGGCTGGCCGATGTCTGCCCGCCGCCGCCTTCTGAGAAACCGTCGAGGCGTAACTGAAGGCCGCTTTGCGGCGGGCTACTTCAGGAGCAGCAGCCAGCTGACATCCGGCTGGCTTCATAAAGTAGGTAACTCAACTCAATTAGTGAAGTATGCGCCGGCGGGAGCACAAATGCTCACGCCGATCATCAGCGACTCGACCGGGAGGTCCCTGCGGTGAGAAGAAGACAAAGCGGACTGCTGGCGCTCAGCGCGGCACTGGCGGTGGGCGTGATCGCGCCGGCGGCCGCCGGGGCCAGCACCACGCTCAGCTGCACGACGCCGGGCACGTACACGTTCACGGTGCCGGACACGGTGGCCAAGCTCACGGTGAACGCCACGGGCGCCGGGGGTGGGACAAACACCAGCGCCGACTGCACGCCCGGACAGGCGGCAGCGAGCAAGCATCCGTACCCGTAACCCCCGGCGGCAAGGTCACGATCGTCGTGGGCGGTCAGGGCGCCAGTGGCTCGGGCAATGTCGGTGGAGCGGCCGGCTCGGGCGGCGGCGGGGCCGGCGGCTCCGTCGTGGCAGCCATTGACGGCGACGCCGGGGGTGGGGCGGAGGCGCCTCATCCCTCACCCAGAAGGGCACCACGCTTCTGGTGGGCGCCGGTGGCGGCGGCTGCCGAGGTTTCGGAGATAACGGCGGCAACGACGGCTCGGCCGGCCAGGACGGAAGCCTCGCCCACGGCGGCGGTGCCGGCACCCAGACGACAGGCGGCTCCGGAGGCGTCAGCTCCAACTCGGCTGACGGCGCCGGAGCTGACGGAAGCCTTGGCCACGGAGGCGCCGGCGCCGGCGACGCCAACCAGAACGGTGGCGGTGGCGGTGGCCGTGGCGGCTACTACGGCGGTGGCGGAGGCGGAGGCGTTCGCAGCGGCGATGAGTCTGCCGGTGGTGGTGGGGGCGGCAGCGACTACGCCATCTCCACGGCCAAGAGCGCCACGACCGACAGCGGGGTGAACAGTGGTGACGGGAGCGTGACGATCACCTACAAGCCCCAGCCGCCGCCGACGGCGATCACGGACGCGGCCAGCAACGTCACCGTCACCACGGCCACGCTCAACGGGGACGTGACTCCTAACAGCCTGCCGTTCCAGTGGTACATGGAGTACGGCACAACTACGGCCTACGGTCAGACGACGCCCACGGTGTCCGCCGCGGCAAGTTCGGTTGACGTGCCCGTAGCGGTGGACGTAAGCGACCTGAAGCCAGGAACCACCTACCACTTCCGCGTGGTGACGCAGACCGCGTCGGGTTCGGGGCGAGGGGGAGACCTGACGTTCTCCACAGCCGCCAAGCCGGCGATCCACCTGAAGCCGGGTACCGTGACGGCCGGGCATAGCGTGCGCGTGTACGGCAGTGCAGGCGGTTGCCCGGAGGGGGACCGGGTGACGCTGCTGTCCCGGGCGTTCTCGGGTACCCACAGATACGCGGGCCTCCCGGCTGTGTACGCCAAGGTCAAGGCAAACGGCTCGTACTCACTGGCCACCACCATTCCAACGGGCCGGCATGGCCGGTATTCGGTCACCGGCCGCTGCGGGGGCGGAACCCTCGGGGTCACGGCGCACCTCAGCGTGATCCCGGCGGCAGCGCCGCCGTTCACCGGCTAGCTGCCAGCGCCTGGCCAGGCGGCAGAAGCCTCAGCGCGCCAGGTAGCCACGTCTCCTAGTCGCGGGCGCGCGTTGCACGCCCAATCGGAC
>DASZNA010000113.1:0-1861 GCA_035551655.1 Solirubrobacteraceae bacterium
TGCAGGCCAGCGTGACGCCCTTGTTGCCGAGCACGAACAGGAACGAGTGGCTGGTATAGCCGTCGAAGGCGCGGACGCCAAAGCAGGCGTTGGCCCGCCCGTCGAGCAGCGCCGGCAGCAGCAGCGCCAGGTCAGCCGAGTCGTATTCGAGATCGGCATCGAAGATGCACGAGAACTCCCCTCGCGCCTCGCGTAGGGCGGTCTGGACGGCTGCGCCCTTGCCCTGATTGACCTCGTGCTCGAGCAGCCGCACGCGCTCGCCCCAGTCGCCGCCCCGGAGGATCTCGCGCGTCCCGTCGGTGGATCCGTCGTCGACGATCACCAGCTCGAAGTCCGTCGGCAGCTCCGTGTCCAGCACCTCGGAGATCGCCTGCTCGACGCGTTCGCGCTCGTTGAAGACCGGCATCAGGATGGACAGCATGTTCAGATCGTGCGCTCGTCGTATCGTCTGGGCGGGGACCCGGTAGGTCACCCGCGAGGGCGGACGATGCTAGCGGAAGCAGCGGATTTGGTGGAGGATGCCGGGATGGATTACGCGCAAGCCGGGCTGCTCGACGGCCTCAACGGCGCCGATCGGGAGGCTCGCGTCGAGCTACTCGACCGCCTCAGGCAGGACGGCGCCACCGACCAGGAGCTGATCGACGCGGTCCGGGAGGACCGCCTGGCCCTGCTACCGGTGGAACGCCGGCTGGCTGGTCGCTACACCGCCCGGGACCTGGAGGGCAGCACGGGAGCGCCGGCCGACGTCCTGCTGCGCATGCGCCGCCAGCTGGGTCTGCCGGTGGCCGGCCCGGATGACGTCGTGTTCAGCGAGGCCGACGTCGAGCAGGCCCGCTCGCTGAAGCGGTTCATCGACGCCGGGTTCAGCCTGGAGACGATGTCAGAGCTCGCGAGGGTGATGGGCGAGAGCATGTCCCGGCTGGCCGCCACCGTGGCCGCCGCTGGGGCGGAGACGTTCCTGCAGGCCGGGGACAGCGAGGCTGAGGTGGCCGAGCGCTTCGATCGGCTGGCCGAGGAGCTCACCCCGGCGCTCACCCCGGTGATGGAGGCGGCGTTCAGCGCCCATCTGCGCGAGAGCGTGCACCGGGCCAGGCTGCTCCAGGAAGAGCGCGAAACCGGGCGCCTGGCCGGCCAGACCGATCTGAACGTGTGCTTCGCCGATCTGGTGGGGTTCACCCGGCTGGGCGGAGAGCTGGAGGTGGAGGAGCTGGGTACGCTGGCGGGCCAGCTGGCCGATCTGGCCACCGAGCACACCCGGCCGCCGGTGCGCCTGGTCAAGACGATCGGCGACGCGGTCATGCTGGTGAGCCCCGAGCCCGAGCCGCTCGTGCGCGCGGCCCTGGAGCTGATCGAGGCCGTCCAGCGGTCGGACCTTCCCAGTCTGCGGGCCGGGATCGCCTGCGGGCCGACGGTGCAGCGCGCCGGCGACTACTTCGGCCACGCGGTCAATCTCGCCAGCCGGGTGACCGGCGTGGCCAGGCCCGACACCGTGCTGGCCACCCGCGAAGTGCGCGACGCGGCACGCGAGACCTTCGAGTGGTCAGCGGCGGGGCGCTTCCGCCTCAAGGGCGTGGCCGACCACGAGCCCCTGTACCGGGCCCATCTCCCCACGCCCGAGGCGGATGTCAGCCCGTCGAAGACAGCAGGTCGACGACGAAGACGAGCGCCGAGTTAGGCGGAATCGTCGAACCGCTGCCGGCCTTGCCGTAGGCCAGGCTGGACGGGATGATCAGCTCCCTCCGGCCGCCCACCTTCATCCCGACGACGCCCTGGTCCCAGCCCTTGATCACCGCACCCTGGCCGAGCGTGAACGGACCGAACGTCTGGTGGCGCGTCCACGAGGAGTCGAACACCTTGTCGT
>DASZNA010000114.1:0-61619 GCA_035551655.1 Solirubrobacteraceae bacterium
CTGGAACAACAGCGCCTCATGCAGCGCGGTCTTACCGCTTCCGCGGTGACCGACGAGCGCCACGTTCCGGATGCGATCCGCGGCCTTGTGCATGCTCAGCTCCTCTCACTCGGGTGAGCACCCCCCGGACAAGTGCGAGGAGCACTCGACGGCAAAGGCGGACCTTATCGCCTTGGCCCCGGCGCGGTGACCGGAATCACCGGCGCTCAGTCGAGCTCGGTGCCCAGCTTGGAGCGCAGGCGCAGCACGGCCTTGGTGTGCAGCTGCGAGACGCGTGACTCGGTGACCCCGAGCACCTCGCCGATCTCACGCAGAGTCAGGTTCTCGTAGTAGTACAGCGCGATGACCAGCTTCTCCCGCTCGGGCAGGGCGGCGATCGCATCGGCGATCCGGTCACGGAGCTCGCCCTGGTCGACCAGCGCCTGCGGATCGGGGGCGTCACGGTCGGGCAGCGTGTCCAGCAGCGACACCTGATCCCCGCTCGAATCCGACACGTTCCACAGCTCGTCCAGGGCCACGATCGTGGAGTGCGAGATCTGCAGCAGCGCGTCTTGGAACTCGGACGTGGTCATGTCCAGCTCACCGGCCATCTCCTCGTCCGTGGGTGCGCGCTGGAGCTTGGCTTCGAGCTTCATGTTGGCTCGCTCGATGTCCCGGGCTCGTGCGCGCACGGAGCGCGGAACCCAATCGAGCGTGCGCAGCTCGTCGATGATCGCGCCGCGGATCCGGGTGATCGCGTAGGTCTCGAACTTGATCTCCCGGCTGAGGTCAAAGCGCTCGATCGCCGAGATCAGACCGGTCAAGCCGTAGGAGATCAGGTCGGCCTCCTCGACGTGGGCCGGCAACCCCGAGCTCATCCGTCCGGCCACGTACTTGACCAGCGGGGAGTAGGCGACCACCAGACGTTCGCGGGCGCGATCATCCCCGGAAGCCTTGTAGCGCCTCCACAGGTCTCTGAGCTCGATGGCTTTTACGTTGGTTTCCACGTGTTCCCCTGATTGCCCTAAGCCCGGGGATGTGCCCGCGAGTAAGCGGATCTGAGGCGCGACGACTCTACCCGAGTGTAGACCTGGGTAGTCGAGATAGTGGAATGCCCGAGCAGCTCCTGGATGGCGCGGAGATCGGCGCCGCCCTCCAGCAGGTGAGTGGCGAACGAGTGCCGGAGCGCATGCGGATGAGCGCTCGACAGCGCCGGAGCCTGACCCGCCGCGGCCCGCGCCCAGACCCGCAGACGGCGGCGCACGTCTGAGGTGCTGAGCCGGCGACCTGATTTGGAGATGAACAGAGCCCGCTCCAGATCGCTCGGTCCGACTGCCGCCTGAAGCGCCGGGCGGCTCCGCTCCAGATAGCGCGACAGCTGAGCCAGCGCATGCTCGCCCACCGGCACGAGCCGGGTCTTGCCGCCCTTGCCCTCGACCCGGACTGTCTCGGTGTCAAAGTCCACCGCGCCGACGTCCAGCGAGACCAGCTCCTCGGCCCGCAGACCGGCGGCATAGGCGAGCTCGAACAGCGCCCGGTCGCGCTGGTCGAGCGGCGTGGCAGCGGGAATCCGATCGAGCAGCGACGCCACCTCCTTGGGCTTGAGGACGTGCGGGAGTCGCTGAGCTCGCTTGGGGGCGCTCAGCAGGTCGGCCGGGTTATCGGCGCGATGCCCCAGCTCGACCTGGACTCTGAGGAGCGCGCGGATCGCCGCCAGCTTCCGGGCCACGGTAGTCGCGGCCTGGCCTCGTTCGGAGAGGTTGGCGAGGTAGCGCCGGAGCGAGCGCACCTGAAGCCCATCCGGCTCGATTCCGGCCGTCGTGGCCCACCGCGCCAGCTGGAGCCCGTCCAGCCGGTAGGCGTGAGCGGTGTTGGACGCGACCGCGCGCCGGCGCAAATCGTCATCGAGTGCCCCCAGGACGCGCAGCCACTCGGGGGACGGATCGGGGATCTCCCGGGGAGAGCTGGAGGTCGTCACGCCAGAGCGAGATTCGCCGCCGGCGCTTGGCTCCCTGCGCGACGGGCTCCCGGCGGAGCGGCGCGCCGCCCTTCTTCAGCAGGCGCCCACAATATTGCGTCGATTGTTCGTTTAGGGGGCTCCTGGGCCCCTAAACGAACAATCGGCAGTCAGGGTCAGGCGACGTTGACCAGGGTGCCGATCGGCGTGTAGGGGTACACCTGGTGAGCCTGGGAATACGGCATCTCCACGCACCCGTCGCTCTGCGGGAATCCGTAGCTGGCCCGGATGAACCCGTGCAGGGCGTCCCCACCGTTGAAGTAGCTCACCCAGGGAATGCCCGGATCCGAGTAGTGACTTCCGTCGGGGTTGGTGCCGGTCATGGTCGTCACGGGCAGATGCTCGAACACGGGAAACACGCCAGTGGCCGTGGGGGCGCCGGCCACGCCGGTGTTCACGGGCCCGCTGACCACGATGTGACCGTCATGCCACACGTGGATGGTCTCCGGGCTGCCCTCGCTGACCATCACGTAGGTGTAGCCGAAGGTGGAGCGCTGGCCCTTGAGGTCGGCCTGAAGCAGCGCCTTCCAGACCTGGCCCCCGGCCACGCCGTCGGCCACCATGCCCTGGTCGGTCTCGAATGCCATCACGGCTCCGCGCGTCATCACGCCGGCCGTGCCGGATGACCACTCGTTGCGCAGCTGGGACGGAACGTTCGGGTAGCGCCAGTTGAAGTGGCCGCTGGGTGGGTGGATCGCCGCCTTCATCTCCGCCGCCAGGGTGGCCTTGACCGGCGTACCTGAGCTCTGGAAGCTCAGCGGCAGGTACCCCAGGTTGGCCAGGATCTGCTGCAGGCGGGCGGTCGAGCCGGCCGGCACCGTCCAGCGGCCGATCGGGTCGCTGCCCCGAGCCTGGCCACCCACGAGCTGGATCCCGGAGGGCAGCGGAATGCTCACCTTGGCGCCCAGCCCGTAGCCGTATCCACCGGTGGGCTCGAACGTGATCGTGTGAGAATCGAGCTGATGCCAGCGGCCCGCCGTGTTCGGCGAGACGGGCGGAAGGTGTGAGCCGAGCGCCTGGCTGATCGGCTTGGAGAAGGTCAGGGTGATGTTGCTATCCGGCTTGATCCGGCTGCCCGGCGCCGGATTGGCCACGGCCGTGGCCTTGGACCCGGGCGGGAACCAGCTCACCGGGATCGGACGCGGCGATTCCCAGGTGCGTGGGGCTCCCGCCACCGGCATGGTGCCGGCGGTGCCAGTGGGCTTAAGGCTGAACGCGGCCTGGGGACTGGCCAGCACATGCCTGGTCACCTGGCCCTGCCGGTTGGGATAGAAGACGAGGCGCACGGGCTGGCTGAAGCGCAGCTTCATGTCGTGGCCGGAGCGCACCGTGACGTACTGGGAACGCAGCGAACTGCTGGGAGTCAGGAAGCTGTAGCGAACCTGCTCGGTCTTGCCGGTCAGCCACGACAGCCACCCAGGCCGTCTGACCACCACGGTGACTGACACACGCTCGCCGGGACGCAGGCTCGTGACCGGCCAGATCCGGCCGCCCGTCAGGTGGGTATGGATGAGGCGCTGGTCGCGACCGGCCAGGACGCTCAGCCGCTCGATCGTGCCTCCGCCGAAGGGAAGCCCGACCCGTGCGAGCGCCACCGAGTCGCTACTCACCTTCGCCGTGGACGTCACGGCAAGAATCGCCACTGCGGCCGCTGCGGCCAGAACGAGCACGGGGATTGCGAGCAGGGCGAAACCGCCGTGCCGTCGCCGGCGCGCTGTGGTCACGCCCCAGGTAGTCGCCGTGCTCATGGTGGTGGGGAGCGGCCCGTGAAGCCAAACGGACCCCAATCTCCGATCTGGATGGTAGCGAGTCGGGTGCCCGCCGCTATTCGTTTACCCCAGCAAACCAGCGGATTGCATGAAAGCTCTCATTAGTTGTCCGTGCTCTCCCGCAGGTCCAGCTGCTGGTCGATCTCAGCCAGGACGGCCGGCCGGGCCGGGCCCGCGGCCTCGTAGTCCCGGAGGGCCAGCATTGACGCAGTCTCCAGCGACGGGATCACCTCCAGGAGCTCACCCTCAGTCAGGCTGCCGTACGCGCCGCCCTGGCCCTGGCCCTGGCTCGGTGAGGGGGTGGCGTCTGATCTGGCCCGCTGCATCGCCTGCACGCTGGGGCTTCGGCGCAGGAACTCCTCCACCTCGGGCTCGTAGCGGTACCCGTCCGGCTGACCGCTGCCCAGCAGGGGCCGCAGACGCTGCTGGGACCGAAGCTTGAGGACGGTCTCGCGGCTGGTGTACCGCAGCAGGTAGCCGCTGGCCTTGAGCTTGCGGTTGTCCAACCCGCGGCCATAGCGCAGCTCCCGCAGCAGTCCAACCGGAACGGGGATGCCGAGCCGGCGGACCTGGCCGGCCGTGAACAGGGTTCCCCAGGGTGGCAGCACGGGAAGTAGCGGCTTGCTGAGCAGCCCGGCCACCTCCGACAGCGCCAGCACGCCGTCTCCGGCCACGTTGTACGCGCCGGGAAGCGATTGAGCCACCGCGTGGGCAAGCGCCCCGACCATGTCGTCCTCATGCACGAACTGCCACCGTGGATCGAAGCCAAGGATGCCCGGGATGACCGGCAGGGAGAGCAGGCTCAACTGGGCGCTGCGCAAACCGCCGCCCACGGTCGAGGCGCAGCGCAGCACGGTTACCGTGGTGTCCCGGTGCTCATCGCCGTACTCCCGCAGGGCCCGCTCGACTCGGGCCAGCTCCCGTTGGACCGGTGTGCGGGGCCGCCGGAGCGGCGGCGTGTCCTCGGTGAAGAATGCTGGAGCGTCCCGTCCGGATCCGTAGTACTCAGCCGATGACTTGACCACCACCTTGCTCACCCCGGACCGCGCGGCCGCCTCCAGGAGGCTCATCGTGGCTTGCAGATCGATCGCGCGCGTCCGCCCCGAGGACAAGCCCCGGCCGTCCCCCACCAGGGTGGTCTCCACCACTGTGTCGATGCCGGCGGCCCGGATGATCCTGGCCAGCGGCTTTGGCTCGGGTGGGGTGCGGACGAACTCGGTGCGCTCCAACTCGTGCTGAGGATCGGCGGTGTCGATCCCGACCACCGTTTCCACCTCGGGATCACTCTCGAGCTGATGGGCTAGGCGACCGCCCCATACCGAGGCCAGACCGGTTATGAGAATGCGACGAGAAGGCATACGGACTGCTGGCGAGTCTGCCCGCGTCAGCCCAGCCACACACTGTTCCGGTTGGCCACCATCTCGTAGAGGTTCTCCTGGATCAGCCCCCGGATGTCCTCGGCCAGCTCTGAGGAGCCGACGCGTCCGTTGCGGAGCCGGTCCGGGCGGACGGGCTGGAGGAATCGCAGCCGGAAGCGAGCCGGAAGCGGCACCGGAATCCCCAGGCGCAGCGGAACCACCCGGCCGAGCAGGCCGAGGCCGCTGAGAAGCGGCGTGGCCTCCTCGGAGCCCAGGATGGCGACCGGCACGATCGGCACGCCCGCCTGGGCGGCCAGCCGCACGAACTCCAGCCGGTCGAAGCTCCGCAGCCGGTAGCGCGAGCTCAGCGGTTTGACGCGCTCCTGACGAGTCTCCGGAAACACGAGCACGACCTGGCCCTCGTCGTCCAGCAGACGCAGGAGATTGGCCGGATGCTCGGGCACCACGCCCAGCTTGGTGGCCAGCATGCCCAGCCCGGGCACGTCGGTCAGGGCGGGTGGAGCGGCGAGGTGGACCGGGCGAGCGGCCGCGTGCTCCTCCCTGATCGTCTTGCCGACCAGAGCGGCGTCGAGTCGGAGCTGGCCGGCGCGGTTGGCCACGAGCAGCGCCCCGCCTCGGCGGGGCACGTTCTCCACTCCCTCCGCCTCGACCCGGTGCCAGTAGTGGTAAAGGAAGTGGCCGAGCGTCGCGTCCACCAGGTGCTCAACCCGCTCGGAGCGGCCCCAGTCGGTGATGTGGCGCTCAGGCTCCAGGCCGGGAAGCTGCTCGCGGCGGACCACCTCGGTGGAGGGCTCGCCCGTGGTGGGCCCAGCCGTAGTGGGGCCGGACGCGGTGGGGCCGGCGGTCCCGGAGTCGTTGGGCGGGTAATCGGGCACGGCTCCGATTCTGGCAGGGCCTCGACTGGAGTTCAGCGGGCGATGGCGCCGACGGAGGCGCTCGAAACCAGCTTGGCGTACTTGCCCAGCGCCACGCCCGGGGAAGGCTTGACCGGCGGTTCGTACGCGGCCAGACGGTTTTGGATCTCCTGGTCGGACAGGGCCACGTCGATCCGGCGGGCACCCACGTCGATGGTGATCTCATCGCCCGCGTGAATCGCGCCGATCGGGCCGCCGCGAACCGCCTCCGGCGCCACGTGGGCGGCCATGAAGCCGTGCGTGGCTCCAGAGAAGCGTCCGTCGGTGATCAGCGCCACCTCATGTCCCAAACCAGCTCCGTTGATCGCGGCGGTGACCGCCAGCATCTCCCGCATGCCCGGGCCGCCGGCCGGGCCCTCGTTGCGGATGACCACCACGTCTCCAGTCCTGATCTCCCCGGAGGTCACCGCAGCCATCGCCGACTCCTCATCCTCGAATACCCGGGCCGGACCAGTGTGCAGCCGGCGCTCGTGCCCGGCCAGCTTCACCACACAGCCCTCGGGGGCGACGTTCCCGCGCAGGATGGCCAGGCCGCCCTCGGGGGCCAGCGGTTCGTCGAGCGAGCGGACCACTCGTTGGTCCGGCGCTTCCTGAGCCTGGTCGGCCAGCTCGCCCACCGTCTGTCCGGTGACCGTGCGCTCGGACTCGTTGAGCAGACCGGCTTCCTTGAGCCGCTTGAGCAGGACGGGCACGCCGCCTGCCTCGTAAAGGTCAGGGGCCACGTACTCGCCGAACGGCTTCAGATCGCACACCAGCGGCGTGCGCGAACTGATCCGGTCGAAGTCGTCGATGTCCAGGGGAACGCCCATCTCCTGGGCCACCGCGAGCAGGTGAAGGACACCGTTGGTCGAGCCCCCGCTCATCGCGATGGCGGCAATCGCGTTCTCCAGCGCGCCGCGGGTGATCAGGTCGCTCGGTCGCACGCCGCGGCGCAGAACGTCCATGATCAGTCGGCCGGTCTCCTCGGCCACCTCGGGCTTGTGGCCGTTGGTGGCCGGGACCATGGAGAAGCCGGAGGGAGAGATGCCGAGCACCTCGAAGGCCATGGCCATCGTGTTGGCGGTGAACTGCCCCCCGCAGGCTCCAGCACCGGGGGAGGCCGCCTCCTCGATCGCGGCCAGCTCCTCGTCGCCGATCCGCCCGGCGGAGTGAGCCCCCACCGCCTCGAATACCTCCTGGATGGTCACCCTCTGTCCCTGGTAATGACCGGGCATGATCGAGCCCCCGTAGAGCATCACGCTCGGGATGTCGAGACGGCACAGGGCCATCACGGTGGCCGGGATCGTCTTGTCACAGCCGCTGATGGCCACCACCGCGTCGAACTGGTGGGCATCCACGACCAGCTCGATGGAGTCTGCGATCAGCTCCCGGCTGGCCAGAGAGGCCCGCATCCCCGGCAATCCCATGGTGATGCCGTCGGAGATGGCAATCGTGTTGAGCTCCATCGGCGTGCCGCCGGCCGCCCGGATCCCCTCCTTCACCTTGGCCCCCAGCGCCCGCAGGTGAAAGTTGCACGGCATCGTCTCGATCCACGTGTTGGCCACCGCGATCAGCGGCTTGGACAGCGCCTCGTCGTCGTAGCCGATCCCCTTCAGGTAGGAGCGGGCGGCCGCGCGGGCCGGTCCCTCGGTGAGCAGGCGGCTCCGGTGCTTGAGATCGGTCGAGGTTGACGCCTCCATGGAGGCGGGAACTGTACCGGTGCGGGTCAGGCCAGCGTGTCGCGCGGGGCGTCACTGGAGCGGGCCGCGCTGTCGCGCATCCGCGCCCGCTCCCACCGGGACAGCCGCCACAGGTCCCGGCGCACCTGCGAGGGGTCGATCTGGCGCCCCGGCAGGTGCATGTTGGCCGTGGAGATGAGCCGGTGCTCGTCTCCGGTGAGGGCCATCCACTTGGCCAGGACGTCGTCAGAGTCGGGCAGCCGGCTGCTGCCGTACGGCCGCGTCTCGTCCGGGAAGGTCACGCAGTACTCGCCCAGCAGGCGTCCAGTCTGGGCCAGAAAGGCGACGATCGGGCGGTGCGGATAGATCAGGTAGGCGTACTCAGCTCCAGGGTGCTCACGTCCCGCCTCGGAGCCGGAGCCCCAGACCCGGACGAACCCGAGCTCGCGGTACATCGCCCACTCCTCCTCGTTGACGCAGGAGCGAAGCAGCTCCCGGGCCCGCTGCTCAGCGCGCCGCTCGCGTCCGGGATCGAAGTCAAGTTGCGGGGCTCGCTCGCGCCGCGCCCGGTGCCGTGACCACGCCTCCGCCAGGCGGGGGTAGACCAAGTCAGACAACAGCGCGATGGCGACCAGAGCCGATGCGGCCAGGGCCAGCAGCACGAGCGGCCCGGCCTCAGGCCCCGCCCGCCGCGCGCGGGAAGAAGATCACGCGTTCCGCGTCGCGGGGGATCTCGTCGAAGCTCCGCACCATGCGCGCCTCGCGGCTGCCACCGGCCTGCACCACCGGGACGGCCGCCCACAGTCCGCTGTCCAGCTGACGGCGGAACTCCTCGATCAGCCGCGTTTCCTCTTCGGGCGCCGCGACATCACCCTCCGCGATGAGAACCTCGCCATGGCCGGGCTTCATCCGCAGGAAACGCACCAGCCGATTATGTCAGACCGCCGATGCCCCGCGGCGGGTCTCAGTCGGCTCTCGAACGGGTTCAAGCAGCCCGCCGGCTTCAGCCGGCCTCTGGGGCCAGAACGTGCACCGGCCCGGCTCCCTGGCCGAGCTCTCGAAGGCCGCCGGCAATGGCCTGGGAGACCATGCGCTTGGCGGTTCGGGCCGCGGTCAGGGCGTCGTCTCCCCAGGCCAGCCGCGCCGCGAGGAGGCTCGAGTGTGTGCAACCGGAGCCGTGCGCGGCACCGTCAGGGTGGCGGGGCCCGGGAATCTCGACGCACTCGTTCCCGTCGTAGAACAGATCGACGGCCTCCTCCCGATGTCCGCCGGTGAGCACGACCACATCGGGTCCGAGGGCCCTGATCTTCTGGACCAGCTCCTTCGGGGGGTCGCCGGGCGCGTCCGCCGGGGTGTCGGTGGATCCGGGGGCCGACTGGCCGGGCCGGCCGTGGGCCGCCGCCACGATCGCCCGGGCCTCCGGGACGTTGGGGGTGACCACGGTGGCGTGCGGAAACAGCCGTTCCACCAGGGCGAGGCGCGCCGAGCCCTCCAGCAGCACGGCACCCGACTCGGCCACCATGACCGGATCGAGCACCACCGGAACGCTGGGCTGCAACAGCTCGAGAGCCTCGGCCACGGCTTCGATCGTCTCCTGAGTGCCCAGCATGCCGATCTTGACCGCGTCCACTCCGATGTCCTCCGCCACCGCCCGAACCTGCGCCACGATGATCTCGGCCGGGACGTGGTGAACGTGGCTGACCGCGACGGTGTTCTGCGCGGTGATCGCCGTGATCGCGGTCATCCCGTGGGCGCCACAGGCGGCGAATGCCTTCAGGTCAGCCTGAATGCCGGCCCCGCCGCCAGAATCGGAGCCGGCGATCGACAGCACGCGGGGAATGGCCATGGCCTGAGGGTAGACGGGGGCTACGGGATCACAGTCAGGCTGCCACCGGGCCCCCGCCGAACCCAGCCATCGATCTCCAGCTCGGACAGGATCGCCAGGCCTGGCTCCACGCCGATCGCGGCCTGGCGCAGCGCCGCGGCTGGACTGTGGCCCTCCTCCAGAGCCCGGAGCACCCGCCGCTGGTCAGGCGCCAGCGGCGTCCGCTGGTCGGCGCTAGCCGTTCTGGCTCCCACCCCGTAGAGACAGTCGAGCACGTCCTGGGCATCGCGGATCACGGCGGCGCCCGCAGCCAGCAGTGCGTTGGCACCGGTCGCCTGCGCGGTGGTGACGCGGCCTGGAACGGCGCCAACCTGACGTTCGATTTGCCGTGCCACCGCGGCGGTCGGCAGGGCTCCGGAGCGCTCGGTGGCTTCCACCACCACGGTCAGGTCGGCCAGAGCGGCGATGATGCGATTGCGGGCCAGGAAGCACCAGCGCCGCACGGGGGCGCGGCAGGGCAGCTCGCTGACGGCGACTCCGGCGGCGATCACCTGCCGGTACAGGCCGCGCTGCCCAACCGGATAGGGCCGGTCGGCCGGGCCAGGGAGCACCGCGATTGTGCCGCCCCCTGCCAGCGCACCCTGATGGGCCGCCGTGTCGATCCCGCGGGCCATTCCACTCACGACGCTGAGACCGCTGGCGGCCACGCTTCGCGCCAGGGACCGGGCCACCTCCAGTCCGTAGCTGGAGGCCCGGCGCGACCCGACGATCGCCACCGGATCCTGGCCGGCCAGGGACAGAAAGCGCTCGAGACCTCCGGCCACGTGCAGCACCGCCGGCGGAGCATCCAGTTCCCGCAGCCGCGCCGGGTACTCCGCGTCACACCGGCAGAGCATGGCCACGCCCGCCGCGGTGGCCGCGTCGATCAGCACCGACGTGTCGAGCCGAGCCAGTTCGCGCTCGATGGCGGGTCGCTGGCCTCCGCCCACCGCCTGCAGAAGCTCACCGTCGGGCAGCGCGAGGAGGGGTGAGAGCTCTGCTCGGACGATGTCGAGATGGCCGCTCAGGCGGCCCAGCAACCATGATCGGCTGAGACACTCGGGACAGGCTCGGGTCACGCTGCGCGGGCCTGCTCGGTGTCGGTCCGCTGCCGTAGGTTGAGGGCGAGCAGGACATCCGAGGCGCGGACGCTCTGACGCAGCTCGAGGTCGGCGATGGTGCGGGCGACGCGGAGCACCCGGTGGCGGCCACGGGCGGAAAGCCCCCCGCTGTCATACGCCTTCGCCAGCACCTGATGGGCCGCCTCGTCGATGGCGCCCGTCCGCATCAACCGGCCGGGCGGCGCCTGGGCGTTGCAGAGAACCCCGGTGCCGCGATAGCGATGACTCTGCCGCTCCCGGGCCTCCCTGACCCGCGCCTGGGCGCGGGCGGAGTCAATCACCGAATCAGCCCGGAGCTCAGCTTCGCTCGGCTTCTCCACCGTGACCAGCAGGTCCATCCGGTCAAGCAGAGGCCCGCTCAGCCGGCGTCGATGGCGGCGCAGGTCGGCTTCGGCGCAGGAGCACATCGTCCCCACTCCCGCATACCCGCAGGGGCACGGATTGGTGGCGGCGACCAGCATGAACCGGGTGGGAAAGACGAGCGCCCGCTGCCCCCGGACGATCGACACCCGCCCGTCCTCCAGGGGCTGGCGCAGCGCATCCAGGGCGATGCGCTGGAACTCCGAGAGCTCATCCAGGAACAGGACGCCGTGCGTGGCCAGGCTGGCCTCCCCGGGTCGGGGCGGGTTACCCCCGCCGACTAGGCCGGCAGCCGAGATCGTGTGATGCGGCGCGCGAAACGGACGCTGGATGATCAGGCCGCCGGCGTGCAGGCCGGCCACGCTGTGGATCCGGGTCACCTCCAGGGCCTGAGTCCGGCTGAGCGGCGGAAGGATTGACGGCAGTCTCCGGGCCAGCATCGTCTTGCCGGTGCCCGGTGGGCCCTCGAACAGCAGGTTGTGAGCGCCCGCCGCGGCGATCTGCAGCGCCAGGATCGGTACCCCGTGCCCCCGGACGTCAGCCAGATCGGGGCCCGGGCTGATGAGCCGGGCGGGCGCTGGCAGCGGTAGCGGCCGAACCCGGCTCCCGCCAGCCGCCTCCACGGCCTCCCGCAATCCCTCAACCGCCGCCACCTCCAGCCCGGCGACCAGAGCGGCTTCGCCGGCTCGTTCCCGGGGCACGATCAGCCGGGGTATGCCGGCTCGGCGCGCGCCTTCGGCGACGGCCAGGACACCCGGCGCGTCGCGCAGGGATCCGCTCAGCGAGAGCTCCCCGAACACGGCGACTCGCTCCAGCGTCTCGACGGGAACCTGCTCACTCGCGCCCAGCACGGCCAGCGCCAGAGCGACATCGAATCCCGGGCCAGCCTTGCGCAGCGACGCCGGAGCCAGGTTGGCGGTGATCCGCCGCTGCGGGAACTCGAATCCCGAGTTCAGAATGGCTGAGCGGATCCGCTCGCGGGATTCCCGCACGGCGGCATCCCCCAGCCCGACGATGGTGAACGCCGGCAGCCCGGGCCGGATATCCACCTCCACCGTGACCTGCCGGGGTTCCACCCCATCGATGGCGAACGTCGCGACCCGGGACAACACGATCACGACGCTACGGCCCGACTGTCACGCCGTGGTTACGCCGCGTGTCGACTTCGTACCAGTTTCGGCTGATCCCGCCGACTTGGCACAGTTCCGGCACGCGGCGTAACCGGGGCGTGACACCTCACCCCTACGTTGGGCAGATGTCCGACCCGCGCAGACACACCGGCTCGACGGGAGAGCAATTGGCCGCCGACCATCTGCTCAGGCGAGGCTTCGACATCGTCGAGCGGAACTTCCGGACGCGATGGGGCGAGCTCGACATCATCGCCTTCGACGGCCGGACGCTGGTGTTCTGTGAGGTCAAGTGCCGGCGCTCCTCCGCGGGCGGGCCTCCTGTCGACCCTCTGGAGAGCGTGCGCCCGGCCAAGCGCAGCCAGGTCCGGCGGATGGCCGCCCGCTGGCTGGTCGAGCGGCCCGATCGCCCGCGGGCTCCCGAGCTTCGCTTCGACGTGATCGGGGTGACCCTGGACGGCCGTGACCGGTTGATCAGGCTGGATCATCTGGAGGCAGCTTTCTAGCGCGCCTCCGGTGCGCGCCGCTCAGCTGCCGAACGAGAGCTGCTGGTAGGCGGCCGACTGGAACGACAGGCGGTGCAGGGGCGTGATGCCCAGCCGCTCGATCGCATGGCGATGCTCGGGAGTGGCATACCCCACGTGCTGGGCGAACTCCCACCCCGGGTGCAGCGTGTCCGCCCGGCGCATGTAGCGATCCCGCGTCTCCTTGGCGATCACCGACGCGGCGGCAATCGCCGCGCTGGTCGAGTCTCCACCCACCACGGCGCGCTGCGGGTGCCCGATGCTACCCAGCGAGAACCCGTCACTCAGACAGATGCACCCGGGGCGAGCCACCAGTTTGAGGGCATCCCGCAGGGCAGCCAGGTTGGTGACGTGCAGTCCGCGCTGGTCGATCCCGGGCGCGCACCGGGACACCACGGCGACCTTGGTGGCCAGGCGCAGGATGAGCGGGTAGAGCTCAGCCCGGCCGGCCGGTGTCTGGCGCTTGGAGTCGTTCAGAGCCGACAGGGCCCGGATGTCGGCCGGCCGCAGGCGCTCGTGGTCGAACAGGACGGCGGCAGCCACCAGAGGTCCGGCCAGGCATCCGCGCCCAGCTTCATCGGCCCCAGCCACGAACCGGCCGAGGGCGCGGTCATGACGGAACAGCTTCGGTCCAGGCGGCCGTCGCTTCACCGACCGCTCCCGCGGCTCGGTCGGTGCCCGGCCAGGCAGCAACGACGATCAGAGGGTTCCGATGCGGCCCACCGGCCAGTAGGTGAAGAAGGCCACTCCGATGATCCAGGAGTGCCGGACTGGGCCCCAGAAACGGCTGTCGTCGGACTCGCCACGGTTGTCGCCCATCATGAAGTATTGCCCGGGCGGAACCGTGAACGTATGCGGGAAAGTGCAGTTAATTGTTGCCGTACACGGCTCGGCGTAGGGGGCGTTCTCCATCCGGCCGTTACGGATCACGTGCCCGCTGACGATCGAGATGTGGTCTCCGGGCAGACCGACCACCCGCTTGATGTAGGTCTGGGTGGTGTCCTCCCGGCCCGCCGTGTCGCACGCCTGCCTAGAGCCGTTTCCCTGGCGCGGATCGGTGCAGTGCTCGGCGTCGGCTCCGATCGGCGGGTGGAAGACCACTACGTCGCCCAGGCTGGGGCTGGTGTCCAGCCGGTTGGCCAGGACGCGCTGGCCGACGTCAAGCGTGGGGATCATCGATCCGCTGGGGATCTTGTAGGGCTTGACGATGAACGCCTGGATCAGCAGGGCCAGGCCGACCGCCACGACTACCGTGACCACGAGCTCCACCACGTTGGCGAGCGCGCTCTTGGGCTTCTTGGTGGTTGATCTGGCCATGGTCAGAGGGTTCCAGGCGGTCCTAAAGAGTTCCGATGCGGTCGGGCGGCCAGTAGCTGAAGATGACCTGGCCGATCACCCACGACCGCCGCACGGGACCCCAGAAACGGCTGTCGTCGGAGTCCGGCCGGTTATCGCCCATCATGTAGAAGTCGCCTGGGGGCACGACGATCGTGCGCGGGAAGTTGCACGTAGCGTCCCCGTTGCAGCCGACCGTGTGCCGGTCGGACTCGGGCTTGCCGTTGCGGAACACCTGACCGTCGCGAATCGACAAGTGATCGCCGGGCAGGCCCACGACTCGTTTGACGAAGGTGACCGACGCGTCCCGGCCCTGAGCAGTGTCGCAGGCCCTGGCATCCGGTTGGCCGATCACGTCCTCGCCCTGGTCTGGATTGGCGCAGTCGCCGTAGTTCCTGGGCGGGTGAAACACGAGGATCTCGCCGACCTTGGGATTGCTCATCGTCATCGCCAGCCGGTTGACCAGGATTCGCTGGTTGATGTCGAGCGTCGGCTCCATGGATGCGCTGGGAATCCGGTAGGGCTTGATCAGGAAAGCCTGGATTCCGAGGGCCAACCCCAAAGCAATCAGGAGGGTCAGCAGGAGCCCTGCCGCCGAGCTCACCAACGACTTCCTGGTCTTCGCCAAGCCTATTCGTCGTTCGCGGGAGCGGCGCCGGAGTCTGGCTCGGCGTCCGGCTCGGCTTCCGGAGCCGCGTCAGCCGCGGGAGCCTCCGCGCCGGCAGCTTCGGCCTCGGGAGCTGCCGCCTCGGGAGCTGGCGTCTCGGGAGCTTCGACCTCAGGAGCTGCCGCCTCGGGAGCCGCGTCCTCCGGCTCCGGCGCGGCCTCGGCCTCGGCGGCCGCCAGCACGGCGGCCTCCTGCTCCGGGGTCGGCATGGCGCCCTCTTCCTCGGCGAATGCGGCGGCGTGCAGCAACTCTCGCTCCACCAGGATCTCGGGACCGGTGTTGCGGCGCTCGCGCACACGGGCCCGCTTGCCCACGCGGCCGCGCAGGTAGTAGAGCTTGGCCCGGCGCACATCGCCCCGAGCGGCTACTTCGATCCGCTCGATCTTCGGAGAGTGCAGCGGGAACGTCCGCTCAACACCCACGCCGAAGGACTGCTTGCGCACGGTGAACGTCTCTCGCGCCCCATGGCCCTGGCGCTTGATCACCACGCCCTCGAAGACCTGGGTGCGGCGGCGCGTGCCCTCGATGACCTGAAAGTGGACGCGTAGCCGGTCGCCAGCATCAAACGCCGGGACGCGGCGAAGCTGGGCACGCTCAAGGCTGTCGATGACGGTGCTCATAACGAAGTGTCGTCTGCTCGGGCGAGCCGGCGCGCGACGAGAAGAGAAAGCCAACCGCCCCGCGGTCGGCACGGCGGCCTATGGTAGCGAACGCGGATTGGCTCGGGAGCGGGCCTGCTCCAACCGCCACTCCCGGATGTGGGCGTGGTGACCGGAGAGCAGGACCGAGGGCACGGGCCAGCCGCGCCACTCCGCCGGGCGCGTGTAGTGCGGGTATTCCGGCGCCCCGTCGAGGGCCCGGCTGAACGACTCCTCCACGACCGAGTCGTCGTGCCCGAGCGATCCGGGCAGCTTGCGTAGAAGTGCATCGCATACGACCATCGCGGCCAGCTCACCCCCGGCCAGCACGTAGCGCCCGATCGACAGCTGGTCGGTGGTGAAGTGTTCGATGATCCGCTCATCGAAACCCTCGTAGCGCCCGCACAGAAGGGTCAGCGCGGGCTCGGCCGCGAGCTCCTCCACGACCCCCTCGTCTAGCAGCCGGCCCGAGGGGGTCAGCGCTATCACTCTTCGGGAAGCCGGGAGCTCCGCCGGATCCATCCCGTACCGGGCCCGCAGTGCGGCCTCCACCACATCCACCCGGAGCACCATGCCCGCGCCTCCGCCAAACGGGGTGTCGTCCACCTGCCCGGCGCTCAGCGGAGTGTGGTCGCGGTAGTTGACGTAGCCCAGACGGTGGCCTCGGCTCAGCGCGTTGACGACGTGGCGCTGGGACTCGAACCAGCTGAAGGCTTCCGGAAACAGGGTGAACACGTCGATCTCCATCAGCTCTCCCCCAGGAAGCTCAGGTCGATGTCGATCTCCCGCCGCTCGGTGTCGACCGTGCGCACCGCGTCGCTGACCAGCGGGACGAGCAGATCGTCGGCGCCCTCCGGCCGCTCCACCTCCAGAACCTCGCAGGAGGGCAGTTCGAGCAGGCGTCTCACCCGACCCACCGGGCGCTGGCCGTCTCTGACCTCACACCCCTCCAGCTCCTCGCTCCACCATTCGTCGGGCCCCAGATCAGGAGCGGCGCTCCGCGGCACCAGCAGCTCTTCGCCTCGCAGCGCCTCGGCGGCCGCCCGGTCCGAACAACCATCCAGGCGCAAAATCATCCGGGCATCGTGGCCGGCCCGCCGCTCGATCGTGCGGTCACGCCCGGCCACCCGCACGGCGGCCACGTCCTCGAGCAGCCGAGGGTTGGGCCCGACGACGTGGAAGCTGCCGTCCAGGCCATGGGGCCGGCCGATCCGACCCGCGTGCAACCACTCTGGTGAGACCGCGGTGCCCACGGCGGCGCCGGATTCCTAGGTGTCGATGATGTCGACGAACATGCGCTGGCGGTGCCGGCCGGCCGCCGCCTTGACCACCGTGCGCAGAGCGCTGGCCGTTCGGCCGCCGCGCCCGATCACATTTCCGTAGTCGTCCTGGGCCACGGAGAGCTCGAGGACAGCGGTGCCGTCGTCCTCGCGAACCTCGTTGACCCGCACCTGATCGGGCTCATCGACCAGCCCTCGAGCCAGGTACTCGAGAAGCTCGCGAGGCGAGGGCGAGTCGTTGCTCACCAGTGGGCCGTGCGCTCTAGGTGATGTCCTGCGTGCGCAGGAGCTTGCGGACAGTGTCGGTGGGCTGGGCGCCGCGGGCCAGCCAGTCCCGGATCCGCTCCTCGTTGAGGACGATCGTGGACGGATTGGTCTGAGCGTTGTAATGCCCAACCGTCTCGATCACTCGGCCGTCGCGCTTAGAGCGCTGGTCGGCCACCACCACCCACCAGATCGGGTTCTTGCGTCCGCCGACGCGCGTGAGTCTCAGTCTGACTGCCATGAGGGCAATGAGAGTAGCGGGTTCGCGCCCGAGACCACCGGGGCGCTCGGTGGCGTCCTACCGGGCCTGGCGCATCAACGCACCGAGGTCGGGCATCTTGCCCGACGAGACCTGCCGCATGATCTTGCGCATCTGCTCGAACTGCTTGATCAGGGCTTTGACCGCCTGCACGTTCGTCCCCGACCCTCTGGCGATGCGCAGCCGTCGCGATCCCTTGATCAGCTCCGGGTGACGTCTCTCCTGAGGGGTCATGGAAAGGATGATCGCCTGCAATCGGTCGAAATCGCGCTCATCGACCTTGAGGCCGCGGAGCTCCTTCCCCATCCCGGGGATCATCCCCAGCAGGTTCTGGAGCGGCCCCAGCCGGCGGATCTGCTTCATCTGGTCGAGAAAGTCGTCGAGCCCGAACTCCTGCTTGCGGAACTTCCGTTCGAGTTCGGCCGCCTGCTCCTCGTCGTATGCGTCCTGGGCCTTCTCGATCAGGGTCATCACGTCACCCATCCCGAGGATCCGCTGGGCCATCCGGTCCGGGTGGAAGCGCTCGAACTGATCGAGCTTCTCACCGGTGGACGCGTACACGATCGGCTTGCCGGTGATCGCCTTCACCGACAGCGCGGCGCCACCGCGAGCATCGCCGTCCAGCTTGGTCATGACCACCCCGTCGAAGTCGACCACTTGGCCGAACTCCTCGGCCACGTGCACGGCATCCTGGCCTGTCATCGCGTCGACGACGAGCAGGATCTGGTCCGGCCGCACCGCCTTCTTGATGTTGGCCAGCTCCTGCATGAGCTCCTGGTCGACGTGCAGGCGACCGCTGGTGTCGACGATCAGCACATCCTTGCCCTCTGACTGCGCCCGATCCCGCGCCCAGGCGGCGATCTTCACCGGGTCCTGGTCGGTGCCCTGCTCGTAGACCTCGGCGCCGGCCTGATGGCCAACCTTGATCAGCTGCTCAACGGCCGCCGGGCGGTAGACGTCGCAAGCCGCCACGGCCACCGACGAGCCGTACTGCTCACGCAGGAACCGGGCCAGCTTGCCGCAGGCGGTCGTCTTGCCCGAGCCTTGCAGGCCGGCCATCACGATCACCGTGGGGGGGCGGGAGGCAAACTGCATCTCCTCGGCCTGGCCGCCCATCAACGAAGTGAGCTCGTCGGAAACGATCTTGACCACCTGCTGGCCGGGGTTGAGCTTGCCGATCACGTCGGCCCCCAGAGCCGCCTCCTTGACCGAGCTGGTGAAGCTCTTGACCACCTTGAAGTTGACGTCGGCCTCGAGCAGGGCCAGGCGGATCTCGCGCATGGCCGAGTTGATGTCGGCCTCGGTCAACGTGCCGTGGCCGCGAACGTCGGTCAGCGTGGCCTGCAGCTTGTCGGCGAGCGAATCGAACATCTGAGGGAAAGCTAGCGGGCCGGCGGCCGGGGTTACCGCCGCCAGCAGCCTTGATGCTGCTGGCGGCGGCTGTCGCCCTTACGAGACGCTGAGCGCCGTGTCGTCCACACAGAAGGAGGTCGCTAGAGAGGCGTCCTCCTGGCCCGTGAACTTCAGCGTGACCGTCTGACCGGCATACGCGGACAGGCTGTAGCTGTGCTGCTGGTATCCGGTGGCGTGGTTCAGGTTGCTGAACGTAGCCAGCGTCCCGAGTACCGTCCCGGAGCTGTTCAGCACCTGGACCTTGAGCGTGTCGTACGCCGTGGTCGTAGTGGTCTCCGCGGTGTTGATGTGCAGCCAGAAGCTGAACGCGTAGTTCGTGCAGCCGCTAGGCACCGACACCCTCTGGGCCAGCGTGTCGGTGTGGGTCCGCCCGTACCCGTCCAACCAGGCGAAATAGCTGCCCGTGTGGGACGGTTGTCCCGAACTGGTGGCGGAAATCACCCCAGAGGTGGCCGTCCAAGGGGACGCGCTGCCCGTCTCGAACCCTGGGTTGCCAAGCAGCTGCTTGGCCGTGCAGGTGCCACCTGTGCCGGCGGAGCCCGGGTTCACCGTCCAGTTGAACGAGGCGCTGCCGGTCGCGGAGGTCCCGTCCGTGGCCGTGACGCTCACCGAGTAGGTGTTGGCGGTCGTCGGCGTCCCGCTGATCAGGCCGGTCGAGCTGTTGATGCTCAGGCCGGGCGGGAGCCCCGTGGCCGAATAGGTCAGCGTCTGGCCGGAGGCCGAATCGCTGGCCTGGATCTGCAGACTCGCGCTGGTGCCAGCCGTGCTCGTCTGGGCACCCGGGTTGGTCACCGTCACCGTATTCGACGACGTACTGCCACCGGTCACGATCGGATGGGTCACCTCGCATCCGCCCGCACCACTGTTGTAGTCGTTGGCCCAGGTGGACTGGACTGCGAATGAGCCCGTGGCCAGGCTGATGTCCTGCGAGGCACCCTGGCCCGATGAGATCCAGGCGCATTTGTCGCCGGTCTCGTAGCCAGAGGAGTCGATCCAGCCCCCGGCCGGGTACTGGTCGGTGAGCGTCTCCGCGTACTCATGACCCTCGACGATCGAAACGCCGTCGAGAGCGCCGGCCGAACCGTTGACGAAGTCCTTACCGCACGAACTCCCCATGTCCGGGATGTACGGCAGGTTGGTGAAGGCCAACTGACCGTCTGGGGAACTGACGGCTCCACCGGACAGCGTGCTGTCCCCGGTGTAGTCGTGCCAGGCGCAGAACTGGCCGGAGGAGGTGTTGTAGCCGTCCGGGTGCGTGCCGGTGGGTGACACGATGACGTACTGCGTGTACAGGTTCGAGTTCTGCGTCGTGTTGCCGAAATGGGTGGCCGCTTTGACGGCCTCGGCCCCGATCTGATTCCCGGAGGCCTGCGAGGGTGCCGCGCCCGACCCATCGACCCACACCCCGGCCAGCGTACCGCCGGTTGGGTAGCCCACGTGAGCCGCACTGGACGGGCAGCTCGTGGCTCCGGCGGAGACGCCCTGGCAGTACTGGGTCATGACGCCCGACCAGGTCTCGCCGTCCGTCCCGAGGCCCTTCATGAACTCCTGGACGTAAGGCGCCACGCCACTGGGGTCACCGGAGAGCGTGACGTCGCCCTGCGCGTTGGTGCCCTGGGTGCCCCACTGGGATCCCCAGAAGACGAGATAGACCTTCGGCGTGCCGGCGGTCACCCCGACACCGCTGATCCCACCTCCGTACTTGAGGTTGCCACCACTGGCGGCGAACGAGGCCGCCGAACCGTGCGTCGAGTTCTTCTGCTGCCCCTTGGGCGGGACGACGCCGTGCCGGTACCCGTGTCCGTTCGAGTAGCCCGGGGTGGCGGACGCCGCGGCGGGAACCACTAGTGCCGTGGCCAGCGCACCGAGACACAGCAGCATGCTGAGGGCGCGATGGGGACGGTTTGAGGCACACGGCCCTGACCGAAAGCTCATTCGGTAACTCCTCCTGGATTGATGACATGTCCCGCCGCCCCCCGGCGACACCAACCGAAGCGTAGTCACCCCTTTGGAGGCGACTTGTGACCTGTGCGTAAAAGCGATCCGAGCAGCCCGGGGACTAGCGCGGTGGCTCGCCGTCCTCCGGCGCACCCCTGGGGAGCTCGGCCGGGTGGTCGGGAGCCGCGGACGAGTCCGAATTCGAATTCGAGCGGCCGGCCAGCGCATCGGTGAGCCCGCCTACCGCCTGAGAAAACTCCGAGGGGATCACGAACACCTTGTTGGCGTCGCCCTGGGCCAGCTGGGGCAGCATCTGGAGGTACTGGTAGCGCAGGAGCTTCGGGTCTGCGTCGCCCTTGTGGATCGCCTCGAACACCGTCGCGATCGCCTTGGCCTCGCCCTCGGATTTGAGGATGGCCGCCTGGCGCTGGCCCTCGGCAGTGAGGACGGCCGCCTGCTTCTGGCCCTCGGCGGTGAGGATCTGGGACTGCTTGACGCCCTCGGCGGTGAGGATGGCCGCCCGGCGGTCGCGCTCGGCCCGCATCTGCTTCTCCATCGCCTCCTGGATCGAGCCGGGCGGGTCGATCGACTTGATCTCGACCCGGTTGACGCGGATGCCCCACTTGCCCGTGGCGTCGTCGAGCACGGTGCGCAGCTGCGCATTGATGTGGTCGCGGCTGGTCAGCGCCTGCTCCAGGCTCAGGGAGCCGATCACGTTACGCAGCGTGGTCACGGTGATCTGCTCGATCGCCTGCAGTGGGTTGGCCACCTCGTAGCTGGCCGACTTGGCGTCGTTGACGGTGAAGTACAGGACGGTGTCGATTCCCACCACGAGGTTGTCCTCGGTGATCACCGGCTGGGGAGGGAACGAGACGACCTGCTCGCGAAGGTCGATCAGCGGCTTGAGCCGATCCACGAACGGCACGAGCATGGTCATCCCGGGGTTGAGGGTCTTGTGGTAGCGGCCGAGCCGCTCAACGATGCCCGCCTTGGCTTGCGGGACGATCCGGATAGTCCGGGCGGCCAGGATCACCAGGAGCACCACCACCACCGCTGCGACGATTCCTCCGACCATTGCCCGCCTCCTATTCCATGACCAGCGCCGTGGCGCCCTTGATGTCGATCACTTCAACGCGGGTCCCAGGTTCGATCTCCCGCTCGTCGTCCAGCGAGCGCGCCGACCAGACCTCACCGTCGATCTTTACGCATCCCACGCCGTGATGGTTATCGATCTTCTCCAGGACGAGTGCCTTCTTGCCGACCAGTGCGGCGGCGCCGGTACGTGTGGGCGCGGCGCTGAGCAGGCGCGTGCGCACGAGCGGACGGACCAGCGCCAGGGTGAACACCGAGACGAGCACGAACACCAGCCAGGCCGCCACCTCACCGGCGCCGATCGCGTCAGCGCCGGCCGCCAGGGCTCCGCCGACCGCGAATGGGGCGAGAAAGAACCCGCCCGCGGTGAGCACTTCACCTACCGCGAACCCACAGGCAACGAGGGCCCAGAGGATCCAACCAGACATGGTCCTATGAGCTTAGTCCTCCGCGAGGTCGTCGCCCGACGGATTGCCTGCACTCAGGCGATTCAGCTGACCAGCGCCCGCGCGAACTCTGGAGCGTCGAACGGACGCAGGTCCTCGAGCTTCTCCCCCACTCCGATCAGCTTCACCGGGATGCCGAGCTCGCCGGCGATGGCCAGCGCGATCCCGCCCTTGGCCGTGCCGTCCAGCTTGGTCAGCACCAGCCCGTTGACGTCGATGGCCTCAGAGAACAGCTGGGCCTGGCGCAGTCCGTTCTGTCCGGTCGTGGCGTCGACCGTGAGCAGCGTCTCGTGGGGTGCCTCGGGTATCTGCTTCCCGATCACCCGCCGGATCTTGGTGAGCTCCCCCATCAGATCGTCCTGCGTGTGCAGGCGCCCGGCCGTATCGACGATCACGACGTCGGCTCCCTGCCGCATGCCGGTGGCCACCCCCTCGAACGCCACGGACCCGGGATCGGCGCGATCCGGCCCGCGCACGAAAGTCGCCCCCGCCCGCTCGGCCCACATCTCGAGCTGCTCCACCGCGGCGGCCCGGAACGTGTCGGCGGCCACCATCACGACGCTGTGTCCGAGCTCCCGGCTCAGGTGGTGGGCCAGCTTCCCGGTCGTGGTGGTCTTGCCGGTCCCGTTCACCCCGGCCATCAGGATCACCGTCGGCTTGGGCCGCAGATCGATCCGGTCATCGCCGGGCTGGGCGATCTCGGCCAGCAGTTCCACCAGCCGGTTGGTCAGTGCCTCCCCACCGGTGATCCCGCCCTCGGTGGCCTCCCGCTCCAGCTGCTCCACCACCCGGGCGGTGGTGCGCGCACCCACGTCCGCGTAGATCAGAGCCTCCTCGAGGCGCTCCCAGGTCTCGTCGCTGAGGTCCTCGAACAGCGTGGCCTGGATCTCCGCACCCAGCGCCTGGCGGGTCTTGCGCAGGTTCTCGCGCAGGCGGCGGAAGCGACCCACCCGTTTCTCCTCGGCCACGGCAGCGGCCTCGGGCGCGGCGCTGCCTCCGTTGGCGATGAACAGATCAGACCACTCGCGCGCCATCCGGCGCTGAACGTAGCAGCGGTGGATCGATCGGCCCCTACAGGGGCGCATCGATCCACAGTTCGCTCGCCAGGCGGCGGCCGGCGGCCGGCGACCCGGCTAGGCGGCGGCGCGCGCGGGCAGCCGGCGGGAGATCACCTTGGAGATCCCGTCGCCGCCCATCGACACCCCGTAAAGCGCATCGGCCGCCTCCATGGTGCGCTTCTGGTGGGTGACCACGATGAACTGGGCCCGGCTCGAGTACGTGTCCAGCAGGCCGAGGAAGCGGTCGATGTTGAGGTCGTCCAGGGCGGCCTCAACCTCGTCCAGGATGTAGAAGGGACAGGGCCGGGCAAGGAACACCGCGAATAGGAAGGCCAGCGCGGTCATCGACTTCTCGCCGCCGGAGAGCAGCGTCAGCTGGCGGGTGCCCTTGCCGGCCGGGGTGATCTCTATCTCGACCCCTGCCACGTCCTCCTGCTCCTCCTCCGGCTCCTCGGCCTCGCCGGCTGTCTCAGACCCGGAGCCGTTCTGGCTCGCGGTCACGTCCTTGAGCCCACCTAGCACGGGCGCCTGTCCCTCGCGCTCGCTGACCAGGCGCAGGCGCCCCCGCCCACCCGGGAACAGCTGGGCGGCCAGCTCCTCGAAGTTCTTCGCCGCCGCCGTGAACGTCTCCTCGAAGGTCTCCTTGATCTGGCGATCGGTGTCCTTGATCAGCTTCTCGATCTCCCGCAGGGCGCTGTCCAGATCGGCGCGCTGACGCTCGAGCTCCTCGACGTGAGCCAGCGCCTCGGCGTACTCCTGCTCGGCCAGCGGGTTGACCGGGCCGAGCTGCTCCCGGCGCCTGACCAGGCGCTCGAGACGAATCTCCAGGTTGCTCCGCTCCTCCGGATCGAGCGGCTCCTCCGCGGGGGCCGCCTCGAGCTCCAGCTCCGTGGCCACCCGGCCCAGCGCCTCGGTCGCATCCTCGGCCCGATCGGCGGCCCGCTGGGCGCGAACTTCGAGGGCAGTCAGCGATTCGCTGGCCGCGTGCAATCGGTTCTGCAGGCCCGCCTCCTCCTGAGCGCAGCTGCGCAGCTCAGCCGCCACGTGCTCGCCGGCTTCGCGGTCGGCGGCCAGTGCCGCCTCGAACTCGGCCCGCCGGCCGGCGATCGCCTCGGCCACCTGCTCGAGCTCCCCGACCACCTCGCTGATCAGTGGCACGAGCTCGGCGTCACGGCGCGTGGCGTCCTCGAGCCGGGCGATTCGCGTGGCTCGCTCGACCCGCTCGCGCTCAGCCCGCTCAAGCCGCGACCGCAGTCCGGCCAGCTCGGCCTGCACCTGAGCCCGGCGGGCCCCTCCGGGTCCCTCATCGGGAGCCGACCGTCGGCGCTCGATGCTGGCCGTCAGGCGTCGCTTCTCCTCTACCGCCTCGTCCCGCCGCCCTACCGCCGCCCGGTGGGCCGCCACCGCGCCGTCGCGCTCGGCGTCTCCGGCCGCCGCGTCCTGAGCCAGCCGTTCGACCGCCTGCTTGGCCCGTTGCTCGGCCTGGACTGCGAGCTCGCTGGCAGCCACGAGCTCATCGCGCCGGTTGCGCTCGGCCAGGATCCGTTCATCCCCCACACTGGCCGCCTGGCGCAGCTCGCACAAGGCCGCGGAGAACACGCGACCCTGCCGCGTGGTGGCGGCGCCGGCGAAGTCATCGGGCAGTGCCTCGAGGTCATCCACGACCCACACGTCGCGCAGGAGCCGCCGGGCCAGACGGGCCGGCGCGTCCTCGCCTCCGACATGAGCCGCCAGCCGCTCCGCTCCGGGCACGGGCGGATCCCCACCCGACGGCGGCGGGTCAGGCTCTGACTCGGCGGCCACCAGTACCCGGCCACCATCCCGTCCAGCCCGTTCCAGCACCTGGGCCGCCGCTTGTCGATCCGCGACCAGGGCCGCGCCCAGACGACCGTCCAGCGCTGCCGCCACGGCCAGCTCATATCCGGCGGCCACGGACAGCGCGTCGGCCAGAGACCGGGCCCCGCCGGGCGCGCTCTGGTGGCTGCGCAGGAACTGGTTGACGGCCGCCAGTTCCCCGCCCACCCGGGCGCTCTCGCGGCGAGCGGCCTCGGCCCCGCGCTCCGCCTCACGCAGGGTCTGACGGGCCTCCTCGTGAGCGGCGTCGGCCTGAGCTCGGGCTGCCTCGGCCCGCTCCACGTCCGCGGCGCATGCGGCCTCCGTGCGCTCGGCCTCGGCCCGCCTGGCCTCCAGTTCGGTCAGCTGGCGGGCCAGCTCGGCCTCGCGGTCGCGCTCGAGTGCCTCCAGCTCACCCTCCAGGGCCACCACCTGCTCCGCCGCGGCGGCATCCGGCTGGTCGGCCGTGGCCTGGCTGCGCAGCAACTCCAGCGCAGCCTGTCCGCGATTCAACCGCGCCGCCACCGTCCCGGCAGCCGAGCGGATGGAGTCGATCCGGTAGCCGATTCGATCGGCCGCCGATTGGGCGGCAAAGCTGCGGCGAGACAGAAGCTCCCGCTGGCTGGAGCGCTCGGCCAGCGCCTCCTCGGCGGCCCGGCGCCGGCCGGCCACCTTCTCTAGCTCCGTCTCCAGGTCCTGGCGGACGCCCCGGGCGTGGGCCGCCTGCTCGCGGGTCGAGGTGACCTCGGCCAGCCGCGCGCGCAACTCCTCCCGGGCCAGCTCCCAGCGGATCTCCAGCATCTGCCGGTGCAGCCGAGCATGCAGCTCGGCTGCCTCAGCCTGCCGCTTGAGGGGGCGCAGCCGGGAGCGGGCCTCCCGCTCCACATCGAGTGCCCGATCCAGGTTCTCCTGCGTGTGAGCGAGCTTCAGCTGGGCCCGCCGGCGCCGCTTGCGGTGCTTGCCGAGCCCGGCCGCCTCCTCGATCAGCAGGCGGCGGTCACGCGGCTTGGAGGTGACGATCGATTCCACGCGGCCCTGGGAGATGACCGAATGCATCTCCTTCCCCATCCCGGTATCCGACAGCAGCTCGATCACATCGATGAGCCGGCATCGGGCACCGGCCAGGCGGTACTCCCCCTCGCCGTTGCGGTCCAGCCGCCGGAGAATCGACACCTCGGGGCCCAACCCGAGGAGCTGCTCGCTGTCGTCCAGGACCAGCTCGACCGTTGCACCCTGGGCGGCCTGGCGGCCCGGCGCTCCCCCGAAGATCACGTCCTGCATGGACTGACCGCGGACGGCCATCGGGGACTGCTCCCCCAGAGCCCACAGCACCGCGTCGGTCACGTTCGACTTCCCGGATCCGTTCGGGCCGACGATCACGCTGGTGCCAGGCCCGAACTCGAGCCGCGTCCGGTCCGGGAACGATTTGAATCCCTTCAACGTGATGCTCTTCAGGTACACGATCCGGTCCGCTCTCGGGTCAGGAGTTGTTCGACGTGGACATCGAGTCAAGAGCAGCCTGGGCGGCCAGCTGCTCAGCGTCCTTCTTGCTCCGGCCACTCCCTCGGCCGATCTCGTCGCCGCCCAGACGGGCGGCGATCGTGAACGTCCGGTCGTGGGATGGTCCCTCCTCGGTGAGCACCTCGTAGCTGACCACGGCGCCCCGACGGGCCAGGCGCTCTTGGAGCGCGGACTTGAAGTCCACCGGCCGCTCTAGCGCGTCCTCGAGCTCGGTGGCAAACGCCTCCACCACGGCATCTGCCGTGCGCTCGTATCCGAAGGTCAGGTAGCAGGCGCCGATGATCGCCTCGATCACCGAGGCCAGAACCCGTTCGGTCGACACCAGCGCCGGCGCGGTGGCCGCCGATTCGGGAGGCGCCAGGGCGGCCATCCGGTCCGGCACGCCGAGGCGTTCGGCCACCGCCCGGCAGGACCGTCCGGACACCGCCTGGGCGCGGATCTTCGTCAGCTCACCGGCGCCGAAGCGTTCCGCCTCCAGGCTGGGATAGAGGTGCGAGGTGACGGCCAGCGACAGCACGCTGTCGCCCAGGAAGGCCAGTCGCTCGTAAGAGTCCGCGCGCTTGGTGGTCCAGGAGGCGTGGGTGAAGACGTGGCGGGCCAGGTCGGGAGGCAGGGCATCCAGGAGCTCGCGCAGCGGCGCCTCCGCCTGGCGAAATGCGGCCTCAGTCGACACTGCCGGACGGCCTGGGACTCGCGCTCGCCGAATGAGGCATCTGTTCGACACCGCTCGCGAGTACGAAATCCACCGCCTGCCCGACGGTGAGGATCCGGGTTGCTTCCTCGTCCGATATCCGCACGCCGTAGGTGTCCTCCAACTCCTGCACGAGCGTGTAGAGATCGAGCGAGTCCGCCTCCAGGTCCTCTCGGAACCGCGTGCCCTCTCCAATGGAGTCCGGATCCAGCTCCAGCTCATCGGCCAGGTGCGCGCGGATCACTTCGAAGATCTCCTCGCGAGTCATCAGCCGCGCACGGTAGCCGTGGGCTCGGACGGGCTCTCACCTTCTGGGTCAGAGCTGGAACGCAGTGCACCCGCGTTCTGAAGAGCCTGTCTGGTCTTGGGAATCACGTCCTCCTCCACTCCTCGTACCGCCACCTCGATTGCTCGCGCGAAACCACGGCGGGTGAAGCGTCCGTGGGCCACGACTCCGGTTTGCCGCAGGCCGAGCATATAGGCCCCGCCCGTGGTCTCGGGATCGATCTCGTCCCGCAGCCCCTGCACCGAGGGTGCGAGCAGGAAGCCACCCACCTTGGCCCGCAGGGACCGCATCGCCGCCGTCCTGACCGCCACCATCGTGCGGCCGGAAACGCCTTCGATCAGCTTCAGCGTGATGTTGCCGACGAACCCGTCCATCACCACCACGTCGACGACGTTCTCCATCACCTGGGTGCCCTCGACGTTGCCGATGAAGTTCAGCCCCACCCCCGCCTCCGCGGACAGTCGCTCGTGGACCTCCTTGAGCTCTGGCGTCCCCTTGGCCGGTTCCTCGCCGTTTGAGAGCAGAGCCACGCGAGGCGACGAGAACCCCAGGACCGCCTCGGCGAAGGCCGACCCCATGTGCGCGAACTGCACGAGATGCTCCGGCCGGCAGCTGACGTTGGCACCGACGTCGAGCAGCAGCACCGGGCGGTCGCCCGGGCGCGGAACCGGCAGCGCCAGGGCGGGTCGGTAGATGCCCCGGTCCCGCTTGAGGTTGAACAGCCCGGCGGCCAATGCCGAGCCGGTGGAGCCGCCTGAGACCAGCGCCTGGGCGCGACCGTCGGCCACGGCTCGGGCGGCCTGCACGATCGAGGCTTCCGGCGTGGAGCGCACCGCGTAGGCGGGATCGGTGGCCTTGGCGATCGAAACCCGGGCGTCGATCAGTTCCACCCCGTCGGGCACCCGGGGAACCTCCCGAGCGTCGGCGAACAGCAACACGTGGATCCCGCGGGCAGCGGCCAGTCCGGCGCCCGCAGCAACCTCGCCGGGACCGAGATCGGCCCCGTTGCCGTCAACGGCGACCGTGACCATGCGACGGCGCTAGCCGAGCGTCTGGTCGGTCGCCACCACTTCGCGGCCCTTGTAGTGCCCGCACACCGGGCACACCCGGTGGGGAAGCCTGGGGCTGTGGCACTGAGGACACGCGTTCACGTGTGGGGCGCTCACCTTGTGGGTCGAGCGGCGCTTGGTGGTGCGAGAGTGCGACTGCTTCTGCTTGGGGACGGCCATGGCGGTTGCAGAGGCTAGCAGGAGACGGGTGATCTACTCGCTCGCCGGGGGCTCGAACTGGATCTCGGCCAGCTTCGCCCACCGGGGATCCGGAGCGGCCTCATGATGGTGGTCGGGCCCAGCCAGATTGAGGTTCTCGCCACAGACCGGGCACAGCCCGGCGCAATCGGGACGGCACAGCAGCGCCGCCGGGAGAGCCAGGGCCAGCGAGTCGTGCGCCCAGGCAGCCAGTTCGAGCACGCCCCCTTCGATATAGGGCGAGTTGAGCTCGTCCCCCTCCCCGGGCTGGGAGATCTCGCGAGCGTCCACCTCGAACACCGGCGTGGCCGGCTCCAGGCACCGCATACAAGGGCCCTCCAGGCTCGCGCTGAAGCGAAGCCGGAGCGCATAGCCCTGGCCGGTGGTCCGGGACATGTCCAGACGCACCGGTACGAGCGAGGGGATCGCCGGGTAGCGCTCCCCACCGAGCTCGAGCGATCCGAGCCCCACAGCCAGCTCCAAATGGCGCCCCTCGCCTGAGGTGAGGCGCAACCCCGAGAGATCAAAGGTGTCCGTGCGCGGAGCCATGGATTCCAGGTTAGTGCTGGCACACTGGACCTCAGATGTCGCGCTGGTTCCGCAGCTATGGGTTCGCCGAGGTTGCGGACCGGCTCCTGGTCGGCGCCTACCCGCTGGACGATGAGGACGTCGCGATGCTGGCCCGGCTGCATGTCAGCCGGGTGCTGAATCTGGTGGAGGACGCCGAATATCCGGAGGGGGCTCGCGAGGCGGTCAGCCACGCCCTGGCCGCCGCCGGTATCGCCGAGCAGCGCCAACCCATGCCGGACTACGGCGGGCTTCCGGCCTCGCGAATCGACACCGTGGTCGATCAGGCACTGGAGTGGCTCGACGCCGGCAAAACCGTGTACCTCCACTGCCGGGCCGGCTGGCAGCGCTCGGCGGCGCTGGCCGCCGCGATCCTGACCGACCGCGACGGGCGGGCGCTCGACCAGGCGATGGCTCAGGTTCAGACCCGCAAACCCTCGGCCGACCCGTTGCCCCACCAGCGCGACGATCTGGAGCGCTGGTGGAAGGCGCGTTCGGACTGAGTTCAGTCGGCGGCGCGCAGACGCCGGGGTGGCGAATCGTCAAACAGTGCCGCCGGACGAGGCGATGCCGACCGGCGGCGATCGTGCTCATCAGCCTCCACCGCCGCCACCTGCACGCTGCGGGGCGAGACCGTGACCGGCTCGAGCTCCGGCATCTCCCGCTCCTCCGAGACCGCTCCGTGCTCGGCGAACCGGCGAGCGCTGGGCAGCACGCGTGACTCATAGGAGCCGACCGTGTCGTTGTAGGCCTGCACGGTGCTGTTCAGGCGCCGGCCCAGCGTGGCCATCAGCGAGGACAGCTTCACCAGGCGCCCGTGCAGCTCGCGGCCCAGCTCCGAGATGGCCTGGGCCGACTCAGCCACCCGCTCCTGCTGCCAGCCGTAGGCGACCGCGCGCAAAATGGCCAGCAGCGTGGTGGGCGTGGCGATCAGCACCCGCTTGGACATGGCCTCCTCGATCAGCGTTGGATCGACCTCCAGGGCCGCGCTGTACAGGTGCTCGCCGGGCAGGAACAGCACGACGAAGTCGGGCGCCGAGTCAAGATCGGCCCAGTAGGCCTTGTCACACAGCTGCTTGACGTGCTTGCGCAGCAACCGCGCGTGATCCTTCAGATGCCGCTCGCGACCTTCGTCGTCCGGCGCCTCGTAGGCGTCGAGCACTCCCTGCAGCGGCGCCTTGGCGTCCACCACCACGTGCTTGCCGCCGGGCAGGTTGATGACGAGATCGGGCCGGAGCGGTGCGTCAGCTCCACCCAGCGACGCCTGTTCGGCGAAGTCGCAGTGACGCACCATCCCGGCCAGCTCGACCACCTTGCGAAGTTGCATCTGGCCCCACTGCCCGCGCGCGTTCGGCTTGCGCAATGCGGTGACCAGCGCGCCGGTCTCCGAACGAAGCTTCTCGCCTGTTTCGCTCAGCGTGCGAATCTGAGCCTCGAGCCGCCCTCGGGACTCCCGCCGGTCCCGGTCCAGGGCGACCAGCTGGGCATCCACCCGCCCGAGCTGCTCCTTGAGCGGCGCCACCAGCTGCTCCACGGCGGAGTGGCGCTTCTCCAGGTCTCCCTTGGCCTCAGTCTGGGCGGCCTGGAGCTGCGTGCGAGCCAGCTCGGTGAGCTGCTTCATGCTGGCCTGCAGCGCCTCGGCGCTCAGTGCCTTGAACGAGTTGGACAGCCGTTCCTGAGCGTCCTGCAGCGTGGCCAGCCGCTCCTGGGCGAGCGTCCGCTCGTGCTCGAGCTGGGACTCGGCCCGGACCAGCTGGCGCTCGAGCTCGCCGGCGCGGGTGCTCTCCGCCGTGAGGGCGCGCAGCCGTCCGCGCACCATTAGGAGCACAACCCCGGCGCCGAGGAGCAGCCCAATGAGCAGCCAGATCGCTTGCATGCTTCGATGATGCGCGCGGGCTCGGACGGAACCGGCCCTCTGCAACGATGCGTGCATGGGCAGCGATCCGATCGCGCGGCGCGTGGTGATTCACGGCCGCGTCCAGGGAGTCTTCTTCCGAGACACGATGCGCTCAGTGGCCCGGGATGCCGGGGTCAGCGGGTGGGCGGCGAACCGGGATGACGGGACGGTCGAAGCGGTCGTCGAGGGACCGAGTGACGGGGTGGATCGGGTTCTGGAGTTCTGCCGGCGGGGTCCGGAGCAGGCTGAGGTGGAACGGGTCGATGTTGATGAGACCGGTGTTGAGGGGCTGACCGGATTCGAGATTCGTTGACCTGCGGCTATCGAGGCGGCCCGGCGCTGCTCTTCGGCCGCCCGAACCTGGTCTGGCGCGCCAAGCGGGGTCAGGCCTAGTCGGTTTGCGCGTGGGACCAGGTTTTTCATGGTCTGGCGCGCAAAGCTCGGGTCCAGGGGCAGTTTGCGCGCTGCACCAGGTTTCTCGTGCTCAGGCGAACAAAACGAGACCGGGGCGGCCGATTCGCGCGCCCTGAACACGATCTTGGAGCGGAGAGACGATCCATCCCTCCCCTCCCAAGCCGCTGATTCAGACAGCGTTACGCAGCCAAAGCGAGCGTCGAGGACGACCGCCGGGCCGCCCGGGCGATCACGCCGCCGTGCACGCGCCAGAACTCACCGCGCGGGGCGCGCAGGGACCGGACCAGGCGCTCGAAGGCGGCGGCCCGCTCCACGCCGACCACGGCGGGCCGGCCGAGGAGCACCCAGCAGCCCGGGCCGACGGGCAGCGATCGCGCCACCACGAACGCCCCGGCGGCGACGGCGCGGCGGGGCGGTCGTGACCAGCAGACCAGCGCCTGACCGGACCCGAGTGGGCAGCGCCCGTGCCACAAGCCGGGCGCGTCCGAAGCCTCCACATGCCAGGCCCGCAGCTCCGCGCGGACCAGCAGGGCGCGCAGGCGCTCCACGTTCCAGCCGGTCACACCCAGGCGCCCGACTGGCTCTGACAACTCAACCGCGAGGCGGTCGATCGAGGACACTGCCCGGCACGCTAAACAGCGCCCCGGACGGAGCTGGGCTTAGGAAAGAAGTGCTCCGCGGGACATCCCGTCCCGCGGTCTGAGAGAGACGCTCGGCATCACGCCTCGCTCTGACCGTTCGCTTTCAGCTCACTTCGGCCGGCTCGTCCTTGCCGGCCAGGCGATCGCGGCCGCGCTGCACGGCGGCGATGAACTTCGAGAGATTGATCTCGAGCGTGTTGAGGATCTCGTCGGCGTAGTCCTCGGCGCCCAGGCGGATCTCGCGCTCACGGGCGCGGGCGTCCTCGATGATGTCCTCGGCGGCGCGCTCGGCCTGCTTGGTGATCTCCTCCTGGGAGATCAGGCGCTCCTGGCGGTCGCGGGCCTCCTTGACGACCCGCTCGGCCTCGCGCTTGGCCTCGGCCAGCATCTCCTGACGCTCCTTGACGATCCAGCGCGCTTGCTTGATCTCCTCGGGGATCGTCGCGCGCATCTGATCGAGGATGTCGTAGATCTCTTCTTTGTCCACGCGCACCTGGTCGGTCAGCGGCACCGGCTTGGCGTTGTGGACCAGGTCATCCAGCTTGTCGATCAGTACCAAGACATCCATTTGGCAACCTCTGTTTCGTTACCGGCTGACCCGTTCCTTCAAGGCCACAGCAACCTCGGCAGGAACCATGTCGTCGATCGCTCCTCCGAACGTGGCCAGTTCCTTTACCCCGCTCGACCGGATGAAACTGTACTGAGGCGAGGCCATCAGGTAAACGGACTCCACATCGGGAGCCTGGCGGCGATTGAGCTGGTTCATCTCCAGCTCGTACTCGAAATCCGAGATCGCGCGCAGTCCCTTGACGATCGTGTGGGCCCCGTGCTGGCGCGCGAAGTCGACCACCAGGATGCTGAACGGCAGCACCTCGATGTTGCCCAGCGAGGCCGTGGCGCGCTTCACGAAGCCGACGCGCTCCTCGGCGGTGAACAGCGTCCCGCCCTTGCGCACGGGCAGGTTGACCACGGCGACGATCACCTTGTCGAACATGGCGGAGGCGCGCGAGATGACGTCTAGGTGGCCGTTGGTCACCGGGTCATAGGAGCCGGGACAGACGGCGATGCGGTTACCGGGGTGCATGAATCCTGATCAGGGTGTCTCCGTAGCGGCGCTCGAAGTCGAGCGGCAGTTGCAGGTCAAGCGGCGCGCGCCGGTCGCTCTCCACGACCACCCGCGCCTGGCCTGACAGGACCGGCGGCAGCGCGGCGGAGAGGTCCGGCCCGAGGGCCCGGGCCTGGCGGTATGGGGGGTCGATGAACACGAGATCGTAAAGACGGCGGCCTTCTCGTGCGGTGGCGAGGAACCGCGCCGCCGTCAGGGCGTGCACGTCACCGGCCAGGTGGAGGGTCGCCAGGTTGGCCCGAACGGCGGCCAGCGCGGTCGCTGAGCTGTCCACGAACGTGGCGCTGGCGGCGCCGCGGGACAGGGCCTCGATGCCCAGCGCCCCGGAGCCGGCGAACAGGTCGAGCACGCGCTCCTCGGAGACGTCGGCGAGCACCGAGAACAGGGCCTCGCGCACCCGGTCAGAGGTCGGACGCACATCCCGCCCGCGCGGCGCGCGCAGGGTCGCCCCCCGTCTGGAGCCGGCGATCACCCGCATGGCGGCTCAGGCCCGGATGGGCGCCAAGGCCTCCTCGCCGTAGCGCTCGCGTAGGACCAGGCCGAGGAGGGCGTGCTCGGGCTCCTCGAGGTCAGGATCGCCGTCCATCAGCTCCCGCGCCCAGCGCCGAGCCCGCTCCAGCAGCTCGGCGTCCCGGGGCAGCTCGGCGAACCGGTACTGGGCCAGGCCCGATTGCCGGGTGCCCACCAGCTCGCCCTCCCCGCGCAGGCGCAGATCGACCTCGGCCAGCGCGAACCCATCGGACTCCGCGGCCAGCGCCGTGAGCCGGGCCGAGTCCTTGCGGCCGAACAGCAGGCATACGGAGTCGTGGCTGCCCCGCCCGATCCGGCCGCGCAGCTGGTGCAGCTGGGAGATCCCGTAGCGATCGCCGTCCTCGACCAGCATCACCGTGGCGTTGGGCACGTCGATCCCCACCTCGATCACCGAGGTGGCCACCAGTACGTCGGCGGCGCCGCCGGCGAAAGCGGCCATCGCCTCGGCCTTGGCGCCCGGGCGCATCTGGCCGTGCAGCAGCACCAGCCTATAGCCGGCGAACGGGCCGGTCCGCAGCCGCTCGAACTCGGCCGTCGCGGCCTTGGCCTGCAGCGTCTCGGACTCCTCGACCAGCGGGCAGACCACGAACGCCTGGCGCCCGGCATCGAGCTCCTCCTTGATCCGCGCGTAGGCCCGTTCGCGCTCGGCGTCGGTCGAGCAGACGTGGGTTCTGATCGGCCGCCGGCCGCGGGGGAGCTCACGCAGAACCGTGAAGTCAAGGTCGCCGTAGTGGCTCAGGGCAAGTGTCCGGGGGATCGGCGTGGCGGTCATGTGCAGGACGTGCGGCGCCTCGTCGCGTGCGCCCTTGGCATCGAGAGCGGACCGCTGGGCCACTCCGAAGCGGTGCTGCTCGTCGACCACGACGACGGCCAGCCGGTGGAACTGCACCGCCTCCTCGATCAGGGCGTGGGTGCCGACCATCATTGACAGCTCGCCGCTGCGCAGCTTGCCCAGGAGGTCGGCCCGGCGGCCGGCGGGAGTCGAGCCGGTGAGCAGCCCGGCCCGCACCGGTTCTGAGCCGAGCAGGGTCTGGAGGGTGGCGAAGTGCTGCTCGGCCAGCGTCTCGGTGGGCGCCATCAGACAGGCCTGCATGTCGTGCTCCACCGCCCGCAACATCGCGTATAGAGCGACGACCGTCTTTCCCGAGCCGACCTCGCCCATCAACAGCCGCTGCATGGGCTCGCCGGTGGCCAGATCCTCATCGATCGCCTTCACGGCGGCCTGCTGATCCCCGGTCAGCGGGAACGGGAGGTCGTGCTCGAGCCAGCGCCGGATTAGCTCGGGCGGTGCTTCGATTCGCGGCGCCGCCACGCCGCGGCTTCGGCGGCGCCGGCGCTGCTGCAGGGCGATCTGCGCCAGCAGCAGCTCTTCGAAGGCCAGCCGGCGGCGACCGGTTTCCTCCTGGCCGGCCTGCTCCGGGAAGTGGGCAGCTTTTAGAGCGGCCGGACGGTCGGCCAGGCGCTCGCGGGTCCGGATGGCGGCGGGCAGCGGCTCCAGGACGTCGTCGAAGTCGCCGGCGTGCCGGCGCACGAGGGCCAGGATCTGCGTGCTGGAGAACCCCTCGGTGGCCGGATAGTGAGCCACCGCATCCGAGCCCGTGGCCGCCTCGCTGGTGGGGGCGTGACCCTGGACGCTGATCCGCCCACGCTCATCCACGCGGACGTGCAGCATCAGACGCGTACCGACCGGATACTTGCTGACCAGCCAGGGCTGCTGGAAGAAGGAGATCCGGGTGGAGCCGCTGGCGTCGGCCACCGTGGCCTCGACCCGGGGGCGCATCCCCCGCCGGCGCACCGGCCGGGCGGCGATCGACCGCACCTCGACCACCACCGTGGCCGTCTCCCCCGGTCCCAGCTGGGCCACCGACCTGGCCTCGCGGCGGTCCCGAGGCAGGTGCTCGAGCAGGTCGCCGATCGTGTGCAGGCCGAGCGTTTCGGCCGACTTGGCCTGCTTGGGCCCATCCGTCCGGAAGCCCTTGCGCAGGTGGCTGGGGGCCGGGTAGCGGATCGGAGCGGCGATCAGGTCCGAGGCCTGAAGCGGGACCGGGGCGGCGAACTGAACCGGCACGAGGACGGCGGTGGACGGCGGCACGGGTGAAGCTTGCCTGATGGCCCGGTCATTGCGGGCTGTCCACATCCGGCTATCGGACGTACGATTCGAGCATGTCTGAGCGGATCGTCTACGTCTCCCGCATCGCCCGGCTGCCCCTGGTGGGCGCCGACGGGTCCGACGTCGGGCATGTGGTCGACGTCGTGCTCGACCTCGGCGGCCGGCCGCCGCGCGTAGTCGGTTTCGTGGTGGGCGGAGTGCAGCGACGCCGCGTGTTCGTGGCAGTCACGCGGATCAGCGAGATCGGCACCCGCGGCCTGCGGCTGCGCCGCGGCAGCATCAACCTCAGGCAGTTCGAGCTGCGGCCCGGGGAGCGGCTGATCATGGGCGAGCTGCTGGGCAAGCAGGTGGGCGAGCGACGAGTGGTGGACATCGGACTGCGGCCGGCGCCCGAGCCGTTCGAGTGGGAGGTGGCCACCGTGGCCCTGCGCGTGCGCCGGATGCCCGGCCTCAAGCGCACCCCCGAGGTGATCGACTGGAGCGAGGCCGGCGAGCTGTTTGCCGAGGAGCGCCCGGTCGACCGCCAGGCGGCCACGCTGGGCGGCCTGCATCCGGCGGAGATGGCCTCAGCCGTGCGGCGCCTGCCCCTGAGTCGTCGGCGTCTGCTCGCCGAGGCGCTCGAGGATGACCGGCTGGCCGACCTGCTCGAGGAGCTGCCCGAGGACGAGCAGATACGCCTGATCGAGGGCCTCGATCCGGTTCGCGTGGGCCGGGTGCTGGATGAGATGGAGGCCGATGACGCGGCCGACCTGCTGGGCGAGATGTCGGCCGCCGAGCAGGCTGAGCTGCTGGCCCGCATGGATCCCGAGGAAGCCGAGCCGGTGCGCCGCCTGCTCAACTACCAACCGGACACGGCCGGAGGGCTGATGACGCCCGAGCCGATCATCCTGGCCCCGAACAACACGGTGGCCGACGCGCTGGCTCGCGTCCGCGATCCGGACCTGTCGGTGCCGATGGCCGCGCAGGTGTTCGTATGCCAGCCGCCGCTGGAGACCCCGACCGGGCGCTTCCAGGGGGTGGTGGGCTTTCAGCGCTTGCTCCGGGAGGCCGCCTCTAAGCCGCTTGGCCGGTGCATCGATGAGGAGTGGGCAGCGGTCCCGGCCGACACCAGTGACCGGGACGTGGCCGCCCGGCTGGCCGCCTACGACGTCGTGGCGATTCCGGTGACCGACGAGGCGGGCAGACTGGTGGGAGCGGTTACGATCGATGACGTCCTCGACCGGGTGCTTCCGGCCGGCTGGCGCTTGACCCACACGAGAGGCTGAAACATGGCGCGCACGGACAAGCTGAGCCAGCCACGCGGCACCCCCGTTGCCTCCGGCTACGACTCCGACTCGTTCGCCCGGTGGGCAGAGTCGGTGGCACGGTTCTTCGGGACGGGTCGCTACCTGGCCGTCCAGACGATGCTGGTCGCGGCCTGGATCGCGGTCAACGTCGTCCTAACGCTGGACATCAACAAGCACGCGGCGTTCGATCCGTATCCGTTCATCCTGCTGAACCTGGTGTTCTCCACCCAGGCTGCCTACGCCGCGCCGCTGATCCTGCTGGCGCAGAACCGTCAGGCCGACCGGGACAAGGAGGACGTGGAGCGCGACCGGGCGACCAATGCGCGGGCGCTGGCCGAGACCGAGTTCCTGGCCCGGGAGCTAGCCGGGCTGCGACTGATGCTGGAGCAGAAGGCCGATCGCGACGACGTGATCGAGCCGATCGAGCGGCTCACGCGAGCCGTCGAGCACCTATCGGGTGTGGTGGTGACCGAGTCCGACGGCGCGGAGTCAGACGACGATGGTCTGTCGGAGCCCGGCGACTACTCGGCCGAGAGCAGCCACCAGTAGCTCTCCTGGCCGCCGCTCGAGAGCTCCAGTTCCACTCGGCCGTCCACCAGCGCCTGCACCGCCGCGTCGTCGAGCGGCGGGTTGACCCCGCGCAGACAGGTGATCAGCTCGGCCCCTTCGGCCAGGTTGTCCAGCACCCGCTGGAGCGCCTCCTTCGGATCGCCCCAGGAGACGATCTGGTCATCCACGAACCCGACCGCCTCGCCGGCCTGGAACCGGCCCTGCACGTCGTCGCGCGCGGCCGGGGCCACGGCGCCGGTGCGGATCTGCTCCAGCGTCTCGATCATCGCGTGGGCGTTCTCCAGCGCCGGACGGGACGGATCCAGGCCCACGGCAGCGGCCAGCCCGGCCTGCAGGGACTTGGCCGGCACCACGGACACGTTCTTGTCCGATAGCTCGGCGGCGCGCTCGGCCGCCATGATCACGTTGGGGCTGTTAGGCAGCACGACGATCTCCTCGGCCGGGATCCCGTGGATCGCCGCCAGGAGATCGTAGGTGGAGGGATTGAGGGTCGGTCCACCGTCGAGCACGGTCACGCCGAGACCCTGGAACAGCCGGGAGAACCCGTCTCCGGTGACCACGGCCAGCGCGCCGCACACGGCGCCGGTAGCCGCCGGTGCGGCCAGCCGCGCGTCGCGCTCGAGGACCTGCAAGCGCATGTCGGCGATGTCGATGTGGGAGACCGCGCCGGCCGATTCGAACAGGCTGGTGGCGGCGTCGGGATCGTCGGTGTGGACGTGGACCTTCAGCGTGGTCGCGTCACCGACGACCAGCACCGAGTCGCCGATCCGCTCCAGCTCGCGGAGGAATTCGTGCCGGTCCAGGCTCGAGCCGGTGACGGCGAAGTTGGTGCAGTATCGGTAGGTCGCCGAGGCGTGCTGGGGATGGGTGATCCGGGCCTGGCCGCTGACCGCCTGATGCTCGAGGGCCAGCTCGGAGCCGCGCAGCGCACCGACGATGCCGGCCAGCAGCACGATCAGCCCGTAGCCGCCGGCATCCACCACGCCGGCCTCGCGCAGGATCGGCAGGAGGTCGGGTCCGCGCTTGACCGACTGCTCGCCTGACTCCAGCGCACGCTCGATGACGGCGGCAATCTTCTCGTCCTGCTCGTCGGCGCTGGCATCGTGGCCGAGGCGGGGCTCCTCCATGTGGGCCAGCTCGCGGGCCACCCGCACCGCCATCTCGCGCACCACGGTGAGGATCGTGCCCTCAGCCGGCTCGCGGACCGAGCCGTAGGCCTGGTCGGCCGCCCGGGCCAGAGCGGCTCCGATCAGGACCGGGTCGACCAGCTCGCCGGGCCGGCTGGCCAGCTCCTCGGCGGCGCCGCGAATCAGCTGGGAGAGGATCACACCGGAGTTGCCGCGCGCACCCAGCAGGGCGGCCCGGGCCACCGAGGCGACGATCTCCTCCCGGCCGATCTCATCGATCGTGCGGTCCTCGGAGGCGGCGATCAGCCGGTCGAGCTCCTGCAGCACGGAGCGCAGGGTCAGGACCATGTTGTCGCCGGTGTCGCCGTCGGCCACCGGGAACACGTTGAGGTCGTTGACCTCCTCGCGGCGATCCTCCAGGGCGGCCAGACCCGCCTGCACGAGCGCGCGGAAGCGGACGATCGCTGGGTCGGTCACTTCGTTGCGACCCCGAGGCGCCTCAAGGCCCCGCGGGTCAGCGGGCCTTCGTGACCTTGCCCGCCTTCAGGCAGCGGGTGCACACGTAGACCCGGCGGGGGGTGCCGGCATCGTCGATCCTGACCCTCTGGAGGTTGGGATCGAAACGGCGCTTCGTGGCCACCATCGAGTGGCTTCGGCTGTGACCGAACGACGGGCCCTTCGCGCACACGTGACAAACCTTTGCCATGGACGGCGAGTATAGAGCGGGTTCGTGAATCGCGGAGGTTGCGAGCCGATCACCGCGCTCGTGCTTGCGTCGAGCTGACGATCCCGCTGGCAAGGTAGGTCGCTCGGTTGATCAGTCCTGGTGGCTGCCTGCCATCGAAGTAGGCCTTGCTTCGGCGCAAAAGCGTGCGGCTCGTCTGCAGCAGTTCGCCCGTCCTCGGATCGATGATCAACTCCAGGCGGGCGTCGTCGACCTTGACTGCGACCGCCATGCCGGGGCGGCCGAGGCTGTCGCGAGTTCGGCCCAGGAGGCGGATGCCGGGCGTGGATGCGAACACTCGGTACAGCGCCGCCCGCAACGAGGCAGAGGTTGGCTCCTGCGCGAGCATGCGCAGGATCTCAAAGCGGATCGCCGTGCGGACGTCCGCCTGGGGGAACTGCTGGTCCACGTGGTGGCGCGCGGTGAGGCTGTCGAGGGCGGCGGCCAGCCGGCTTGGGTCTGTCGGCAGCCGCCGCAGCTGGGCATAGGAGAGCGCTATGTAGGGAGCCGCGGACACAGCGAACGCCCGGGCCCGGGACGGACGTAGCCGCGCGTCCTGGGAGCGGGTGAGCGGCAGGCGCCGGGAGGCGCCGGTTCCGCTGAGGCCGAGGACTCGGTAGCGGCTGCGACCCTGCCCGTCACGGCCGAGCCAGGTCTCCTGAATGCTCCGGACGACGTAGGGGTGCGGGCCGAACTCCGCGTAGCGAAACCACACCGCCAGCCTGGAATAGAAGTACTGCCCCCGACCCAGTGCACGGGATTCCCCGCGATGGTCGAGCGCGGCGGCCGAAAAGTTGAGCACGCTGGCAGCCGTGGCCGGCTGGGGCCGCAGGGCACCCCCCGGGCGGAGCGTCAAGAGCGTCGCGGCGAGCACTGCCGCGAGGACGAGCGCCACCACCAAGCGGGGAACGGCGACGCGTCCCGGCCCCCGGCGGCGGGAGGGACGGCGGCGGTCGACCGCCCGGCGCTCCCCAGCCGGCAGAGTGGCGGCGTGAGCCAGCAGAGCGTCCAGAAGCTCGTGCCGAAACCGCTCTGGCATCGTGAACTGATCGGTCATGTTCTCTCCTCGGCGTGAACGCCACCAGGTCGTATCCCCTCAGCGAGACATGGGCTTGACTCGCGCTGGCCCATCGCGGCGCGGAGCTTGCGGCGCGCCCGGACAAGGCGCATCCGCCCCGCCGTCGGGCTCAGACCCAGCGAGCGCGCTGCGGCGGCCCCCCCAGACCATCGTGCGCAACGAGCAGGAACAAGTCCCGTTCGGCCTCCGTGAGCTCCTCGGCCAGGGCACGTTCCGCCGCCGGTGCCAGGCGCGCCGCGTCGAGCATCGCCGCCACACGCTCACACTCGTCGGCGCTGAGCACCGGCACCGTTTCCAGCTGGGCGGCAAGCTCAGCGCGCCGGTACTCGCGACGCCGCTGATCCGCCAGACAGCGGGCCGCGATACCAAGCAGCCAGACGCGGACCTCGCCCCTACGCCGGTCATAGCTCGCGGCAGCCGAGAACATCTCCAGGAACACGGTCGAGACGAGGTCTGCCACATCCTCGGGATTGCGACACCGACGCACCCCAAACCTGAAGACGGCGTCGACATGCCGCTCATACAGCGCGCGGACTGCCTCCGCATCGGGCACCGCAGCCAGCAGATCGGCGTCGAGTGACGGGTTTGGCGCCATCACAATGTATTCCGCTCCTGCGAGCAAACCGTAACGGGGACATCTGGCGCTGCCGAGGACGATCTCCTCCGCTTAGGTTGCGTCTAGCTCGGGTCCAGCGCCGCCCGGACTAACGCTTGTCGACGATCACGGTGGTCGCCTTGACGACCGCGGTGGCCGCGTCGCCCGGCTTCAGGCCGAGCTCGTCGGCCGCCTCGCGCGACATCAGCGAGACCATCCGGAAGGGCCCGCAGACCATGTCGATCTGGGCCATCACGGAGTCGCGCTTGACCCCCACCACCACCCCTGGAAGGCGATTGCGGGCGCTGGTCAGGCCGGTGGCGCCGCGCTCGCGCAGCAATCTCGAGAGCTCCTGCGAGGGCACCAGGCGCCGGTTGCCCCGGCGCTCGAAGTGGATCCGGCCGGACTTCTCCCAGCGCCGGAGCGTGTCGACACTCACCCCGAGGGCGCCGGCGGCGGCGCCGATCGACACCAGGTTCTCCAGGGAAGCTTCGTCGTCGGTCACCGCTGCACTCCGGGGGGCCTCAGACGGCGAATCCCGCCCGCCTCGGGCGCTCGGCGAGCTGCTGCTTGATGGCCAGCGAGGCCAGGACCGCCTCCACAGCGTGGCGCCCGCTGTCGCGCTTGGAACCACCCTTGACCCGCTCGCGGGCCTGCTCAATCGTGTTCACCGTGAGCACTCCGAAGCCGACCGGAACGCCGGTCAGCAGCTGCACCTGGGAGATCCCGCGCGCCGCCTCGGCGCACACGTAGTCGTAGTGATCGGTCTCGCCCCGGATCACCGCACCGAGGCAGACGATTCCCACGTACCGCCCACTCTCGGCCGCGTACTTGGCGGCTAGGGGAAGCTCGAAGGCACCGGGCACGTTGTGCGTGTCCACATCGGTCAGTCCCGCCTCGGCCAGAGCGTCCCGGGCGCCTTCCTCCAGCGCGTCGGCTAGATCCTCATAGAAGCGGCCTACGCACAGGGCGATTCGTCCCTCCACGGGCCGGCCGTCGTCTGCGCTCATGCTCGAGGATCCGTTCCCGAATCGCGGCTCTCCTCCTCGGAAAGCATCTCCTCGTCGAGGGCCAGGCCCTGGTGGTGGAGGATGTGACCCATCTTGTCCCGCTTGGCCCGCAGGTAGGCCTCGTTGTGGGGATTGGGCATGTGCTGGATGGGGATCTGATCGGTGACCGACAGTCCGTAGCCGGACAGGCCGGAGATCTTCTTGGGGTTGTTGGTGAGGATCCGGATGCTGGTCAGCCCGAGGTCGGACAGGATCTGGGCTCCGATGCCGTAGTCCCGCAGGTCGGCCGGCAGTCCGAGCTGGAGGTTGGCCTCGACCGTGTCAAAGCCCTCCTCCTGAAGCTTGTAGGCCCGCAGCTTGTTGAGCAGGCCGATTCCGCGACCCTCCTGGCTCAGATACAGGAGCACCCCCTGGCCTTCGGACTGGATCATCGTGAGCGCCGACTCCAGTTGCTCGCCGCAGTCGCAGCGCAAAGAGTGGAACACATCGCCGGTCAGGCACTCCGAGTGGACGCGGACGAGCACGTTCTCCACCCCGGCCACGTCGCCCTTGACCAGCGCCACGTGGTGCTTGTTGTCAACCAGCGAGCGATAGCCGACGGCGCTGAAGTCGCCGTACGCAGTGGGGAGCGCCGTGGCCACCACCCGCTCCACCAGCTTCTCGGTGCGCCGGCGGTAGGCGATCAGATCGGCGATCGTGATCATCTTCAGCCCGTGCTTGAAGCAGTAGACGGCCAGGTCATCGCCCCGAGCCATCGAGCCGTCCTCGTTCTGGATCTCGCAGATCACTCCGGCCGGGTTCAGGCCGGCCAGGCGAGCCAGGTCAACCGAGGCCTCGGTGTGGCCGGTGCGCTCGAGCACGCCACCCTCCTTGGCCTTGAGCGGCCGCACGTGCCCGGGTTTGACGATGTCCTCGGGACCCTTGGTCGGATCGACCGCCACCTGCATGGTGTGGGCCTGGTCGTAGACGCTGATGCCGGTGGTCACTCCCTCGCGGGCCTCGATGGTCACCGTGAACGGAGTCTGGTGCGCGCTCTCATTCTTGAGCGTCATCAGCTCCAGTCCGAGCTCGTCGCAGCGCTCCGGGGTGAGGGCCAGGCAGATCCAACCCCCGGCCTGGCGGGTCATGAAGTTGATGGCATCCGGCGTGATGAACTGGGCCGCCATCACCAGGTCCCCCTCGTTCTCCCGGTCCTCGTCGTCGACCACAACCACCATGCGGCCGGCGGCGATGTCCTCCAGGGCCTCCTCGACGGTGGACAGCGGGATTCCGGTGGCGGTCATCGGGACACCAGCCTCTCCACATATTTCGCCAGCACGTCCACCTCCAAATTGACCGGGTCTCCCGCCGCCAGGCGTCCCAGGTTGGTCCGCTCGAGCGTCTCGGGGATCAGAGAAACGGTAAAGCATCGATCGTCGAGCTCAGCCACGGTCAGCGACACACCGTTGACGGTGATCGAGCCCTTGTGCACGGCGTAGCGCAGCAGACCGTCGGGGGCATCGATGGTGACCCGCTGCGCGAAGCCATCCGGCACCACCTGGCGAACGGCGCCCACGCCATCCACGTGTCCCTGCACGATGTGGCCGCCCAGGCGATCGCTGGCCCGCATGGCCAGCTCCAGGTTCACCGGCGCTCCGGGGCGGGTCTCGGCCAGCGATGTGTGGCTGAGCGTTTCGTTCATCACGTCCGTGGAGAAGGCACCGTCTCTCACGGCGGTGGCGGTGAGGCACACGCCGTCGACCGCGATCGAGTCGCCCTCGGAGACCTCAGTGGCCAGCTGAGTGCGGACGGTCAGCCGGGCGCCGTCCGGCGTCGGCTGCACCTCGGTCACCTGGCCCTGATCGGCCACCAGTCCCGTGAACACTCACCACTCCCGCACACGGGAGGTGATCAGCAGATCATCCCCCACGCGATCACACGTGAGCGTCAGGCTGCGCACGGCATCGGCGATCGAGTCGACGCCCTCGCTCTCCAGCGGATCCCGAGCGTTGCGGCCGCCCAGCACGATCGGAGCGACGAACAGACGGATCTCGTCGATCTCCCCGGCATCCAGGAAGGAGCCGGCCAGACGCGGGCCCCCCTCCAAGAGGATCGAGGTGACCCCGTCGGCGCCGAGCTGCTCGAGGGCCGAGCCGACCCGAGCCTGCTCGTTCTCGCCGGTGGCCACGATCACGTCGACCCCGTGGGTCTTCAGGCCGTCGGTGGCCGTCCGCGGGGCCGCCCTCGAGACGACCACCGTGAGCGGAACCTCGGAGGCATCGGCCACCAGACGCGAGGTGAGCGGCAACCGCGCCAGTGAGTCGAACACCACCCGGCGGGGCTGACGGACGCCGGATGCGCCGGGCAGGCGTGCGGTGAGCAGCGGGTCATCGGCCATCGCGGTGCCGATGCCGACCACCACCGCATCGAGCGTCGAGCGCCACTCATGCACCAGGTGCCGGCTCTCCTCCCCGGAGATCCACTGCGAGTCGCCCGTGTGCGTGGCCACCTTGCCGTCCAGGGACATGGCCGACTTGAACAGAATCCACGGCCGGCCGGTGCGCGCGTGCTTGCGGAAGGGCTGATTGAGCCGGCGCGCGCGAGCGGCCAGCTCGCCGTCGGCCACCACCACGTCCACGCCCTCGTCGCGCAGGATGCCGAGGCCGCGCCCGGCCGCGTGCTCCGAGGGGTCATCGGAGGCCACCACCACCCGCCGGATGCCGGCCTCGCGGATCGCCTCGGTGCAGGGCGGGGTCCGTCCCTGGTGACAGCAGGGCTCGAGAGACACGTACAGAGTGGCCAGGCTCAGATCCCGGGCGCCCGCCGCCCGGATCGCCTCCACTTCGGCGTGGGGCTCACCCACCGCCCGGTGGTAGCCCTCCCCCAGTGTCTCCTCCCCGTGAGCGATCACCGCGCCCACCAGCGGGTTGGGGCTCACATGCGGCCAGCCCCGCTCGGCCAGTTCGACGGCCCGAGCCAGATGGCGCTGGTCCGCGTCTCGAGTTGAGGACACGCAGGAAGCATAGGCACAACCTGTAAGCCTTCGGTTGCCGTGGGCGACGCATGCGCGGTCGCTCACCGCACCGCCGCGCAGCCAAAGCACTGCCGGTGCTCCCGGGTATCTCGCTACCGTGTGCTCGTGATCTCCTCAGCGCACAGGCGCCTGCGCGGGCGATGAAACTGATCATCCAGATTCCCTGCTTCAACGAGGAGCTCCAGCTGCCGGTGACGCTGGCCGCCCTGCCGCGTCAGGTACCCGGCTTTGACTCGGTCGAGTGGTTGATCGTCGATGACGGCTCCACGGACCGGACGATCGAGGTGGCCCGGCAGCACGGGGTGAATCATGTGGTCAGGCTGACGAACAACAAAGGGCTGGCCACCGCCTTCCAGGCCGGCCTGGATGCCTGCCTGAAGCTGGGCGCCGACGAGATCGTCAACACCGACGCCGATAACCAGTACGACGGCACCGACATCCCCCGGCTGGTGGAACCGATCGTGTCCGGTCACGCCGACATGGTGGTGGGCGACCGCCAGGTGCGGACGATCGAGCACTTCTCGGCCGGCAAGAAGCTGCTCCAGAGAATCGGCTCCTGGGTGGTCCGCCAGGCATCGGCCACCGACGTCCCGGACGCCACATCGGGCTTTCGCGCCTACAACCGTGAGGCGGCGCTCCAGACCCAGGCAGTGTCACGCTTCACCTACACGCTGGAGACGCTGATCCAGGCCGGCAAGCTGCTGGTCGCCGTCGAGCACGTCCCGATCAGCACCAACCCGAAGACCCGCGAGTCCCGGCTGTTTCCCTCCACGGCCGCCTACGTGCGCCGCAACGCGCTGTCGATCTTCCGGATCTACTCCCAGTATCAGCCGCTCAAGGTGTTCTGGACGGGTGCGGGAATCCTGGGCGTGGCGGCACTGGCCATCTTCATCCGCTTCCTGGTCATCTTCGTCCAGAACCCGGGCGGGGCCGCACGGGGACACATCCAGTCACTGATCGCCGGGGGTGTGCTGTTCAACGCGGCCATGCTCCTCGGCGCCCTGGGGGTGATCGGGGATCTGCTCGATGCCCAGCGGACGCTGTCCCAGCGCACCTTCGAGCGGGTCAGGCGGATCGAGCTGCGGCTGGGCGTCCCGCCCTCGCACTATGAGCCGGCTGACCCCCCGAACTCAAAGTCGGGGGGTCAGGACACAGAGGACCGCCAGGCCCTCGAGGTATGACCTCGCCCGCATTCGCGGCGGGGTAGCCTCAGCCCGCCATGACTGCCAGCGTCCCCACGGGGAACACGTTCGACAAGTACGGCTCGACCAACCCCGTGGTCCGCCGCCTGATGAGCGGCTTCGAGACGACACTGGACGATCTGTTCACGGAGGCGGCGCCAGACTCGATCCTGGACATCGGCTGCGGCGAGGGAGTGCTCACCGAGCAGTGGGCGGCCCGCCTGGACGAGGGCCGGGTGGTCGGCGTGGATCTGCCCGATCCCAAGCTGGCCGCCGAGTGGCAGCTGCGGTCGCGACCCAACCTGGAGTTTCGGGAGCTCGACGTGACCGATGGGCTTCCCTACGGGGACGGCGAGTTCGACCTGGTCTGCGCCACCGAGGTGCTGGAGCACGTGCCCGGACCTGAGCGCGTGGTGGCGGAGATGGCCCGGGTGGCCGCCGGCCATCTGATCGTCTCGGTGCCCCACGAGCCGCTGTGGCGGATGCTCAACGTGGCCCGGGGCGCCTATCTGCGAGAGCTGGGCAACACCCCTGGGCACATCAACCACTGGACGCGCCGAGGGTTCGTGCAGCTCCTCTCGAAGCACAGCAACGTGACCGAGGTGCGCTCGCCGTTCCCGTGGACGATGCTCCTGGTGCGCGTCCGCTGATGGCGGACACGGTCGAGCGCGAGCCGGCTTCAGCCCAGGACTTCGCCTCCGGAGCCCGCATCCTGTCGGTCGGCATCGCCTCGACGGGACTGTTCACCTTCGCGTATCTGGCCACGGCCAGCCACGTGCTGGATAAGAGCTCCTACAGCCGGATCTCGATCTGCTGGGCGATCATGTTCGTGATCCTGTCGGTCATCTACCGGCCGATCGAGCAGCTGCTCAGCCGGACGATCGCCGACCGTCACGCCCGGGGGCAGAGCGGGCACGTCCTGCGCACTCCGGCGATCATCCAGTCCTCGTTCGCGGTGGTGTTCCTGATCCTGGCGCTGCTCCTCCGCTCCACGATCGAGCAGCACCTGTTCAGTGGCTCGAGCGCCCTGTATTGGATCCTGGTCATCGGCGTGATGGCCTACGCGGCCAGCTACTTCGCCCGTGGCTGGCTGGCCGGCCACAAGCGCTTCGCCCTGTACGGCGCGCTGGTGTTCCTGGAGTCAACGAGTCGCTTCCTGTTCGCGGTGGCCGTGGCGGTGGGAATCGGCTCGGGTCAGGGCGCCGTCGGGCTGGGCATGGCCGCGGCGCCATTCGTATCGCTGTGCGTGATTCCGTTCGCCTTCTCGCGCGTGCAGGCCGCGGCCACCGGACACCGGCGGGTCGGTTCGGAGATCGAGGTGGCCGACGCGGCGCGGGAGGGCCCGGTGCACGGCCAGCTTGAGGAGGCGGCGACCAACCTGTCGCTGCGCCACGGGGCGGGATTCGCGGTGTCGGTGGTGGCCATCATGTTCTCCGAGCAAACGCTGATGAACGCGGGCGTGCTGATCGTCGCGGCCAGCTCGGGCGGCTCCATCACCTCGGGCCTGGCTGGCTTCGTGTTCAACGTGCTGCTGATCGTGCGGGCGCCACTGCAGCTCTTCCAGGCCATCCAGACCTCGATCCTGCCCCACCTGGCCGGCATGGAGGCCAGGGGGTCAGATCAGGAGTTCCGGCGGGCTATCCGGATCACCGTCCTGGTGATCGGCGGGTTCGCGGTGGCGGTGGCCATTGGCCTGCTGGCCATCGGGCCGTTCGTGATGAAGACGCTGCTACCGGACGACTACGGCACCTACGGGCGCTGGGGCCTGGCTCTGGTCGGCCTGGGCATGGGCTTTCACCTGGTGGCCGGCACGCTCAACCAGGCCCTGCTGGCCCGCAACCGCGCGCCGCTGGCCGCCGCCGCCTGGCTGGTGGCGGCCGCCGCGTTCGTCGGCTTCGTGGCCTCCCACGCGATCACCCAGGAGGTGACCCGCGTGGAGGTCGGCTACACCGGTGCCGCGGCACTCCTGGCGATGATGCTGGTCGTGCTCTACCGGGCCGCACCGGGCCAGGCCGCGGCGCTCAGCGCGGCGTAGGCCTGGCCGGGATCGTCGCCGCCGAACACCGCGGCGCCGGCCACCAGCAGGTTCGCGCCGGCCTCGGCGCACGGGCGGGCGGTATCCCCGTGCACGCCCCCGTCCACCTCCAGAGCCACCTGCTCGGGCAGTGCCGCCCGCAGCCGGCGGAGCTTGTCGTAGGAGTAGGGGATCAGCTCCTGGTTTCCCCAGCCCGGGTTCACGCTCATGCACAGCACCAGGTCGAGCGCATCCTCGGATACCTCGCGCAGCGCGGCCGCCGGTGTGGCTGGATTGATGGCCGCCCCCGCGGTGCAGCCGGCGTCCCTGACCGTGTGAAGGGCGTAGTTGAGGTGCGGCGTGGCTTCGGCGTGGACGGTGATGCTGTCGGCCCCGGCCTTGGCGTACTCACCGGCGGTGCGCTCGGGCCGCTCGATCATCAGATGCACGTCGATCTTTCCCCCGGCCTGGTGGACCTGATCGGCGATCGCGCCCACGGCCACGGCACCGAAGGAGATCGGTGGGACGAAATGCCCGTCCATCACGTCGACGTGGATCACCCGAGCCCCGGCGCTGAGCACCTCGCCCACCTGGGCACCCAGGCGGGCGAAGTCGGCCGAGAGGATCGAGGGCGCAATGTGCGGCTCGCGGAGGACCTGGCAGGTGTCCGCCATCAGAGGGCCCGCAGCATGCTGCTCTTGCAGTGGTTGCAGATGACGATCGCGGTGCTGGACATGCGTACGATCGTCGAGTGCTCCCCGCAGTTGGGGCACACGGAAACCAGCTCGAACCGGTGCAGGCAGTTGACGCACCGGTAGCGCCCGGGCACGGCGGTGGGGCGCAGCCAGGGCTCCCCGCAGGACGGGCACTCCGGGCCGAGTCTGATCTTTTCGTCCCCCACGCGCCAAGCCTACTGAGGCCGCGCGTCGCCAGCCGCCTGCCACCGCCCGCGGCCGGCCAGCCGCGGGCGCCGACCCGATCAGGACCCGATCAGGTGAGCGCCGGCTCGTGCAGGGCCGGAGTAAACGCGGGCTGCTCGGCCACCGGACGCACGTCGACCGCCACGACCTTGTATTCGGGGCAGCTCGTGTTGACGTCAGCCGAGTGGCCGATCAGCAGGTTGGTGCGCTGCTCGGGGAAGTGGAAGGCGGTGAACACGTGGCCGGGCTCGATCCGGGGAGTCAAGTGGGCCACGGTCTCGATCCATCCCACCCGGCTGCGCACGGTGACCCGCTGCCCGTCGGTGACCCACAGGCGCTCGGCGTCCTGGGGGTTGATCTCCAGCCAGTCGTGGTCGAGCAGCTCGAGGTTCCCGGTCCGGCGGGTCATCGTGCCGGCGTTGTAGTGCTGCAGCCGCCGTCCGGTGACCATGATCAGCGGGAACTCTTCGTCCGCCGCGTCGCCCGGCGCCTTGTAGGGCAGAGCGGCGAATTGTCCGAGCCCGTCGGCCGTCCTGAACGTGTCGGGGTAGAGGATCGGCGAGTCGGTGCCGTCGGCCGCCACCGGCCACTGCAGTCCGTGGCGCCCGATCCGTTCATGGCTGGCGCCGGCGTATTCGGGGGTCAGCGCGGCCACCTCGTCGAGCACCTCGGCCGAGCTCGACCAGCCCATCTCATGCCCGAGGGCCCGGCTGACGTCCATGATGATCTGAAGATCGGTGCGGGCCTCGCCGGGGGGCTCGATCGCCGGCGCCACCAGCTGGAAGCGACGCTCGGCATTGATGAACGTGCCGGACTTCTCCAGGAAGGTGGAGGCCGGGAGGATGACGTCGGCATAGCGGGTGGTCTCGGTCGGGAAGATGTCCTGGCAGACCAGAAACTCCAGGGACTCGAGCGCATCGATCACGTGCGCCGTGTTCGGATCGGTCTGGGCCACGTCCTCGCCGAAGATGTACATCGCCTTGAGCCGCCCGGCCACGGCGGCATCGAACATCTCGGGGATCTTCATCCCCTTCTGCCGGGACAGTGGGACCCCCCAGGCCTCCTCGAATGACCGGGCGACCTCATCGTCCTCGACCGACCGGTAGGCGGTGTAGGTGTCGGGCAGGGCGCCCATGTCCGAGGAGCCCTGGACGTTGTTCTGCCCGCGCAGCGGGAGCAGCGCCGAGCCGGGGCGGCCGACCTTGCCGGTCATCATGGACAGGTTGCAGATCAGCCGGACCACCTCGGATCCGTACTTGTGCTCGGTGACCCCGAGGCCCCAAATGATGCAGCCCTCGGTGGCCTCGGCGTAGATGTGGGCGGCGGCCTCCAGGTCAGCCGCGGGCACCCCGGTGATCTCCTGCACCTGCTCGGGGGAGTAGGCGGCCAGCAGCTCCTGCGCCTCGGCGTAGCCAGTTGTGCGAGCGGCGATGAACTCGGGGTCGGTCAGGCCGTCGCGGGCCACTACGTGGGCCAGCCCGAGCATGACCGCGGCGTTGGTGCCCGGCCGCGGGCTCAGGTGAAGGACCCCGTAGTCGGCCAGCTCGATCCGCCGGGGATCGATGGTCACCAGTTTCATCCCGCGCAGGGTGGCCTGCTTGATCCGCGCGCCCACCACCGGATGGGCCTCAGTCGGGTTGGCCCCGATGATGATCGCCGCGACAGCCAGCTCGATGTCGTCAAACGAGCCGGTGGCCCCGGACAGGCCGAAAGACTGGCGCAGGGCCCACGAGGTCGGCGAGTGACAGACCCGGGAGCAGTTGTCGATGTTGTTGGTGCCTACGGCCGCACGCATCAGGCGGGCCATGGCGTAGCAGTCCTCGTTGGTGGCCCGTGAGGAGGCCAGCCCGGCGATCGCGTCCGGCCCGTACTGCGACTTGATGCGGTTCATCTCCGAAGCGATACGGGTGAGCGCTTCCTCCCAGGTGGCGGGGCGCAACTCATCCCCCTCGCGAATCAGGGGCTGGGTGAGCCGCTCCCGCGAGCGAGAGAACTGGTGGGCGAAGCGCCCCTTCAGGCAGGTGTGGCCCTTGTTGGCCGGTCCGTCCGCAGCGGGACTGATGGAGACCACGCGTCCGTCGGCCACATGCGCTTCGAGGCGGCAGCCGACGCCGCAGTATCCGCATACCGTGGAGACAGTCGAGTCAAAGCGTTCGTCCATGTCCGGTCCTTCCTCGGGTAGAAGACTCATTATCCAGCCAGGGCGAGGTCCATCAAGGTCGTCTCGGTGATCGCTCCGGTGGGACAGGTGTCGGCGCAGGCGCCGCAGGACACGCAGGTGGAGTTCCGGAAGCCCGAGTCGAGCCCGGCGGTGACGTTGGCGTGGAAGCCGCGGCCGGTGGCCGTGAGGGCGAAGGCGCCCTGCACCTCGTCGCACGCCCGCACGCAGCGCCCGCAGGAGATGCACAGCTCGTGCCGCAGCACCAGATACGGGTGATCCGCCTCTAGGTGGGGCTCGTGCACCTGGCCGGGCCAGCGCGGCTCGCCCACCTCCAGGTCGCGGGCGACGGCGGCCAGCTCGGTGTGCGGATCGGGGGGCTCAGGGAGCTCCGAGAGCACCAGCTCGACCACGGCCGTGGCCACCCGGCGGGCCGTGGGGTCTCGTGTGTCGATGCTCATGCCGTCCCGGCAAAGAGTCGTGCAGGCGGGGATCAGACCCGGCACGCCCTCGGCGGCGACCAGGCAGACCCGGCAGGCCCCGAACGGCGCCTGACGGTCGTCGTAGCAGAGCGTGGGCACGTTCGATCCGCTGCTGCGGATTGCCTCGAGCACGGTGCTGCCCGGCTCGGCCTCCACCGTGCGCCCGTCGATCGTGAGCTCCATCAGACCACACCCAGCTCGTCGCTGTAGTACCTGAGCAAGCTGCGCATCGGGGCCGGTAGGCCGCCGCCGTGGGCGCACAGGCTGCCCAGCTCGAGGGCCTCCAGAAGTGACTCCAGGCGGCTGCGATCGATCGGCTCGTCCCGGCAGAACATCTCGTAGCCGCGCTGCAGCCCGATGCGGCACGGGAAGCATTTGCCGCAGCTCTCGTGAGCGCCGAAGCGCAGCAGATGGCGAGCCACGCTGCGCATGTCTGTGTCCTCGTCGAAGGCCACGATGCCCCCGTGCCCGAGCATGCAGCCCTCGGCCGCCAAGGCGTCGAAATCGAAGGCCACATCCAGGCGCTCCGCCGGCAGGATCCCGCCCAGCGGGCCGCCGATCTGCAGGGCCTTGAGCGCCCTTCCGTCGGCCATCCCTCCGCCCACGTCCTCGACCAGTTCGCGCATCGACATGCCGAAGCTGATCTCGTAGACGCCCGGGCGCGCGAAGCGTTCGTTGAAGCAAACGAGCTTCGAGCCCGAGGTGGCCCCGGGACTGAGGGACCGGTAGGCCTCGGCGCCGTGACGGGCGATGAACGGGATGTTGGCCAGGGTCTCCGTGTTGTTGACCACGGTGGGCTGGCCGTACAGGCCGCGGACGGCGGGGAATGGGGGCCGGGCAGACACGGTCCCGCGGCGACCCTCGATGCAGGCCAGGAGAGCCGTCTCCTCTCCGACCACGTAGGACCCGGCGCCCTCCAGGACTGTGACGTCGAAGCTGAAGCCTGAGCCGGCGATGTCGTCGCCCAGCCAGCCCGCGTCGCGCGCCGCCTGTGCCGCCTCTTCCAGCGATGGTTTGGAGCGCGGGTACTCCGAGCGGGTGAGGATGAACCCGTGCTCGGCCCCTACCGCATAGCCGGCCAGGGCCATGCCTTCCAGCACCAGGGCGGGGTTTCGCTCCATCAGGTACTTATCGATGTAGGACCCGGGGTCCCCCTCGTCGCCGTTGGCCACGATGAACTTGGGCTGGCCGGCGGCCGAGCGGGCGAACGACCATTTCTGGCCGGCCGGAAAACCAGCGCCCCCGCGCCCGCGTACCACCGCGTCGGTCACCTGACCCAGGAGCTCCTCCGGATCGAGGTCGGCCAGGGCCCGGTGCAGGCCCGACCAGTCGCCCGGCCGGGTGAGCGCGGGCTCCTCGAGCCGGCTTGACCAGTCCGGCTCCGGGGCGTCCCGAGGCTCGCCGGCCAGGACCCGGTCGATCACTCCGGCCCCCGCGTCGATGACGTCCCCCTCGCGGACCGCGGGGGAGCTGTGGCAGAAGCCCAGGCACACGGTCTCGGCCAGCGAGGACTCGCCGTCGGCGCTGCGCTCGCCCAGCTCCAGCCCGAGCCCTTCGCGGAGCTCGTCCAGGTGGGTACCACCGGTGGCGGCGAAGCACGCGGTCCCGGTGCAGACGCGGATGTGCCGGCGACCCCGCGGCTGCAGCAGATCGTCGTAGAAGGTCGAGACGCCGTACACGGCAGCCTCGGGCAACCCGGAGGCTTCAGCCGCCCGGCGCCGGTCTGCGTCGGTTATTTCCCCGCCCGTCTCAGCCGCTTCTTTGAGCACGGCCAGCGCGGTAGGCGCCTGGACCGCGTGGTGGCGGCGAACGAGCTCAACCAAGTTATTGGACAAATTGGTTCCCTCGGAGGCGAAGCTTACTGAGCGCGTCCACGCTCGCTGGCGCAGGCTTTGAGTTCACACGGCGGCAGCGGCCCAGCCGCCGGCGCGCAGACCGCTCTCGATGGCCCCGTCGATGAACCCCGCCCAGCCGTTGGCCAAGTCGGAACCGGCCAGCAACAGCCGGCCCTCCGGACGGCGCATGGCGGCGTGATGATGCTCATACCACCCGGGCCGGTGGATGGCCCAGGTCCCGCGCGCGAACTCGTCAGCCAGCCAGTCGTGACCGGTGGCCTCGAGCACCTTGTACTCGGGCAACAGCTGATCCAGGTTGCGCTGCACCCACTCGGCGTCCTCGAGGCGGGAGCCGGCGGCATCGGGACCGAAGCCGATCAGTTGCTGCGATCCGTCCGGGTACAGCTCGTCACTGGCCAGGTAGCCGAACGGGTGGCCGGCCCGCACCGAGTTGGTGAGCACCGGCTCGCCCTGCGCGTGGATGAACAGCTTCACGCCACGGGATGCCTGACCCAGCGCGATCCCGGCCTGCTTGTCCTCCGGCAGGGTGGGCGAGAACTCGATCTGGTCCAGCGTGTTGACGGGGACGGCCAGCACGACCGCCCGGCCTCGGTAACCCGACCCGTCGCGAGTCACCACCTCGACGCCATCGCCCGTCCGCTTGACCTCGGCCACCGGAGACTCCAGGCGGCGCTCGTAATGCGCCCCGGAGGCGATCGCGTTCAACAGCGCGCTGGTGCCGCCGTCGATCGTCACCCGCCCGCCGGTCATCTGGGTCAGGGTCAGGCTGTAGCCCGATAACGCGTGCCAGCGCAGCACCGAAACCGCCCCGGCCTCCGTGAGCGGCGCGCTGGCCAGCGACTCGACCTCGGCCGCCAGCACGGCTTCCTCCTCCTCGGAGAGATCCAGCTCCTCGATTCGCTCGGCCACCGAGAGGCGGTCGAACCGAGCCAGTCGGTCGATCGCGAACAGGGGATCGTGGGGCAGCGGCAGGGCATCATCCACGCCCTCCACGAACCGATCCCAGCCACGCTGGGCAATCGCGTCGCGCTCCTCAATGTCGGCCTGGCACCGGCGGCCATCCACGTACCAGGCCGCCCGATCGGTGTCGGGCCCCAGCACCACCCCGAGCCCGGCCCGGGTGATCTCAGAGAACGTGTGGGGCTGGTGCCAGTGCACCCACTGCCCTCCGTATTCGATCTCGTGCCCGTCCCATGGTGCTCGCCAGGTCCGCCCGCCCAGGCGGTCCCGGGCCTCCAGCAGCAGAACCGAGCGGCCCCGCTGCGCCGCTTCGCGGGCCGCGGTTATCCCGGCAAATCCGCCACCCACCACGATCACGTCATGCATCACTGTGTCCTCTCGTTGGCATCCCCGCGCTGACCATCGCCGGCCCCTCACCTGGTCGAATCTGGTTCTCGACCGCCCCGCCCTCCGCTGACCCCGACCGTCGCCCCACCGCGTCCACGGCCACCGCCCCCCAGGGGCCGACGATCACGGGGTTGAGCTCGATGACATCCAGCGACCCCTGCCCGACCAGTTGCGAGGCCCGGTGCGCCAGCTCCGCCGCCGCCGCCACGTCAACCGGTGGACGACCCCGGGCGCCGCTGAGCAGGGCCGCGCCGCGCAGCGACCGGATCGCCTGCTCGATCCGCTCCGCCGATGCGGGCAGCGGCACCACGGCCACGTCGTCGAAGATCTCGGTGAAGATTCCCCCCAGCCCGATCACGACGGCCGGGACCACGCCATCTGGCTGCACCGCCACCAGCAATTCCACGCCCGGCTCGGCCATCCGCTCGGCCAGGATCGCCCCGCCGCGCTCCTGGGCCATCGGGCGCAGCCGGCCGAACTCGTGTCGCGCCGCCTCCTGGGAGGTGAGGTCGAGGGCCAGAGCGTTCAACTCGCTCTTGTGGTGCAGGCCCGGGGCGCTGATCTTCAGGGCGATCCGGCCCCCCAGCTCGGCCAGCGCGACCTCCGTCTCGCGCTCGCTGGAGACCAGCCGACCCTCCACCGTGTTTACGCCGGCCTCGCCCAGGAGCGCCTTGGCCTCGTGCTCGGCGATCCACGGCCCACCCGACTCGTGGGGCTGGGTGGCGCGGGTGACGCGCAGCGCCACATCCCGTATCTCGCGCAGGCGGCTCGGATCAGCCGGAGGCTCGGCCATGGCGGCCACGCAGCGCAGGCCGGTGCGCAACCCCGCGGCGGCCGGAATGCCGGCCTGAGCCAGCTCCCAGGCCGCGCCGTCATCCAGTAGCTCGGGCAGGGTCGAGCTGACCATTACGGGCACGCTGGCCAGCGATCCTCCGCGGATGATCCCGGTCCGCACCGCGTCCCACGACTCCCGGGCGGCCCCGGTGAGGCCGGGCGGCTGGTCGTAGAAGACGAGGACCTGATCAATCGCGGGATCGGCTCCCAGCGTGGTGATCAGGCCGCTGATCGCGTCGTCCTCGCCCCAGATGATCGCCGTGTAGTCGAGCGGATTGGCGACGGTGGCCGCGGAGGGCAGAATCTCGCCCAGGCCGGCCTGAGTCTCGGCGGTGAGCTCGGGAAGCGCGAGCCCGAGCCGGTGGCATTCGTCCGCCCCCTGGGCCGAGTCTCCGCCTGAGCACGTCATGATCGCCAGGCCGGGATGGCGCGGCAGCCGGGGCGTGACGGCCAGGGTCTTGGCCAGCTCCAGCAGTTCGTGAACGTCCTGCGCCCACACGGCGCCCGCCTCGCGCATGAGGCTGCGGAACACCCGCTGGTCACCGGTCAGGGACGCCGTGTGGAATCCGGCGGTCCGGGCGCCGACGGGCGAGCTACCCACCTTCAGCACGGCCACGCGAATGCCGGAGTCGGCGCAGGCGGCGAGGGCTTCGCACAGCTCCGGCCCGCCGTCGTCTTCCAGATACAGCGCGACGGAGCGAAGGTCATCCTCGCGGGCCAGGAACTGGAGGTAGTCGGCCGCGGACAGCACCGCCTGGTTTCCGCTGGCGATGACCGTGTGCAGCCGAAGTCCGCGGTCGGCCGCCAGAGCGTTGACGGTCACGTTCCCGCTCTGGGCGATGACCGCGACGTGACCGGGCTCGCGCGGCTCGAACGCGTCCCCCCACAGGGCCACCCGGCCGGGCATGGACACGATTCCGTCGCAGTTGGGACCGCACACCGGTAGCTCGTGACGAATGGCCGAGTCGATCAGCCGGCGCTGTAACTCGGCCCCACCGGCCGCCTCCCGAAAGCCGGCGCCGAACACCACGGCGCTACCGCATCCCCGGGCCCCGGCAGCCTCGATCACGTCGGGCACTCCGGCGGCCGGAATCGCCACCACCACGGTGTCGGCGGCTACCGGCAGCTCGGCCACCGAGGGCACGCAGGGGTGACCCATGACCTCACTGCGGCCGGGATTGACCCCCCATACCTCGCCGGGGTAGCCGATCGCCGCCAGGTTCTCCAGGACCTGGGCGCCGTAGCTGCCCGGACGCTCGGTGGCCCCCACCACGGCGACGTGCGCCGGGCGGAACAGCCGCTCCAGCGGACCGGTCAATGGATTGTCGCCTCGATGCCGCGACGCTCCATGGCCCGAGCGATGATCAGGCGCTGGATCTCGCTGGTGCCCTCCCAGATGCGGTCGACTCGCAGCTCGCGGAGGAACCGCTCGGCCACGTTGCTGCGCAGGTAGCCGCGACCGCCGAAGGTCTGGACGGCCCGGTCCGCGCAGCGCCAGGCCGCCTCGGACACGAACAGCTTGGCCATCGACGCCTTGGCGTGGACGAGCTTCGGCTCCACCTGGCCATCGACCATCCTCGCCACCTGCAGGGCCAGCAGCCGGCCCAGTGCGGCGTCAGTGGCCGAATCGGCCAGCGGGAACGAGATTCCCTGGTAGTCGAAGATCCGCTGACCGCCCTGGCGGCGTTCCAGCGCCCACTCGGTCGTCTCCTCCAAAAGCCGCCACATGGCCCCGAGGCCATGGGTGGCGATGCCCAACCGCTCCTCGGTGAACCAGCCCCGCTGAAGCATCTCGCCGTTGCCCACGCCGCCGATCACCGCGTCGGCCGGGACCTCCACGTCGGTGAACTTGATCGTCGGGTGGCCGTGCGGGTAGTTGTGCGTGTATGCCGGATCATCGGTGTACTCCACGCCGGGGGCGTCGGGCGTCACCAGGAACAGCGTTGGCAACCGGTCGGAACCGTCGATCACGTTGGCCATGACGATCAGCACGCGAGCGACGTCGCCCGAGGTGACGAACCATTTCTCGCCGTTGATCCGCCAGCCCGAATCGGTGGCGTGGGCAGTGGACGCGATGCCGGCCGGGTCGGAACCGGCCTCCGCCTCGGTCACCGCGTAGGCGTCGCCGCCCTCGCCCCGCAGCGCCGGAACCAGGTAGCTCTCGATCTGCTCGGGCGTGCCCTGGACGAGCACGTTGTAGACGTTGGGCACGTGCCAGTGCAGCCCGCCGGTGACCCGGCCGAACTGCTCGTTGACCAGAAACCATTCGAGCATCGACCAACCCTGGCCGCCGTACTCGGCCGGTACCCGGCCGCCGTTCAGCCGGGCGGCGATCGCCTGTCGTTTGATCCCCTCGATTGTCTCGGCGGGCAGGCGGCCGCCCAGCCGCTCAGCCTTGACCTCGAGTGGGATCAGGACGGTGTCGACGAACTCGCGGGCGCGCCGTTGCAGCTCCCGCTGGTCGTCGGTCAACTCGGCGTCAGTGATGGACAGTGGATGGCTGGTCGTGGCTGTCATACGTGCCCTCGTTCGATTGTGGTTGCGGTAGCGGCGGCCCGGTCCAGGCGCGCCCGGTCAGACTGCGTCCAGCGGGCTCCGCGGCCCGGCAGTCCCAGAAGAAGGTTGTGATGATTGGCCAGGACTTTGATGGCGCGAGCGCGCTGCCGGCGAACCTCCGCGTCCGGGTTGGCGGCGCGGGTGTCAATCAGCTTCGCCACCTCGTGCAGGTAGCTGATCCAGCGGCGCTGGCTTCCGTGCAGCAGGAGGTGCTCGATCCGCGACTCCTCGGCCTGAACGGCCGACCGGTCCGGCCGACCACCCGCGCGCAGCGTGGCGGCGGCGAGCGGGAGCTCCCGTTCGGGTTCCGGCGTCACAGACAACCACGCACCGCGCTTGACCACCGGGTTAGCATACACTGATCACAAAGTCAGGATGTAGAGCCTATGACCGTTTCTGATGTGCATCCATCGCCCCTCGCCGCCCAGTCGGGAGAGGCCCTCCTGCCTCGCCTGTACCTCGATCCTGAGGTGCTCGAAGCCGAGCAGCGGCTGATCTTCGAGCGCACCTGGCAGCTGGCCGGGCACGTCTCCTCGCTGCCGCGACCCGGGAGCTATATGACGGCCAGCGCCGGGGATCAGCCCGTGCTCGTCCTGCGCGACGAGCACGGCGAGCTTCGCGCCTATCGCAACGTGTGCCGGCATCGGGCCTCCCGTCTGCTCAGTGGCGAAGGCCAGTGCAAGGGCGCGATCCGCTGCCGCTACCACGGCTGGACCTACCGCTTCGACGGCACCCTGATCGGCGTCCCGGAGGGCATGACATTCGGCGAGCGACTCGACAAATCAAAGCTCGGGCTGTTCCCGGTCGCGATCGAAGAGTTCTGCGGGCTGATCTTCGTCAACCTGGATCTCGACGCGCCGCCACTGGCCCGGCAGGTGGAGGGACTGGCGGAGCGACTGGCGCCTTACCGGATCGAGACACTGCAGCCGATCCCGGACTCCTCCGAAGCGCACAACCCGCTTGCCCGCCTGTTCCGTGCGCGGCCCAGTGACCCCGAGAGTGACGGCGGTCAGCCGGCCAACTGGAAGGTGGTGGCGGAGAACTACATGGAGGGCTATCACGTGCCGATCGCCCATCCCGGGCTGATGCGGATGTACGACTACAAGCGCTACGAGGCCGAGGTGCACGACAACTGGGTGTGGTTCGACGCCCCGCTGCGCGAGAAGCCATCCAGCAACCGGCTGGAGCGCCTGTACATGCAGCTGGCCGAGCCGATGCCCGGCCTGAGCGAGGCGGATCGGCGGATCTGGCGCTACGTGTTCATCTACCCGAACACGACGATCGACCTGTACCCCGATCAGATCGGGACGTGGCAAATCCTGCCCGACGGCGTGGGCCGCACCCAGGATGTGTTCGGATCCTTCCGCCCGGCCAATGCCAGCCCACGCACCCGGTTCGTGCAGTGGGCCAATCAGCGGCTGAACACTCTGGTGCTGGATGAGGACGTCGACCTGGTGCGCAACGTCCAGGCCGGAGCGCACACCCGCGACTATGTGTGCGGCCCGCTGTCCCGCCGCGAGGCGGCGGTGGCCTGGTTCGCCGACCGGATTCGCGCCGATCTGGATCTCGATGACTGAGCCCAGGTTCCCGTGAGCCAACCCGCCCGACCAGCCCGGGAGCGGATCCTCGCCGCAGCGGTCCGCCGGATTGCCCGGGAGGGCATGGAGGGCGTGCGGATCGCTCGGATCGCCATGGATGCGGGTGTTTCCCCGGCCCTCGTGCACTACCACTTCGCCACGCGCGAAGCGCTCCTGGCCGAAGCGCTCGACTACTCCTACAACTACGCCGAGGAGCGCCGGATCTCAAGCGGATCGGAGATCGCGACCAGCCACGCCGAGCGCCTGGAGGCGATGCTGGAGGGCTGCCTGCCCACCTCACCTGAATTGCACGACGACTGGCTGCTCTGGGTTGAGCTTTGGCACCAGGCCGCCCGCAACGAGCAGCTACGGCCGTTCGCGGGAGAGCTGTACTCCCGGCTACACGCCTGGTTTGCCGACGAGATCGCCGCCGGCGTGGCCGCCGGTGAATTCGCCCGGTGCGACCCGGACGAGGTCGGAGATCGCATTCTGGCCCTCCTCGATGGCGTTGGCGTTCGCACGATCATCGGTGACCCCCAGATGTCCTTGGCCCGGGCCCGGCAGACCGTGCGGGCCGCGGTGGCCCACGAACTGGGCCTGAGTGTCAGCCCGGCCGGGCTGGCCGAGGCACCCGAACCGGTGCTGCACCGGCAAGAAGTTGGCATGAGATTAATTCCGCGGTCGACCGCTCAAAGGTCTTGACATCTCCGGTCCGGCCGCAGTAGTTTCCTGAACCGCCGTTCAGCAAACCGGGTCGCGGCGCAACGAGGGGCGCCGCCTGATTCAGGAGAGGCATGAGTCCACGGCCAAAGGTCGAGCACCTGCGCCGGCCACAGATCGTGGCCGCCGCCGCTGAGGTCCTGTATGAGCGAGGGTTGTTCGACACCCGGATCGGTGATATCGCCGAGCGGGCCGGGACAAGTTCGCCGACCATCCTCTACTACTTCGAGTCCAAGGACGAGTTGCTGGAAGAGGCGGTCGACCAGACCGATCGTGACTTCTACGAGCGGCTCGAGGCGGGCCAGAGCCGCCGTCACCGGGCGGCGGACAAGCTCGTGTATCTGATCGAACAGACCAGCCTCGGCCCGGGCGGGATCAGCGGTGACTACACGCTGTGGATGGAGGTGTGGGTGCGGGCCCGACGAGAGCCGGCGGTGGCCGAGCGGTACTTCCGCCTGGATCGCCGGCAGCGGGACCTGATCGCCGACATCGTCCGAGAGGGACAGGCCAGCGGGGAGTTCACGCGCGACGCCGATCCCGACGACTTCGCGCTCAGCCTGAGCGGATTGATGGATGGATTGGGAGTCCAGGTGACCCTGGGACAG
>DASZNA010000115.1:0-1775 GCA_035551655.1 Solirubrobacteraceae bacterium
CCCGGTTCCACCGGAGGGGTACTTGTCGAAATCGTCCAACCCGCGGAAGGGAGCCACTGATCCCCATATGAGCACCAGCGAGAGACCCCAGAAGATCAGCATCGGCTTTCACGGCGGCCAGGTCCTGGCGGCTCGGGTGAAGCCGGATGAGCTGTCGCAACTGCGCTCGGCCCTGGGATCGAGCGGCTGGCATGAGCTCACCGCCGAGGATGGGACGGTGGCGCTCGACCTGACCAAGGTCGACTACGTGCTGGTCGAGCACGAGGAGCACCGGGTCGGGTTCTAGCGACTCAGGTCACCAGCGCGGCGGCGCCGCGGGAGCGGCGGGCGTCGCGGCGGCGGGCAAAAAGAAACCCGGTCCCCGCCTTGCGGCGAGAACCGGGTGACCCCCACTACTTTGCCCCGGTCCAGATTTGCCCCCACTTCTTGCTGCCCCTTCTTCCCCCGGTTGCCCCCACACTGCTGCCCCCTCAGGCGCCCGTGGCGGACGTCTAGTCAGTGGCTGGAGAAGCTCACTGGGCAGGTCCACGTCGGTTGGACCGTACGTGCCATCTGCTGACAGGCCATCAGGTCGGGGGATGAAGCCGGCCTACGGCCTTTTGTTTTCGCAGCCCCCGGTAGGGCACGCCGAATGATGGCCTGACGGCCAGACCTCTACTACCGTGATAACAACCCTTTTGCGCTGAGTATTTAGTACGGAGTGGCACAAGGTCTTGGTCGGGCCGCCAGCTGGGGCTGTCGCCCCTACAGTGACGGGCCGTGTCCGATCGTCCGGCATCCCACCGACTTCTCGACGCCGACCGCTGGCTGCTTGAGCGGATGCGCACGAGCGGCCATCGTCCGGCAGTCGAACGGTCTGCCGCCGCCTACTCCAAGCTCGGCGAGCACGCAGCGATCTGGATCGGGCTCGGACTGGCGGGCGGGCTGGTCGACCCGCGCCCGGGCGCCCGGCGGTTGTGGTTGCGCGGATGCAGCACCGTGATCGCCGCCTACGGTCTGAACTTCGCGGTCAAGCTGGCGGTCCGGCGCCGGCGCCCCGAACTGCCGGACCTGCCTCCGCTGACCTCCACCGTGTCGCGACTGTCCTTCCCCAGTGCCCACGCGACCACCTCGTTTGCCGCGGCGGCCGCGTATCGGGATCTCGTGCCGGGTGGCTGGCTGTACGCAGCGGCGATCGCGTTTGCGCTGACCCGCCCCTACCTGGGCGTGCACTATCCGAGCGACGTCGTGGCCGGGGCGGCGCTGGGGACCGCTCTGGGAACGCCCGTCCGGAGGCGGGGCGGCGCCGCAGCGATGGCCGGGGGTGCCGGATGCCGATGAAGGTGGGAATCGTGGGGATGCCGAATGCCGGCAAGTCCTCGCTGTTCTCGGCGCTGACCGGCGTGGCGGCCGAGGCGGCCAACTACCCGTTCACCACGATCGAGCCGAACGTCGCGGTGGTCCCGGTGACCGACGAGCGGCTCAACGAGGTGGCCGAGACGATCCGGGCCTCCAAGGTGGTGCCGGACACGATCGCCTTCCATGACATCGCGGGGCTCGTGGCTGGAGCCCACCGCGGCGAGGGCCTGGGCAACAAGTTCCTGGCCAACATCCGCGAGACGGACGCGATCCTGCACGTGGTGCGGGTGCACGACGACAGCTCCGTCGTGCATCCGGAGGGACGGGTCGATCCGCTGAGCGACATCGACACGATCGAGACCGAGCTGGTCTACGCCGACCTCGAGCAGGCTGAGCGACGCCTGGACCGCGTGGCCAAGACGGCCAAGAGCGGGGAC
>DASZNA010000116.1:0-2341 GCA_035551655.1 Solirubrobacteraceae bacterium
GGCGTCCTGCTCCCCCGTGCCTCGCGCGGAGCTCGGTCCGCCGCGTTCTAGCCTCACACTGTGCTGAACGTGCTTCCGGAGCTGGTGCTGGCGCCGATCCTGGTCGCCTGCTCGACCATGGTCGCCCGCCGCCGGGGGGCGCCCGCTGGCGGGCTTGTCAGCGCCTTCCCGGCGGTCGTCGGACCGGTCCTGTTGATCACTGCCCAGCAACACGGCACGGCATTCGCGGCGCGGGCGGCTAACGGGACCCTGCTTGGGCTGGCCACTCTGGCCGCTTTCGCGTACGCGTACGCAAGAACAGCGCGGCGAGCTCGCTGGCGTGCAAGTCTGGCCGTGGGATGGCTATGTGCCGGGGCGCTAGCGGTACCGGTGGGATGGATGAGCAAGCACCTGGGTTTCCCGGGCGGGCTCCTCGTGGCCACGATTTCCCTCGCCACTGCCTATCTCGGTCTCCGGGCCTTGGCGCCGCCGGCCGGGCACGACCGGACGGCCGGGCACGACCGGACGGACATCCGAAAATCCCCCGAGACTGACCAGGCGGATGCCGGAGATCTGGGCGAAATTGCGCTTCGGATGGGACTGACCACAGCCCTGGTGGCGGGGCTCGCGGTCGCGGCCGGGCGAGTGGGGCCGTTGATCGGCGGAATGCTGGCGGGGTTGCCGGTTCTTGCTTCGGTGCTGGCCACACGCACCCACCGCCGGGACGGCGCCGCCGCCGTCACCGAGCTGCTTGGCGGGATGGTGTGCGGGATGTCCGGGTTCGTCGGCTTCTGCTTGGTGGTGGCGCTGCTGATCGGGCCGGCCGGTACGGCGCCGGCATTCGGAGTGGCGGCTGTGGTCGCAGCCGCTTTGCAGTTAGGAACCTTCGAACGGGGGGCCCTGATCCGCGCGTGCCTCGCCCGGCCATCCCGGCAGCGAGGCGGGAGTTCGGCTTCGCTGAATGAGGAAGCTATCGCCGTGCGATGACGGTGAACAGCCGCAACGGCATGGTTTCCTGCAAATCCTCGCCGTAGCGGTGCGTCTGATCGTGGAAGGTAACCTCGGCGCGCGAGAACCCGAGCACGGCAGCAAACGTGGTGAAGAACTCGGGGCTGAATGCCCACCAGGTGTCCCAGACCTGGTTTTCCGCCGTCGGCTCCAACCGGCACACCGGAGCGCCGTCTAGTTCGGGGTAGTGGCGCTCGACGATGACCAGGGCGTCGTCGACGTGGTCAGCGACTCGCTCCAGCACGGCCACCGGGCTTCGGGTGTGGAGAAGGATCGCCGCCATTACCGCCACCTTGAACCGGCCGAGCTCGGGCGGAAGCGCGTATGCCGTGCCCTGGTGAACACGAGCAGAGAGTCCGAGGAGGCGATGCGTGAACCAGAACGAATTCCTGAGCCGCTCCATCACGCCCACCCGGTCCCCCAAGATGTCCGAAAGATCGTGGGTCCGCTGGGGCACGACGTCCCACTGGTGCTCGGCCCCCAGCTCCACGGCGGTGACCGTCGCGCCGGCCGACTCCATGTGGGCCGTGAGGAACCCACTGGCGGGGCCCATCTCGAGCACGGTCCGGCCGCCCAGGTCGATTCCTCCGAGGTATGCGTCCTCTCCACCCCGCAGGTCCCAGGGACCCCGGACGAGGCCCACTTCGGGCAGATCCATCGTGTGGTAGTACAGGCAGTCGTCGAGCGTGGTCACCTGCCGTGGCGGAACGTAGAGCGAGTTCATTGGCTGCAGTGAAGCGCGACTGGGTTATTCGAGCCTCGACGACGGATGGGAGCCGATCGGAGGACTGGTCGCGGAGAGCTGGCCGTGAGATGATGCGACCCGGTCCATCAGCCTTACCGTGAGCTACGTGATCGTCCTGTCTGTCGTGACCGTCGAGGCGGCGAACCTGGCGCTACTTTGGGTTGCGCTCCGGGTGAGCATGTCGAGAGTGGTTCGTCCATTGGTTGCGGGCTTCGGCGTATCGGGCGCCTGGGGGGCGTGGGTCCTGGTACTCGTGCTCCGGGGGCCACTATGGATGATGGCAATTACCGGGTTTGTGTTCGCTCTGAGCGCCGTGGCGATGGGTATCGCGATCCATCTCGCCACAGCCGAGGAGGAGGATCATCGCGACGGCGGCGGGGGTGGCGCACCGACTGTCAGCTCCGACAGCCCGGGCGGAGGCGGGAATGACGAACCACTGTGGTGGGCCGAGTTCGAGGGGCAGGTGGCCGCATATGCTGCGCGGTCGGCACGCGAGGCTCAACCCGTAGAGCGCTGACCGAAGCTCCGGTTCTGGCTGTCGATTAGACGTGGATGGTATGCCCGCCCCCTTAGGACGGACACACCCAACGCCACGTTCAGCTCGCCGAG
>DASZNA010000117.1:0-24047 GCA_035551655.1 Solirubrobacteraceae bacterium
GCATCCTGCAGCGCGAGCGCGTTGAGCACGGTGGCCAGCATCCCCATGTAGTCGCCGGTGGCCCGGTCCATCCCCCGCGCGGCAGCCGCCAGCCCCCGGTAGATGTTGCCGCCGCCCACGACGATCGCCACCTCGATGCCCAGCGCGTGGACCTGGGCCACCTCGGAGGCGATCTCGCGCACGCACTCGGGATCCGTCCCGTAGTCCCGGGAGCCCATCAGGGCCTCCCCGGACAGCTTCAGCAGGATCCGGCTGTAGGCCGGTTGGCCTGACGCGCCCCTCGCTTCCACGTGCCCTCCGTCCGTCTCAGGCGCCGACTTGGAACCGAGCGAAGCGCCGGACCACGACGTTCTCCCCGGTGTCGGCCGCCAGCTTGGCCCGGATGTCCTCGATCGTCTGATTCTCGTACTTGTCGGTGTTCACGTGGGTCTGACGCAGCAGAACGACCTCGTCCAGCCACTTGTCGATCTTTCCCTGCACGATGCGCTCGCGTACGTTCTCGGGGCGGTCGGCCGCCTGCTCGGTGGCGATCCTCACCTCACGCTCGCGATCCTCCGCCGGCACCTCGGTCTCACTGACCGCCAGTATCTGCGGACTGGCCGCGATGTGCAGAGCCAAATCCCGGGCGAAGGCCACGAAGTTGTCGTTGCGGGCCACGAAGTCGGTCTCGCAGTCGACCTCCACCAGCACGCCGATTTTGCCGCCGGCATGGATGTAGGACTGAATGGTGCCCTCGGCCGCCTCGCGTCCGGAGCGTTTGGCCGCCTGAGCCTCGCCCCGGGCCCGGAGCAGCTCGACGGCCTTGTCGATATCACCGTCGGACTCGGTAAGGGCGTTCTTGCACGCCATCATCGCCGCCCCGGTGCGGTCTCTGAGTGCCTTGACGTCCTGCGCAGTGATCGCGCTCATGCGTTCCCCTGTGAGTTCTCGGCAGGAGTCTCGGTGGCCGTCTCGGCAGGAGCCTCCTCGGCCGAAGCTTCAGCAGGCTCAGCCGGAGCAGCCGCCGGCGATGGCGCAGCTTCCGCCTCGCTCTCCCTTGCGTCAGGGGGAGTGGCCACCGGCGCGGCGCTAGCGGTCGCGTCCGGTACGTCCTCAGGCGGAGCCGGCTCAGCTTGAGCTGGCGCCTCAGGGGCCGGGGCAGCGGGTTCATCCGAGGCCGCTCGCGCGGCGGCGGTCTCGGATGAGGCCGCGGACTCGGCCGCCGGAGCAGCCGCCGATGCCTCGGCTGCCTGAGCCGCCTCTGCCTCAGCCTTGGCCGCCGCAGCCGCCTCAGCTTCCGCTCGCGCCTTTTCCTCGGCCTCGCGCCGTGCCTGCTCCTCGGCCTCTCTACGAGCCCGTTCCTCCGCCTCACGCCGCTCCCGCTCCTGCCGCGCCCGCTCCTCTTCGGCCCGGAACACGCCATGACCCTGGGCCACCACGTCGCCGATGGCCTGCGTGACGGCGGCACAGGACCGGATTGCATCGTCGTTGCCCGGGATCACGAAGTCGATCCCCTCGGGGTCGCAGTTGGTGTCGACCAGCCCGATGATCGGGATCCGTAGTCGCTGTGCCTCCTTGACCGCGATCGCCTCGGTCTTGAGGTCGATCACGAACACGGCGTCCGGAGGGCGCTGCATGTTCTTGACCCCGCCCAGATTGGCCCGGAGCTTCGCCAGGTCGGCCTGGGCGGCCATCCGCTCCCGCGTGGGCAGCAGCTGCAGCTGGCCCTCGGTCTCGTAGCGCTCCAGGTCGTGCAGGCGCTTGATCCGGGCCGAGATAGTCTGGAAGTTGGTCAGAAGCCCGCCCAGCCACCGGTTGTTGACGTAGGGCATGTCGGCCGACTCGGCGATCTCTTTGATCGCGTCACGAGCCTGCTTCTTGGTGCCCACGAACATGACCGTGCCGCCGCGGCGAGCGATCTGCTCGGCGAACTGGCGAGCCCGCTCCAGGAGCTCTTCGGTCTGGACGAGGTCGATGATGTAGATGCCGTCGCGTTCCCCGAAGATGAAACGCCTCATCTTGGGATTCCAACGGCGCGTCTGGTGGCCGAAATGCACGCCGGCCTCCAGCAGCTCCCTGATGCCTATCTGAGCCACGGTTACTCCCTTTTTGAATTTGGCGATACAGCTCCGGCGGGAGGTGCTCCGCGGACCCCGCACAACGTGCGGGGCAGGGTCGCGGCTTCCCATCCGGAGGACGAATGGATGGAACCTGTCCTCCGAGTTTACGCAAGATCCGGGGGTAGAGTCCGTTGTCATTCATGTAGGCGGTCGCGGACCCTACCCCCGCGGCCCCTCTTCGAGCCGGTCGTCCTTTCCCTACCTCCGGTAGATCGGCTCGATTGGCGGCGGGACGGCTTTTGGACGGGCCGTCCCGCCGCGTTTCACCTCCGATAAGGCGTCTGTCGCGTGCCGGGCGTGAGCTCGGGCAAATCGCGCTGGCTGGCCCTGGCAAGCGGCCTCTAGCGAGCAAACTGAACACCCACGCCGCGGAGTGCGCGTTCGGGGCCGAAAAACGGCTCCCCGCGAGCAAATCGCCCACTTGAAATCCCATGTGCTCGCTGGAGCCCTATCCGGTGGCGGCGCCGGCCAGCTCGAGCGCCCCGGCCAGATCATCCGGCAATGGAGACTCCAGGTCCAGCGCCTGTCCGGTCACCGGGTGGGCAAACGACAACCGGGCCGCGTGCAGGAACTGGCGTTCCAGCCCGAACCGGGCGGAACCGCCGTACGCCCGGTCGCCGGTGACCGGATGTCCGATCGCCGCCATGTGCACACGGATCTGGTGCGTACGTCCGGTGTCGAGCACGACTTTCACAAGCGCGGCCGAGCCGAAGCTCCGCAGCACCTCGAAATGGGTGACCGCCTCCCGGGGGGCATCCGTGTCCAGGGACACGATCAGCCGGTCGCGTCGGTCGCGCCCGATCGGGGCGTCTACCGTGCCCGAGCGCGCGGGCGGCACTCCGTCCACCAGAGCCAGGTACTCCCGGTGCAGCTCCCGCGCCGCCAGCTGGGCCTTCAGCGCCCGGTGCACTTCGTCGTTCTTGGCCACCACGAGCAGGCCCGAGGTATCCCTGTCCAGGCGGTGCACGATCCCCGGCCGGCCCGGGTCCTCCCCCCCGGCCGCCCTCCCGGCCAGGGCCTGCGCGAGGGTTCCGGTGCTGTGGCCTCGAGCCGGGTGGACCACCACTCCGGCGGGCTTGTCCACCACGAGCAGATACGCGTCTTCGTAGGCCACCCGAAACGGGACCGCCACCGCCGGGCCGGCGGGATCCGAGGGAGCCACCGAGTCCTCGACGTGGACGCACTCGCCCTCCTCCACTAGGTGCCGCTTGGCGGCCGGGTGCCCGTCAACCTGCACGAGGCCGGCTTCGATCAGCCGGGCGGCCTGGGAGCGAGAGCCGACCAGATCGGCCAGGAAGCGATCCAGGCGCTGTCCGGTTTCCCGGGCGCCGACGGACCGCTCGAGGCTCACGACTCCCGGCCCGATGGACGTCCGCCCTCCACGACCAGCACCAGGATGATCACCCCGAACGTGATGGACACGTCGGCCAGGTTGAACGCCGGCCAGTGCGGCAGCTTGATGAAGTCGATCACCGACCCGCGTGCCACCCGGTCGATCAGGTTGCCGACGGCGCCGCCGAGCAGCATTCCGGTGGGCAGCCACAACCAGGGCCGCTCCGGGCGTACCGACAGGTAGGCAATCAGGGCGACCAGCGCCACCCCCTCCAAGATGTAGACGAGCGCTCCGCCGCCCCCCAGGACTCCGAACGCCACGCCGGTGTTGCGCACGTAGACCAGATGAAGCACGCCCGGCACCAGGGTCTTGACCTGCCCGGGCTGGATCGAGGTGCCGATCGTGTGCTTGCTCACCTGGTCGAGCGCCAGCACCCACAGGAGCACGGCAGCGGCGCGGCCGAACGCCTGGCGCCTGGCTGCGGCGGGCCGGGGGGGCAGCCTGCTCAACATCTCGGCCGAACCGGAGCTCAACCCTTGATCGCGTTCTGGATCAGCGTCCCGACGATGTACAGAACGATGATCGCGATCATCGGGCTGAGGTCGAACATCCCGATTGCCGGGATGAACTTCCGGAACAAGCGCAGGTAGGGCTCGCTCACGTCTCTGAGAAACCCCAGAACCGCGTCGAACGCACGCGAGTAGGGCGGTCGCATCCCGAAGGACAGCAGCAGGTTGGCCAGGATGTAGAGCAGGATCAAGATGATGTAGACCTCGAATACGGCCCACACGTAGTTCCCGATCGTGTCCCGGGTCGTGGCGAGGAGAACCATCAGGCGCTTCCGTTCGCCGGAGTCACCGACGCGTCCATCGCGGCCTGGAAGGCGGCCCGGACACCGGAGCGCTCCAGCGCTGCCAGTCCCCGGGAGGTGGAGCCACCAGGGGAGGTGACCTCCCGGCGGACGGCCAGCGTGTCGTAGCCGCGCTGGCCGAGCAGGGCGGCTGAACCGGCGATCGTCTCGACGACCAGCTCGGCGGCCAGGGCCGCCGGAACCCCGTGACGCACCGCGGCGTCGACCTGCGCTTCGGCCACCACAGCCAGGTAGGCCGGCCCCACGCCGCTGATCGAGGTGGCCGCGTCGACCAGCTTGTCCGGAATGCGGACCACCCGCCCGAGGCGCCCGAAGAGCTCCAGGACCTGCGGCTCCAGCTCCGGGTCAGCCACGCTAGCGTTCGCGGCCACGGCGGGCGGCCGCTCCGCGTAGGCAATCACCCCGCGACGCACCTCGACCGGGGTGTTCGGGATAAACACGAAAACGGGGGTCTCCGGATAAGCCGCCTGCACCCGACCCGTGGTCGTGGCACCGAGCACGGACACCACGCACTTCGCCACCCCGGCGATTTCCTTGGCTACCTGGTCCAGCTGAGCCGGCTTGTGGCAGAGCACCACGACGTCGGCCCGGCGAGCGACTTCGACGCTGGACAGGACCTCGCCCCCGAGCTCGGCCACCAGCTCACTCGCTCGCCCGGATCCACTGTCCGCACACAGGATCGGCTGACCCCAACCGCGTGCCATGGCGCGGGCCATGTTGCCGGCGCCGATCAGTCCGATCTGCATGCTGCGAAGCGTACTGGGGGGCCTCGTCAGTCCAGCGCCCGGCTCAGGACTGGTTGAAGAAGCCTTTCTCGATCAGCCGGGCCCGCTCTTCCGCGGACACCTCAACGTTGTGTGGGGTGAGCAGGAACACCTTGTCGGCGATCCGCTGCATGCCGCCGTCGAGCGCATACGTGAGCCCGCTGGAGAAGTCGATCAGCCGCTTGCTCAGGTCGTTGTCGGTGCCCTGCAGGTTCAGAATGACCGGGATCGAGTCCTTGAACTTGTCGGCTACGTCCTGGACGTCGTTGAAGCTCTTGGGCGCCACGAAATGGACGCGGACGTCTCCGGTCGCCCGGCCATTGCCCCGGCCGACGGGACGTAGCGTGGTGGTCCGCCGATCGTTGGGGTCGTCGGCGAAGATGTCGTCGAAGTCGTCGTCTCGACGGCGGCGCGAGCTGAGGCGCCGGACGTTGGGCCGCTCGCGGTAGGTGTCCTGCATTTCAACCTCCGGCTCCGGATAGGGCTCCAGGTCCGCTTCCTCGTACGCCTCATCCTCGGCCAGGCCGAAGTAGACGAGCGTGCGATGCCATGTGTCACGGAATGCCATGCTGGAGGTCGAGTTTCGCGCCGATGCAGGATTTCCCTGCCGGGATTATGGCGCCTGGGACCCCCGCGCGGGCGCCAAGATGCCAATGCACCCCGCTCAGGCGGCGAACAGGGTGCTGCCGAGCCGGATGATTGTCGCTCCCTCCTGGACCGCAATCGCGTAGTCCTGGCTCGTGCCCATCGACAGCTCGCGCAGCCCGTGGCCCTCGGCCAGTTCCCGCAGAGCCGCGAAGTGAACGCGGCTGTCCTCGGCTCGACGAGCCAGGGGCGGCATCGTCATCAGGCCGGCCACCTCGACCGGACAGCGATCGAGAAAATCGGCCAGCTCATCCGGCGCGATCCCGGCCTTGCCGGCCTCCGCGGCCACGTTGACCTCTACGAGTACCCGCGGCGGCCGGTCGGTCGCATCCCGGTGGCGCTCGAGCTGGGCGAGCGCCGAGTCGCTGGCCACCGTCTGGATGTAGCGAACGTGAGGGAGCAGCAGGGGGACCTTGCGGCTCTGCAGACTCCCAATGAAATCCCAGGTGAACTGGTCCGGATACGCCTCCGCCTTGCTCACCAGGTCCTGGGCTCGGTTCTCCCCCAACAAAGTCAGGCCGGCTTCGGCCAGGGTGCCCAGCTCTTCCTCCGCCACGTACTTGACCGCGGCCAGAATCTCCACATCGTCTGGATCGCGGCCCGCCTCCCGGATCCGGTCTCCTACCTGCTCGAGGTTCTCCCGCACACGGTCCGCGCGGAGGCCGCGGATCAGTTCAACCATGCCAGCCCGGCCTGCCGGCCGGTCACCCCATGCTCGCGGCGGTGTGAGTAGAACAAGCCAGGATCGGCGCACATGGTGCACAGGCCGAGATCGTGGACCCGTGAGACCCCAGCCGCGCGCAGTTGCCCCTCGGCGATGCGGGTCATATCGAGATGCCGCCCGGACCTGGCGTCCCCGTACCCCCCGGCCGCGAACGCTTCGTGTACCTCCTCCCCCACCTCGTAGCAGCACACCCTCGCGTGCGGACCGATCGCAGCCTGCAATTCTCCGTCGACCCCTTCAGCCCGCAGGCGCGCGACGCCCGCGCCGAGCACCCCGCCGGCCAGACCTCGCCAGCCCGCGTGCAGCGCACCCGCTCCGCCCTCCCCGGCCACGATCACGGCCAGACAGTCCGCCGTCAGCACCATCGGAGCCAGGCCGCGCACCGTGGTGATCCGCCCGTCACCTTCCCGAGGCGAGGGTTCGGGCTCGGCCGGCGGCCCTCCGTCAGCCTCGGTGTGCAGGACCACCTCGGTCCCGTGCACCTGTCGTCCCCACATCAAGCGGACCCCGAACTCGTCCCTCACCGTCCGAAGGTTGGCCTGCACCGCCTCGGGATCGTCATCGGTCAGGCGGCCCAGGTTCAGGGACGCGTACGGGCCGGTGGAGTGGCCCCCGCGCCGGGTCGTGAAGACAGCGGTGGCTCCGGGCAGGTCGATGGCGAAGTGCTGGCCTTCGCGCCGGAAGGGCGCGGCCCGCGAAACCGGTGCAGATGCCATCGGGCCCAGCCTACCCGGCTTCCCGGGCCGCCCGAACCGCCGCGGCCAGCTGCTCCTCGCGAGAGCCGGCCTGCCCTTCCAGCAGCGCCGCCCGAGCGGCACTCAGGCCGGCGCCGATCGCCGGGCCGGGAGGTACTCCGGCGGCCAGCAGGTCCTGTCCGCTGATCTCCAGGCGCAGGTGGCGCAGATGCCCGAGCCACTCCCGGGCCGAGGCCTCGGCCCCCATCGCCCCCGCCGTCGCCGCCAGCTCCACCCCGGCCGCCGTCTCCAGGACGGCGGCGATCTCCGAGGCCGAGCTGCTCCGCTGCAAAGCCTGCACAACTTCCGCGGCCCGGTTGGCCACCGAAACCGCGTCATCCCGCGTGCGAGCCGGAACCCCGAGGCGATCCAGGAGACCCGTCCGCTCGTCTCGGTCCACCCCGTCCAGGGCCAGAGCCAGCAGGACCACGTCAGGCCGTCCCTCCGCGGGCAGGAAGGCCAGCGCGCGCCTCGCCAGTTCCGGATCTCTCAACCCAAAACCAGGCTGGACCGCCTCATCCACTCCAAGGCTCCGGAGCGCTTCCCACGGCGCTACAGGGTCGATCTCCCGGCAGATCAGCTCGAGCTCGTGCCCGATCCGCGGGCCGGTCACGCTGTCCAGCGCCCGGCCCTCGACGGCCGCTCGGGCCAGCTGGGCCGTCTCCGGCTCGATCTCGAAATCCAGACGGGCTCGGTAGCGAGCCAGCCGGAGCAGCCGCGTCGGGTCATCGAGGAAGCTGGCGGCGTGCAGCACCCGGAGCCAGCCCCGTTCCAGGTCTGGACGCGCCTGGGGAGCGGCCAGGAGCCGCCCAGCGTCTGGACCCGTGATCGGCAGAGCGAGCGCGTTGACCGTGAAATCGCGCCGGCCGAGGTCTTCCTCAAGACTGGCCGGCGCCACCTCCGGCAGAGCGCCCGGCCGGGGATAGCTCTCCCGGCGGGTGCGCGCCAGATCAAGCCTCGAGCCGTCGACCTCGACCGTGGCCGTCCCAAACCGGATATGGCTGCGGGCCGGGCCACCCAGGCAGGCCACCACCGGCTCGACGGGACCCTCCACCGCCAGATCGACATCCTCGACGGGTAATTCGAGAATGAGGTCCCGCACGGCGCCTCCCACCAAGGCCACTCGAAGCTCGGTGGCGGCGGGCAGGCGCCTGAGGACACCGGCCACGGCAGGCAGGGCCCGAGCACGTTCGAACAGCTCCTCCGGTCCTGGCCAGTCCATCCCCCCATCTTCCTGCCTGGCGGTGACGGCAGCGGTAACCGCAGCCCAACCTGCCCGCCACTACCCTTGCCCGGATGCTGAGTGCAGGGTCGCGGCGGTGGCGACGATGGCTCCTCGCCCTGGCGGTCCTGATCGTGGTGGTCATCGCCGGCGTGGTGGCATTCGTGCTGCTGCACAAACCGGGGAACGTGACCAACTCGGGTGTTCCGTTCACGGCACCGATTACCACCGCGACGCCGCCGCCGCCCATCAACAAGAAGAAGAAGGCCAAGCCGCCCACCTTCCTGTGGCCGCTATACGGCTATAACGACACCCGCACGCGGTCCTTCACGGGCCAGAGCAACCTGCGCCCACCGTTCCATGTGGGCTGGCGCTTCGGGGGCAATGCGCTGATCGAGTTCCCTCCGGTCATCGAGGGACACGTCATGTACTTCATCGATGACGGCGCCACCGCCAAAGCGGTGAACACAATCACCGGCAAGCAGATCTGGCTCACCCATCTGGGGACGCTGAGCGCCGCCTCTCCGGCGATTGCCCGCCGCCAGCGGCTGATCGTCGTGCCCCTGCTCGCCGACCACGGCTCCTCCCCAGGCGGGGGCCGCGTGGCCGCCCTGTCGATGCGGACCGGCCACGTGGTGTGGTCCCGGAACGTCCCCTCGGGTACCGAGTCCTCGCCGCTGGTGTCCGGGCATTCGGTGTACCTGGGCGACCAGGCGGGCACGGTCTACGGGCTCAACGTGACCAACGGCCGGATCGAATGGACCTTTCAGGCCAGCGCCGCGGTGAAGGGCGGTTTGGCCCTGTCCGGCGGCCTCCTCTACTTCGGTGACTATGCCGGCCGGGTCTATGCGATCCGCGGCCTCAACGGCCACCGGGTGTGGTCTGCCAGCACGAGCGGGAGCCAGTTCGGGTTCGGCAGCGGCAACTTCTATTCGACACCGGCGGTGGCCTTCGGCCGGGTGTACCTCGGCAACACCGACGGGTTCGTCTACTCATTCGCGGCGGGGAACGGGCAGCTGGGCTGGTCTCACTCCACCGGGGCCTACGTGTACGCGTCCGCCTCGGTCGCCGATGTCCCCGGGCTCGGCCCGACGGTTTACGTGGGGTCCTACAACGGCGAGTTCTACGCCCTCAACGCGCGCTCCGGCGCCGTCCGCTGGGCGCATCCCTCGGGTGGGCGCATCTCCGGGTCCTCCACGATCATCAATAACATCGTCTACTACTCCGTGCTCGGCAGCCGCCGCACGATCGGGCTGAACGCGACCACGGGACGGGTCGAGTACAGCTTCTCCGACGGCGCGTTCACCCCGATGATTGCCGACCGCGGGCACCTCTATCTCAGCGGCTACGACAAGATCTATCAGCTGATCCCGTCCGGCTCACCGCACCCCCGGCCTGCCGTCCACCGGGCCAGGCACAAGACTCGCCGGCCGGTCAGGCACCACCGGCGGCACATCCGGAACAAGCGGCACCACCGCAAACGGTAGATTGACTCTCCAGCCTCGCCGGAGGGCCGAATCGCCTGTGCCCACAGCGTTTACGGAACATCCGTTCGGTCCAGGCGTGATAGACTGACGGGTCTATGCGTTGTCGTAGTGGAAGTCACTGTCAGGAACCGGCTGTGAAGGGTCGTCGCTTCTGTGCGGATCACGCGGCTGAGCTCGATCGCATGCGCGAAGAGCTCAAAGATGCCGCGGCGGCTCGCATCGGTCGGGGCCGTCCCAAGCGGTCGTCCACCTGTTGCCGTCCGGGCTGTTACGAGCCCCGCGTTCCGCCTGCGGCGTATTGCGATACCTGCGCAGCCGCTGGATACGTGGAAGAGGCCGCCTAGCGCGGCGCTCGGTCTTTCCCGGGCTGAAATAACTGCATGATTGCCTGAGGGCGGCGGGGTTTTCGCGGCTCGAGTCGGCCTGCCCTGTGCGGGGCGCTCAATATCGCAAACCCTGTGGCTACTCGGTCACCCGCACGGGGATTCCGGCGGCGATCAGGTGTGCCTTGGCCTCGGACACGGTGTGCCGTCCGTAGTGGAAGATCGACGCGCATAGGACCGCGTCGGCGCCGGCGCGCAACCCGTCGGCCAGATGATCAAGTTCCCCGGCGCCCCCCGAGGCGATCACGGGAACCCGCACCGCCTCCACGACCGCCGCCGTGAGCTCGAGGTCATACCCGAGGTTGGTTCCGTCTCGGTCCATGCTGGTCAGGAGGATCTCTCCGGCGCCTCGTTCGCTCGCCTCTCTGGCCCAGCGCACGACGTCGCGTCCCGTAGCCGTGCGCCCGCCGGCCAGATACGCCTCCCAGCCTCCTTCGCGTGACTTGGCGTCGATGGCCAGGACCACGGATTGGGCGCCCAACCGATCAGCCAGCTCGTCGATCAGCTCTGGACGCTCCAGGGCCGCCGAGTTGACCGACACCTTGTCTGCCCCGGCATCGAGGACCGCCTGAGCGTCGGCCGCCGATCGGATGCCACCCCCGATCGTGAACGGGATGAACACCTCGTCCGCCGTGCGCCGGGCCAGATCGACCACGGTGTCCCGCTTGTCCGAGGTGGCCGTGATGTCCAGGAACACCAGCTCATCCGCGCCACCCGTGTCGTAGCGGGCGGCCAGCTCAACCGGATCCCCGGCATCCCGGAGCTCGACGAAGCCAGTGCCCTTGACCACCCGCCCGCCGTTCACGTCCAGGCAGGGAATGATCCGCTTGTAGTGCATCAATCCGGGCGGCTACGCCCGTCGAGCCGTGCCTGGGCTTCGGCGACCGTGAACCGCTCCTCGAACAGTGCCTTGCCGACGATCACCCCGGTGAGATTGACCTGGCGAAGCTGGGCCAGGGCCTCCAGATCCTCCAGCGAGCTCACCCCGCCGGAGTACACGAAGCTTCCGTGCACCGCTTGGGCCACGTCGCGCACTCCATCCAGATCAGGTCCGCTGAGCGTGCCGTCGCGATCGATGCTCGAATACACGAACCGGCGTACCCCGCGAGCTCCCAGGCGCTCAACCACCGCCGTCACGGGGATGTCGGTCTGCTCGAGCCACCCATCGGAGGCCAGGCGACCGCTGCGGCCGTCCACCGAGACGACCACGCGGTCCCCCAGATCCGCCACCATCTCGTCCAGGAAGTCCACGTCCCGTAGCGCCCCGGTGCCGAGGACGACGCGCGCGGCTCCGGCCCCTATCGCGGCGTGCACAGCGGCGGCGGCTCGCAGGCCGCCGCCCACTTGAATGGGTACCTGCAGCTCCTGGACGATCCGCCGGACATGTTCGAGGTTGGCCGGTTCACCCGTGCGGGCGCCGTCCAGGTCGACCACGTGCAGGCCACGGGCCCCGGCCGCGACCCACCGCCGGGCAGCATCGAGCGGATCGGCGTCGTACACCGTGGATCGCTCGAAGTCCCCCTGCACGAGCCGCACGGCCTTCCCGCCGAGGATGTCGATCGCCGGTAGGAGGATCACGCCGCGCTCACCGCCGGCATCCGGGCGGCCAGTTCGACAAAGGCCGCGAGGATGGCCAGGCCGTCGCGCGAAGACTTCTCGGGATGGAACTGGACGCCGAACACCGCATCGCGGCCCACGATCGAGGCGAACACCTCCCCGTACGCGCACGTGCCGATGATGTCCTCCGGCCGCTCGGGGCAGGCGACGAACGAGTGCACGTGGTAGAACGGGCGCCCGTCTGGGGGCAGGCGCGCCGTCAGCTGGGAGGGGCGCCGGAAGCGCACCTCGTTCCAGCCGATGTGGGGAACGCTGAGCCCCTCGGTGCGCAGAGCTCGGACGCGACCCGGGATCAGCCCGAGCCCGTCCGCCCCGCCGAGCTCCTCGGAGCTGTCAAACAGCAGCTGCATGCCCAGACAGATGCCGAGAATCGGGGTCCCGGTCGCCGCCCGCTCCCGCAGCAACTCGTCCAGGCCGAGTGCTCGCAGGCTCCGCATACCGGCGGGAAACGCACCCACTCCTGGGACGACCAGGCCCGCGGCCCGTCGCAGCGTCTCGGGATCGCCCGAGACGACGGTCTGAGCGCTCACATGCTGGAGCGCCTTCTCCACCGAGCGGCGGTTGCCCATCCCATAGTCGACCAGCCCGATCACGTGAGCGTCCCCTTGGTGCTGGGCACGCCGTTCTCGCCCGGATCGATGGCCGTGGCCACTCGCAAGGCCCGAGCCAGGGCCTTGAACACCGCCTCGATCATGTGATGCACGTTGGAGCCCGACTCGATCGTCAGGTGCAGGGTGAGCCGGGCGTTAGTAGCCAGCGCCCGCATGAACTCCTCCACGAGCTCGTGGTCGAAGTTCCCGATTGCTCCCGGCAGCAGCTGGCCGGAGAAAACCACCAGGCCGCGGCCGGAGATGTCGATCGCGCAGGAGGCCCGAGCTTCGTCCATCGGGATGGTGGCCTGGCCGTAGCGGCTGATCCCGGCCCGGTCGCCGAGCGCCCGGTCGAGGGCCTGGCCGATGCAGATGGCCACGTCCTCCACGGTGTGGTGGGCTCCGGTCTGCAGGTCGCCCGCCGCCTGCACGTCGAGGTCGAAGTGCGCGTGCCGGGCCAGCAGGTCCAGCATGTGGTCCAGAAACCCGACGCCCGTGTGACGGCTGCCGCCGCCGGTCCCGTCCAGGGCCAGGCTGACTCGCACGTCGGTCTCCCCCGTGGATCGGGTTATCTCGGCTCCTCGAGTCATGGCCGACCATTCTCCCGGATGCGCACCTCCATCGACCGGGCGTGCAGCTCGAACCCCTCGGCCCGAGCGATCGGGGCAGCCGCCCGCGCCAGCCGGCTGCCGTCGTGCACCCGGACCTCGGTGAACGTGCGGCGGAAATGGCGCGTGGACAGCGCGGAGGCGAAGCGGGCCGACCCGTCGGTGGGCAGCGTGTGGTTGGACCCGGCGATGTAATCGCCGAACGCGGTGGCCGATTCGCGGCCGACGAACACACAACCGGCGCGGGTCACTCTGTCTGCGAGCTGCTCGGCTTTGGGCACGAGCAGCTCGAGGTGCTCGGGCGCGAAGGTCTGGATCAGCTCCAGGGCCTGCTGTTCGTGCCCGAGCTCCACCAGCCAGGCCACGGCGCCGGTGTCGGGGGAACCCTCCACGGCCTGCGCCAGGGCGTCCAGCAGGTCGGCCGAGGTCGACGCCGCCGCCACGAGGGTGCCGGGGCCGTGTTCGGCCTGGGCCAGGAGATCCAGGGCGATGGGCTGGGGGTCCTCAGCCGGATCGGCGACCACGAGCAGGTCGCTGGGGCCGGCAAACATGTCGATCCCCATCTGGCCCGAGAGCTGACGCTTGGCCTCCTGCACGTACAGGTTGCCCGGTCCCACCAGCACGTCGACCGGCTCGATCGTCTGCGTGCCGCAGGCCAGCGCAGCCACCGCCTGGGCGCCGCCCATCCGGTAGACCTCCGTGGCTCCCGTCAGCCGGCAGGCGGCCAGCACCGTGGCGTTGATCTCTCCATCGCGGCCAGGTGGACTGCACACCGCCACTTGGGCGACGCCGGCCGCCCGCGCCGTGACCACGCCCATCACCACGGTGCTCGGGTAGGGCGCCCGTCCGCCGGGCACGTAGACCGCCGCGCGCTCCACCGGAGCCTCGCGAAGGATGACCTCGTGGTCGGAGAACTGGACCGGTCGGTCGCCGCCGAGGCCGGCCTGCGCCACGCTGGCCACATGCTCGATCGCCTGCTGGAGCCCGGACCGCAGCTCAGCGTCGAGGTTGCGCTCTGCCGCCTCGAGTCGCTCGACGGGCACCCGGAGGGAGCTCAGCGGGGCTCCGGGCGCATCGAAGCGATCGGTCAGCTCAAGAACGGCGCTGTCACCCTCGCGGCGCACCCTCTCGATGATCTCGCTCACCGGGCCGGCCACCGAATCGGGGGCGGGGACCGATTCGCGCATCTGGCGCGCGGCCGCCGCCGGGTCGCCGCCGACCTGCAGGCGCTCACACCGCATCGATGCGCTCCAGCAACCTGTCGATCTGCCCGGCCTTCAGCTTGTCGGCCACCGGATTGGCGATCAGCCGGGCCGTGCACACGACGATCTCCTCGCGCACCACCAGATGGTTCTCCCGCAGGGTGGTCCCCGTCGCGGTCAGGTCCACGATCGCCTCGGCCAGTCCGGTGAGGGGAGCCAGCTCCACCGAGCCCTTGACCTCGACGATCTCGGCCTGACGCCCCGTGGACAGGAAGTGTGCCGTGGCCACCTTTGGGTACTTGGTCGCTACACGGACCACCCCGAGATGGCGCAGGGCATCCTCCACGGGATCCTCCCCCTCCACCGTGGCCACCACCATGGTGCAACGGCCGTAGCCCAGGTCGACCAGCTCGAGGACCTCCCGCCCGGACTGTTCCAGCAGGACATCCTTGCCGGTGATCCCGAGATCAGCCGCACCCGCGGCCACGTACGTCGGCACGTCGGAGGGCCGCATCGTGATGATGCCCGCCTCGGGAAACAGGAGCTTGCGATCGTTCTCGCGCACCTCGGCGGTGTCGATCCCGATCCGGTCCAGCAGATCCAGCGTGTCGCGCAGCAGAGCACCGCGCGGCACCGCGATGCGCAGCTCAGCCACCGCGACCCTCCGCCGTGAGCGCGATGTGCAGCCGCTCCACGTTCAGCGCGAAGCCCACGGCGGGTAGAGGGCGCCCGAAATGGCCGAGCAACTCGTCGTAGCGTCCACCGTTGCCGATCGGCACCCCATAGGCCGGGTCGTAGACCTGGAACACCGGACCGGTGTAGTAGTCGAGGCTCCGGACCAGGCCGAAGTCGAAGATCACTCGCCCGGCGGTACGGGTGGGCAGACGGGTCAGGACCTCCCGCATGCCCGTGCCAGCGCTGTGCAGAGGCCCGCTGAGGTCCTCCAGCACCTCCGGGCCGCCCCGGATCCGTGGCACCCGGAGCAGAAGCTCCCGATCTGATTTGTCTAGGGCCAGCTCGGAGAGCTCGCGCTCGACTCCGACGAAGTCACCGGCCACAAGCTCCTCCAGGATCCGCTCGCTGGTCTCGGCGGGCACACCCACCGCTTCGAGCAGCCCCGGGTAGAGCGACACGTCACCCAGCCCGACCCGGAAGCTGTCCAGGCCAGCGGCCGCCAGCCCGTCGCACAGCACCGTGAGCACCTCCGCCGTGCCCTCTGGTCCGGGCGCCCCGATCAGCTCCACTCCGGCCTGGAGGAACTCCCGCGACTGACCGCGCTGGGGGCGAACCGTCCGATAGGCGTGGGCCACGTAGGAGAAGCGCAGGGGCGGCTTTGCCGCCGCGTAGCGGCTGGCCACCAGCCGGGCGATCGGCACAGTCATATCCGTCCGCAGCATCAGCACGTTGCCGTGCTCATCGAACATCCGGTAAGCCGGGTGCGGGGCGTCTGTCTCACCCTGGTGGGTGCGCTCGTACTCAAGGGCCGGCGTGTACACCTCGCCATAGCCCGCCGTCTCGAACACGGTCCGCAGGCGTTCGGTCATGGCCCGGAGCTCCCGCATCTCGTCGGGCAGCACATCGCGGGTGCCGCTGGGGAGCCGGTCGGCCATGGTCCTCAGTTAGAGAATCAGACTGACAGCGCGAGGCTAGTCGACGCGCGCGGCGTCCTCGACCCGGCTGATCCGGGCGCCGAGGTCGCGCAGCCGCTCGTCGATCCGCTCGTAGCCGCGGTCGATATGACGCACGTTGCCGATTTCGGTGACGCCGTCGGCACACAGCGCGGCGATCAGCATGGCCATGCCGGCCCTGATGTCGGGCGAATCGACCCGTTCGCCACGCAGGCGGCGGGGACCCACGACGATCGCCCGGTGGGGGTCGCAGATGGTTATGGCGGCACCCATCAGCTGGAGCTTGTCGGTGAATAGCAGGCGGTTCTCGAACATCCACTCGTGAATGATCACCGAGCCGGCTGACTGGGTGGCCAGCGCAATGGCGATGCTGGTCAGGTCAGCCGGGAAGGCAGGCCAGGGGCCGTCCTGCACCTTGGGCGTCTGGTCGCCGGCATCGTTGCGGATCACCAGCTCCTGGCCGCCGGGCACGATTACGTCCGTTCCCTGAAGCTCTGAGCGCAGACCGAGACGGTCGAACACCAGCCGGATCATTCGCAGATCCTCGGGGACCGTGTCCTTGACGATTAGCTCCCCTCCCGTCACGCCGGCCAGGGCCATGAACGACCCGATCTCGATGTGGTCGGGCGCGACCGTGTGGGTACAGCCTCGCAGGGCTCCGGTGCCGTGCACGGTCATCACGTTCGATCCGATGCCGTCGATCGGAGCACCCATCGCCACCAGCATCCGCGCCAGGTCCTGCACATGGGGTTCGGAGGCCGCATTGCGGATCACCGTGGTTCCGCGGGTCAGGGCAGCCGCCATCAGCGCGTTCTCGGTGGCCATCACCGATGGCTCATCCATCAGAAAATCGCACGGCTTGAGTCCGAGCGCCGGCGCGGTGATCTCGATATCGCGGCCGTAGCGGACGGTGGCGCCCAGCGCGCGCAGCGCGTCCAGGTGTGGGTCGAGGCGCCGGCGGCCGATCACATCGCCTCCGGGGGGCGGCATGAAGGCACGCCCGAAACGAGCGACCAGCGGGCCGGCCAGCAGGAACGAGGCTCGGATGCGCTCCGACAGGTTTCGGTCGACGTCGGTGCTGTGGATGTCGGCCGCCTCCACGGACACCTCGCTGGGGCCCCGCCAGCGCACATTGGCGCCCAGGCTGGCCAGCAGGTCCAGCATCGTCTCCACGTCACTGATCCGCGGGACGTTGCGGAGGATCACCTCGTCGTCGGTGAGCAGGCAGGCGGCCAGGATGGGCAGCGCCGCATTCTTGTTGCCGGCGGGAACGATCGTGCCGGACAGCGGCACGCCGCCTTCGATTACGAACTTCTCCATGGCGGGCTCGGTCGGTCGGGGGCGGGGCGGGGTGCCGTCCAGGGTAGCCGTTGACCCGGCTCGAGGCCGGGCTGGACGAGCACTGCGGTGGGCTAAGGTGGCACCCATGCCAGGAGAACTTTCGCGTCAAGACGCCTGGACCCTTCTCTGCGAATGGACACAGTCGGCGTCTCTGCGCCGCCACATGCTCGCCGTCGAGGCCGCCATGCGCGCCTACGCCCCCCGGTTCGGCGGCGATGTGGAGCTGTGGGGCCTGACCGGCCTGCTGCACGACCTCGATTACGAGCGCCACCCCGACCTGGAGACCGGCCATCCACGCTACGCCATGGACGAGCTCAGGCGGCGGGGCTACCCGGAAGAGATGATCCGGGCCGTCGGCTCCCACGCCGACTACCTGGGCATCTCTCGCGAGACACCCATGGAGAAGGCGCTCTACGCGGTGGACGAGCTATCCGGGTTCATCCTGGCCTGCGCCTACGTCCGGCCCGAGGGCCTGCACGGAATGACAGCCAAGTCCGTCAAGAAGAAGATGAAGCAGCCGAGCTTCGCCGCCGCCGTCGGCCGGGATGAGCTGCGCGAGGGAGCCGCCGAGCTGGGGGTGGAGTTCGACGGGCACGTCGAGACAGCCATCGCCGCACTCGAGGCGCGCAGCGACGAGCTCTTGCCAGCGCCCAACCCGGCTGGCTGAGCAGCACCACCTGGGCCGGCGTTCGGGGTCTGGGCCGAGACCCGGCGGGAAAGCATGAACCTGAGCCGGATCACTTAGCCGATGGCTAACAGGTGGCGCCTGTGTCCAGAGCGGGGCCTCCGTAGCGCTCAGAGACTTTGCTGCCCACGAACCGCAGGGGTCCCAGCACCGGATCGTGGACGACCAGCTTTCCCGTCAACGTGCCCGCCGTGTAGTCGGGTCCGCACGAGCTGGTGGCGGTGTACTTCAGGCCGCCGGACAGGAGTGGGCTGATCGAGCCGAGGTGGGCCGAACTGAGGTCGGACCTGAACGAGAAGAGCTTCGATCCACCTCTGAACACGTCTTGCACACGGCCGATCACATCGCTGCCGGCCACCGCGGCGGAATTATCCTGGGCGAACACGTCCGTAATCCGGTGTCCCCCGGGCGTATCGGAGGCATCCAGGGTCCGCCGGAAGCCATCCCAAGCGGCGTAGAAGGTGGTGTAGCTGCCCGCGCCCCCGGCTGGCGTACAGGTCGGGTTTTCGTCGTAGACCTCGATCTCGGCCGGAGCCGAGTGAATCACGAGCTTCCCGAAGACTTTGGTGTGAATCGCCATCTTCAGGCTCCCGGTCCCCCTGACCTTCCGGTAGTGGCCGGATGGCCCGGTGCATCCTTTCTCGCGGATCGGCTTCCGGCCTCCGGCCTGTCCAAACTTGAGGTGCCCACTCAAGGCCCTACCCCACCTGACCGACAGCTTGCCGGAGCCCAGCCGCTTGGAGGCGGTGCAGGTCGTATCTCCTTTGCGAGGGTAGTAGTCGTACGTGAGGGTGTAGCGACGCCCTCTCTTGGTCATTACCAACTCACCAAAGGCGGCGCCGCGCACGTTGCAGCCGGAGAAGATCTCGACCTTGAACCCATGGGCTGCCGCGATGGGCCCGACAGTCACCGAGGGGTACGGACCCGGGGCGGCGGCGCTGCTTACAGGCAGCGCCAGCAGAGTCAGGGGAATACACAGGCAACTGAGCCGCCAGTGCCTGGCGATGAATCCAGCCATCTCCTTCTCCTCTCCGCGGCCCTGAGTCACCCCGACCGCGTGTTGCCTGCGAACAGTAGGGCCCCCGGAGGCGACGCGGCGTTTTCGTGAGTCGCGTGGCGGCCCGAGCGACCGCTCACGCACTGACATAGCCCGCCAGGTGCTGTCCGGTGAGCGTCGAGCCGGCCCTCACCAGATCGGCGGGCGTGCCCTCGAAAACGACCCGGCCGCCGTCGTGACCGGCTCCGGGTCCCAGGTCGATGATCCAGTCGGCGTGGGCCATCACTCCCTGATGGTGTTCGATGACGATCACCGACTTGCCGGAGTCGACCAGCCGATCGAGCAACCCCAGCAGCTGCTGCACGTCGGCCAGGTGCAGTCCGGTCGTCGGTTCGTCCAGGACGTAGATGCCACCCGCGTCGCCCATCTGCGCGGCCAGTTTGAGCCGCTGTCGCTCGCCGCCAGACAGCGTAGTCAGGGGCTGGCCGAGGGTGAGATAGCCGAGCCCAACGTCCCGCAGCCGATCCAGGATCGCGTGGGCGGCCGGAGTCCGGGCCTCCCCGTCGGCAAAGAAGGCCAGAGCCTCGTCTACCGGCATCTCGAGGACCTGGCTGATGTCCCGCCCGCCCAGCCTGTACTCGAGGACCGAAGCGTCAAACCGCCTGCCCTCACAGACCTCGCATGTGGTGGCGACGCTGGCCATGATCGTCAGGTCCGTGTAGGTGACACCGGCTCCGTTGCAGTTGGGGCAGGCACCTTCGGAGTTCGCGCTGAACAGCGCGGGCTTGACGCCGTTTGCCTTGGCGAACGCCTTGCGGATCGGCTCGAGCAACCCGCTGTAAGTGGCCGGATTGCTGCGCCGGGAACCGCGGATCGGGGTCTGATCGATCGTCACGACGCCCTCCCGGCCCGCCACCGAGCCCTGCATGAGCGAGCTCTTGCCCGAGCCGGCCACTCCCGTGATGACGACCAGGACCCCGAGCGGGATGTCGACATCGACGCCCTGGAGGTTGTGGGTGCTGGCCCCCCGCACCTCCAGAGCCCCCTCCCCGTGCCGGATCGACGCTTTGAACTCCGCCCGGTCGTCGAGGTGACGACCGGTGAGCGTGCCGCTGGCTCGCAGCCCTTCCACCGCGCCCTCGAAGCACACGGTCCCCCCGCCGGTGCCGGCACCCGGACCCAGATCGACGACGTGATCGGCCACGGCGATCGTCTCAGGCTCGTGCTCGACGACGAGCACCGTGTTTCCCTTGTCCCGAAGCTGCACGAGTAGATCGTTCATGCGCTGAACGTCGTGCGGGTGCAGCCCGGCCGTCGGCTCATCGAACACGTACGTGACGTCGGTCAGAGACGAACCCAGCTGACGGATCATCTTCACCCGCTGTGCCTCGCCCCCCGACAGCGTCGCGGAGGGCCGATCGAGTGACAGGTAGCCCAGGCCGATCGCAGCGAACGAGTCGAGGGTTTCCCGGAGTGCGGTCAGAAGCGGCGCCACCGACGGCTCATCGAGGCCTCTGACCCAAGCAGCCAGGTCGCTGACCTGCTGGGCGCACGCGTCGGCGATGCTCACCCCGCGGATCTTCGACGCCCTGGCCGGCTCGCTCAGCCGAGTGCCGTCGCACTCCGGGCAGACAGCGAATGTCACCGCCCGCTCGACGAAGGCGCGGATGTGCGGCTGCATGGCCTCCTTGTCCTTGGACAGCATCGACTTCTGGATCCGCGGAATCAGCCCCTCGTAGGTCATGTTGATGCCCGCGATCTTCATCCTGACCGGATCGTGGTGGAGGAAGTCATGCCGTTCCCGCTTGGTGAAGCTCCGGATCGGCTTGTCCGGGTCGTAGAACCCGGATTCGCGATAGAGCCGGGAGTTCCAGCCCCCTGCCTGATAGCCGGGCACGGTGAGCGCCCCTCCGTTCAGCGACTTGGACTCATCGACCAGCTGAGCCAGATCGAGATCCGACACCGTGCCCCGCCCCTCGCAGCGCGGGCACATGCCGCCCGTGCGGCTGAAGCTCGCCCGCACGGTCTTGCGGTTTCCGCGCTCGACCGTGATCGCGCCCGACGCCCGGACCGACGGGACATTGAAGGCATACGCGCTTGGCGGCCCGATCGCCGGGTCCCCCAACCGGCTGAACAGGATCCGCAGCATGGCGTTGGCGTCGGTGGCGGTGCCCACGGTCGAGCGAGGGTCAGCTCCGAGCCGTTGCTGGTCGACGATGATCGCGGTGGTCAAGCCCTCCAGGACGTCGACGTCAGGTCTGGCCAGCGTGGGCATGAAGCCCTGCACGAAGGCACTGTAGGTCTCGTTGATGAGCCGTTGTGACTCGGCCGCGATCGTGTCGAACACGAGCGAGCTCTTCCCCGAACCCGACACGCCGGTGAACACGGTCAACCGGCGTTTGGGTATCTCGATGCTGATGTCCCTGAGGTTGTTCTCCCGAGCGCCGAGGACGCGGATCAGGTCGTGACTGTCAGCCGCCTGCGCCTCGCTGCGATTCACCGATCTTGCAGAAGGCCCAGGACGTTCCCGTCCGGGTCGGAGACCGTGGCCACCAGCCGGCCACCGCCCACATCGCGCACGGGGTCCTTGATCTGAGCGCCGGCGGCGGTCACCTCGGCAAGCTTCGCTTCGATGTCCGACACATGCCAGTAGGCCACCGGTGAGCTCATGCCCTGGGGACCTCCGCCCGGGACCAGTCCGATGTGCTGCCCGGCAATGTCATACCCGACGTAGTAGGGCGCATCGTGATCCGGTGGACTACCTAGCACCGCGGTGTACACGGGCTTGGCCGCCTCCAGGTCGGACACCGGATGCAGCACGGTCTTGATCCCCTCGTTGGAAGATCCGGTCATGGCCACTCCTCATGTCGTGGTTTGTCTTGCACAGTGGCGGGCGCTGCCCGCCTTCGCCACTCTAAATGCCGCGATCGGGTGTGGCTTCTCGATTCCTGACCGGTTCTGGCTGGGGCACTCATCCGATGACCGCGCCAGGGCGGACCGCTCGCTAACTTGAGAAGGATGGCGCAGCCGATCGAGATCGTCGTCCTGGACGGGGACCAGACAGGTCAGGAGCTGCTCGACCAGTCGATCCGCGTCCTCGACAGTGAGCTCCTGGGTCTGGACGTCAACCTGACGCACTTCGACCTATCCCTCGAGAACCGCCGGACGACCTCCAACCAGGTGGTCGACGAATGCGCCGAGGCAATGCGGGTGGCCGGCCTGGGGCTCAAGGCGGCCACGATAACCCCGGAGGGCCGCGACGATGTGGGATCTCCGAACCGGATCGTCCGGGAGGGCATCGGCGGCAAGGTGATCATCCGCACGGGTCGCCGGCTGCCCGGCGTGGCCCCGATCGCCGGGGTCAGCTTCCCGATCTCCGTGGTTCGGATGGCGGTGGAGGATGCCTACGGGGCCGAGCAGTGGCGTGAGGGCGACGCGGGCGCGGCCGACGAAGTGGCATTTCGCAAGGAGAAGATCACCCGGTCTACCTGCCGCGCCGTGGCCGAGTACGCCTTCCGGACGGCGGCCAGCATGGGCGCCCGCGTCTATGGCGGGCCCAAATGGACGGTCTCCCCGGTGTATGAGGGCATGCTCAAGGAGGAACTGGACGCGGCCGCTGAGCGCCACCCGGAGATCGACTACATGCCGGTCCTGATCGACGCCACCTATGCCGGCCTCCTATCCGGTGCCACGGATCGCACTCTGGTCATTCCGGCCCTGAACCGGGACGGCGACTGTCTCTCGGACCTGGTGCTGCCGATGTTCGGCTCCATCGCCGGCGCCGAATCGGTCCTGCTCGCCTTCGACGAGGGCTACGCCACGACTTGTGCGATGGCCGAGGCTCCCCACGGAACCGCTCCGGCCCTCCAGGGGAAGGACCTGGCCAATCCCCTGGCCATGATCCTGGCCTGCGGCGCCGTCATGCACTACGCCGCCGAGCGCCGTGGCCCAGTCGCCGAGCGAGCCTCCAGGGCCATCTACGAGTCTGCGCTGGAGACAGTGGCCTCCGGGATCAAAACGCCGGATCTCGGAGGCGGGGCGGGAACCACCGAGTTCACCACCGCCGTAGTGGACCGGATCCGGACGAAAATCGAGGTCTGGGCGTCCCTCGGTCCCGCCGGTTGAGGACGCCGACCCGAACACATGAGGCCGCCGTTTCGGGGTACCTAGCTCGCGGGTAGCCGGTCGAGCAGGACCTGCAATGAGAATTGCAGCTTTTGGCCCCCTTCCGTCCGGTACGAGGTCTAGGTTGGCGAACATATGTTCCAGTCACCCATAAGCCGCTTGCGCTCCTGGTGGAGCGCCGCCACCGAGGACCTTCTCGGGGCTGATCTTCCGCAAACCGCGCGGCCCATCGACTTCCATCGCGAACATCCGCACCGGCGCCCCCTGGCTCGGCCGGGCATGCGGCGGCCCGGCATGGTGCCGGCCCGGTCGGCCCGCTGCCTGTCCCCCGTGCGCTCGCAGCGTGCAGTCGAACGGACCGCGCAGCCCACTTCTGGCATCTGAGCCGCGCTAACCGGTTGGCACGGCCTCTCCGGAGTTCGTGTCGAGATGGTTGCGCGGCCGCGGGCTCGCTGCGGCCTGCCGCTTAAACGTCTCGAGCCGCCCACCCCCTAGGAGGTGAACGGCTCGAGCGATACATCAAAAACCGGCGGCGACCTACTCTCCCAGGCCCTTGCGGGCCAAGTACCATCGGCGCTGAGGGGCTTAACGGCTCTGTTCGGAATGGGAAGAGGTGTTTCCCCCTCGCCATAGCCACCGGAAACCGGTAGAGACGCCCCTCGCGGGCCTTCAAAACTACACAGTGCCAATGCCCGACACGCAAGGTGTCGGGTGGATATCAAATATCCGTCAAGCCCTCGACCCATTAGTACCAGTCTCCTACAGGTGTTACCACCCTTCCAGATCTGGCCTATCAACCTGGTGGTCTACCAGGGGTCTTACTCCCTCAAGGGGATGGGAGAGCTCATCTCGAGGCCGGCTTCCCGCTTAGATGCTTTCAGCGGTTATCCGATCCGCACGTAGCTAATCTGCGGTGCCCTTGGCAGGACAACAGATACACCAGAGGTGCGTTCATCCCGGTCCTCTCGTACTAGGGACGAATCCTCTCAACT
>DASZNA010000118.1:0-6340 GCA_035551655.1 Solirubrobacteraceae bacterium
CTGACCGCTATGGCATCGCTCCCGGACGGATCGTCCTCGGCAACGGCTCCTGCGACATCCTGCTCGCCGCCGGGGAGGGCCTCCTGGAACCCGGGGCCGAGATCATCTATGCCTGGCCGGCGTTCAGCGTGTACCCGCATCTGGCCGCGGCGTCGGGAGCGCGGGCGATCGAGGTGCCCCTGGACGGGCAGGATCGCCACGACCTGCCCGCCATGGCTCGCGAGGTGACCGCGGCCACCCGGCTGGTCCTGGTCTGCAATCCCAACAACCCCACCTCCACGGCGCTGCCGCTGGCCGACATCGAGGGGTTCCTGCGGGAGATCCCGCCCCACGTGGCGGTCATCCTGGACGAGGCGTACTGCGAATTCTCCCTGGCACTGGGCGACCCCTACGCGTCCGTCGAGCTGCTCAGCCGCCACCCGAACCTCGTCCTCCTGCGGACCTTCTCCAAGGTCTATGGCCTGGCCGGCCTGCGGGTCGGCTACGGGCTGTGCGGCACTGACACGCTGCGCACCGCGGTCGATCAGGTGCGCCAGCCCTTCTATCTGAACGCGGTCGCCCAGGCGGCCGCCGTGGAGGCGCTGCGCCACCAGGACGACGTCGAGCGCCGCGTGGTGGCCACGGTGGCCGGCCGCACCACGCTGGCCACCGGGGCCGAGCAGCTCGGGCTGTGGGTGGCCGAGTCGGACGCCAACTTCGTGTGGATCCGGCTGGCCGACGCGGCTGAGGAGGGGACGCCCGAGCACGAGGCCGAGGTGGTGGCGGGGCTGCGCCGGAACGGCGTCCTGGTGCGAGCCGGCACCTCCCTTGGGCGAGCCGGATGTTTGCGGGTCACCGTGGGCACGGACAGCGAGAACCGGCGCTTCCTCGAAGCCCTCGCCCCGCTCGTGGGCAGCTGATAGCGTTCGCCGAGCGCATGAGCGACCCTCGCCCCACCCACTCCTTCGGCTGGTCCCTCTACGCGCGCTTCTACGCCTGGCGATTTAGCTAGGCGCTCGCCCGAACATCCTTGGGCCACCCGCGCCGGCGCCGGGTAGGCCACGAAAGGGGGCGAGCGCCTGAAGGCTGATCGGCGCCGCTTCCCTACAGTTTCGTAGCAGCGAGAGGACCACCCCGATGATCCCCCCCGTCGAATTGACTTCCAGATCGACCAGCCGGCAGGTCCGCGACCAGCGCATCGAGCGGGTGGACCCGCTGCTCACGCCCAAGCAGCTGTTCAAGGAGCTGGCGCTGGACGAGCCGCGCACGGAGACCGTGCTGCGAGGCCGGGGCGAGGTCCACGCGATTCTCAGCGGCGAGGATGACCGCCTGCTGGTCATCGTGGGGCCGTGCAGCGTGCACGACGTGGAGGCCACCCGGGAGTACGCCGGGCGGCTGGCTGAGGTGGCCGCCGAGCGCTCCGAGGAACTGGTCATCGCGATGCGCGTGTACTTCGAGAAGCCCCGCACCACGATCGGGTGGAAGGGACTGATCAACGACCCCCACCTGGACGGCTCGGGCGATGTGAACTTCGGCCTACGATTGGCCCGAGAGCTGCTGCTCGACGTGCTCGGCCTGGGCCTGCCGATCGGTTGCGAGTTCCTCGATCCGATCACGCCGCAGTACATCTCCGACCTGGTCAGCTGGGGAGCCATCGGCGCCCGGACCACCGAGAGCCAGATTCATCGCCAGCTGGGATCCGGTCTGTCGATGCCGGTTGGCTTCAAGAACCGTACGGACGGCAACGTGCAGGTGGCCGTGGATGCCGTGCGGGCGGCGGCCGTGCCCCACGCGTTCGCCGGCATCGACGTCGACGGCCGCTCGGCGATCCTCCACACGCGGGGCAACCAGGACTGCCACATCATCCTGCGCGGCGGCAAGGGCCGGCCCAACTACGGCCCCGAGAACGTGGCCGCCGCGGTAAAGCTGCTGCGCCGGGCCGGGCTCTCTGAACAGGTCATGATCGACGTCTCCCACGACAACAGCGGCAAGGACGCCGATCGCCAGCCGGGGGTGGCGGCCGAGGTGGGCGCTCAGATCTCGGAGGGGCAGACGGCGATCGTCGGGCTGATGCTGGAGTCATTCCTGGTCGGCGGACGCCAGGACATCGATCCGGCCCAGCCGCGGGATCAGCTCACCTACGGCCAATCGATCACCGATGCCTGCATCGACTGGGACACCACGGTCGAGGTTCTGGACGGGCTGGCCGATGCGGTGCGCCGGCGTCGCGAATGCGGATTGCGGTCGTCGGCGTCGGTCTGATCGGCGGCTCCATCGCCCTGGCCACCCGGGAGCACGGGCTGGGGCGGGTGACCGCCTGGGACGCCAGCCCGGAGGCGCTGGAGGCTGCTCTCGACCGCGGCGCAATTGATAGCGCCGCGGACGATCTGGCGGGGGCGCTCGACGAGGCGGAGGTGGCGTTCGTCGCCGTGCCGGTGGGCACGTTGCCGGCCACCATCTCCGAAGTCCTCCGGGCCGCGCCCGCCGATTGTGCGGTCAGCGACGTCGGCTCCACCAAGCGGGCGATCGTGGCCGCCCAGGAGGATCAGCGGTTCGTGGGCGGGCATCCGCTGGCCGGTGCGGAGACCTCGGGCGTCGCTCACGCCCGGGCTGACCTGTTCGAGGGGGCCACCTGGTACCTGACGCCCACCTCGCACACGTCGGGGCTGCTGTTCGAGCGGGTCTATCGGATGATCGGGGCGATGGGGGCTCGGCCGGAGGCGATCGACGCCGCCACCCACGACTCCACGCTCGCGCTCGTCTCTCACCTGCCCCACGTCCTGGCCAACGCGCTGGTCACCCGCGCCTCCGAGCTGCTCGAGGCGGCTGACGCGCCGCTCCCGGCCAGTGGCCCGAGCTTCCGGGACGCCACCCGGGTGGCCGGGGCGCCCAGCTCCATCTGGACCGACATCTACCTGTCAAACCGGGACGCGCTGGTGGCGCAGATCGACGCGCTGGCCGAACACCTGCAGAGCGTGCGCCGTCTGCTCGATCAGGGGGATGGCCCGGCGATCACCGCCTGGAACGAAGCCGCCGCCGCCTCTCGGCGCCGGCTCACCGAGGACGAGGTCACCGGCCAGGAGCTCGTCGAGGTGCGCGCGGCTGTGCCCAACCAGCCCGGCGTGGTGGCCGAGCTGGCCCTGGCCCTCGGCCGCTCCGGGGTCAACATCATCGACCTGGCTCTGCATCCGGCCGCCGACATGTCCGAAGGCGTCGTGGCCCTGTGGCTGCCAGGACCCGACGCCGCCGATCACGCGCAGGCCATCCTCGAGAAACTCGGCCACCCCGTATTCCGCCCGTGAACGCCCGGTTCGACCCCTCGCCACCCCTTCAAGGCACCCTGCGGGTGGCCGGGGACAAGTCGATCTCCCACCGCGCGGCGATCATCGGCGCGATGGCCTCCGAGCCGGTGCGGGTGACCGGGTACCTGGACGCCGCCGATACCCGCTCGACGCTGGCCGCGGTGGCGCAGCTGGGCGCGATCGTGGAGCGCCGCCCCCAGGAGCTGGTCATCCGGGGAGTGGGGCTGCGGGCCGTGCAGAGCCCACCAGAGCCGATCGACGTGGGGAACGCCGGGACGCTGATGCGCCTGCTGCCCGGCTGGCTGGCCGGGCAGCCGGATGAGTCGTTCACTCTGGACGGCGACGAGTCGATCCGCCGCCGGCCGGTCGACCGGATCGCCATGCCGCTGCGCGAGATGGGGGCTCAGGTTTTCGCGCGGGACGGGCGGTTCCCACCCTTCACCATCACCGGGACTCAGCTCAGCTCGGTGTCCTACGTGCTGCCCGTGGCCTCGGCCCAGGTGAAGTCGTGCCTGCTTCTGGCCGGGCTGATGACGCCGGCCACCACCGTGAACGAGCCGGTGCCCAGCCGCGACCACACCGAGCGGATGCTGCTTGGGGCCGGAGTCGCCGTGCGCCGGGAGGTCAACGACGAGGGGGCGTGGCGGACCACGGTGGGGGGCGCGGATGAGCTCGAGCCGGGCGACATCCACGTTCCGGGTGATCTGTCCTCGGCGGCCTTCCTGGTCGTGGCCGGTGTCCTCGTGCGAGGCTCGCGGCTGGTCCTGGAGAACGTCAACCTGAACTGGACCCGGACGGGGCTGCTGCGGATCATGGAGCGGATGGGAGCCATCGTGCTGGGTGATCTCGAGAGCTACGGCGCCTTCTCCGCGCAGGAGCCCGTCGGCGACCTCGACATCAGCCACGGGCCCATCGAGGGCACCGTGGTGGAGGCCGGCGAGGTGCCCCTGGCCATCGACGAGCTGCCGCTGGTGGCGCTGCTCGGGTGCTTTGCCGAAGGCGAGACGACCGTGCGGGGAGCCGCGGAGCTGCGGGTCAAGGAGTCGGACCGGATCGCCACCGTGGTCGAGGGACTGCGGGGGTTGGGGGCGGACATCGAGGCGGCCGAGGATGGCTTCACCGTGCGCGGCACCGGCGGCCTGCGGGGCGGCCGGATCGACGCCCACGGCGACCACCGTCTGGCCCTGCTCGGTGCCGTGGCCGGACTGGCCTCCCGGGAGGGCGTTGAGGTCGTGGGCATGGAGGCGGCGGAGGTCTCCTATCCGGGCTTTGTCCAGGACATCGGGCGTTTGGTGCGATGACGGTCGTGGCCATCGACGGGCCGGCGGGGGCCGGGAAGTCGACCGTGGCCCGGGCCGTGGCGGAGCGGACCGGCTACACCTATCTGGACAGCGGAGCCATGTACCGATCGGTCGGCCTGGCCTCGGTGATGCGGCACCTCGAGCCGGCGGAGGTGGCCGGGCAGGTGAGGATCGAGATGGGGGACGGGCGCGTCCGGCTGGACGGGGAGGACGTCACCCACGCGATCCGCACCCAGGAAGTCTCAGAGGCCGCCTCCCGGGCCGCCGCCGACCCTCGCGTACGCGCCGCCATGGTCGACCAGCAGCGTCGTCTGCTGTCCAGTGGCGATTGGGTGGCCGAGGGCCGGGACATCGGGACCGTGGTGGCACCCCACGCCGAGGTCAAGGTGTTCCTGACCGCCGACCCCGACGAACGGGCCCGGCGGCGCGCGGCCGAACTCGGTGCGGACCTCGAGACGGTCCTGGCCGAGCAGACGATCCGGGACCAGCGCGACACGACCCGCGAGCACTCACCCCTGCAGCCGGCCGCCGACGCCGTGCAGCTGGACACCACCGGCCTGTCCCTGGATGAGGTGGTGACTCGCGTGGTGGACCTGGTCCACGACGTAGAGCGGGGGCCGGCCTCATCAGAGCCTGCCCCAAACCCCCGCCACGCACCTGGCGGCGGCGGATCTACGTGACGCTTCGTCCTCGGACCCTCGAAGTAGCGCTGCTACTCCTTCGGATCCTGCGTCCTCGCCTCACTTGATCCGGCGCTCGCCAGTCGCGCACCGCGGGTCCGGGGGCAGGCTCTGCGCCCGCCCCCGCTGAACCGCGCCCTATCTAGAAAGGCAGGTCGGTACCGGCTCCGGCGCAGTAGCCGGCGCCGCCCGCCGCGTCGTTTGACCACAGCGACTGGACCGCGAAGCTCTGGCCTCCGTTGCCCTTGATGTCGCCCATGGCCCCCGGGATCGGCAGCACCGGCTCCTGGGCCGTGAGCGGGTTCTCGCCCACCCATGCGCACTTGTCGCCGTTCTCGTCGGCGTCGACCGTGTCATACCAGCCGCCCAGGTAGCGGACGTTGGTGCCGCTGCCCGACACATCCTCGGCTCCCGGATCGGTGATCGTCTCCTGGATCTCATGGCCGAAGGCGATCGAGAACCCGTCCAGGTCGCCCTGGGGGGCCGGGTTGACCGCGTCCTTGCCGCACACGTTCACCCCGCCGGAATTGATGGCCAGCAGGTACGGCGCGTTCGTGTAGGCCACGCCCTGCACGCCGTCGGTGTACTTCGGGTCATAGATGTCCTTCTCGAAACCCTTGGCGATCCAGTCGTGGAACGCGCAGTACCCGGTGGACAGCGCGTTGGGGTCGCTGTAGTTCGGGGGCTGCAGGACCACGATGTTGGAATCGGCCAGCTGGCGCTTGGTCAGCTTGTGCTGCTTCTCGAAGTGCTTCACCGCCCGCCCGGCCTCGGCGGCCAGGTCGGTGTAGGTGTTGGTCTTGCCGGCCGGGTTGGTGCCGTTGGTCTTAGGCAGGCCCTTGATGCTGTTCTTGTCATCGACCCAGATGCCCTTCAGCCAGCGCTTGGCATTCGTGTCGATGTGGCGCTGAGCGGACCCGGAGTTCTGGTAGTACTGATCGGACACGTTTGCCCACTTCGTGCCGCCCAGCTGGTAGACGAAATTGGCCGTGTACTTGCCGGCGCCCTGGGGATCGCAGTGCAGCTTGACCTTCGTCGTGCCCTCTTTGATCCGCTCCGTCGCGCACTTGTCGGTGCT
>DASZNA010000119.1:0-2208 GCA_035551655.1 Solirubrobacteraceae bacterium
CGGTTCTGCACGAGCGAACTGGAGGGCCCCAGGGACCAGTCGATGGTTCCCGCCTGGTACGACATGACCGGCAAGGCCGATTTGCTCCTCTACGGGTCGCACTACCCGCACTGGAACATGGGCTCACCGAGTGGCCTGCCCGAGGGGCTCACGGATGAGCAGCGGCGCAAGATCCTCGGCGGCAACGCGGCCGAGCTCTACGGCCTCACGGCGCCAGTCCCGGCCTGACCTCTGAGGAGCGACATGAACGACGCATCGGGCCGGCCCTACGACGTCGTAGTCGTCGGAGCCGGCATGACCGGCTCGGTGACCGCGGGCCGTGCGGCCGAGCTCGGCTGCCGCGTGCTCCAGCTGGACACCGCCGAGGACTCGACTGCTGGTGGCAACACCACGCTTTCGGGAGGCGGGCTGCACCTCGCCCGCAGCCGCTTCGATGCCGACCCCGAGATCCTGCGCGACAAGATCCTCACGCGGTCGATCCTCGGCCGCATCGAGCTGATCGATGTCGTGGCCAAGACCGCGGGCCAGACGCTGGGTTGGATCCTTGAGCAGGGTGTGGAGCTGGCACCGGCCGCGCCGGGAGATATCGAGTGCATGCTCGCGCCGATACGCGATCTGGGTGATGTGCATGCCTGGCGGGACGCCGGGCCGCAGCGCGCGCTGCGTGTCCTGCAGCAGCGATTCCGCGAGCACGGAGGCGAGATCATGCCCGCCACGCGGGCGGTTGAGTTCGCCCGGGGACCGTCGGGGGAGATCGCCGGCGTGATCACGGAGGACGGGCGGAGGCTGGCCGCCAACGCCGTCATGCTGGCCGACGGAGGTTTCCAGGCGAACCCCGAACTGCGCCGGCGCTTCATCTCGCCCAACGCCGACCGGATGTTCCTCCGCGGCGCTCCCAACAGCGTTGGCGACGGTCTGCTGATGGCGGAGTCGGCCGGCGCGAAGCTCTTGAACACCGAATGGTTCTACGGGCACATCCTCCACCGCGACGTGTTCGAGAACGACAAGCTCTGGCCGTGGCCCGGCCTCGACGAGCTCCTCCCGCGCGGGGCGATCCTGGTCGACGCGCACGGAGCACGCCTGGCCGACGAGGGGCGCCTCCCGACGGTCATCGTCAACGCCATCGGGCGGTCAGAAGATCCGCGTGGTGCCACGGTGATCATGGACGAGGAGATGTGGGAGGCATCAGCGGGCGAGTGGGTCTGGGGTCATCGCGCGCCGAACCCCGAGCTCGTCGAGCGCGGCGCGCGCCTGATCCGCGCCGACACGCTCGAGGATCTGGCTGCCCAGGCGGGCATCGATGCCGACGGGCTGACCAGCACGCTCTACTTCTACGACACCGCTGTGGCGAACGACAAGGCTTCCAACCTTCCGATTCCGCGCTCCGGGACCGCCAGGCCCTTGCGGCCTCCCTACATTGCTCTCCCCGCCGTGGCGGGGATCAGCCACACCATGGGCGGTGCCATGATCGACGACCAAATGCACGTCCTTGACCACGACGAGAGGCCCATCCCGGGCCTCTACGCTGCCGGGCCGGGCACCGCAGGGGCCACCGTGGGCTACTACGGTGGTTTCAGCGAGGCTACCACTCTGGGAATGAGCGCAGCGCAAACGATCGCCGAGGAGCGCCGCAGATGAGTGAGCCCGGAGTCCTGGTGGGCCGCGCCGACCGAGGACCAGGCCGTGCCTATGCGATCGGTTCTATTGGGCGGTCATCGGTGTTCTCGTCGTGCTCGGCGGGACCAACACCACACACGAACGGACCCGCAAGGTAGCAAAGCGGCTCGTCGGGACAGTGATTGGCGCAGTCATCGGCATCGCAGCCATCTACCTCAGCGGCCGGCACGATCGTCGCCTTGGTCGTAGCCACGGTGGTACTGCCAATATCCACCCGCTGTATCCTTCCCGAGGGATCCGCGGCTACTTCCGCGCATTGTCTACTTTGGTCACTCACGTCGGCCGGTACTTGACAGACGCGGACAGCACTGTTCGGCTGCGTGGCGATTCCCGCGCGGTGGATCACGCTTTGCGAGCCGGGGAGACCGCGGCAGCGGGTCTGGGCGGCCACGTGGGCCAATGGCCTTGCTTTAAGTGATCATGTGTGGGCTGAGCAGGTGGAACTCGATCTTCCGGGTGACGTTGGTGACGCTCGGCTCACCGGGCTTGCGGGCGGGGAAGTCGCCGGATTTCTTGGTCTTGCGGGGGCTG
>DASZNA010000120.1:0-17328 GCA_035551655.1 Solirubrobacteraceae bacterium
TCGAAGGCCCAGGCGGGCGAGGTCCTGCATGCCCTGGCCGACGACGCGTACTTCCGTGGGGCGGTGATCGTGGCCTCGGCCCACAACCTCGAGGTGCGCAGCTACCCCTGGCGGTTCTCCTCGGTGATCTCGGTGGCCAGCCATGAAGGAGATGATCCGATGGAGTTCCTGTTCAACCCCGACCCGCCCGTGGAGCTGTTCGCCCGCGGCATGAATGTGGAGGTGGCCTGGACCGGGGGCAGCCGGATCGTGGCGGCGGGCAACTCGTTTGCCACCGCCCATGTGAGCGGCGTCTGCGCGCTGATCCTGGCCAAGCATCCGGAGCTCACGCCGTTTCAGGTCAAGAGCGTCCTGTACGCCACGGCCACCAACACAGGGATGGCGGCATGAACGAGTCGGTCAGCGCGGCAGTCGCCGCGGGGGCTCTGGCGGCCGAGGCAGCCCACCGTCCCTTGCTCCAAAGCATCGTCGACGTGGCTCGAGCCATTCTCGGTGCCCGCGCCTCGTCGATCATGGTGCTCGATGAGGCGGCCGGAGAGCTGGTCTTCGAGGCGGTCACCGGTGAAGGGGAGGACGAGCTGGTCGGAACCCGCCTGCCCGCCTCGACCGGCGTCGCGGGTTGGGTGGCCCAGTCCCGGCAGCCGCTGATCATCGAGGACGTCTCCCAGGATCCGCGCTTTGACATCGAGGCGGCCCGGCGCACCGGCTACATACCCCAGGGCCTGATGGCCGTCCCCCTGATCTACGAGGACACGATCCTCGGCGTGCTGAATGTCCTGGACCGGCCGCAGCGCAGCCGCTTCAGCCTGGCCGAGATGGACCTGCTCGAGCTGTTCGCCCAGCAAGCGGCCACGGCCCTGCACCTGCTGCTTCAGGCCCGCCGCACCCAGGCGGTGCTGACGGGGTCCGGGGACGACCTGGTCGGCGTGTCCCGGCTGGCGGCCACGGTGGACGCGCTGGAGGGGCCCCGCCGGGAGGCGGCCCTGCGTATGATCGCCGAGCTTGACAACGTTCTGCGGCCGGGCGGGAGAGCCTCGTGAACTGTCCTAACTGCCAGGCCGAAAACAAGGAAGGGGCCAAGTTCTGCAGCGAGTGCGGGACGCCACTGGCTCTGCGCTGCCCGCGCTGCGGGGCCGGCCACCGGCCCGGGCAGAAGTTCTGCGATGAGTGCGGCCTGGCGCTGGGCGCCGGCGCGCCCGCTGACACCCCGGCACCGGCGCCCGCGTCGGCGGCCGCCATCATCCCGGACTCGGCCGAGTTGCGGCTGGTCTCGGTGCTGTTCGTGGACCTGGTCGGGTTCACCGCGCTGTCGGAGTCCCGCGAGGCCGAGGACGTGCGCGAGCTCCTGGGCCGCTACTTCGACTCGGCCCGCACGATCGTCGAACGCTACGGAGGCACGATCGAGAAGTTCATCGGCGACGCCGTGATGGCCGTGTGGGGCGTGCCCGTGGCCCGCGAGGACGATGCCGAGCGGGCCGTACGCGCGGCTCTCGAGGTGGTCGATGCCGTGCAGGTGCTGGGCGAGAAGATCCAGGCCGACTCGCTCCGGGCTCGCGCCGGCGTGGTGACCGGCCAGGTGGCGGCCCTCGAGAATCCGGGTGAGGGCCTCGTGGTGGGCGACCGGGTCAACACCGCCTCCCGGGTGCAGTCGGCCGCCCAGCCCGGCTCGGTGTATGTGGACGAGGTGACCCGGCAGGTCACCTCGGCGGGCATTGCCTACGAGGACGCCGGCCAGCACGATGTCAAGGGCAAGGCTGAGCCGCTGCGGCTGTGGCGCGCGCTCCGGGTCGTGGCCGGCATCGGCGGAGCCGAGCGGGAGCAGGGAGTCGAGGCCCCGTTCGTCGGGCGAGATGCCGACCTGAGGCTGATCAAGGAGCTCTTCCACGGCGCGCTCGAGCGTCGCTCGGCCCGGCTGGTGGCCGTGTTCGGCGAGGCGGGGGTGGGCAAGTCCCGTCTGCGGCGGGAGTTCAGCAACTACCTGGACGGGCTGGCCAGCGGGATCCTCTGGCACGACGGCCGCTGCCTGTCTTACGGGGAGGGAGTGGCCTACTGGGCCCTGGCCGAGATGGTGCGCCAGCGGATGGGGATCTCCGAGGAGGCCGGCGGCGACGACGCCGGGGCGCGGCTGACCGCGGGTCTCGAGCGCTGGATCCCCGACGCCGGGGACCGGGAGTTCCTGGCCCCCCGTCTGGGCGCCCTGCTGGGCGTGTCACAGCCCGGCCTGTCGCGGGAGGAGCTGTTCGCCGGCTGGCGCCTGTTCTTCGAGCGCCTGGCCGCCCACCAGCCGGTGGTGCTGGTGTTCGAGGATGTCCAGTGGGCTGACGATGGCCTGCTCGACTTCATCGAGCAGCTGTTGGAGTGGTCCTCAGCCAGCCCGATCTTCATCCTGGCCCTGTCGCGGCCGGATCTGGCCGCGCGGCCCCAGGGCTGGCCCGCCGGCCGGCGCGGCGCGACCGCCCTCCAGCTCGAGCCACTGTCCGACGAGTCGATGCGCGAGCTCCTGCACGGAGTGCTCGACGGACTGCCGCCCGCGGCGGAGGAACGGATCATCTCCCAGGCCGAGGGCATCCCCCTGTTCGCCATCGAGACGATCCGGGCGCTGGTTGATCGCGGGGTGGTGGCCGAGCAGGACGGGCGATTGGTGATGCTCGGCGAGCTCGGCGAGCTGGACGTACCGGCCACCCTGGGCTCGCTGTTGGCCGCCCGGCTGGACGCGCTCGATCCGCTCGAGCGCCGGCTGGTCAAGGCCATGTCGGTGTTCGGCGGAGCCTTCCCGAGGTCGGCGGCGGTGGCTCTGGGGGACGTCCCGGAGCAGGACATCGATCAGGTGCTGGAGGGACTGGTTCGCAAGCAGGTGCTGGTCATCCGCAGCGACCGGCTGTCGCCCGACCGCGGCCAGTACGCCTTCGCCCAGGGCCTGTTGCGAACCGTGGCTCACGGCCTGCTCTCGCGCCAGGAGCGCAAGCCCCGGCATCTGGCGGCGGCCGACTACCTCCGCCAGGCCTTCGCCAACGACGGCGAGGAGGTGGCGGAGATGATCGCCTCCCACCACCTGGAGGCCTACCACGCCGCCGCCGATGACCCGGACGCCGACGAACTGAGGACGCTCAGCATCGCTGCCCTGAGCCGGGCGGCCGATCGGGCCCTGGCCATCGGCGCGCCCGAGGTGGCCGAACGCTCGCTGCGCACGGCGGCCGAGCTCGCCAGCGACCCCTTCGAGCGGGGCGAGCTGGTAGGCCGGGCCGGACGCATGGCCCTGGAGTCCGGTCGCACCGATGCGGCGCTCGAGCTTCTCTCGGAGGCCATCGAGATCTACACCAGCGGGGGCGACCCGAAGCGGGCGGCTCGCCTGGCCGCTCCGCTCGGGCAGGCGCTGGGTCGCCAGGGCCGGGCCGAGGAGGCGGTGGAGCGGGCCCGGGCTGCGCTCGAGGTGCTGGCCGACGATCCGCCCGACGCCGAGATCGGGCTCCTCCACTGGGTGCAGGGGCGTTCGTCAGCCCTGGTGGGTCGCTACGAGGAGGGCATCCTGGCCATGGAGCGATCGCTGTCGATCGCCGAGGCGCTCAAGCTCCCCGATCTTCTCGCCCAGGGGCTCAACGGCAAGGCGACCATGTACGTCAACACCGCGCGGGTGGAGGAGGCCCGGCTGTTACTGGCCGGCGCGGCCGATATCGCCCGGCAGCACGGACGCACCATTCAGCTCAGCCGGGCCGAGGGAAATCTCGGCAACGTCGCCATGGAGTGGGATCTTCCCGACGCGGCCGAGCGGCTGGAGAATTCCTATCAGGTGTCCTTGCGCATCGGTGACCGGTACGGGGTCGAGATCTCGGTCGGCAACCTGATGCTCGTCCATATCTACCGCGGCCTCTGGGAAGAGGTCATGCGGTACGCCAAGGAGGCCTCGACCGACGGCGAGAACGAGACGGGCCACGAGGACGTCCAGCAGCGCCTCGTGCTGCTGCGATCGCTCCGCGGCGAGCTGGACCAGGCCGCAGCCAGTCTGGCTCAACTGGCTGGGTGGGAACACACCGATGAGCGGGAGAGCTTCGGCATGTACGGGTGTGCTCGACTGGCCCTCCAGGTCGCTGAGGGAGCCTACGAGAGTGCCCTGGAGCAGGGTCTGCAGGTGGTCCAAATGACGCTCGAGAGCCTGGCCGCCTCGAACGAGAACATGCGCAACGCTTGGCCGGACACCTTCCAAGCCGCCCTCAAGCTGGGCCGTCTGGATGCGGCCGCTGATCTCCTGAGGCTTTTGGGCGAGCGCCCGCCCGGCCACATTCCCCCTTATCTGAACGCGCAGCTGGCGCGCGGGCGAGCCCTGCTGGCGATCGCGGAAGGCCGGCACGACGCGGTCGAGGACGATCTGAATCACGTGATCGCCCAGCTGCGCGAGCTCGGGTATCCATACTGGCTGGCCGTGGCGCAGACCGATCTGGGCGAGTGGCTGATCTCTCAGGGTCGAAGCGGTGAGGCCGAGCCGCTGCTCGACGAGGCGGCCGACGTGCTCCGTCGGCTCGGCGCCGCCCCGGCGCTGGCGCGGGTGGCAGCGCTTCGCTCGGTCGAGGCTCCGGCCAGCCATCTTGCGGTGTCTTCGTGAGCTGCCCGCACTGCCAGGCGCCCGTTCAGAGCGGGATGAAGTTCTGCCCGGAGTGCGGAACGGCGCTGGCATCGCTGTGCCCCAATTGCGGCGCGGAGCACGCTCCGGGCCAGCGGTTCTGCGCCGAGTGCGGCCAGCCCCTGAGCACGACAGGTGGCCCGGTCACGGTGGCTCCGGCGCTCGCCGCCGTCCCGCCGCCGATCTCCGAGGGCGCGGAGATGCGCCTGGTCTCCGTCCTGTTTGTCGACCTGGTCGGCTTCACGTCACTGTCGGAATCGCGCGACGCCGCGGACGTGCGGGAATTGCTGGGCCGTTACTTCGACTCGGCGCGCACGATCGTCGAGCGCTACGGAGGCACGATCGAGAAGTTCATCGGCGATGCCGTGATGGCTGTGTGGGGGGTCCCGGTGGCCCGCGAGGACGACGCCGAGCGAGCCGTGCGGGCCGCCCTGGACGTGGTCGACGCCGTGGCGGTGTTCGGCCACCAGGTCGATGCGCCGGATCTGCGAGCCCGGGCGGGGGTGGTCACCGGCCAGGTGGCGGCGCTCGAGAACCCCGGTGAGGGTCTCGTGGTGGGCGACCGGGTCAACACGGCCTCCCGGGTCCAATCGGCGGCCGAGCCCGGGTGGGTGCTGGTCGACGAGGTGACGCGGGGTGTGACGTCGGCCTCGATCGTCTACGAGGACGCCGGCCAGCACACCGTCAAGGGCAAGGCGGATCCGCTGCGGCTGTGGCGGGCCAGGCGCGTGGTGGCGGGCACAGCCGGCAACCAGCGGGTGCAGGGTATCGACCCGCCGTTCGTGGGACGTGATGCCGAGGTGCGCTTGCTCAGGGAGCTGTTTCACGCCGCCCAGGAGCGGCGGTCGACCCGGCTGGTGGGGGTCATGGGGGCGGCCGGGATCGGCAAGACGCGCCTCCTGCGTGAGTTCTTCAACTATGTGGACGGACTGTCGGACACCGTGCTGTGGCATTCCGGCCGCTGCCTGTCTTACGGAGAGGGCGTGGCCTACTGGGCCCTGGCCGAGATGGTGCGCCAGCGGTTTGGCATCCCGGAGGACGCGCCGCCCGAGGAGGCTGCCGAGAAGCTCGGCTCCGGCCTCATCCGCTGGGTGCCCGATGCAGCTGACCGGGACTTCCTCGCGCCTCGGCTCGGCGCCCTGCTGGGTCTGGCTGAGCCCGGGCTCGGGCGTGAGGAGCTATTCGCCGGGTGGCGGATGTTCTTCGAGCGCCTGGCCGCCCACGAGCCGGTCGTCCTCGTGTTCGAGGACCTCCAGTGGGCGGACCAGGGCCTGCTCGACTTCATCGAGCAGCTGCTCGACTGGTCTTCGGGCAGCCCCATCTTCATTCTCACGCTGGCCCGGCCGGAGATGGCCGCCCGCCACCAAGGGTGGCCGGCCGGCCTGCGGGGAGCCACCTTGATCGGACTGGAGCCGCTCGAGGAGCGGGCCATGCGCGAGCTCCTGGACGGGGTGGTCGCCGATCTGCCCGGCCCGGCGGCCGAGCGGATCGTCGCCCAGTCCGAGGGTGTTCCGCTCTACGCGGTGGAGACACTTCGCTCTCTGGTCGACCGGGGTGCGGTGGTGGAGCGCGACGGCGGCCTCGTCCTGGTGGCCGACCTGGGGGACCTCAACGTGCCGGCCAGCCTGGGCTCGCTGCTGGCCGCCCGGCTGGACGCGCTGGAGCCCGACGAGCGCCAGCTCGTCAAGGCCATGTCCGTATTCGGAGGCACCTTCCCGCGCGGTACCGCGGCGGCGCTGGGCGGAGTCGATGAAGCCCGCATCGACGGTGTGCTCGCCTCCCTGGTCCGCAAGCAGGTGCTGGCCATCCGGGCCGACCATTTGTCCCCCGACCGGGGGCAGTACGGCTTCGCGCAGGGGCTGCTGCGCACGGTGGCCTACGAGATGCTCTCCCGCCAGGAGCGCAAGGCCCGCCATCTGGCCGCCGCCGAGCATCTGCGCCAGGTGTTTCCCGGCGAGGGCGAGGAGGTGGCGGAGGCGATCGCCACGCATCTGCTCGACGCTTTCCGCGCGGCCCAGGACGATCCCGACGCGGCCGACATCCGCGAGCGTGCCATCGCCGCGTTGCGCCGCGCCGCCCTCCGGGCCGGCGCTGTGGGCGCCCCGGAGGTGGCCGAGCGCACCTTCCTGGTGGCTCGCGACCTGGCCATAGACGAATCCGAGCGGGTCGAGCTGGCTGAGCTGGCCGGCGAGACGACGCTCCAGTCGGGCCGCTACGAATCCGGTCTGGCGCTGTTCGAGGAGGTGCTGGCGGCCTATGAGGCCCGGGGTGAGGATCGGGCGGCCGCGCGGGTGGTCGGCCGGATCGGATTCGCGCTCACCCGGGTCGGCCGCAACGACGAGGCGGTCAGTCGTATAAACGCCGCCCTCGAGGTGCTCGGCCCCCAGGAGCTGGATCCGGAAGTCGGGGAGCTCAACGCCCACCTCGGTTTCGCCTACGCGTTCATCGGCGACTACGCGCGCGCCAACGTCGTGCTGGAGCGGGCTCTGCAGATCGCCACCGATCTCAAGATGACCAGGCTGTTCGTCCGGGCCCTCAACACCAAGGTGGTCACCTACGTCTATCTGGGCCGGGTGGTGGAGTCCCGCGCCCTGCTGCGCACGGCCATCGAGCTGGCCGAGCAGGAGGGTCTCACGGACGAGCTCGCCCGCGCCCAGAACAACACCGGCAACCTGTCCTTGCAGTGGGATATTCCCGACTCCGAAGAGCATCTGGAGGCCTCCATGGTCATGGCCCGGAGGGGCGGGAACCGGCACTTCGAAGGGCTGGTCGCCGGCAACCTCAGCTTCCTCTACATGCTGCGGGGCCGCTGGCGGGAGCTCGGGACGCTGCTGGATGGGCTGCTCGCCGACGGTGAGGATCGGCCCGGGCGTGAATACGTCCACCAGGGGCAGCTGATCCTGAAGGCCCACTGCGGTCACGTGGAGGAGGCGGCCACAGAGCTGGCGATGCTCAGCGACTGGCGGGAATCCGACGACGCCGACCTGCGCGCGACCTTCATGGCCGGCGAGATCGTCGTTGCCCTGTTCAGTGGCCGGGAAGAGGACACCCTGCGCACCGCCCTGGACATGCTGCCCATGGCATTGGCCAGCATCGGCGCGGCCAGCGACCCCTTCCGGATGGGCTGGCCTATCGCGGTAACGGCGGCCGCTCGTGCGGGGCGCCTGGAGGACCTGCGCACCGTCCTATCGCTGCTCGCCGACGCGCCGCCCGGCCGAGTTCCTCCGTTCCTCCAGGTTGAGCTCGCGCGCGGCCAAGCCCTCCTGGCCGCCGCCGAGGGCCGGCATGACGAGGTCGAGACCGGGCTGCGGACGTCGATCGAAGGTCTGGCCAAGCTCGGCTATCCCTACCACCTGGCGATCACCCAGCTCGATCTGGCCGAGTGGCTGTTCGAGCGGTCCCGAGCCCCGGAAGCCCTCGAGCTGGCCGAGCAGGCGATCGCCACGCTGAGCTCGCTCGGCGCCGCGCCGGATCTCGAGCGCGCCCAGAGCCTGCTTCGCCACCAGACGGTCGAGCGGTCTGTCGGGGTTTAGATGATCTGTCCCACCTGCCACACGGCCAACGCGGAGGGGATGAAATTCTGCGGTGAATGCGGGACAGCGCTGGTTCTGCGCTGTGCCGTGTGCGGCGCCTCCTCCGCCCCCGGGCAGAAGTACTGCGGCGAATGCGGGAGCCCGCTGAGCGCTTCGGCCGCGCCCGCGCCGGCCTCGCCCGTGGCCTCGGGTCCGGCCGAGTTCACGGCCGGGGCGGCGGAGATGCGGCTCGTCTCGGTGCTGTTCGTCGACCTGGTCGGATTCACCGCCTTGTCGGAGTCCCGGGACGCCGCCGATGTGCGCGAGCTGCTCGGGCGCTATTTCGATTCGGCCCGCACGATCGTCGAGCGCTACGGAGGCACGATCGAGAAGTTCATCGGCGATGCCGTGATGGCGGTCTGGGGGGCTCCGGTGGCCCGGGAGGACGACGCCGAGCGGGCGGTACGGGCGGCCCTGGACATGGTTGAGTCCGTCGAGGTGTTCGGCCACGAGGTAGGCGCCCCGGACCTGCGCGCCCGCGCCGGGGTGGTGACCGGGCAGGTGGCAGCGCTCGAGAACCCGGGGGAGGGCCTCGTGGTGGGAGACCGCGTCAACACCGCCTCCCGGGTGCAGTCGGCCGCCCAGCCAGGCACGGTGCTGGTGGATGAGGTGACGCGCGGCGTGACGTCGGCCTCGATCTTCTACGAGGATGCCGGCGAGCACTCGGTGAAGGGGAAGGCCGAGCCGCTGCGGCTCTGGCACGCGCTCCGCGTGGTGGCCGGGGTGGCCGGCAATCAGCGGGAGGAGGGACTGGAGGCGCCGTTCGTCGGGCGCGAGGCCGACCTGCGCCTGCTGAAGGAGCTCTTTCATCAGTCGCTGGACCGGCGCACTGCCCGGCTGGTGGCCGTGTCAGGCGAGGCTGGGATCGGCAAATCCCGCCTGCGCCGGGAGTTCTTCCAGTACATCGATGGTCTGGCCGGCACCGTGCTCTGGCACTCGGGCCGCTGCCTGTCCTATGGCGAGGGAGTGGCTTACTGGGCGCTGGCCGAGATGGTGCGGCAGCGGTTCGGGATTCCCGAGGACGCTCCCCCGGATGAGGCAGGGGAGAAGATGGCCGCGGGTCTTGGCCGATGGGTACCCGACCCCGCGGACCGGGAGTTCCTGGCGCCGCGCCTCGGTGCCCTGCTCGGTCTGGGGGAGCCTGGTCTCAGCCGCGAGGAGCTATCCGCCGGGTGGCGGATGTTCTTTGACCGCCTGGCCGCGCATGAGCCGGTGGCCTTGGTGTTCGAGGATCTTCAGTGGGCGGATCCGGGGCTGCTGGAGTTCATCGAGCAGCTCCTCGACTGGTCGTCCGGCAGCCCCATCTTCATCCTCACCCTGGCCCGTCCGGAACTGGCCGAGAACCACGGCGGCTGGCCGGCCGGGCACCGGGGCGCCACCACGCTGCAGCTCGATCCACTCGGACCGGCCGCCATGCACGAGCTGCTGGCCGGCGTGGTGCCGGCGCTGCCGCCAGGGCCGTCCAGCCGCATCGTCGAGCGAGCCGAGGGTGTACCGCTGTACGCGATCGAGACGGTTCGCGCGCTCATCGATCGCGGCGTCCTGGCCGAGCACGAGGGGAGCCTGGTGCTCCGCGGCGAGGTCGGGGAGCTCGACGTGCCGGCCAGCCTGGGCTCGCTTCTGGCAGCGCGAATCGATGCCCTGGAGCCTGGAGAGCGCCAGCTGGTCAAGGCAATGTCGGTGTTCGGTGGCTCGTTCCCCCGCAGCACCGCGGCCGCTCTCTCCGGCGTTGACGCGGCTGAGCTCGACCGGCTGCTGGCCGGGCTCGTCCGCAAACAGGTGCTGGCCATCCGCGCCGACCCCCTGTCCCCGGATCGCGGGCAGTACGGGTTCGCCCAGGGTCTGCTGCGCACCGTGGCTTACGAGATGCTGTCCCGCCAGGAGCAGAGGGCGCGTCACGTGGCGGCCGCCCAGCACCTTCGCGAGGCGTTTCCGAACGAGGGGGAGGAGGTGGCGGAGGTCATCGCGCACCACCTGCTGGACGCCTACCGGGCCGCCCAGGAGGACCCCGGAGCCGCCGAGCTGCGCGCCGAAACTGTGGTGGCGCTCCGGCGGGCCGGCAACCGGGCGGCCACCGTGGGCGCTCCGGAGACAGCCATGCGGAACTTCCTGTCTGCCCGAGAGCTGGCCGAGGAGGGCGGCGAATGGGCCGAGTTCACCGAGCTGGCCGGCTCGATGGCCATGCTCTCCGGCCGGTCCGAGCTGGCGCTGGAGCTGCTCGAGGCGGCCGCCGAAGCCAACCTCAAGGCGGACCGGCGACGGGAGGGGGCGCGCGTCGCCGAGCGGATCGGTGAGGTCCTCGGTCGTCTGGGCCGTCTGGAGGAGGCCGCGACGCGCTGTAGCGAGGCGCTCGAGGCATTCGGGGCTGACGAGCTGCACCCCGATGCCGGCCTCCTGAACCATCGTCTCGGCCGGTCTCGGGCCTACGCCGGTGACTACCCGGGAGCGATCGGACCCTTGGAGCGCGCGCTGCAGATCGCCGAGGCCCTGGAGCTACCCGACCTTCTCGCCACCACGCTCGAGGCCAAGGGAGTGATTTACGGCTACACAGGCCGCATTCGGGAGGCCCGGTTCCTGGTCGAGGGGGCGATCAGCATCGCCGAGCCGCTCGGACTCACCGTGGTGGCTAGCCGAGCTCACAGCAACATCGGGAATATCTGCCTGCAGCGAGATCTCCTGGCCGAGGGGGAAAGCCACTTTCAAGCCTCGCTCGGGCTGGCCCGGCGTCAGGGGGACCGTTATGCCGAGAGCGTGGCCGGCGGAAACCTGATGACGATCTTGTGGCTCGCCGGGCGCTGGGATGAGCTCCTGGCCCTCTCGCGTGAGTTGCTGGAGGAGACACCGGAGCGGGCCGGCGGGGAGTTCGCACAGCTGGGCTCGGCGCTGGCCTACGTCCATCAGGGGCGGCTGGTCGAGGCTGAGGCGGCCATTGCCGGAGTGGCCACGTGGCAGAGCTCCGATGACCTCGAGTACCGGCTGATCCATCGCGCGATCGTCGTCAGCGCCGCCGCCGTGCAGGGTCACCATGAGCTGGCGCTCAGCGGCGCCCAGGAGATCCTCGGCGCGGGCATCGAGACGCTCAGTGCAGCCAGCGATCCGATCCGGCTCAGCTGGCCCGCCGGCGTGGGGGCAGCGCTGCACGCCGGACGTCTGGATGCTGCCCAAGAGCTGGTTCAGGCGCTCGAGGGGCTGCCGCCCGGTCATATTCCGCCCTACCTGCGGGCTGAGCTGATTCGCTTTCAGGCCCAGCTGGCCGCGGCCGAGTCACGCCACGAGACCGTCGAACCGGACCTCATCGCCGCGGTCGAGGCGTTCCGGACTCTCGGCTACCCCTATCACGTAGCGCTCGTCCAAACCGATCTGGCTGAGTGGCTCTTCTCTCAGAGCCGCACCGAGGAGGCTTCGGTCCTGCTGGACGACGCCCTGGCGACCTTCCGCCGCCTACGGGCCCAGCCGGCGATCGAGCGCGCGGAGCGTCTGGCGGATCAGCTCCTCACGGCGCCCACCGGGTGAGCCGGCACCCGGGCAGGACATAGAAAAACGCCGGCGATGACGCCGGCGTTTCCCATAGATCTACGGGTGGACTAGCTGCGCTTGCCCTGCTCATTCCTGCGGCCGAGCTTGTCGAACTCGCCGGTCGGCTCGTCTTCGTCCTGCAGCCCGTGCCGGATGTGCGCCTCGACATCGTCGTCCTCGTCCTTACGGCTGCGCTTGCCCTGCTCGCCGGTCGGCTCGTCTTCGTCCTGCAGCCCGTGGCGGATGTGAGCCTCGACGTCCTCGCTCTGAACCTGCTTGTCCTGGTCTTCCATGGTGCCCCTCCTGTGAGGTGTGAGATCGATGCCCACATGACGGGCGAGCAGAGGAGAATCTTCCCGTGGCGGAAAATCTTTTTTCGGAGGCCGCGCTGGTGGCCGGCTTGGCCGCCCACGATGGCGTGCCGGCCAGCGGGGTGATCACGGGCATCGTTCTCGGAATGGCGGCCGCGCTTGTGTCTGTCGCGGCGGATCGCTCGCGCGATGTGTGGCCCGGAGCTCCGGGCGCGGTCGCGCAGGGGCGCGCCCTCCAGCGGCGGGCTGGCGCGCTGGCGTGGAATAACTCCCAGGCCTATGACTTTGCCCGGGCCGCGTTGGCCGGAGAACCCGGGTCCCCGGGGACGCCCGAGCAACGGGACTGGGCGCTCGGCCGAGCGGTGGCCGCGGCCGCAGATCCGCCCCTGGCCCTGGCCGGCTGCGCGGACGATGTGGCTCACCTGGCGCTGACGCTGGCCGAGCACGGAGCCGCGGACGTCCGGGCGGACGCGGTCGCCGCCGCCCAGCTGGCGGCTGGGGCGGCCGCCTCAGCCGCTCATCTCGTCGAGGTGAACCTGGTGGTCGGCGCCGATCAGGCGCGTACCGGCCGCGCCCACCGCCATGCCAGTTCGGCCGCCGAGGCGGCCCGCGCCGCCGCGCACGTCTGACCTCTTGCGGAGTTTCTTCGGTTCGGAGGGAAGAAACCGGCGTCCTGCTCCGTCCAGGGGACACGATGTCCAAATACACCGAGGAACGAGTGGCAGATCTGATCGCGGCCCTGCCTCCGGCACCAGCCGGATGGGTGGACGCGGCCGTGGAGTTGCCGCTCGCCTCGGCGGCCATCGAGGGGATCGTGGCCCGCTGCCTGGCTGAAGAGGGGGCTCGCCAGGCAGCGCTGGCCGATCTCGAGCAGACGTTGCGCCAGGCGGGCGTTGAGCCACGCCGGGAGCTGGTCGACCGCCTGCGCCAGCGGATCGCCTGATCACCGTCCGTCCCGGCGCGCCGAGCCTAAAGCCGGCGCGCCGATGAGTTTCCCGTTCGGGCGAAGTCTCTGTAATGAGATGCTGTCTGACCGCCAGCTCGCCTCGGGCGTTCCCTGGCCGCTGCGCTGCGATGCCACGGAGCTGCCGGCTGACGCTCGGGTGGTGGATGCCCTGGCCCGGGTGGCGCTGGTGGCCCGCCGCCACGGCTGCGAGCTGTGGTTGTGCCATGCCGCCCCGGAGCTGCGCGAGCTGATCGAGTTCATGGGCCTGTCAGACGTGCTCCGGCACGACAGCTGAGCTGCCCGCGGCCTCTCACCCGACAGCGGCCTGATCAGTCCAGGCGAGGCGGGAGCCCGAACAGCTTGAACAGTGGTCCGGTGTTCAGGAAGAACGTCAGCTTGGCGATCCCGTCGCTGCCCAGCTCCACCACCTGGAGCGCCCACGGCTCGCGCCCGGGACCGGTCTCGCTCGGCTTGTACTGGCCGAAGGCCGCCGACCCGTTGGCGGTTCCGGCCGGCAGGACCCGGGAGTCCCGACAGCCGATCCCGGGACCCCACCACCAGGAGAAGATGTTCTCGCGGCCGGCCAGCCACATGTCGAACGGCGGCATCGACTGCACAGCGTCCTCCTGGATGAGCTCGGTCAACGCGCTCATGTCGTAGCGCTCGAAAGCCGACACGTAGCGCTCCAGCAGCTCCCGCTGACCCCGGTCGAGCGGTTCGGCTCTGGTCTGTTCGCCCGGATTGGCCTCGGCCAACCGCGCCCGGGCCCGCTGCAGCGCGCTGTTCACGGAGGCCACGGAGGTTTCCAGCAGCTCGGCCGCCTCAGTGGCCTGCCAGCGCAACACCTCGCACAGGATCAGCGCCGCTCGCTGGCGGGGCGGCAGGTGCTGCAGGGCGGCCACGAAGGCCAGCCGGACGGTTTCCCTGGCCACCGCCACGTCGGCGGGGTCGCTGGCGTCGAGGCCCTGGATCATCGAGTCGGGGATCGGCTCCAGCCAGGTCTCGTCTGGGCGGGTGTTGAGCAGTGCGGGATCCGGGGGAGAGGCCGGACCCATGTCGAAGGGCAGCGCGCGACGCTTGCGCCCGGCCAAAGAGTCCAGGCACACATTCGTGGCGATCCGATACAGCCATGTGCGCACAGCGCAGTCGCCGTGGAAGCGCTCCCAGGCCCGCCACGCTCGCAGCATCGTCTCCTGCACGGCGTCCTCGGCATCGAACGGGGAGCCGAGCATCCGGTAGCAATAACCCGTGAGTGGTCGCCGCTGGTTCTCCAGCACGACCTCCAACTCACGGCTGTCCCTGGCAGCGACCGCGTGCTCCACTATGGCCATCCTACGGCCTGCCGATCGGTTCGCGGAGGAGAATCGTGCGCATGCGGGTGGGTCCTTTCAGAGGGTTCCTACGCGTCTAGACCGGTGGACCTGTAGAAACTCATCGCGGGGATGAGCTTCTTTGAACATCAGATTGCCGGCTGGGTTGATGCCCGGGCCGGCGACGGGATCGAGGCGCTGGTCAAGCTCAAGCACCGCCGGCGCTTGGCGCGTCTGCATCAGCGAGAGGCCCTCGAGCCCGGCTCCGGCTGGTGGGCGGCTGGCGATCCGCCTCCTCGACAGGGTTGCTCCCTGGAGGTGTTCGTGGATGGAGCCGACTACTTCGCTGCCGTGGCCGAGGCGATCGGGCAGGCTCGCCGATCGATTCACATCACCGGCTGGCATCTGGCGCCGTACTTCCAGATCGCCCGTGGACGCGAACCCCTGGTGCTGGGCGAGGCCCTGGCCGAGGCGGCTGAACGGATCGACGTTCGGGTGCTGGTGTGGGCCGGCTCGCCGCTGCCCCTGTTTCGCCCCAGCCGCTCCGATGTCGAGCAGGCCGTCCGCACGCTCACTCGCGGCACCCGCATCCGCTGCAAGCCTGACCCGCGGGAGCACCCATTCCATTGCCACCACGAGAAGACGATGGTGATCGACTCGGAGCTGGCCTTCGTGGGTGGGATCGACATGACCGATCTGGCCGGGGACCGGTACGACGTCTCCACACATCCCGCTCGGCGGGAGCTCGGCTGGCATGACGTGTCGACGCGCCTGCGCGGACCGGCCGTGGCCGACGTGGCGGCGCATTTCAATCTCCGCTGGCACGAGCTGACGGGCGAGGACCTGGACAGGCCGCCCGAGCTTCCCCCCGCCGGCGAGCAGACGGTGCAGGTGGTTCGCACGGTGGCCGAGGGGATGTACGACGAGGTGCCCCGGGGGGATTTCCGAGTTTTGGAGTCCTACCTGCGGGCGATCGAGCAGGCCCAGGACTTCATCTACCTGGAGAACCAGTTCCTGTGGTCCCCCGAGATCGTCAGCCGGCTGGCCGACAAGCTGCGCCGCCCGCCTCAGGAGGACTTCCGGCTGGTCATCGTGCTGCCGTCCAAGGCGAACAACGGTCAGGACGACACGAGCGGCCAGGTGGCCGTACTCGAGTCAGCCGACGATGGTGCCGGCCGGCTGCTGGTGGCTACGCTGCGGTCGCTCACCGGTACCCGGGATGACCGCCTGTACGTGCACGCCAAGGTGGGCATCGTCGATGACCGCTGGCTGACCGTCGGCTCGGCCAACCTCAATGCCCACTCGCTGCTCAACGACACCGAGATGAACGTGGTCACCGACGACCGCACGCTGGCGCGGGACACCCGGGTCCGGCTGTGGTCAGAGCACCTGCAGCTGGACCCCGGGGTGGTCGAGGAGCTGGCGGCGCATGAGGCGGTAGACCGGCACTGGCGCCCGGTGGCCATGGAGCAGCTGCGTCGCAGCCAGGCCGGCCAGGAGCCCACGCACCGGCTGATCGCGCTGCCGGGGGTCTCGCGCCGCTCCCGGCGCCTGCTCGGGCCGCTGACCGGATTGATCGACGACGGCTGAGGTCGGTTGGGTCGACGTCGGCCTGGGTCGACGGGGCCGACGTCGCTTGTGGACCCGGCCGGGGGCGCCTGCCCCGCCCCGTCTCCCATGCGCCCGAGAGGACTCGAACCTCCACGGACCATACAGTCCACAAGGCCCTCAACCTTGCGCGTCTACCAATTCCGCCACAGGCGCGGGAGGCGCCGGAGTATAGCCGTGCCTACGGGGCCTCCCCGGATTGTGTCCGTCCACGGGCCCCGCTATCTTTCCGAACACATGTTCGCCCTATGGATGGTCCCGACCAAGGAGATGGATCCATGGACCTGACCAAGCGCCAGCAGGAAATCTTCGAGTTCATCAAGCGGTATTCCGACATCAACGGCTATCCGCCGACCGTGCGGGACATCGGCAAGGCGGTCGGTCTGGCCTCCTCATCCACGGTCCACGCTCATCTGTCCAATCTGGAGAAGATCGGTCTGCTGCGGCGGGATCCCACCAAGCCCCGGGCCATCGAGCTGCTGGATCGCGCCACCGCGGGAGTCCGCAACCTGGTTCACCCCGGCCTGCCACTGGTCGGTCAGGTCGCGGCCGGCCAGCCGGTGCTGGCCGAGGAGAACATCGAGGACTACATCTCGACGCCCGCCATCGCCGGAGGTGATGAGGGCGAGTACCTACTCCGCGTCCGAGGTGAGTCGATGAAGAACGTCGGCATCCTCGATGGCGACCTGGTCGTTGTGCGCCCACAGGACACGGCCACCGACGGAGAGATCGTGGTTGCGCTGGTGGGCGAGGAGGCGACGGTCAAGCGGTTCTTCCAGGAGGAGGATCGGGTCCGCCTGCAGCCCGAGAACGAGACGATGGAGCCGATCTTCACGCGCGAAGTGCGGATCCTCGGCCGGGTGGTGGGGCTGATGAGGAGCATGAGCTGATGGGCACGCTGACCTTGGGTCCGCGGCTGTTCGACGACCTCGGCACCGGGTTCGACGAGCCCGCGGTCCAGACGATGCCGGAGCCGCAGGCGCATCCGATCCTGCCGCAGGCGCATCCGATCCTCTCTCCGGGGCACCGGCGGAACCCCGCGGGCGGCTCGACCCTGGAGGACGTGATTGTGGCCACCTGGGAACACATTGCCGCCGGCGCCGCAGCCTCCTGCCCGGTATGTCATGGCCGGCTGCAGGCCGTGCGGACCGGCGGTTCCGGCCGGGTGAACGGGCGCTGCCAGGACTGTGGCAGCCATTTGAGCTGAGCTTTACCGCCGCTATCCTCACTCGGGCAGGCTGAGCAGCCGCGGAGGCGTAAGTCTTCGAGGAAAGTCCGGACATCGAAGGGCAAGGTGGTCGGTAACGCCGACCCGGGGAAACCCGCGGGAAAGTGCCACAGAAATGACACCGCCTAAGCCTGGGGCCGCTGCAGAGCCTCAGGCCGGTAAGGGTGAAATGGTGCGGTAAGAGCGCACCGGCGTCGTGGTGACACGGCGGCCAGGCAAACC
>DASZNA010000121.1:0-36547 GCA_035551655.1 Solirubrobacteraceae bacterium
CACGCGCTCCTCGCCGATCTTCGTGAGCCGGTCGGCCAACCCGGGATGTTTCGAGGCCGCCTCCTCGTCAGGGATGAAGCGGCCGGAGTGGTCGAGAAGCCCGGTGTGCACCAGCTCGGCCACGGCATCGACCAGCCCCGAACCGCACAGACCGATGGGCTCCACGTCCCCGATCACCTCGAGCACCAAATCGTCCTCACCGACCTTCACGCCCTCGATGGCTCCTTCCGCCGCGCGCATCCCGCAGCGGATCTGGGCCGCCTCGAACGCCGGCCCGGCCGGGGCGGCGCAGGCCAGCACCCGCTCAGCCGAACCCAGCGCGATCTCGCTGTTGGTGCCGCAGTCGATGAATAAGCGCAGACGGCGATCCCGGGTCAGCCCGGTGGCCAGCATCCCGGCCACGATGTCGCCGCCCACGTAGGCGCCCAGAGAGGGGAACAGAAAGGCCGGCGCCCGCGGGTGCACGGGGGCGCCCAGCTCGGATGCCAGCACGGGCGGAGCGGTGTGGGTGGTCACGGTGAACGGCGCCATCGAGAGCGGCTCGGGGTCGATGCCCAGCACCAGGTGGACCATCGTCGCGTTGCCGCAGGCGGTGACCTCGTAGACCTCCTCAGGCTCGACTTCGCCCTCGGCGCACACCTCGGCCACCAGGTCGGCGATCGTCTCCTGGGCCCGCACGCGCAGAGTGGCTAGGGCGGTGTCGTCCATCATCGTGGCCGAGATCCGCGTGATCACATCGCCGCCGAACGGCTGCTGGCGATTGAGCTGAGAGGCCACGGCCGCCGGCTGGCCGTTCTCCAGATCGAGCAGGGTGGCCACCACCGTCGTGGTCCCCAGGTCAAGCGCGATCGCGAACCGCCGCCCCGTGGTGTCGCCGGGCTCGACGTCGATCAGCTCCTCGTCGCAGATCACCGCGGTGATGTCGAAGTTGGAGCGCCGCAATACACCGCCCAGCTTCTGCAGCACCGGCAAACCCGCCCGCGGCTCCAGGTCATCGATCGCGTCGAGCAGGCGCTGCAGGTCAGAGCGCTGATCCTCCATGGTGGGCTCGTCCAGGACCAGGTGGCGCTTCTGCACAGCCGGGCGCAGGATCACATGTCGGCCCACGCCGACCAGCGCCGCCTTGGGCCGGGTCTGCAGGGGCGGCACCTCGACGACCAGATCGCCGCGGGCTCCGGCCCGGCAGGCCAGCCGCCACCCGCTGCGCAGCTCATCCGGCGTGAAGGCGCGCGGGTCGAGGTGGTCCACCGGCACCTCGCCGGACACCACCCGCACCTTGCACTTCTTGCACGTGCCGTGGCCGCCGCAGGTGGAGTCGATGGCGATGCCGTTCCAGCTGGCCGCATCGAATACGGGCGTCCCGCTGGGCACCCGCACCTCGGCCCCATCGGGCAGGAAGCGGACGCGGACGCGCGTCGCGCCGTCGGTGGCTGGCGGGCCACCGACGGCGAGAGAACCTTCGTCCTGGACGGGCTCGGACACGGCGGGGCGGGGGGCCGAGGGGCTCACGATGCGGCCGCTGCCTCCTTTTCGGCTGCCTGGCGCGCCCGGTGGGCGGCGATCCAGCTGGTGCCCCACGGGTCGTTGCCCAGCAGCAGGTCTGCCCCCCGGACGGCCTGGACGCACACCTCGGCGCACGACATGATCGCGCTGGTCAGCCCGGCCGCCATGGCCATGGGCAGGAAGGCCGCATTCAGAGCGTGGCGCTGGGGCAGGCCGAAGGAGACGTTGGAGGCGCCCAGGCACATGTTCACCCCGAGCTCGTCGCGGATCATCGAGATCGCGCGCAGCGTGGTGGTGACGGCCTCGGTGTCGGCTCCCACCGTCATGGCCAGCGGGTCGATGATCACGTCCTGCGGCGCGATGCCGTAATCACCGGCCACGCTGACGATCTTCTTCGCGTGCTTGAGCCGCTCCTCGGGCGTCGTCGGGATGCCCGTCTCGTCGTTGGCCAGCCCGATCACTGCGGCGTCGTGCTTGGCCACAAGGGGCAGGATCACCTCGAGCCGCTCGTCTTCGGCGGTCACCGAGTTGACCAGTGCCCGTCCGTCGTACACCGACAGCCCGGCCTCCAGCGCCTCGATCACCGAGGAGTCGATGCAGATCGGCGCGTCGACCGCCTCCTGCACCGCGCGCAGCATGGCCTGGAGCAGCTCGGGCTCGTCGACCAGCGGGATCCCCGCGTTGACGTCGAGCATGTCCGCGCCGGCCTCCACCTGAGCCACCGCGTCCTGGCCGACGGTCGACAGGTCGCCGCCGCGCAGCTCCTCCGCGAACGTCTTGCGCCCGGTCGGGTTGATCCGCTCTCCGATGATGCAGAACGGTTGGCTTGCGCCGATCGTGACCGTCTTAGATCGCGAGCGGAGGACTGTGTCCATAGGACTCCCTTTCGGTTCGAGGTTGAATGCCCAGCCTCCGGCAGAGCGCGGCGATGCCGGCGTCCTTGCGGAAGGAGATGAGATGCAGTCCGGCCACTCCGGGCAGCGACAGCGCGTGCGACGCCAGCTCGTAGGCGATCTCGAAGCAGGCCTCCTCGGCGTTGGCCGACTGCTCGACCCGGCTGACGATCTCCGGCGGCACATCGATGCCGGGGACGCTCGTCGCCACGAAACGCATTCCGCCGACGCTGCGCAGGATGCACACGGAGGGCAGCAGGGCGACGCGCTCGGGCAGCCCGATCTCCACCGCGTCGTGCATGAACCGCTCCAGCAGCTCGGGCCGGTAGCAGAGCTGCAGCTGCAGGAACCGGGCCCCCGCCGCGGCCTTCTTGTCCGCTCGGCGGACGCGGTAGTCAAGCGGAGGGGTGCCCGGGTTCTCGACGGCACCCACGCAGAACTGGGGAGCGGGGATGATGGGGCGCCCGGACAGGTAGTGGCCGTGCTCCAGGCTCCGGGCCACGGAGATCAGCTGCGGCCCGTCCAGGTCGAATACTCGCCGGGACTCCGGCTCGTCGCCGGCGCTCACGTCATCGCCGGTCATGCAAGAGATGTTCCGGATCCCGTGCATGTGGGCGCCCATCAGGTCGGCCTGCAAGCCCAGCCGGTTCCGGTCCCGGCAGCCCAGCTGCATGATCGGCTCGGCCCCGGCGTTCAGCAGGCCGATCGCTACGGCCAGGGAGGAGCAGTGCGCATGCGCCGAGGGATTATCGGTGGCGTTGTAGGCGTCGACGAACGGCCACATCGGCTCCAGGTGGCGCTTGACATCGTTCGTCCCGCCGCCATCGATCACCGGCATCTCCGCCGTGACGACGAACTGGCCCGCGTCGAGCTTCTCCTCAAGCGTGCTCGGCATGTTCGGCGGATCCCCAGCCCGCCGGCGTCTTGCGGTCACGGCCTGTGACCAGGTTGATCCAGGACGAGCTTCCCTTCAGGCGATTGTCCACCGGGGGCCGCAGGTGGTCGATGTGGCTCTGCCAGACCGGCAGGCGCTCGGAGCGTTCGACCGCCTTCAGCCAAACGCAGCGCATCTCGGGTTTGACCTCGCAGTTGCCGTTGGCCCGCACGCCTCCGCAGGGACCGTTGCGCAGCGTCTTCGGGCAGTTCATCGGGCAGGTCAGCCCGGTGGAGTGCAGGACGCACTGCCCGCACATCTGGCAGCCCCACACCGGCCCCTTGACCGCATGCTCGACTCGAGCCACCGCTTTCGCGGTCTGGCTCATGCGGTCACCATCTGCCGGCGGTGCTCGATCAGCTCCTTGGCCTTCTTGACCGCCGAGGAGGCGTCGGCCGAGTAGCCGTCGGCGCCCACCGCGTCGGCGTATTCCTGGGTGACGGGAGCGCCGCCCACCATCACGATCACCTTGTCGCGCAGGCCTGACTTCTCCAGCGCGTTGATGTTCGCCTTGAACATCGGCATCGTGGTCGTGAGGAAGGCCGAGAACCCGACGATGTCCGGGTTGTGCTCCTCGATCTGCTCGATGAACTTCTCCGGGGGCACGTTCACCCCCAGATCGATCACCGTGAAGCCCGCGCCCTCCAGCATGATGTTGCAGAGGTTCTTGCCGATGTCGTGCACGTCGCCCTTGACCGTTCCCATCAGGAAGGTCCCGACGCCGGCCGTGCCGGTCTCGGCCAGCAGCGGACGCAGGATGTCCAGAGCGCCCTGCATGGCCCGCGCGGCGATCAGCATCTCGGGCACGAAGTAATCGCCACGCTCGAAGCGCGCACCCACCTCCTCCAACGAGGGGATCAGGGCGTCGTAGAGCAACGACTCCGGGGGCATCCCCTGCTCCAGGCCCTCGTTGACCCCGTCCTTGACGGCCGGTGCGTTGCCCACCAGCGTCTCTTCGTACAGCAGCTTGAGGATCTCCTCATCGGTCATGCCGCGTTCGCTCCTTCGTCGGGATAGCCCAGGCGCCGGCTCAGCGTGCGCCCCTCTTTAGTCAGCTCGGGACGCAGCTCGCGGACGCGCTCAGGCGTCATCCGCAACGTGGGTCCCGAGATACTCAGTGCCGCGATCACATCACCGCGGGCGCCCCAGACGGGTACGGCCACGGCCGCCAGCCCGAGCTCGAGCTCGTCGATCGCGGTGGCGTAACCGCTCGCGCGGATCCGCTTCAGCTCGTCCTCGCTGACGGTCTGCGCTGAGCGCCCGGGTGCCCGGCCGAACGCGAGGAACACCTTGCCGTTGGCGGAGTGCTCGTAGTCCACCGAGCGGCCGAGCCACTGGCCGGCGCCCAGGAAGTGCGTGCTGTCAACCTGCGCGATGTGCTCGACGCCGGTCGCGCCGGGGACCGCGAGGTTGATCGTCTCGCCGGTCGCCTCAGACAGGGAATCGAGCGTCGGCTTAGCCAGCTCGACGATGCTGCGCTCGAGCATCGAGCGCTCGGCCACCCGGAGGATCGCCGGCCCGGGGCGGAGCTTGCCGCGAGCGCCCGTCTGGGCGATCAGTCCCCGACGCTCGAGCGCACTGACCAGCCGGGACGCCGTGCTCTTGGGCAGCCCGGCCGCATCGGCGAGCTCGGTCAACGCCACCGGCTCCTCGCTCTCGAGGACGCGGACGAGCAGGTCGGCGCTGCGATCGACGGCAGTGGTTCCGGTTCCCACCACTTGAAACTCTTGTTCCACGATGAATATGATGCCGACCAAGCCCATGTTCGTCAACGCAATGCCCCGCTACGAGATCCTCAGTGAGGACGCCATGCAGACGCTGGACCGCGGCTGGCGGCGGATCGTCTCCGAGCTGGGCGTCGAGTTCCTGCTGCCGGAGGCCGTCGAGATCTTCCGCGCCGAAGGACAGATCGTGGAGGACGAGAACCGGGTGCGGTTCGATCCCGAGTGGGTGCTGGAGAAGGTGGCGCTGGCGCCCCGGGAGTTCGAGTTGCAGGCGCGCAATCCGGAGAAGTCGCTGACCATCGGCGGCGACCACATGGCGTTCGCGCCCGTCTACGGCTGCCCGTTCATCCGCGAGGGCGACGTGCGGCGGGACGCCAAGATGGCCGACTTCGAGAATCTGGTGAAGCTGGCGCAGTACTTCCCGGAGCTGGACTCGCCCGGCGGCACGATCTGCGAGCCCGAGGACCGCCCGCTGGACTCGCGGCACCTGGACATGGTGTACGCGCTGCAGACCCTGTCGGACAAGCCGTACATGGGGTCGGTGACGAGCGGGCCCAATGCCGCGGACACAATCCGGATGGGCGAGATCCTGTTCGGGGGACGCGAGGCGATCGAGCGGGCGCCCGTGTCGATCTCCCTGATCAACATAAATTCCCCCTTGCGCTACGACGACCGGATGCTGGCCGCGATGTTCGAATACGTGAAGGCCGGCCAGGCGGTGATCATCACCCCGTTCCTGCTGATGGGCGCGATGTCGCCCGTGTCGCTGCCAGCCACGCTCGTCCAGCAGATGGCCGAGGCACTCGTCGGGATCGCGCTTGCTCAATCGATCCGGCCGGGCACTCCGGTCGTGTTCGGATCATTTTTGTCCAACACCGACATGCAGTCGGGCTCCCCGTCGTTCGGCACGCCCGAGTCCGGCATCGGCGTGCTCTGCACGGGCCAGATCGCCCGGCACTTCGGACTGCCCTGGCGCGGAGGTGGGGCCCTCAACGCCGCCCAGGTGGTCGACGCTCAGGCCGCCTACGAGTCGCTGATGACCTTTCTGCCCACCTTCCTGGCCGGCGCCAACTTTGTCATGCACTCGGCCGGCTGGCTGGAGGGCGGGCTGGTGTCCTGCTACGAGAAGTTCATCGTGGACATCGAGCTGCTGCGCGAGCTGCGCCACGAATTCACGCCGCTGGAAATCGATGAGGCTTCCCTGGCTTTCGACGCCCACGTCGAGGTGGGCGCGGGTGGGCACTTCCTGGGCGCCGTGCACACGCTCGAGCGCTTCCGGGAGTGCTTCTACCGGCCGCTTCTGTCAAGCACCGAGAACTTCGACCGCTGGACCAAGCGGGGCAGCCGTGACACGACCGCTCGGGCCGGCGAGCTCTGGCGCTCCTCGCTGGAGTCATATGAGGCACCACCGCTGGACGATGGCGTGCGCGCCGAGCTGGAAGAGTTCGTGAACCGCCGGCGCACCGAGCTCGGCGACTGACGCGCCGGCGGGCGCACAGCGTTCGCAACCCCAACCCCAGGGGCCAAAACTGCACTAACCCCTGGCGGTCAGCCGACCTAGTGCGATTGTGGCCTCTAGACGGCCATATCTGCACTAACCCCTTTCCGAGCAGCGGGGGGTAGTGCAGTTTTGGTCGCCCGCCCGCGGCTCGTCACATCCGCCCTTCACCCGGTGGTAGGTTTGTGATCTATGTCTCATATATCAGCTGGGGATCAGCCGTCAACGACGCGCGCGCCCGGCTCGAGCCGGGAGCTCCTGGCCGACCGCGCCTACGACGAGCTGCGGGACCGGCTGGTCACCCTGCGGATCCCCCCTGGCGCCCCGATCGACGAGGACAAGATCGGGGCTGAGCTGGGGATGGGGCGTACGCCGGTGCGCGAGGCGATCAAGCGCCTGGCCCTGGAGAACTTGGTCACCGTGTTTCCGCGCCGCGGGACGTTCGCCTCGGAGATCAACATCACCGACCTGGCCTACGTGTCGGATGTCCGGACGATGCTCGAGGGCCACGCCGCCTACCGGGCGGCGCAGCGGATCAGCCCGGCTCAGCGGGTCGAGCTGGAGGGGCTGCTGGAGGAGCTCCGGCAGCGCCGCGGGGGTGACCAGACGGCCCTGATGTCACTGGATGCGCGGGTTCATCGCTTCATCTACCGCTGTGCCGGCAACCCCTACCTGGAGGAGACGCTGGGCCACTACCTGAACCTGTCGCTCCGTATCTGGCACCTGGTCATCGAGCGGCTGCCCCACCTGCTGGTCCGGGTCCACGAGCACGATGACCTGCTGCGGGCGATCGGGGAGGGCCAGGCCGATCAGGCCCGGGCGATCGTGGCCGAGCACATCGAGACCTTTGAGCAGGAGATACGGGCGGTGCTCTGACTGCGATGCACCAAGCCAGCGACTACTACGGAGGACCATGAGCTACGACACGATCATCATCGGCGGCGGCTCGGCCGGGAGTGCCCTGGCCAACCGGCTCACCGAGGACTCGGGACACCGGGTGCTGGTTCTGGAGGCCGGACGCCCCGACTACCTGTGGGACGTCTACATCCACATGCCGGCTGCGCTGTCATTCCCGATCGGCAACCGCTTCTACGACTGGAAGTACGAGTCAGAGCCTGAGCCCGCCATGCACGGGCGGCGCATCTACCACGCCCGAGGCAAGGTGCTGGGAGGGTCGAGCTCGATCAACGGGATGATCTTTCAGCGCGGCAACCCGCTCGACTACGAGCGCTGGGCGGCCGATCCCGGGATGAGCGACTGGGACTACGCCCACTGCCTCCCGTACTTCAAGCGCATGGAGACCTGCCTGGCCGGGGCCGATGAGTGGCGCGGCGGCAGCGGACCCCTGAAGCTGGAGCGCGGCCCGGCCACAAGCCCTCTGTTCGGGGCGTTCTTCGACGCCGTGCAGGAGGCCGGCTACCCGTTGACCGACGACGTCAACGGCTTCCGCCAGGAAGGCTTTGCCGCCTTCGATCGGACGATCTACCACGGACACCGCCTGAGCGCTGCGCGGGCCTACCTACATCCGGTCATGGACCGGCCCAACCTGGACGTGCGCACGCGCGCCTTCGTCACCAAGATCAATTTCGAAGGCAAGCGCGCCATCGGGGTTGACGTGATTCACAACGGCCGCCGGGAGACGATCGGCGCCGGCGAGGTGCTCCTGTGCGGCGGGGCGATCAACAGCCCGCAGCTGCTCCAGCTCTCCGGAGTGGGGAACGCCCGTGAGCTGGAGAAGGTCGGCGTTCCGGTGGTCCATGACCTCCCGGCCGTGGGCGAGAACCTCCAGGACCATCTGGAGGTCTATGTGCAGTACTCCTCCAAGCTGCCGGTGTCGGTGGCACCGGCGCTGAGATATCGCAACCGTCCGGCCGTCGGGCTGAAGTGGCTGCTGTTCCGCAGCGGCCCAGGGGCCACGAACCACTTCGAGGCCGGCGGCTTCATCCGCTCCAACGAAGAGGTGGCCTATCCGAACCTGATGTTCCACTTCCTGCCGGTGGCGATCCGCTACGACGGGTCGGCGCCGCAGGGCCACGGCTACCAGGTCCACGTGGGGCCGATGTACTCCGACGCCCGGGGCTCGGTGAAGATCACCTCCACCGATCCGCGTAAGCACCCGGCGATCCGCTTCAACTACCTGACCACCGAGCAGGACCGGCGCGAGTGGGTGGAGGCGGTCCGCTGTGCGCGCAAGATCCTCACCCAGCCGGCCTTCAAGCCGTTCAACGCCGGCGAGCTCTCGCCCGGGCCGACGGTGCAGACCGATGAGGAGGTCCTCGACTGGGTGGCTCGGGACGCCGAGACGGCGCTGCATCCATCCTGCACCTGCCGGATGGGCACGGATGAGGACTCGGTGGTCGACCCGGCCACGATGCGCGTGCACGGGCTGGAGGGACTCCGGATCGTCGATGCCTCGGTGATGCGGTACGTGACCAACGGCAACATCTACGCGCCGGTGATGATGACGGCCGAGAAGGCGGCGGACCTGATCCGGGGCAACACGCCGCTGGAGCCGATCACCACGCCGTTCTACCGCCACGACCTCACGGGTACGGCCACGGCCACGGCCGGCTCTGCCGCTTCCTCAGCTGATGACGACCGTCTGTAGCTCGGTGAACGAGTGCATGACCGAAGCGCCGCCGACCCGGCCCGTGCCGCTGTCGGATCCGGAGCGTCCACCGAACGGCAGGTGCGACTCCCAGTAGTTGCTCGACTCGTTGATGTTGACCCAGCCGGTCCTCACGCGGTCGGCGAACTCCAGCCCCCGGCGCAGGTCGTCGGTGAAGACCGCGGCCAGCAACCCGTAGGGTGAGGCATTGGTCTGGGTGATCGCGTCCTCCAGTGAATCGATGGCCACCACGGGCGCCACCGGGCCGAAGGTTTCCTCGACCGCCACCCGGGCGTCCGCGGGTACGTCGGTCAGCACGGTGGGCTCCCAGTACAGCTGCGTCGGGTAGCCGGACGCGCGCGCGCCGCCGGTCACGATGCTGGCGCCGCGCTCCACGGCGTCGCTGACGTGCTCGTCCATCTTGGCGGCCACGGGCTCGTTGTTGAGCGGCCCCATCGTCGTCGCATCGGCGTAGGGGTCGCCGAGGAGGATCCGCTCGGTCACCCGCCGGGCCAGCAGATCGACGAACTCGTCGCGCACGGCGCGGTGAACCAGCAGGCGCTCGCCGGCCGTGCAGCTCTGGCCGGCGCATAGGTAGCAGGCGGTCAGCGCGGCCTCCACCGCCGCCTCCAGATTGGCGTCATCCATGACGACCAGCGGTCCGTTACCACCCATCTCCAGCAGCACCGCCTTCCCGGCCGCCGCCTGCGCCACCAGCCTCCCGGTCCCGGTCGAGCCGATGAAGGCGACGCCATCCGTGCCCGGGTTGCGGGCGATCTCGTCGCCCACGACCGGACCGGGTCCGGTGACCAGGTTGAACACCCCAGGTGGCAGGTCGGCCTCGGCCACGCATTCGGCCAGCGCGACCGCGCAGACGGCGGTTGAGGGCGCGGGCGTCCACACCACGGCGTTGCCGCAGGCCAGCGCGGGCGCGATCAGCTCGGCGGGCATCGTGTAAGGCCAGTTCCAGGGGCTGATAACGCCAACCACGCCGCGGGGACGGCGCACGAGCATCACCCGCTTGCCGGCGGAGAAGGAGTTGGGCAGCTCTCCGCCGAGGCGCTTGGCGTCCTCGGCCGCCATCCGCCAGTACTCGATCAGCTCGTCGACCTCGTCGAAGGCCTCGGCGCGCAGCGGCTTGCCCTGGTCAAGCGTGAGCGTCGTGGCCAGCTCCTCACGCCGGGACTCGATCACATCGCCCACCGCATGCATCCGGGCTGCGCGCTCGAAGGCGGTCAGCCGGCCCCACGCGTCCGCGGCGCCGCGAGCCGCGGCAATCGCCCGGCGAGCATCGTCGCGGTCGCCCTCCGGGACCGTGCCGATCACCTCCCCGGTGGCTGGACTGGTGGCCTCGAAGGTCGCCCCCGTGAGACTGGGTGCCCAGTCCCCGGCCACGAACATCTGCCGGGCGGCCGCGCTCACCGGACCGGTCCGATCCAACATGGGCTAGCGAACATCGGAACCCCCCGGGAACGCTCGTTGACACAGTTATTCAACTGATATATAACAGCGCGATCAGCCCCCGGTCAAAGGACCCGGGGAATCGTGGGCGAGATCGACTCCGCGCCGGGACCGGGTTAGTTCGGCGGCGAGTCGCGCAACCTTGGAGGTTGATTGATGGCGACTGTGGACGCTACGGACAGCCGAGAACTGGCCGGCTTCGGCTATAAGCAGGAGCTCGACCGCTCGCTGGGGAGCTTCTCCTCGTTCGCCGCCGGGTTCAGCTACATCTCGATCCTCACTGGGGTCTTCGAGCTGTTCGGGTTCGGCTTCGCCAACGCCGGCCCGGCCGTTTGGTGGTCGTGGCTGGTCGTGTTCGCCGGGCAGATGGCCGTGGCCCTGTGCTTCGCCGAGATGGCCGGGCAATTCCCGCTGGCTGGCTCGGTCTACCAGTGGTCCAAGCGCATCGGCACCGACTTCGTGTCCTGGATGACGGGGTGGATCCTGATCATCGGGTCGATCGTCACCGTCGCGGCCGTGGCCGTGGCCTGGCAGGTCGTACTCCCGCAGGTCAGCACCCACTTCCAGTTCGTGGGGAGCGCCGCCAACGCCGGGACCTACAGCACGCCCGACGGCGCCAAGAACGCGCTGATCCTGGGGGCGATCCTGATCATCTTCGCGACGATCGTCTGCATGCTCGGCGTCAAGACCATGGCCCGCATCAACAACTTCGGCGTGTTCGCCGAGCTGGTCGGCTCGGTGATCCTGATCGTCCTGCTGATCTTCCACTTCCACCGGGGACCCGGCGTGGTCGGACACACGCTGGGCACGGGCGCCGGGCACTCCTGGGGCTACTTCGGGGCCTTCCTCATCGGCGGGATCATGAGCGCCTACGTGATGTACGGGTTCGACACGGCGGGCACGCTGGCCGAGGAGACCAATGACCCCAGGCGCAAGGCCCCGCCCGCCATCATCCGGGCCCTCATCACGGCGGCGGTCATCGGTGGCCTGCTGATCCTGTTCGCGCTGATGTCGGTCAAGAACATCCACGACCAGAACATCGGCCTGCTCGGTCTGCCCTACATCATCAAGCAGGCGCTGGGCAACACCGCCGGCAACGTGTTCCTGATCGACTCGGCGATCGCCATCACCGTGTGCACGCTGGCGGTCTGCACCGCCTGCATCCGGATGCTGTTCTCCATGGCCCGTGACGGGCGCCTGCCGTTCGGGCCCCATATCGCCCGCGTCTCCGGCCGGGCCAAGGTGCCGATCGTGCCGGCCCTGTTCGTCGGCGTGACCTCCCTGATCCTGCTGGCGGTCAACATCGCCAACCAGTCGGCCTTCCTGACCCTGACCTCGGTGGCGATCATCATGTTCTACCTGCCCTATCTGGGCGTCACCGGCTCCATGCTTTGGCGGCGTCTGCACGGCGAGTGGCCGCGGCCGGAGCACGGCCCCTACTTCAACCTGGGCCGCTGGGGACTGCCGATCAACATCTTCGCCGTCGCCTACGGCACCATCATCGCCTTCCAGATCGCCTGGCCCCGGGCCGCCGTGTTCGGCACGAAGTGGTACTTCAGGTTCGGTGCCTACGAGTTCATCGGCGCCTCGTTCCTGATCGGGTGCCTGTACTACTTCCTCGTGCAGCGGCACAAGAGTGAGGCCGTGCTGGCCGAGCACCGGGCCGAGGTTCCGAATCTGGCCGAGCCGGCGGTCCTCGGGGAGACCGCGCCATGAGGGACGCCGGCGCCCGATCTTGAGTGAGCCGCCGGGGGCGCCCCCGGAGCTCACCCGGTTCCTGCGCGAGTACCCGCCGTTCAACGCGGTCGACCCTGAGGAGGTCGGCCGCATCGCCGCCGGTGTCGAGATCGAGTTCCACCGGTCCGGGACGACGATCTTCTCCGAGGGGGCCGAGCCGGTGGCCCACCTTCGAGTCGTCCGCCGCGGCGCCGTCGAGCTGGTCCACCGCGGACACGTCCTCGATCTCGTGTCGGAGGGCGAGATGTTCGGGCACGCCTCCATGCTCTCCGGCCTGCCCACGGGATTTGAGGCCCGGGCCGCGGAGGACACCCTCTGCTATCGGATCCAGGCCAAGGACGCGACCCAGCTGTTTGCTCGGCCGGCCGGGCTGCGTTTCGTGGCCCGATCCCTGCTCGACTGGGCCGATGAGACCGCCGATCAGGACAGCCCCGGGGAGGACCCCCTCCGCCCTGATGGCGCCGCGGCGAACCCAGATCCCGCCCAGCAGCCGGTCAGCGCCCTGATCCGAAGCCAGCTGGTCAGCTGCGCCCCGGAGACGACCATCCGCGAGGCGGCGCAGCGGATGACCGAGGCGGGCGTCACCTCGGTCGTGATCCCGCTGCCCGACGACACGGTGGGCATCCTCACCGATCGAGATCTACGGGAGCGGGTGCTGGCCGACGGGCTGGGCGGCGACGCCCGGGTGTTCGAGGCGATGTCGGCTCCGGCGTACGTGGTGGGGGCGGATCGGCCGGGTGGCGAGGTCCTGCTGGAGATGCTCGACCGCGGCGTCCGCCACTTCCCGGTCCGCTCGGCCGCCGGCCAGATCGTGGGGGTCGTTGAGGACCGTGACGTGGTGGCCGTGCACGCCCGTTCGTCGTTCTACCTGCGCCGGCGGATCGCCCGAGCCGAGTCGGTCGCCGATGTCGTGGAAGCCGCCCGCGAGCTGGCGCCGATGGTGATCGCCATGGCCCAGGCGAGCATCGCCACGAGCAACATCCTCGCCGTGCGCAGCGTCGTCGTCGATGCGCTGACCCGGCGGTTGCTCGAGCTCGCCGTCGAGGCCCACGGCAAGCCCCCGATCGCCTTTGCCTGGCTGGCGCTGGGTAGCCAGGCCCGCCGCGAGGCCACGCCCAGCGCCGACGTCGACAGCGCGCTCGTGTGGTTCGGCCCGGAGGACGATCCGGCCATCAAGGCCCAGCTGCTCACGATCAGCCAGACGGTGGTGGACGGTCTCGAGCGCTGCGGCTTCCGCGCCGACGCGCACGGCGCCTCGGCGGCGGATCCGCTGTTTGTCCGTTCGCTGGCGTCGTGGCAGCGAGCGGCACGTAGCTGGATCTCGGACCCCACGCAGGACAAGGCACTGATCCTCACCTCCGTGCTGGTCGACAGCCGCCCGGTCTGGGGGGTACATACCGGCACGCCTGTGGCCGACACCTTCCGGCTGGCTCCGGACAGCCCCCAGCTCCTGCGGATGATGGCGCGTCTGGCCCTGTCCTACCGGCCGCCGACCGGCTTCCTGCGCGGTCTGGTCGTGGAGGACACCGGTGAGCACCGGGGGCGGCTCGATCTCAAGCACGGCGGGGTGATCCCGATCGTCGACCTGGCCCGCTGGGCGGGACTGGCGGCCAGTGTCACCAGCGCCTCGACGGTGGAGCGGCTGCACGCCGCCACGGCGGCCGCCAAGCTCTCGGCCTCCGATGCCCTGTCCCTCCAGGACGCCTTCGAGCTGATCACCGGCCTGCGCCTGCGCCATCAGATCACTCAGTTGCGAGCCGGGCAGCCGCCGGATGACCACGTCGATCCGGCGTCGCTGAGCCCGCTGATGCGCAGCCAGCTCAAAGAAGCCTTCCGTGCGGTCCGCTCGATCCAGCGTCAGCTGGGCGCCGAGCTTTCGGCCGGCGTGAGGTGATGCCCCGCCGGCTCTCCTGGCCAGCCCGGCGATCCCGCCAGGGATCGCCGGCCGGCACCCCCGGTGCCGATGCCTACCGCTCAGCCAGCCTGCCGGACGGTGCCACGCCGTGGCGATCGGCCGGCTGGGCCGCGCTGGACTTCGAGCTCACCGGCCTGGATCCTCGGCGGGACGAGATCATCTCCTTCGGGGTGATCCCCATCGACGAGGGCCGGGTGCGGGCGGGGGCGGCCGTCTCGGGCCTGGTCCGGCCCGAGCGGGAGGTCGGCGAGGCCTCGATCCGGGTGCACGGGATCCGGGCTGCTGACCTCGATGCGGCACCCTCGCTCAGCGACAGCCTGGGCGTGCTGTTGCCTGTCCTGGCCGGGCGCGGCCTAATCGCCCACTCGGCTGAGATCGAGCGGGCCTTTCTGGGACGGGCGCTCCGTGAACGCGGCCTGCGCCTGCGGGGACCCGTCGTCGATACCGAGGTCCTCGGCCGCCTCTGGCTTGGCCGCCGCCGCGAGCGACTGCCCCGGCGGGTGTCCCTGTCAGACCTGGCCGGACAGCTTGGCGTCCCGGCCGAGCGACCCCATGACGCGGTCGGAGACGCGCTGACGACGGCGCAGCTGTTCATCGTCCTGGCCGCTCTACTCGACGCCGAGCAGGCTGAGACGGTGGCCAGCCTGAGCCGGGCGCACCGCCGGCTCGAAGCCACCCAGGTGTTCGGCAGCGGTTAGGCTGGGTCAGGTGAACAGGGGGTGGAAACGGTGGCGGCCGGCGATCTGGCTGGGCATGATCGGATTGGCAGTGATGCTGCTGACCAGCCCGCCGTACTTCGGTGTGCTCCTGATCGGGGCCGGCATCGGGGCGGCGATCCGGATCCGGCAGCAGGACCGGCGGGCGGCGAGGGCGGCTCCGGACCGATCCCGGGCACCTCGCCGCAACCGGTGACCGACCCGCGCGATTCCTCCCCTGACCAGCGGCCGTTCGCCGAGCTGCTGGCCGACGTGGCCGCCCCGATTCCGGCCCCCGGCGGCGGAGCGGCGGCCGGGTGGAGCGGAGCGATTGCCGCAGCGCTACTCCAGATGTCGGCGGCCCTGGCCGGAGACGACGCGGCGGCCACCCGGGCCGGCGAGCTGCGCCAGGATCTGCTCGACGCGGCCGAGCGTGATCTCGAGTCCTTTGGGCCGGTTCTTGAGGTGATGAGGAGATCGAGTCAGGAGGCTGATCAGCGGCGCGCGGACCTGCGCGAGGCGCTGCAGCGAGCCTCCGAGGCTCCCCTGGCCATCGCGGCGGCGGCCGGCGAGGTCGCCGAGCTGGCCCGGTCCACAGTCGCCCGCACGAGCCCCGCAGTTCGCGGTGACGTGCTCACCGCGGTGAAACTGGGGGAGGCGGCGGCCGCCGCGGCCACGTCACTGGTCCAGATCAACCACCGCCTGATGGACGACTGACGCGCTAGATGGTCGCGGGATCAGCCATCTAGACTCCACCGCCCCGGTGGACGACGCGGAGATCAGATACGACGAGCGCGGGCTCGTGCCCTGCATCGTCCAGGATTGGGGCACCGGCGAGGTGCTGACGCTCGCCTACATGAACAGCCAGGCCTTGACCCGCACGCGAGAGACCGGGGAGATGCACTTCTGGAGCCGCTCCCGCCGGGAGCTGTGGCACAAGGGCGCGACCTCGGGCAACACTCAGGCTCTTCGAGCCCTTCGCTACGACTGCGACGCCGACGCGTTGCTGGCCCTGGTCGAGCCGGCCGGTCCGGCCTGCCACACCGGGGAGCGCACCTGCTTCTACCGCGGCGACCCGGCGGGCGACCACGCTCCGTTCTCCACGCTGCCCACCCTGGAGCGGACGATCAGCGAGCGGGCCCAACAGCAATCGGATGGCTCCTACACCGTTGAGCTCCTGGCCGACCCGGCTCGCATCGGCGAGAAGGTGCAGGAGGAAGCTGAGGAGGTGGCTCGCGCGGCCCGCGAAGAGTCCGACGAGCGGGTAGCCGAGGAGGCCGCCGACGTGCTCTACCACCTGTCGGTCCTGCTGGCCAGCCGCCAGCTACGGCTACAGGACGCCGAGAGAGTGCTCGATGAGCGCCGTCGCTGACCCGGACCATCTAGAGGACCTGCTGGCCCAGTACGACCTGGTCCCCATCGCCGAGACGTGGGTGGCCGACACCGAAACGCCCGTCTCCGCCTTCCTCAAGCTCCGGGCGACCACCCCAGACGGCTCGCCCGCCTTTCTGCTCGAGTCGGCCGAGCATGGCCGGGTCGGCCGCTACTCGTTCATCGGGCACCGCCCGCGCAAGACCCTCCGCTGGTCGCTCGGGGATCCCGGCGATCCCTACCAGATGGCCGCCGAGGAGCTGAATCGGGCCAGGGCTCCCCGCCTCCCGGACATCCCACCGTTCGCCGGCGGAGCGGTGGGTGTGTTCGCCTACGACCTGGTCCGGACGGTCGAGTCGCTGGGTCCGCCCAACCCCGATCCGCTGGGCACTCCCGACCTGGCCCTGATGCTGACCGACAGCCTCGTGGTGTTCGACCACCTGAAGCGCACGATCACCGCCATCGCGAACGTCTACGCGGGTGAACCGGACTCCGAGCCGCGGGCCCGAGACGCCATCGCCGAGATCAGAGCCGCCCTGACCGGCCCCCTGCCCCAACCAACCAGAGCCCACCAGCTTGCCCGGACCCCACCCACGCTCGAGTCGAACATGAGCCGGGAGCAGTTCGAGTCAAACGTGGCTCGGATCATCGAATACATCCGGGCCGGCGATGCCTACCAGGTGGTGCCAAGCCAGCGCTGGAGCGCGCCCGCTCCCGTGTCGGCCTTCTCCATCTATCGGGGCCTGCGGGCCGTGAATCCCAGCCCCTACATGTACTTCCTGGACTTCGGCGACTTCGAGGTGGCCGGAGCCAGCCCCGAGCCGCTGATCACCGTCCACGACCGCCGGGTCACCACCACTCCGATTGCCGGCACTCGCCCGCGCGGCGCCACACCCGACGACGATGTCCAGATCGCCGAGGAGCTTCTGCAAGACCCCAAGGAGCGGGCCGAGCACGTGATGCTGGTCGACATGGGACGAAACGACATCGGACGAGTGTGCGAGTACGGCAGCGTGCAGGTCGACGACTTCATGGTCATCGAGAACTACAGCCACGTCATGCACATCGTCTCCAAGGTCAGCGGTCGCCTGCGTTCAGACGTCGGTGCACTGGCCGCCCTGCGCTCGGTCAACCCGGTGGGCACGCTGTCGGGGGCCCCTAAGGTCCGGGCGATGGAGATCATCGACGAGCTCGAACCGGTCAAGCGCGGGGGCTACGGCGGCGCGATCGGATGGGCCAGCTACACCGGCGACCTGGACACCTGCGTGCACATCCGCACCGCGGTGGTCAAGGACGGGCAGGTGCATGTGCAGGCGGGCGGGGGCACCGTGGCCGACGCCAAGCCCGACCTGGAATACGAGGAGTCGGTGGCCAAATCCAAGGCCCTCCGGGCGGCCATCGAGCTGGCCGTCGAGCAACCGGACTGGGACTGAACTGAACGTCATGCGCATCCTGGTCATCGACAACTACGACAGCTTCACCTACAACCTGGTCCAGTACCTGGGCGAGCTGGCCCGGCCGGCCCATGAGATCGAGGTGGTCCGCCACGACCACGCGACGGTGGATGAGCTGATGACCCGCGGTTATGACCGGGTGATCGTCTCCCCGGGGCCGTGCACGCCCGACCAGGCCGGGATCAGCCTCGAGGCCGTGCGCCGCTTTCCGGCCGCCAAGATCCCGCTGCTCGGCGTGTGCCTCGGTCACCAGGCTCTGGTCCAGGCCTGGGGCGGCCGGGTGATCCGCCATGAGCCGGTGCACGGCAAGACGACGACGATCGAGCACGATGGCCGGACGATCTTCGCCGGGCTGGATCAGGGCCTCGAGGTGGGTCGCTACCACTCCCTGGTGGCTGACTCGCAGCTACCCGACGCCCTGGAGCAGAGTGCCACCGGTGGCGGCGTCGTGATGGCCGTGCGCCATCGAGAGCTGCCGGCCGAGGGCGTCCAGTTTCACCCCGAGTCCGTGCTCACCCAGTCGGGCCGAGAGCTCTTGCGCAACTTTGTCGACCGCGGCGCCCCGAGCCCATGAGCGAGCTTCTCACCCGCTCCATCGACCAGTTGGCCGGGGGACACGACCTGACCCAGGACGAGACGGCCGCCGTACTGGCCGAGATCATGTCCGGCCGGGCCAGTGAGGTACAGATCGCCGCCTTCCTGATCGCCCTGCGGATCAAGGGCGAGACGGTGGAGGAGCTGGCCGGGCTGGCCCGGACGATGCGGGAGTTCGCTGCCCACGTGCCGGCCCGCCACCAAGACCTGCTGGATACGGCCGGGACCGGGGGAGGGCGGCGGACGTTCAACGTCTCCACGACCGCCGCGATCATCGCCGCCGGGGCCGGTTGCCCCGTGGCCAAGCACGGCAACCGCTCGGCCACGGGACTGTCCGGATCGGCCGACCTGCTCGAGGCACTGGGGGCGCGGATCGACCTGGGACCATTCGAGGTGGCCCGGTGCATCGACGAGATCGGGTTCGGCTTCATGTTCGCCCCCGCTCACCATCCGGCCACCCGCTACGTGATCCCCGTGCGCCGCCAGCTGGGGGTGCGCACCACATTCAACTTCCTGGGCCCGCTGACCAACCCGGCCGGTGCCACCCGGCAGCTGCTGGGTGTCTCGACGCCCAGCACACTCACCAAGATGGCGGGTGCCCTGGCCCTGCTCGGCACCCGGCACGCTCTGCTCGTGTGCGGCGAGGACGGCGTGGACGAGCTGAGCATCTCGGCACCCACCCACGTCGTCGAGGTCACCGACGGAGGCGGCCTCCTCGAGTACTCGGTCACCCCCGAGGAGCTCGAGCTCCCTCGCCATCCGCCCGAGACCGTCCCGGGAGGCGACCCGGCGGAGAACGCCGCCACCACGCGGGCGATTCTGGCCGGCCGCGATGGCCCGGCCCGGGACCTGGCCGTGCTCAACGCGGGCGCGGCCATCTACGCGGGCGGCCAGGCCGACACCCTGCTGGCCGGAGTCCAGGCCGCCCAGGAGGCGATCGACTCCGGCGCCGCCGCCGACAAGCTCGAGCAATTCATCGACGCCACCCACCCGCTGGCCGGCCCGGCCAACGCCACGTCGTGAACGTTCTGGCCGACATCATCGCCGCCACGCGTGAGCAGGTGGCCACCCGGCAGGAGGCCAGACCGGCGGCCGAGCTGGCCCGGGCCGCGGCCAAGCGGGCCAGCACGGGGGACCGCCGCTCGTTCGCCGCGGCGCTGGCCGCTCCCGGGCTGTCGGTGATCGCCGAGCACAAGCGGAGCTCTCCCTCGGCCGGGTCGATCCGGGAGGACGCCCGCCTGACCGACGTGGTGCTGGCCTACGAGCGCGCCGGCGCCGCGGCCATCTCGGTGCTCACCGAGCCGACGCGGTTCGGGGGCCGGGTCGAGGACCTGCAGGAGACGCGTGACGCCGTCCGGGTGCCGGTCCTGCGCAAGGACTTCATCATCGACGACTATCAGGTGCACGAGGGCCTGGCGTTCGGCGCCGACGCCGTCCTGTTGATCGTGGCCGCCCTCGAGCCCGACCACCTGGCCGAGCTCCACCAGCTGGCCGAGAAGCTCGAGCTGGGCGCCCTGGTGGAGGTGCACGATCAGCGCGAACTGGCCGTCGCGCTGGAGCTGAACGCGCCGATCATCGGGATCAACAACCGGGATCTGTCCACCCTAGAGGTCGATACCTCGCGGACCTTCGAGCTGCGCCGCCAGATCCCCGAAGAGATCATCGTGGTGGCCGAGTCGGGCTTCAGCCGCCGCTCGGAACTCGAGGAGCTGGCCCGGGCCGGCGTCCACGCCGTGCTGGTGGGGGAGGCGCTGATGCGCGCCGAGGACATCGAGGCCGCCACGCGGGAGCTCACCGGCGTCGGATCTACGATGGACTGACATGACCCGCATCAAGTTCTGTGGCATCACCCGTCTGGCCGACGCCGAGCTGGCCGTTTCCCTCGACGCCTGGGCGATCGGCCTGATCCTGTGGCCCAGCTCGCCTCGAGCCGTGGCCCCGGACGTGGCCGCCGGGATCGCCGCCGCGGTCCGCCGCAAGGTCGAGGTCGTCGGCGTGTTCGTCAATCCGAGCCTGGACGAGGTCGCCGCGGCCGCCGATGTGATCGGCCTGAGCATCGTGCAGCTGCATGGCCAGGAAGGACCGGCGTTCTGCGGCGAGGTGGCCCGGCGGACCGGCTGCCGGGTGATCAAGGCCGCCCGCGTGCGCGGCCGCGCCGACATCCAGGCCCTGGCCCCGTTCCACACCGACTTCCACCTGCTGGACAGCTACCGCGCCGGCCAGCCCGGCGGCACGGGGGAGACATTCGCCTGGGACCTGGTGGCCGGGCGGCGCGCTGACGTGCCACTGATCCTCAGCGGCGGCCTGAACCCCGAGAACGTAGCCGACGCCATCCGCACGGTCCATCCCTACGCGGTCGACGTGGCCTCCGGCGTCGAGGCGTCACCCGGCGTCAAGGACCCGGAGCGGACCCGGGAATTCGCCAGGGCCGTGGCGGATACTGTGCAATCCGCCACGGTATGACCACGGTCGAGCATCGATTCGGCCCCTACGGCGGCCAGTATGTGCCGGAGACGCTGATGCCGGCGCTGACCGAGCTCGAGCAGGCGTGGGTGGAGGCGGCGGCGGATGCACAGTTCCGCCACCGCCTAGACGCGCTTCTCCGGGACTACGTGGGCCGTCCGTCGCCGCTCTATCTGGCCGCGCGGCTGAGCGAGGTGGCCGGCCATCCGATCTGGCTCAAGCGCGAGGATCTCAACCACACGGGCGCCCACAAGATCAACAACGCGCTCGGCCAGTGCCTGCTGGCTCAGCGGATGGGCAAGCGGCGGATCATCGCCGAGACCGGGGCCGGCCAGCACGGGGTGGCCACCGCCACGGCGTGCGCGCTGCTCGATCTGGAGTGCGTGGTCTATATGGGGACCGAGGACATGCGCCGCCAGCAGCCGAATGTGCAGCGGATGAAGCTGCTGGGCGCGTCCGTGGAGGGTGTCGAGGCGGGGGCGCGGACGCTCAAGGAGGCGGTGTCGGCGGCGATCCGGGACTGGGTGTCGAGTGTCGAGACCTCGCACTACGTGATCGGGTCCTGCGTGGGACCGGCGCCCTATCCCGCCCTGGTGCGTGAGCTGCAGCGGGTGATCGGAGACGAGGCGCGCGAGCAGGTTCTGGAACGGACGGGGCGGCTGCCCCAGCGGGTGATCGCCTGCGTGGGCGGAGGCTCCAACTCGATTGGCATGTTCGCCGCCTTCTACGAGGATCCCGAGGTGCAGCTGGTCGGCGTCGAGGCGGCGGGGGAGGGGCTGGAGTCCGGTCGTCACGGGGCGCCACTGACCGCCGGGGGTCTGGCCGGGGTCCTCCACGGATCGTTCTCGGCCCTGATGCAGGACGAGGATGGTCAGATTCTCGAGGCCCACTCGATCTCCGCCGGGCTGGATTACCCGGGCAGCGGGCCCGAGCATGCTTGGCTGCGGGATTCGGGGCGAGCCCGGTATGTGGCCATGACCGACGACCAGGCCCTGGAGGCGTTCGCTCAGGTGGCCCGCCTGGAGGGGATCATCCCCGCGCTGGAGAGCTCTCACGCCCTCGCCTGGGCGCTGGGGTCTGAGGAGGCGAGCGAGCTTGACCTGATCTGCCTGTCCGGCCGTGGGGACAAGGATCTGGCCGAGGCACTGGAGCGACTCGGCATCTCCTGATGACGGGGGTTGACCGGATCGCTGAGGCGTTCGAGGCGGCCCGGGCCAACGGGCGGCGGGCTGCCCTGATGCCGTACATGATGGCCGGCTTTCCCAGCCTGGCCGACTCCCGCCGCGTGGCCGCTCAGTACGTGGAGGGTGGCGCCGACCTGATCGAGCTGGGGATTCCGTTCTCGGATCCTCTGGCCGACGGCCCGGTCATCCACGCCGCGGCCGTGGCCGCTCTGCGCGGCGGGGCGCGGGTGGAGCACGCCGTCGAGGTGGGACGGGCCGTGGCCTCGGAGGTTCCGGTGGTGGCCATGTGCTACGCCAATCCAATCCTGGCTCGCGGCCTCGAGCGCTTCGTCGATCTGCTGGCCGGCGCCGGGTTCAGCGGCCTGATCGTGCCCGACCTCCCCCTCGAGGAGGCCGACGCCACCGCCTCAGCCTGCGATGCGGCCGGCCTGGCGCTCGTGCCGCTGGTGGCTCCGACCACGCCCGAGGAGCGGCTTCAGGCGATCGGCCGCCGGGCTCGCGGGTTCCTTTACACCGTTTCGGTGACCGGCACGACGGGTGAGCGCTCCGCCCTCGACGACGGCCTGGCCGGGGTCATCGCGCGGGCTCGCAGCAGCACCGATGTGCCCGTGGCCGTGGGGTTCGGGATCGGTTCGCCGGAGCAGGCGGCGGCGGCCGCTGAGGCGGGCGCTGATGGCGTGATCATCGGCTCCCGGCTGGTCCGCTGGGCTGAGGAGGATCCCACCGGCCTGCACGCCGCCGTGGCGTCGTTTGCCGCCGCTCTCCGTGAGCCCGCACTCCAGTAAAGTCCCGCGCGATGGGCACCATCATCACCGCCACCGTTGGCCTGGCCATCTGGATCGTTCTGTGGGCGCTCAGGGTGTCCGGGTTCGACTCGATCATGATCGCCGTCGGCTTGGTCCTGGTCGCCCTGGCGCTGCGCAACGTCGTGCCGAACCTGACGCGCCGCCGAGACACCTAGTGCAGGTCCTGCGCTGGGGTGCAGGGGTGGCCGTGGCCGCTCTGGTGGCGGGCTGCGGTCCCGCGGGCAGCTCCGGCTCGTCGTCCTCGTCGAACTCGGTAACGGCCAAAGGTTCGACGCTGATCATCTACCTGAGCGCGCCCGCCTCGCCCGACCCCGTGGAGCAGCAGGTCCTGGCGGGCGAGCAACAGGCCTGCTCGCAGCTGGCCGGAAGCGTTCCCGGCACGAGCCACTCGGTGAAGTGCGACAAGGTCCAGTCGAGCACGCTGTCGACCAACGCACGCCAGGCCATCCAGAACGAGAGCGCGATCGCCTACATCGGCGAGATCGAGCCGGGCGATTCCGAGCAGACGCTGGGCATCAACAACGCTCAGGATCTCCTTCAGGTCAGCCCCACCGACACCGCCGCCGAGCTGACCGATTCGGTGGACGGCGTCCCCAATTCCCCCGGGACGTTCTATGAGGCGGCGAGCACATACGGACGTACCTTCGCGCGGATCGCTCCGACCAGTATTCAGGAGGCCAAGGCGGTGCTGGCCGAGATGAAGAAGGTCGGGGTGCACAATCTCTACGTGAGCGGTGACGCCAGCAACTACGGCAAGGTTCTGCAGACGGCCGTGCGATCCGACGCTTCCGGACAGGGCATCACGCTCAGCTCGGGAATGTCAGGGGCCGATGCGATCTTCTACGGAGGAAACTCGGCAGCGGACGCGGAGCGCTTCGCCTCCAGCGCGGCGAGCGCCGCCGCTTCGGCGAAGCTGTTCCTCCCTTCCGGTCTGGCCGGGGTCAACTTCGGCTCAGGTCCCTGGTCCCAGTTCCGGGCGGTCTATGTCTCCGAGCCGGTCCCGGCCGCGGGGGCCAGCCCGCACCTGACCTCCCCTCAGAAGGCGTTTGGCTACGCCGCTGTGCAGGCGGTGATCCACGTCCTCCGCCAGGCCGGCTCCTCGGTGACCAATCGCGCCACCGTGGTCAAGGACTTCCACAAGCTGAGCGGTCTCTCCACGGCGGTGGGGACGCTGTCCATCAACGGGCAGGGCGACTCGAGCCTGGGGGCAGCCGGGTTCGGGTTCGCGCGCGTGCGCGGCGGTCAGCTCGTCTTGCCGCGATCCGCCTCCGGCTGAGCGCCGCGCCACTACGCTGGCGGGGATGCGCCTGCCCGTCCGGCCCGTCGTGCCGTTGCTGGCCACAGTCTGTGCCTGCCTGATCGCCGCCTGCGGCGGCTCCTCCCACCCCCGCTCGCACACCCGGCCCAAGCGGCCCGGGCGCGCGTTGACGGTCGCGGTCTACTCGAGTCTGCCCCTGGTCGGGCCCTCCAGTTCCGCCGGCCGAGCCATGCAGCGCGGGATGCGGCTGGCCTGGCTTCAGGCCGACCGCCGGGCCGGGGACCTCCTCGTGCGCTACACGTCGCTGAATGACGCCCGGGCCGGCCACGGCCCCTGGGCGGCTGCGGCCACCGCTGCTAACGCCCGGGTCGCGGCGACAGATCCGGCGGCCATGGTTTACCTCGGGGAGCTCGACTCCAGCGCCAGCCGGACGTCGCTGCCCATCCTCAACCAGGCTGGGATTCCCCAGGTCAGCCCCTGGAGTCCGTACGTCGGGCTGACCCGGTCGGTGGGGGACGGAGTGACCGCGGAGGGGGAGCCGGGCGACTACTACCGGACCTCGGTGCGGACGTTTCTGCGCCTGGCCCCCGACGACGCCGTGCAGGCGGCTGCCCTGCTCACCGCCGCCCACGACGCGGGGTGTGCCCGGATGGCCGTGCTGCGCAGCAGCGCCCCTCAGGATTACAGCTCTGAGCTCAGCGGTCTCCTCGGGCTGGAGCACGCGCGGTCCGGCGTCCGGATCATCTCCTACGCCGACCTCCCCGGGCGGTCGGCTCCTGGCCTGGCCGTCTCGCCGGTCAGCACCCTGCGCCGCTGGGTGGAATCGCTGCACGACCAGCTCACCGGTTGCGTCGCCTACGTGGGAGCGCCCTCCGCGACCGCCGTCTCGGCTATCGCGGCCGTTCACGCGGCGCTCCCTCGGGCCCCGCTGTTTGCCTCCGATCGGGTCTGTCAGGCTGCGTTCGGCGGTGGCCCGCTCCGGCCTGATCTGACCGTGGCGAGCGGCGGCCGGCTCCAGTGCACGCTGCCCACGCTATCTCCGACCGGGGCCGCCTTCACGCGCTTTGCCGCCCTGTGGCGAAGCCGCTACGGGAGTCCTCCTCCCCCCGGACCCTGGGCTGCCTACGGCTACGAGGCGATGAAGCTGGCGCTGGGGTCGATCGGCGAGCTGGGGTCCTATGGCGACCAGCGCAGCCGCGTGCTCGACGCTCTGTTCGGCGAGACGGCGCGGGGAACGCTCCTGGGGGACTTCGGCTTCAGTTCCGACGGCGACTCGACCGTACGCGCCTACGGCCTGTGGAAGGTCCGAGCCGCGGGGCCACCGCACCTCTTGCGGGTCATGCAGCCGTCGGTGAGCTGAGCTCTCGGCGTCGGGTGAGCTGGCCGGCGATGTGGGCCACGGTGGCCGGTGAGCGGTCGGTGATGTCCTCCCAGGTGAAGCGGTCGAGCCGGATCCCGTTCGCCGCGTAGGTCCGGTCCTTGACGCGGTCACGCCGCCAGGCCGTGCGGCTGCTGTGAAACGCGAACCCGTCGAACTCAGCCACGTAACCCCATTCGGGCCAGTGGAAGTCCGCAATGAAGCCATGGAGGGGTGCGTTCATCTCCGGTTTCGGCAGCCCGGCGGCGAGGATCAGGTTGCGCAGCCTTTCCTCGCCCTCGGAGCGAGTGAGCGAGGATGGCCGCAGACCCGCCAGCTCAGCCAGCACCGTCGCTCCGGGCCGGCCTCTGCCGTGCTCGGACACCACCTCTCGGAGCTTGGTCCGGCTCACCGTTCGGGTGGCCAGGGCTTCGTCGACGGCTCTTTCCACCTCGCGGGCGTCCCCGTATTCGGCCAGCTGGAGGAGCGCGAGTGCGGGCTTGACCACCGGCAGGCTCTTGCGGTTGACGATGTCTTTGGGCGTGATGGTTTTACTCCGGTGGACCGAAATCCCTGGCCGGCTCTTGGCCGTGCCGTCGGGCCGCAGGATCAGCTCCACCTCTCCAGGATGTTCGCGCAGGACTCCCCAGACCCAGCAGGCGCTGCGGTGACTGAGGGCAGTGCCCTCACCGTAGGCCAGGAGCGCCGCCGTTTCATCGCCTAGGTCGACCCGGCCCGGGTGGCCGACTGCGTAAACGGCGCGGTGGAGCACATGGAAGGAGCCTCGATCGACGCGGGTGCGGACCATACGACGGCTCATCCCCACGGCTGCGAGCTGCCGGAGACTTATCCGCCCGCGCTGCAGAGCCGCCACCGCAGCGGCCTGCTGATCTGGAGGGCCCGAGCCGACCAAAACGTCCACACCCCCCAGCACCCGGACGGGGTTAGCGACTTTGCAGTCGCTATGCGACACAAACATCGACACCCCCGGCCGGCTCGGAGGGGTGATGGACGTTTTGGCCCCCGTCCCAGGCTGGCTACCGCCGCTTCTCGCCTTCATCTGCCACTACAGAGGGCCAAACCCCCTCCGATTCACCCCCTGCGGCCCCGCCGGATAGCCTCAATACCCCGTGTCCGACGAACTTTTCCTGATCGATGGCAACAGCCTGGCCTACCGGGCCTTCTTCGCCCTGCCCGAGTCGATCGCCACCTCCACCGGCGTCCCCACCAACGCCATCTTCGGCTTTGCGAGCATGCTGGTGAAGATCCTCACCGACTACGGGCCCAAGGCCACGGTGGTTGTGTGGGATGGCGGCTACACGGGGCGCAAGGAGATCTACCCCGAGTACAAGGCCCAGCGGTCCACCCGCCCGGATTTGCTCAAGGAGCAGTGGCCATCTTTTGAGCCTTTGGTTGATGCCTTCGGCTACAAGAACCTCAAGGTCGAGGGCTACGAGGCGGACGACGTAATCGCTTCGATCGCCCACGAAGCCACCCACAACACCAACGGGGGCGACCCGATCAACGTGATGGTGGTGACGGGCGACCGGGACGCCTACCAGCTGGTCGACGACCACACCCGGATCATGACCACCAGCCGGGGCATCACCGACACCCGGGTGTATGACCGCCAGGGCGTGATCGACCGCTACGGCATCCCGCCGGAGCTGGTGCCCGACTTCATCGGCCTCAAGGGCGACACGAGCGACAACATCCCCGGCGTCCCTGGGATCGGCGACAAGACGGCGGCCGAGCTCCTGCAGCGCTTCGGCTCTCTCGAAGAGGTCCTCAACCACATCGACGACATCTCCGGAGCCAAGCGCAAGGAGAACCTGGCCACCCACGCCGAGGCGGCCCGCATCTCCAAGCAACTGGCCACGGCCAAGCGAGACATCCCTCTCGACATCGATCTGAACGAGTACGTCTCACAGCAGCCCGACCGCTCCCGGCTGCGCGACACGTTCCGCCAGTTCGAGCTCCGCGAGCCACTCCGCCGCCTCGAGGAGGCGCTGGGCTCGGCCGATGCCGCCGCTCCCGCCCCAGAGGCCGCGCCCGGCCAACAGCTGACCGCCACGGTCCGCAAGACGACCGTCTCAGACCTCGACCGCCGCCTCCCCAACGCCGAGGTGACCGTGGCCGTGCGGGCCCCGATGACGCCGGAGGGGGCGCTGTTCGCCGAGGACGGCGGCTGGAGCTTCGCGGTCCAGGCCAAGGGCTCATCCGAGGTGCTCACCGGCACCGCCTCCGGGCCGGGCGAGCTGGTGCAGGCGATCCGGCACCGCCCGGTGATCGCCCACGACGCCAAGGCCCTACAGGTCGTCCCCGAGAACCTCGCCCACGACACCGAGGTCGCCGCTTACCTGCTGGAGCCCGCCCGGCGGGCCTATCCGTTCCGCGAGCTCACCGAGGAGCGCGGCTTCGGGACCAACCTCGAGGATCCGCCGGCCGCCGACGCCGTCCTCCTGCGCGCGCTCACGGACTGGCAGCGCGAGGAGATTCGCGGCCGCGGTCTGATGGACCTGTTCACCGACATCGAGCTGCCGCTGGTCCGGATTCTGCGCCAGATGGAGCTGGCCGGGCTAAAGCTCGACACCCAGCTGCTGGCCACGATCTCCGCCAAGGTCAAGGAGGAGGCCGACGCACTCGAGCGGGAGATCTTCGACATGTGCGGTCAGGAGTTCACCCTCGGGTCTCCCCAGCAGCTGGGCGAGGTCCTGTTCGGTCAGCTGGGTCTCAGCCGCAAGCGCCGGGGCAAGACCGGCTACTCCACCGATGCTCGCGTGCTCCAGGCGATCCGCCATGAGCACCCCGTGATCCCCAAGATCGAGCGCTGGCGCGAGCTCAACCAGCTGGCCAAGACGTACCTGGATGCGCTGCCCCTGCTGATCGCCGAGGACGGGCGGATCCACACCACGTTCAACCAGACCGCGGCCACCACGGGACGGTTGTCATCCAACAACCCGAACCTCCAGAACATCCCCATCCGCACCCCGCTGGGGCGCGAGATCCGGGCGTGTTTCGTGGCCGAGCCAGGAAATCTCCTGGTATCCGCGGACTATTCCCAGGTCGAACTGCGGATCCTCGCCCACATCTCCGGGGAGGAGGTGCTCAAGGAGATCTTCCGCCGGGGCGAGGACGTGCACACCGCCACAGCCTGTCGTGTGTTCAACGTAACACCGGACCAGATCGACCCCGGCATGCGTTCCAAATCCAAGATGATCAACTACGGCATCGTGTACGGCCTATCGGCCTGGGGAATGGCCGACCGCTTGGATATCCCCCAGGAGGAGGCGGACGAGTTCATCCAGCGCTACATGGACGGCTTTCCCGCCGTGCGCCGGTTCATCGAGGAGACGATCGAGCAGGGCACGGAGCACGGCTACGTCTCGACGCTGTTCGGCCGCCGCCGCCAGGTGCCCGAGCTCCGGGCCCGGCGCTGGGATCTGCGCAAGCAGGGGGAGCGCTTTGCCGTGAATATGGTCATCCAGGGCACGGCGGCCGACATCATGAAAGTGGCGATGGTCCGCTGTGATCAGGCTCTGGCCGCCGAGGGCCTGCAATCGCGGCTGGTCCTGCAGATCCACGACGAGCTTCTGTTCGAGGGTCCGGCCGACGAGGCCGACACGGTCAGCCGCCTGGCCGAGCGCGAGATGACCGGTGCCTTCGAGATGGACCCACCGCTGGCCACCGAGGTGGGCGTCGGGCCCAACTGGCTGGCCGCCAAGTGAGACGGCTGGGCCGGGCCGGCTGTCTGCTCGGGCTCGCGCTGGCGCTGCTCGTGATGAGCGCGCCAGCGGCGGCGAAGCCGCTCGGAGTGGTTCCCGACCTGGCCACCGGGGCCCAGCCGCCTCCGGCCGGTGCCAGTCCTGGCGCCGGGGACCAGACGGTGGCCCGCACCGCCACGGTCCCCGCGATCGGTTACCAGGGCGGACCGGTTCTGCACTCCAGCCGCACCCACCTGATCTTCTGGGCGCCCAGCAACCATCCGGAGCTGAGGTTCGACCCGGGCTACATGGGCCTGATGCAGCGCTTCCTCAAAGATGTGGCCCGGGCCAGCCGCTCCACCCGCAGCATCTACGGGATCACCGGCCAGTACCGGGACTCTGGCGGCGCGGCTGCCTACGCTTCGACCTACGCCGGACACGTTTTCGATACCGACCCGGCGCCGCCGAGTGGCTGCACGGAGCCGGCCACCGGCCCCGGCTGGACTACCTGCCTGAGCGATCGGCAGCTGCGGGAGGAGCTCGCCCGGGTGATCGCCGAGCATCATCTGCCCACGGATGCCGGGAACCTGTACTTCATCGTCACGCCCGATGGCCTGGGCAGCTGCACCGGTTCGGACTGCGCCCTGGGTGGGTCGCACGGTGGCTACTGCGGTTACCACTCGTGGTACGCCCACGTGCTCTACGCGGTCATCCCCTACAACGCCGTGCCCGGCCACTGCCAATCCCTCAACCCGCGCCCGAACGGCAGCACGGCCGATCCCGCCCTTTCCACCATCGCTCACGAGCAGGCCGAATCGATCACCGATCCGTACGGCGACGCCTGGGAGAGCTCGAACGGCTCGGAGATCGCCGATCTGTGCATCACCTCCTACGGCCGACCGCTCGGGGGTCAGGCGACGGCGGAATGGAACGAGACGATCGCCGGTGGCCATTTCTGGCTGCAGGAGCTGTACAGCCGGATCACCGGCAGCTGCGCCGCGCGTCCGCAGCCGGACTCGGCGGCCATCACGACCCCGGCGCCGATAGTGGCCGGCGAGGCTCTGCGACTAACGGCCCGAGCCCGCCAGCCCGGCGGGCAGATCGTGGCCTACAACTGGAACTTCGGTGACGGGCACGGCGGGCGCGGCCGCCGTCCGCGGCATACCTATCGGGTCGCCGGCACCTACCACGTGTTCCTGCGCGTGACCGACAGTGCCGGGAACTGGGCTTACGCCAAGCGGACGGTCACGGTCACGCAGGCGTGAGCACCGGCGCCCGCTTGACGCGGGCGACGCGGGCGAACTCGGGCGGCGCGATCTGCAGGTAGTGACCGAACGACCAGTTGATGAACCGGCTGGGTGACATCCCGCGCAGCGCCGCGCCGAGCAGCCGGGGCGGCACCTGGGGGATCAGCCTCTGCACCCGGAGCAACGATTCGAATTTCCACCGATGCGAGGCGCTGAAGGCGCCGTAGGCGGCCAGCGCAGCCGCCGGCGACTGGCGGCCCTCGAGCACGTCGCGGAGCTCGCGCCCGCAGGCCACCCCGAAGTACAGCGCGGTGCGGATCCCCTCCGCTGTCAGGGGCAGGCAGTGACCGGCCGAATCCCCCACGAAGAAGATGCCGTCATCGGTGGCCTCCCGGATGCGGTGGGGGATCCAGTTGCCCTGATAGCGAACGGGATCGCGGTGCAGGTCCTCGGCCAGGCGAACGGTCGGCTCCTTGACGTGGAAGCGGGGGTCGAAGGAGCCCACGCCGACGCGGACCTCTCCTCCGGCCGGAAAGCTCCATCCGTAGCCGGCGGGCACGTAGGAGCGGTCGATCCACACCTCCAGGTCCTGGCCATCACCGTGCGGGTGGACCTCCAGGCCCCGAGACAGGTGGGCATCCGGGGGCTGGATCGGCTCGCCGCCGCCCAGGACGCGGCGCCAGCCCAGGGCGTCCACCACGATCCGGGCCCGGATGTCGCCCCGGTCAGTGTGCACGGTGTTTCCGGTGCGCCCATCGACCTTGGCCGTTTCGAAGCGGAACTCCCCCTGAACGGCCAGGGCGCCGCACAGGGTCCGGTAGTCGAAGGTGGAGAACGTCCAGGGCAGGTCGTAGCCCACCGTCGCGTGGGGCGTCCGGATGATCAGCTCGCCGAAGGTCTGCTGGTGGGCCTCCATCAGGTCCATGGCGTGAAGCCAACCGGTGGGGATCCCGCAGGCCGACGTCTGGCGCTCGCCGATCTCGTAGCGGTCGATCACCAGTACCTCGGCGTCGAGGCCGGCGAGTTCGCGGGCCACGGCGAGTCCGGCGAAGCTGGCGCCGCAGATGAGGACGTCGCAGTCGAGGTCCAGCGGCGTGCGGTCCGGCCCGCGTTTGGTCGCCCGTGTCGGCATGGCCGGAGATGATAGGCGCGCCCATATACGGCTATCCTCACTCGAACACATGTCAACCATCACAGCTGAAGTCCCAACCGATCAGCCAAACGCCAAGGTCGTCGAGGGTTCTGACGGCCTGCTTCTGGAGATCGACGGCAGGATCGTCCCCAACTACGACGCCACCATCCATCCCTTCGCCGAAGGCGATGTGGTCACCGGCAACGTCGTCCGGATCGACAAAGATGAGGTCCTCGTCGACATCGGATACAAGTCCGAGGGCGTCATCCCGTCCAATGAGCTTTCGATCCGCAAGTCCGTGGATCCCCACGACGAGGTGTCCCTCGGCGAAGAGGTGGACGCGCTCGTTCTCACCAAGGAGGATCAGGACGGCCGACTGATCCTGTCCAAGAAGCGGGCTCGCTTCGAGAAGGCCTGGCGCCGTATCGAGGCCGCCGCCCAGTCGGGTGAGCCCGTGGAAGGCACTGTGATCGAGGTCGTCAAGGGTGGCCTGATCATCGATTTGGGCGTTCGCGGTTTCCTGCCCGCCTCGTTGGTCGACATTCGCCGCGTGCCCAACCTGGACGAGTACATGGGCCAGGGCATCGAATGCAAGGTCATCGAGCTCAACCGGTCGCGCAACAACGTCGTGCTGTCCCGGCGAGCGGTGCTCGAGGAGCAACGCAAGGAGGACCGCGAGCGGATTCTCGATCGACTCCAGCCCGGCGAGGTCGTGGAGGGCGTCATCTCCAACATCGTCGACTTCGGCGCGTTCGTCGATCTCGACGGGATCGACGGCCTGATCCATATCTCTGAACTCTCCTGGTCCCACGTGAACCATCCGAGCGAGATCCTGTCGATCGGCGACACCGTGTCGGTCAAGGTGCTCGACATCGACCGCCAGCGCCAGCGCATCTCCCTGGGTCTCAAGCAGACCCAGGAGGACCCCTGGCAGCGCGTGGTCGACACCTACAACATCGGCGACGAGCTCGAGGGGACGGTCACCAAGGTGGTCACCTTCGGCGCGTTCGTGGAGATCCTCGACGGCGTCGAGGGGCTGGTGCACATCTCCGAGCTGGCCCAGCATCACGTGGAGAACCCGCGCGAGATCATCCAGCCGGGCGATCCGGTTCGCGTCAAGATTCTGGAGATCGACTCTGAGCGGCGGCGGTTGTCCCTCTCGATCAAGCGCGTCGAGGGTCAGGTCCTGCCGGTCCGGCCGATCATCCCGCCCGCGGACGCGGGGGATCTGGAGAACGTCCCGGAATTGGGGCTGTCTGAGGATGTCTTCGCGGATGTGGAACCAGTCGGTGCCGAGGAGCCTCAGGACACGGTCCCCGTGGACGCGGCTCCGAGCGCTGAGCCGAGTGACGAGGCGGAAGCTGAGGATGAGACGCCGCAAGGAGCCGCGTCCCCGGAACCGTCTCCTGAGGCTGACGAAGCCTCAGACACTGACGAAACCACCGAGCCTGACGCCTAGCCGGCTCCCGTGCCGCCCTTCGTCGGGCTGACCGGAGGCATTGGATCGGGCAAGTCGACGGCCCTGGCCGCGCTGGAGCGGCTCGGCTGCGCGGTGCTGTCGACGGATGCGGTGGTGCACGAGCTGTATTCGTCTCCCGCCGTGATCGCCGCCGTCGGCGAGCGCTTCGGATCCGACGTAGCGCCTGGCGGCGTGGTCGATCGGTCTTTGGTCGCTGAACGGGCGTTTGCCACGGCGGAGGGCCGGGAGTGGCTGGAGCAGTTGCTGTGGCCCAAGGTGGGGCAGCGGATGGCGGATTGGAAGGCTGAGGCCGAGCGGGCTCAGCCGGCGCCCCGGGCGATCGTTGTGGAGGTCCCACTTCTGTTCGAATCCGGGCTGGACCACGGCTACGATGCGACGATTGCCGTAGTCGCCGACGAGGGCCTGCGGGCACAGCGAGCTGGGGCCCGGGGTCATCGGGCGTTGGACGAGCGGGCGGCGCGCCAGCTCACCCAGGCGGAAAAAGCCGCACGATCGACCTACGTGGTGGTCAACGATGGAGAAATCGCAGAACTCGAGGCGAAGCTGTCAGCGGTGCTTGACAAGATGACCAGCGGGGCCAATGAGCGCGACCGGTAGAGCAGCGACGGTGCCGAGAGGGAGAGTCTCAAGCCGTCAGGCGGCGATCCGCAGACGGCGCCGCAGGCTGGGCGTGCTGATCGTGCTGGGCGCCATCGTCATCGCCGTCATCGCCGCGATGCCGCTGGCCAAGAGGGCGATCAACGATCTCACTCTGCCGCTGCGCTACTCGAGCATCATCCGTCAGCAGGCGGCCCAGAAGCACCTGCCTGCCGATCTGATCGCGGCGGTGATCTACGCCGAGACCAAGTTCGACGCCCGCACTTCGCCGACCGGCGCCGAGGGCCTCATGCAGATCGAGCCGCAGACGGCCACGTTCCTGGCCCGGCGCTCGAAGGCGACCAGCTTTCGCACCGCCGATCTGAGCACGCCGGCGGTCAACATCGCCTACGGGACCTACTACCTGCGCTACCTGCTGGACGAGTATCACGGCAGCCTGGTGGCGGCTTTGGCCGCCTACAACGGCGGGGAGACCAACGTCGACCACTGGATCGTCCAGGAGGGCGGTGGCGCCCGGGCACTCAGGCTGAACGACATCACGTTCCCGGAGACCCGGGCGTACGTCCAGCGGGTCCTTCAGGCTCAGCGGGACTATCGCCAGACGTATCCCAAGCAGCTCGGCTACGGGTAGCCGGCATGCCCAGCGGACAAGCCCCCGACGGTCGCACGCAGGTCACGCGGCATCCTGAGCGAGGCCTCTACGAGCGCCGCGAGCTGGAGACGATCATCGATGCGGCCTTCCACGGCCACCTGGCGTTCGTGGTCGACGAGCAGCCTTTCGCCATGCCGATGCTGCACGTCCGCGACGGCCAGGAGATCCTGCTGCACGGCTCGGTCAAGAGCCGGTTCGCTCGGATTGTGGGATCCGGGACTGCCCTCTGCTACACGGTCACTCTGATCGACGGCCTGGTTCTGGCCCGCTCAGCCTTCAATCACTCAGTCAACTATCGCTCGGCCGTCGTGCTCGGGACAGGGCGGGTGCTCGAGGATCCCGAGGAGAAGCTCCGGGCCATGGAGCTGCTGGTCGACCACGTGATCCCGGGCCGGACCGCGGATGCGCGAGCCCCCGCCCCTAACGAGCTGAAGGCCACCGAGATCATCGCCATGCACATGGACGAGGCTTCGGCCAAGGTCCGCACGGGCGGGCCGGTGGACACCAAGCAGGACATGGGCATGGAAATCTGGGCCGGCGTCGTGCCGGTCGCCCTGAGGGCCGGCGAGCCGATCACCGATGACGGCGCACACGCGGCCGTTCCGGACTACGTGAAGCAGCGGCTCAGCGACCGATCCGTTCCCGCGCACGACCCTCACGGCGCCGCCGTGCCCAAAGCCGGCGGCGCCGCAGACAGCTGATCAGGCGCCCCAGCCCACCTTGTCGGCGGTGTCCAGGACGTGCCAGAACTCCGGCCGGGGCTCCTCGGAGACCCCGGCGGCCTGGAACATGCCCCCAATCTCCTGGCCCTTTTCGGCGAAGAACGCGTCGAAGCTCTCCCGGTCGGGCCACTCGTCGGCGACCATGATCTCGCTCTCCGTGCCGTAGAAGCGGTGGGCGGTCATCCCGTATTTCTTGGCCGCTTCGGCAAATGAGCGGAGCTGATCGGGATTCGCCGCCGAGTACTCCTCCAACTTCTTGGCGTCCCCCCGGACGCGCAGGGTCATCAGCACCGACATGTCGCTCCTTTCGTTGACATCGGCATCCTAAGGCGGCGCTACGCTCGATGTGTGCCGAAGTTCGAGCTCGACGGGACCTATTCACCGACCGCTGATCAGCCCCAGGCGATCGCGTCGCTGGCCGAGGGCATCAACGCGGGCGAGCGCATGCTGACGCTGCTCGGGGCCACCGGGACCGGCAAGACGATGACCATGGCCGCCACGATCGAGGCCGTCCAGAAGCCCTCCCTGGTCATCGCCCACAACAAGACGCTGGCCGCCCAGTTGTGCAACGAGTTCCGCAGCTACTTCCCGCGTAACGCGGTGGAGTACTTCGTCTCCTACTACGACTACTACCAGCCCGAGGCCTACGTCCCCTCCAAGGACCTGTACATCGAGAAGGACTCGGCCATCAACCAGGAGATCGACCGGCTCCGGCACGCCGCCACGGCGGCGCTGTTCGCCCGGCGCGACGTGGTGATCGTGGCCAGCGTGTCCGCCATCTACGGCCTGGGCTCGCCGGAGGTGTACGACGAGAACCTGCAGACGCTGAACAAGGGCGAGATGATCGACCGTGACCGGCTCCTGCGCAAGCTGGTCTCGATCCAGTACAGCCGCAACGACACGGCGCTGGCCCGAGGGCACTTCCGGGTACGGGGCGAGACGCTCGAGATCTGGCCGGCCTACGCCGAGACCGCCTACCGGATCGTTCTGTTCGGCGATGAGGTGGAGCACCTGCAGCACTTCGATGCGGTCACGGGTGAGGTGCTCGAAGACGACATGGAACACGTGGCCATCTGGCCGGCCTCCCACTACAACGTGCGCGAGGGGATGATCGAGGATGCGGTGGCCGAGATCGGGCGCGAGCTGAACGAGCGCTGCGCCGAGCTGGACACCGAGGGCAAGCTGCTGGAATCTCATCGCTTGCGCCAGCGCACTCAGTACGACATGGAGATGCTCAAGGAGGTCGGGTTCTGCTCTGGGATCGAGAACTACTCGCGGATCCTGGACGGGCGCAAGCCGGGGGAGAGGCCGTACTGTCTGCTCGACTATTTCCCGGACGACTTCGTCTGCTTCATCGATGAGTCTCACCAGACCGTGCCTCAGATCGGAGGCATGTTCGAGGGCGACCGCTCGCGCAAGCAGACGCTGGTCGACTACGGCTTCCGCCTGCCCTCGGCCATGGACAACCGGCCCCAGACCTTCCAGGAGTTCCTGTCGATCACCCCGCAGATGGTGTTCGTCTCAGCCACGCCAGGCGAGTACGAGCGCACGCACTCGC
>DASZNA010000122.1:0-20901 GCA_035551655.1 Solirubrobacteraceae bacterium
CGGTACTCGCGCCGATAGCGCCATCCGGAAGCCCTGATCGGTGACGTCCCAGCGCATCTTCTCAGCGTGCTCGACGTCCGTCCGCGCCACCACGTCGACCACCTCGAGGCCCACGGCCGCGTCGGGGGCGAGCGCGACCGCGACCGCCGCGTCGGAAAACAGCGCGTGGGCAACGACCTGCTCAAGATCGCGCGTGGGTGGTTGCAGGTGCAGCGAGGTCAGCTCGAGGCAGAGCATGATCGCCACCTTGCCCCGCGCGGCTGTCGCGTCCGCGCTCGCGGCCAAACCCGGCACCGCCGCGTAGCAGCCCATGTGTCCCACATGGAGGCGTTGTGTGCCATCGCTGAGCCCGAGCTCGCGAGCGAGCAGGATGTCAAGTCCGGGCGTCCCGTAACCGGTGCAGGTGACGACAGACAGCAGCCCGACATCGTCGCGATCGAGACCGGCGTCGGTCAGGCACGCCTGCACCGCCTCCACGCCGAGCGGGAGGGCCTCCTTCATGAAGCGTTGCATCCGGGCTTCGGTCCCCCAGTGACGGACGTCCTCCTCCAGCGGGTCCACCACGCCGTGGCGCCGCTCGACGCCCGAGCCTTCAAAAATGCGCCGTGCGCTCGACCGGCCCTCAAAGTGCTCGGAGAAGAAGCCGTCCCAGAGATCCGCTTGGGAGCGAGACGGCGGTAAGGCCACACCGATCCCGGCGAGTGTCGGGATCGACAGCGTTCGAGGCCGGCGCGTAGCAGCGGTCGAGACGTGTGGCCTGGGCGACGGCCGGGTGTTTTCAGATGCCCCACGGACTGAGGCGCGAATGACGGACACGGGGACCTCCACAGGGAACCGGCCTGGAAGTCAGCCGACGGCAGCGGGCCCTTGGGCGACCACGTCCGTCAATGCCCTCCGTTGCTGATTTTAGCGAGGCGCGCTCCTCGGCCGATCCGGTCGCGCCGGGGTGAGGCGCGCGTCGTGTCAGTTGTGGCCCGGCGCCGTAGGCCGCTCGGCGACCAGCAGGCACAAGCGCATGGAGCCGATGCGCAGAGCCAGGGGGATTCGCACGAGCGAGAGCGCGAAGGCCCGATCGGGGTTGCGAGCCGAGAGCAGAAAGCGGCGAGCCTCGCCGTCAGACAGAAGTCGGCGCGCCAGCCGGCCCCCGACGATGGACCACGTGCGCCGAGCTCGCGGCGAGAGGTCCTCCGTGTGCAGGACCCTCAGGCCGGCGTGCCCGGCGAACTGCTCGTAGCCAGCCAGGGAGTGGAGCGAGGGCAAGCGGCCCTCGCGGGCGATGGGGTCAAGCAGCCACCTCCGCGCCACCCGCGACGGCTGCTCGGCGCTCAGCCAGTCCACCAGCACCAGTCGTCCACCGGGGCGCAGGACCCTGGCCGCCTCGGAAAAGGCGACAGGCTTGTCGACCATGTGGGAGAGCGACTCGATGGCCACGACGCTGTCACAGCTGCCGTCGGCCAAGCCGTTGGCGAGCCAGGAGCGGACTTCATAGCGGACCCCCCCGCCTCGCTCGCAGGCCCACGCCGCCTGAGCTGCCGACAGCGTGAAGCCCACCACCTGGCACCCATAGGCGCCCGCCAGCACCCGCGCCGTGCCCCCGTAGCCACAGCCGGCGTCAGCAACCTGGGCGCCAGGCTGCACCCCCGCCCAGTGGGCCACCAGATCGACGAGGGCCCGGGTTGCCTCCTCAACCGACTCGCGCCCCGTCGTCCACAGGCCGTGATGCACGTGTTCCCCCCACAACTCGCGATAGAACTGATCGAGCGCGTCGTAGTGACGGGCGACCGCCGCTTCGTCCGCCTGGGTTGCAGCGCCACCGGCCATGAACTCCGACTCATTGTGACGCCACCGCGGCCCGCAACCGCAGCACTCGGTACGAGGGGTCCCCGCGACGACGTCGTGCTGGCCACCAAGTTCTTCGTGCCGATGGGCGACGATCCCAACCAGCGCGGCGGCTCAGCCGCTGGATCATCACCGAGGTGGAGAAGTCCCTCAAGCGGCTCGGCATCGACTGGATCGACCTCTACCAGGTCCATCGACTGGATCCCGAGATCGATGTCGAGGAGACCCTCAGCCCGCTGACCGAACCCGTCCAGCAGGGCAAGATCCGCTACATCGGCTCGTCCTCCTACTCGGTTGTGGGTGGCCATCAGGAGCCGCCATTCGGTCCGCACTGCGATCCTGCCTCTTCGGTGGAATCGGGTGATCAGCCGGTTGTGTTTGGTGTGCGCGAACACCGGCTCGATCATCTGGATCCGTTTGCGGTAGAGCTGTTTGCCGTGATCTGAGGCCAGCACGGCTCGCATCATTGAGTAGCGCCCGCCGGTCCAGCCGGGTCGGGGTTCGCTGCGGCCGCCTCGGTCCGGTGGGATCAGGACGTGGATGTGCTTGTTGGCGATCACTTCGTCGAAGCAGGGCATCCGCGAGCGCAACCTCGGGGCGTTCGGTGACACCAGCGCGCTCGAGCTCGCTGATCGCGGTGGCGATCATCGGGTCGAGGTTGGAGAAGTCACCTGGGGTGTTGGTGATCTCCGCGGCGATCACGATCTGTCCCTCATCAACGACGGCTTGGGCGTTGTAGCCCTGCACGTAGCCGAGGTTCGCTTTCATCCGCTGGCTGTCAGGGTCACTGACGCTGAGCACATCGTCGGGCAGCTCCGGTGCCGTCCACGGGTGCGGGCGCTTGCCAAGCCGGCGGCCCTGCGTGTCGCGTCCGGTCGCCCGGTAGTCCTCATAGGCACGGTTGGCCGCGAGCTTCGTGTCACGTTGCTCCTCTAACCGCTCGGCTGCGAGCAGAAGCCGTTCCTCGCGCGAACGGGGAACAGGTTGCCCTTGCTGCCAGCGACGTTGCTCAAGCTGTCGGCGGCCCTCACGCGTCCAGCCCTCGCGCCCCGCCCGCGGGCAACGATCGCTGCACATCAAACTCGAAGCTGTCAGGTTGCTCTGCCGGCTCCGGGATCAGCTCCGGCTCGTCACGAGCCTGCTCGGCGGCCTGCTGCTCGCGGATGCGACCGAAGAACTCAGCGCGCCCCTCGCGGGTGCGTAACTCCTCAGGCAGCTCATCGCCCCGCGCCTCGCCGAACTGCTCATCCTCAGCCTGGTCGGTCGTGATCGCCTCAGCGATGATCTGTCTGGCGATCTCTGAGAAGTCGCGGTTGGATTCGCGGCTCGCGTTGCCGGCCATCTTCGTCCCATCGATCGCGACAATCCCCGGACGAACCAGCCCGGCCTGTGCGCATAGGCCGAGCACCTGGCTGAACAGCTCCGCCAACGCGATCTCGTGACGCTCGACGAACCTCGCGATCGTCGCGTGATCCGGGCACTCCAGCATCGCGATCGTCTTGAACGCCACGTCCTCCCAACACGCACGCTCGATCGCCCGCGCGGACCTCACCCCGCGCGAGTACCCGTAGAGCAACAAGGCCACCATCATCGCCGGGTCATAGGCCCGCCGGCCGACGCCATCGGCGCGATAACCGCCATAGAAGCCGGACAGGTCCATGCCGGCGACCGCATCCAAAACGAACCACGCGAGGTGCCCCTCAGGCAGCCAATCCCTCACATCCGGCGGTAACAAAAACGACTGATCACGATCGCAACCAATGAAGTTCTGAGCCATCCCAGAATGGTCTTAAACCCGCCGGACGACACGGTAATTACGCGACAGCCTCTCGCGCAGTCTGACTAATCTGGCGATGGACGCCGCGGCGATGGTACAAATGTGCCCATTCCTGTGGCACGCAACGTGAGCGACTTTCTGTGCGGGGTAGAGCGACCGAGAACACGGCGACGCTGGTGAGCGCGTGAAGGCCATGCGGCTGGTCCGGTTCGGCGATCCGCCGAGCTTCGAGCTGCACGACGTACCGGACCCAGTGCCGGGGCCAGGCCAGGTGCTGGTCGATCTACGGGCGGCCGCGCTCAACCGTCGCGACCCATGGGTGTGGACTACGCCCGACTACTGCCCGCTACCGGTGACCCTCGGCTCGGACGGCGCGGGCGTCATCGCCGCCGTCGGGCCGGATGTGAACGGTCTTGCCGAGGGCGCGGAGGTCGTCATCGACCCCACGCTCGGCTGGGGGGACAGCGAGGAGCATCCGACCCCGGCATTCGACATCCTCGGGGCGCCCACGGAGGGCACCTTCGCCGAGCGGGTCCTAGTAGCGGCTGCGAACCTGGCTCCGAAGCCACCCAGGCTGAGCTGGGAGGAGGCGGCTGCCCTCAATCTCGGAGGGCTGACCGCGTGGCGAGCGACGGTGACCTGCGCAGAGGCTGGTCCGAGGCGCTGCCTGCTGGTTACGGGAGCTGGAAGTGGCGTCGCAACCTTCGCGGTTCAGATCGCCGTCGCGCTCGGAGCGCGGGTATTCGTCACCACCTCGACCGAGGCCAAGCTCTCGCGAGCTCGAGAGCTCGGGGCAGAGGGCGGCGCGAGCTACCTCGAACCCGACTGGCCCGAGCAAATCCGCGAGCTCACGCACGGCGGCGTCGACGCCGCGATCGACAGCTTCGGCGGCCCCTCCTGGGAAGGCGCGCTGCGGGCACTGAGGACCGGCGGAGCGCTCGTATCGTTCGGCGACACCTCGGGCTTGGCGACGACGCTGACGACCGCCGAGGTCTACTGGCAATGGCGTCGGGTGCTTGGGACCTCGATGGGGAGCCCGCGCGAATACCGTGCGTTGCTCGCCCACGTCGAGCGGGCCTCCTGGCGGCCGGTGATCGACAGTGTGTTTACTCTCGACCGGCTCGACGCCGCGGCGCGACGGCTGCAGAGCCGGGAGCGTTTCGGAAAGGTTGTCATCCAGATCCGCCGCTGAGCGCGGGGCAACTTCACGCTTCAGGAGGCGGGGCTACAGCGCGCAGGGTTCCGATTGAGCCCGCATGTTCGAGGTTTTTCTCCCGATCCCCGACGGTCTCGGAAACCGGTATGGGCGATCAGTCCATCGGGGGTTCGGATCCTCCCTCTCGCTGGCGTGATGTATTGGGACACGGCCGGTCAACGGATGATCCGCATCAGCGCCGCGTTGACCGTGTTCGGTCGGATGGTGGGGGCCGGACAACCGGTCACGGACCCGCTACGCGGCGTCGGCTGGGCTCTAAAGGACGGCCAGAACTGAACGCGGTACACCCGCATTTCGGCGTCGATATAAACGCGGCGAAAGACTCTGGGCAGGCTGTCAGCCCACCGCCGTTCAACGTCACGGTCCGGGAGCATTATGTAATTGACACGACGCGCCTGTCCCAAAAAGGCGGTCCGAGTGCTCGCCCACACCGGACGGACGGGATGCGAGAGGTTGCGTCCGAACAGGGCGTAGATGAGGGTGGGGTAGCGCGGGTCGATGCCGATGCTGGCCGCCTGCGGTATCTGGTCCACCCAGCGGAAGCTCGGACACACGATGCGTCCGACTGTGTCTTGGTCGCGAGACTTCGTAGACAGCGCGATCACCTGCGCGAGCGACAACTCACGCCCGTAGCCGAGTGGCAGCTCGGCCGTCACCAAGTAGAGGGAGATCGCCACGGTGGCTAGCGTTGCGCCCTCGACGGTCCGTCGCAGGACCGGAACAACCGTTTCCGAGGTCCATATGGCCACCGCTGCGGCACCGAGGGCAGCCAGATAGATCGTAAAACGTGACCACCAATGGTATGGCTCGAGGAGCCAGACGAGCCCAAGTGTCCCAATGAACTCCAGTCGCAGCCACCACCTCCTCCGGAAGCAGCTGAACAGAGTCAGAGCGAGGAGGCAGAGCATCATCGGCCATTGCGTGCCCAGGCCACCCAGTCGCTCGTCGTACGAGTATGGCTCGAGGCTACCTACGCGAATCAGGTCATGACCCCACGAACGGATTACCTGTAACCACACCGGGTTGCCGACGAGCGTCGGAGGCAGCGAGGATCGCTCCAATGACGCGGCCGTGATCGACCCGGAAAACACTCCGTCAACTCGGAACGGATAGACCGGGTTACCGAAGTCGATCCAGTCTCGGATGTACCAGAACCCCCCTACGCCGGCCGCAACCACGACTAGTAAGGCGATCGCCGCTGCGACCTGCCCGAGCGGGACACGGCGACGCTGCCGCAGTGTCAGATCGCCCGCAATGAGGAGCAGGACGACCAGCGTGGCGATCAGCCCGGTGGTCTTGATGCCCAGGGCGAGCCCCAGCGAGAGTCCAGCCAGGAGGAGGAACCGCAGGGGCTCTCCCCGTAGCGGGGACACCCGGCTGAGTTCGGGCGCCTCCCGCATGGAAACCAGGAAACACAGCACGAATTGAATGCCGATCAACAGGCTCGAGGCGAACATCAGATCGACGTAGGCTGTTGAGGACTGGGCAAGCACGATTGGCGTGAGGACGTACAGCGAGCCGGCCACCACCTGCGATGAGCGATCGAGGCCCAAGGTCCGGACGATCCCGGCCACCGCGATTCCTCCCACACACGCGAAAGGAATTTGAGTCAAATTTGCCAGCGCGTCACTGTGCAGGAATAGGACGCTCCACGCCTGCAGGAGCTCTCCGTTCAGCGGGTAGGTGGCGGACTCCAGCGACAATCGACTTCGGCCGAGATCTTCGGCTCGTATCCACCCCGCAACGGCCGTTAGGTGGTACCAGGTCGCATCGGTTCCATAGGGCGGCATCACCACCCCGACGTAGACTCGCCAGAGCACGGCAAGGCCGGCTAGAACGAGCAGCATGAAGGCGAAGGGATGCTCGCGTGCAGCGCCGCCCCAACGGCGGACAACAACGCTCGGGCATCCCAGCCCCCCGGGGGGTCGGCCGGCACGGAGCCACGCCACAGCGGCCACAGCGGAAGGTGCGATGACGAGACCTGTGACCGGCCCCGCCGCCAACGCGCTGAAGCCGGCTCCCGCGATCAGAAGTGTCGAGGTGACACCGGCCTCGAAGATCACAGCGACGGCGAGGACGCGGTTCAGCGTGTCGCGCAACCCAAGGGCCGAGGCAGCGAACCAGGCGCCGAGAAGGCCCGTCCCGGTGGCCACAACGAGTAGCACCCAGTGCATCACAGGGATCCGTTTGCGAAACGCCGTCCGCGCCGGCTCAACTGAGAGCGGCTCGAGGATCCTATGGAAGCCGCCACCGGCTGTGCTATTTCGTCATAACCCGACTCACGAAGCACTGCGGACTCGCGGCGAGATCGCATCCGAGTGTGGCGGCCGCGCAGGGCTGATATCGCGTCTCGGTGACGAGCTGCCGGCGCGCTCCGGAGGCTATTGCGCTATCGAGTGATCCCGGTGTGGCCCAGGGAGTAACGCCCCGGCTGGGGCCACACGCACAGTCCGTGCGGGCCCAGCCCCACCGGGATCCGGGCCCGGAGACGGCCGGTGCGCGTGTTGATGGCATAGACCTCGGCGTTGTAGCGGCCGCTCAACCACAGGGTGGAGCCATCGGCAGACACGCCACCCATGTCCGGACTGGCTGGCGGCGGGATCGTCCACGTGGCCACCACGTGCCGGCTCTTGAAACTGACCACGGAGATGGTGCCCGCGGACCGGTTGGAGACGTACAGGTAACGGGCGTTGCGGCTCGGGTACAGGCCGTGCGCGCCGGCGCCGGTATGCAGGAACCCGATCACCCGGAAGGTCACCGGGTCGATCTCCCAGATGCCATTGCTGTTCATGTCGGCCGTGTACAGGACCTTCCCGTCCGGCGCGAGCTTCACATCCTGGGGCCCGGTGCGATAGTTCCCGGGGGACAGGTGACTATCCGCCAGGGTGAGTGTCCCCACCACCCGCTGAGTCTGCAGATCGATCTTGATCATCCGGCCTGCGAACTCACAGCTGGCGAACGCATAGCGGCCGTCGGCGGAGAAGTCCATGTGGTCCACCCCGGCGCATTGGGGCACGCTCAGCGAGTGGATCAGACGGAACGTGTGGGGGTTGCGGAAGTCCAGCCGCTGCAGACGCTCAGCCACCACGATGGCGAACCGGCCATCCGGGGTGAAGTACAGGTTGTACGGGTCCTCGACTGGAATCTGCCGGCCCGGTTTGCCGGTCCGCGGATCGATCGGTGTGAGGCTGTTTCCCAGGTCGTTGTCGACGTAGAGCGTGCGCAGGTTCCACGCCGGCGTGACGTGCTGCGGCAGACCGCCCACGGCGAATGTTCTGACGATCTTGAACGTGCGCTGGCTGATCACGGTGACCGTGTTGCTCATGCTGTTAGGCACGTAGACCAGCGCCGGGTCACCCGCGATGGCGGGCGCCACGTCGCCTGCCCCGGCGTGGCTGTAGATGTCGCTCTCCCGGGCATGGCCTCGCTTGAGCGTGGGCAGCGTGAGGGTGCCCGTGCGACCCGTGGAGGTCCGTGGCGCGCTCGCTCTGGAGCCGCCTCCGCAACCTCCGATAGCGGCTGCTGCAGCGAGCAGACAAGTCACGAAGGTGGCGGTCAGGCGCGCGGGCACGGCGGGCGACACTAGAGGAGCCCAGGTGCCGGCCTGCCGCTCCGAGGTCAATGTGAGGAACTTCTCAGACGACGGCGGCCCGTCAGATCGCAGTCGCTAGCCTGCCCCCGATCCTGGGTCTCGCCTCACCCCGCGCCCGCCTGAGCGCTGCGGCAGTCGGACTACTGACCGCCTGCCTTATGACCGCGTGCGGCGGCACCCAGAGGCATACCGTGGCCAAGCGCCACACCAGTCGCTCCCGAGCGGCCAAGGCGCGAGGAGCCGGTGCACCCGCTCCACCCGCGGCACTGGCCTACCGGTTGCTCTACCAACTTCCGGCCCCCGTGCAGGATCCCGCCAGCGCCGGATTAGGCGAAACGCGTTTCGTTCTGCTTGGCGGCCTAACGGCGGCGGACACCTCCAGCGACCAGGTGATCCTCGGAACCGGCACGAGCGCCTCGGTCAAGGCCGCTCTCCCGAATGCCCAGCACGACGCGCAGGCGGCTGTGCTGGGCGGCCAGGTCTACCTGTTCGGCGGCGGACAGTTCGCGCAGTACGCCCACATTCTCGCCTTCGATCCGGGAGCCGATCACGTGGCCGTGGCCGGCTCGCTGCCCGCCCCGGCTTCGGATGTGGCGGTGGCCGGTGGGCCATCCACCGCGTATGTGGTCGGAGGGTTCGACGGTGTGCACTGGCTCAATACCGTGCTGGCCTACACGCCCCACCAGCCGGTACACGTGCTGACTCACCTGCCCGTGCCACTGCGGTACGCCGCGGCCGTGGTGATCGGTCACGAGCTTCTTATTGCCGGCGGATCCACTCCCACCGGAGCCAGCCGCACGATCTACCGCGTCGACCTGGCCACGGGCAGCGTGCGGGCGCTTGGCCGCCTACCGGCCCCGATCACCCACGCCGGCGCCGGGGCGCTGGATGGCGAGATGTACCTGGTGGGCGGTCGCGGCGACGTGCTCACGGCCCGGACCTCAGCGGTGTACGGAATCGACCCGGTGACGGGACGGATCCACGTGGCCGGCCACCTGCCGAAACCGCTTTCCGATGAGGCCGTCGTGTCGGCGTCTGGCCACTTGCTGGTCGCGGGCGGAGCGAGCGCCGACGGCACCCAAGCCGCCGTGGGCGAGCTGTTCCCTCGCGGCTGATTCACTGCTTCGAGCGCTCGGCGTGCAGGACAAACCGCACCACGGCCCGAAGCTCGGGCGAGCTCAGGCGATGGCGCACGGGCATCTCACGGGCGAACGTGTTCATCTGGCGCGCGGTCATCCGGTAGCCGAGCAGGTCGCCGCCGTCCTTGTTCAGTGACTCGTTGCCGATGAGTGAGTGGCAGACCTGGCATTCCTGCCCGAACACCGCGGCGCCGGACGGTTGCCGGGGGCGGGCGACCTGACCGCAGCCCCCGATCAGCAGGGCCAGGGCCAGCAGCGACGGAGCAGACCTTCGGAGGGCCATCCCCCGGAGACTAGGACCCCGACCGGCTTGGTACGGTCCGGCGCCCGCCTGTGACGGCGGGCGCCTTCGCGCACGCGCTACTGATTGTTCTGCACGACCATCAGCGCGTGGCCGTCCGGATCCCGGAACCAGAACATCGGGGGCACCGGCCCGCCCATGCGGGCCACCTCGGCGTCCACATCCACTCCTCGAGACTTCAACTCGGAATGGGCGGTGTCGACGTCGTCGGTAGCCAGCGTGATGCCGGTCTCCCGGGCTGAGGCATCCTTGCCCGGAGGCGGCGGGGCCAGCGCGATGCCGGTCGTCCCCTCGGGCGGGTAGACCTCGACCCAGCGGTACTGGTCGCCGAACGGGATATCGGTGCGCTTCTCGAAGCCGATCGACTCGTAGAACTCGATCGACTGGTCCTGGTCCTTCACCGGGATCACGACCAGGCATAGGTCCTTGATCCGGGTTGCCGTAGTGCTGCTCATCGCCTGCACCCTCCTGAAGGTTGGTGGTTGTGCTGCTTATGACCGCCCGTGAAGCGGAAACTAATCGTTTGACGATGAGCGGTGGTTACGAACTCGAGCACTTCGTGGAGGCGCAGGATGCCGGTGGCTCTTATCGCCGGGCGCTCGCCGAGCTACGCGCCGGGCGCAAGGCCAGCCACTGGATGTGGTTCGTCTTCCCCCAGATCGCCGGCCTGGGCCGCAGCGAGATGGCGCGTCGCTACGCGATCCGGTCGCTGGAGGAGGCGAGGGCGTATCTGGCCCACCCGGTACTCGGACCACGGCTGCTCGAGTCCGCGGCAGCGCTGCTCGCCGTCGAGGAGCGGTCAGCCGAGGAGATCCTGGGTGGGATTGATGCGGTGAAGCTGCGCTCGTCGATGACTCTGTTCGAGCGGGCTGATCCTGACCAGGCTGTGTTCGGCCAGGTGCTCGATGGCTACTTTGGGGCCCGGGATGACGCCACGCTCAGCCTGCTCGGCGACTGAGCACCGCAGCGCGGCTAACGTGTTGGAAGGGATGAGGCTCGAGGACCTGATCGCCCGGGACGGCGAGGCATGCATCTGGTGCGGCGAAGCCCGCTGGCTCTCCGACCTCACGGCTGAGCACTTGCTACCCCGGTCCCGCGGCGGGCGGGGCCTCCCCGAGAACCTGGCTGTGGCCTGCCGGCCGTGCAACCGCCGGCGGCGGAGCCGGGGGATCGCCGCCTATGCTCGCGGGCGGCTCGACGCCGGATCAGTCGCCGAACTCGGCCGGCTCGCCGAGGCCATGGACCGCCTGGCCGGCTCCGAGTCGCGTCCCCACGCCGAGTACGGGCGCCGCCAGCTCAACCTGCTGCGGAGGCTGACACCCAGCCCGTCCAGCGCACCACGCTGATCACGATCACGGGTCCGTCGAGCGGCCGCTCAGCGTACTGCGGGTAGCGGGCGACGAGAGCGCGAACGGCCTCCGGCGCGGACGACGCCTCCCTCACCTGAGCGGTGCCATCCGCGCGGACCCACCACAGTTGCGTCCAGTCGTCCTCGTAGTGGTCAGCCAGGACGCACACATTCGGATTGCCGGCGATGTTCTGCAGCCGGCGCAGCGCCCTGGTGCGCTTAGGCTTGTGGTCGATACCGGTGACCAGTGTGTCGGGGTCCAGGCGGGCGAATGTCACCGGCACCAGATGGGGCCGATGAGCCGCGGTGTCGATCGTCGCCAGCCGGGCGACCGGGGCTCGATCGAAATACTCGCGCACCTGGTCGGCGTCCACGGAACCTCGACCCTACCGAGCTGCCGGTGCGTCACGCAGCCGGCCGACGACGTACTCGGCTATGGCCAGCGATGAGGTCGCCGCCGGCGAGGGAGCGTTACGAACAAATACGAGGTTGCCGCGCTCGGTGATCTGAAAGTCATCCAGCAGCGACCCATCCGCGCCGACGGCCTGAGCTCGCACGCCGGCCGGAGCCCGTACGACATCTCGGGAATCAAGCGAGGGAATCAGGCGCTGCGCGCCGGCCAGGAACGAACGCCGCGACAACGAGCCGTGCAACTCCCTCAGCCCGGCCCGCCAATGCGTGCGGGCCAGGCGGCGGAACCCGCGGGATGCCAGGGTCTGCCATACGTCCCCAGGCGCCAGGTCGGTGCGGCGATAGCCCTCCCGGGCCAGCGCGAGGACCGCGCCCGGGCCGATGTCGACCTGGCCGTCGATCCGCCGGGTGAAGTGAACGCCCAGGAACGGATAGGCCGGGTCGGGTACCGGATAGATCAGCCCCCGCACGAGCGCCCGCCGGTCCGGCACGAGCCGGTAGTACTCACCGCGAAAGGGCACGATCCAGGGCGCCGCCCCATCGCCGGCCAACCTGGCCAACCGGTCCGAGTGCAGCCCGGCGCACACGATCAGACGGTCCACCGCCAGTTCTGATCCCGTGGCGCTGCGGATGCGGACCTCGCGCGCCGACTCCCTGATCGCGGCCACCTGAAAACCGAGGCGGAGCTCGGCGCCGCTGTCGACCAGGTCGTCGGCCAGCGCTCGGGCCACGGCTTGGAAATCGACGATGGCCGTCCTGGGCGAGTGGAGCGCCGACACCCCCCGGACGTGGGGTTCGCAGGCCGTGATCTCGCCGCCCGCCAGCCGACGCAATCCGGGGACGCCATTGGCCACGGCGTGCCGCTCGATCTCGTCCAGGCGCGCGGTCTCCGAGTCGTCGGCGGCCACGATCAGCTTTCCGCACTCCTGGTAGGGGATCTGCCTGTGCTCGCAGTAGTCCTTGAGCAACGACACCCCGCGACGGCACAGGGCCGCCTTCAAGGAGCCGGGGACGTAGTAGACGCCGGCGTGGACCACCCCGCTGTTGTGGCTCGTCTGATGCTGGGCCACCTCGGTCTCCTTTTCCAGCACCGTAAGCTCCGCCTCAGGCTCCACCTGGCGTAGCCGGTCGGCGATGGCCAACCCGACGATGCCCGCCCCCACGACGGCGATCCGTTGCCTGGCCACGCCCGAAAATTCTCACACACTCAAGCGGGGACACTTGAGGCCCAGAGGGTACGGTCAGACATATGCGACTTCCCATATCCCTAGACCTCCATATCCCCAACTTCAACTACCCGGGCGTCGGCCCGGATGAGGTGTTCGAGAAGCTGGTCGAGATCGCCACCACGGCAGAGCGCTCCGGCTTCAGCTCGATCTCATTGATGGATCATCTCCACCAGATCCCCGGGGTCGGACCCCAGGAGAACTGGATGTTCGAAGGCTCCACGATGCTGGCCGGTTTGGCGGCCCGCACCGAGACGGTCACCCTCGGCCTGCTGGTAGGCGGCGTGACCTACCACAACCCGGCCAAGCACGCCAAGATCACCACGACGCTAGACATCATCTCGGGCGGGCGCGCGTGGCATGGCATCGGGGCCGCCTGGTTCGAGGGCGAGCACCGGGCCTACGGGGTGGAGTTCCCAGAGCTGAAGTACCGCTTCGAGATGCTCGAGGAGCACCTGCAGATCGTGCGCTCCATGTTCACCCAGGAGCGCACCTCGTTCCAGGGCAAGTACTTCAAGGCCGACGGCGCCTACAACAACCCGAAACCGATCCGCGGCGACATACCAATTTTGATCGGCGGGTCGGGCGAGCGCAAGACGTTGCGGATGGTGGCTCAGTACGCCGACGGCTGCAACATGTTCGGAGGACCTGACCAGTTCAGGCACCTGGTCGGGGTGCTGGAGGGACACTGCGAGAGGCTGGGCCGCGACCCTTCGGAGATCACGAAGACGGGTATGGGAATCGTGGCCATCGGCGCCACCCACGCGGCGGCCCAGGAGCAGCTGCAGCGCCTGCGTGAGCTCGGCGTGCCGCAGGAGCGCGTCGACGCGGCGATCGCCGGCGACCCTGACACCGTGGGCGAACGTGCCCAAGCCCTCGCCGATGCCGGCGCCGAGGGGATGACGCTCTCGATGCCGTTCGTGCATGACCTGGAAGCCCTGGAGCTGGCTGGCCAAACGCTCAGCGCCGTGTTCGGAACGCCGGTGGCCTGAACCGGCCGGCGCCGCTGCCGTACTCAAAGACGGCAGCGGCGTCCATCTCCCGGCTTCCGCGTAAGCTCCTCGCCCTTCGATGCCGAGGATTCCGCGCCTGCCGTTCGTGCCCGACCCCCTGGGCCGAATCCACATCCCGGGCAACCTCAAGGCGATCACCACGACAGGGCAGGAGGTGCCGCCCGGGGACGCGGGCCTCACAGACCGTCAGGTGGGACGTATGTGGGCGGCTGGCCGGGCGCTCTACCAGACGGGGGTACACCCGGCGCTCCAGCTGTGCGTGCGGCGTAACGGACACGTCGTCATCGACCGAGCGATCGGCCACGCGCGCGGCAACGGTCCCAAGGACGGGCCGGAGACGGCCAAGGTGCTGGCCACCCCGGACACTCCGTTCTGCGTGTACTCGACCTCGAAGGGCATCACCGCCTTGGTCGTGCACTTGCTGGCGGACCGCGGCCTCCTGGACATCAACGACCGGGTCACGGACTTCATCCCGGAGTACGGCCGGCACGGCAAGGGCGAGACGACGATCGCCCACGTGCTGTCCCATCGCGCGGCCGTCCCCAGCCTCCCGCCCCGCCTGCTCGATCTGGAGAGCCTCGGGGATCGGGGGCTGGTGATCGAAGCGATCTCCGACGCCAAGCCGTTCGTCAAACCAGGGACCCTGCTGGCCTACCACGCCGTGTCGGGTGGCCTGATCCTGGGTGAGATCGTTGAACGGGTCACCCAGAAGTCGATTCGCCAGGTGCTGGCCCAGGAGATACTGGATCCACTGAAGTTTCGCTGGGGCAACTATGGGGTGGAACCAGAGGATGTGGAGAAGGTGGGCCTGAGCTACGTCACGGGTCCGAAGCTTCTCCCGCCCGTGTCGAACCTGGTCAAGCGGGCGTTGTCGCAGCCGATCGAGGACGTGGTCGATCTGTCCAACACTCCGGGCTTCCTCACCTCGGTGATTCCATCGGCCAGCATCGTCACCACAGCCAACGAACTCGGTCGCTTCTTCGAGATCTTCCGGCAGGGCGGCGAGCTAGACGGGGTGCGGGTCATGAGTCCCGAGACGCTGCAGCGCGCCCTGACCGAACAATCGCACCTGGAGATCGACCTCACCCTCGGCTTCCCCACCCGGTTCAGCTACGGGCTGATGCTGGGCGCCAAGCTCATCAGTCCCTTCGGACTGGACACCGACCTCGCCTTCGGCCATCTTGGCCTGATCAACATCATGGGTTGGGCCGACCCCGAGCGAGGGGTGTCGGTCGGACTGATCAACAGCGGCAAGGCGCTGATCTACCCGGAGGTATTCCGCTTCCTCGGGGTGATGCAGACGATCGCCTCCGAAGTCCCGAAGCTCGACCCGGCAGAGCGACCCTTCTAGCCGGCCCGCCGGGGTTTCGATTCCCGCAATTCTCGGACCCCTTCGGCGTGCCGGGATGGAGAGTTGCCCCTGGACGGGTAGCGTGGCGAGGAAACATGCAAGGGCACTGGTGACCACGCGAGCCTCTAAGCGAGGCAACGGCGCCGATGGAAGGCGCACCCAGGCTGAGCGCCGGCGCGCCACGCGTCAGGCGCTCCTTGAGGCGGCGCTCCTCCGGATGGAGTCGGGCGACAGCTTCGACACGCTTTCGCTGCGCGGTTTGACGCGGGCGGCCGGAGTGGTACCGACCGCCTTCTACCGGCACTTCGCGAGCATGGATGAACTCGGTCTGGCGCTGGTTGACGAGTCGTTCCGGACCCTCCGGGCGATGCTCCGTCAGGCGCGCGAGGGCGAGGCCCCACCCGGGCAGGTGATTCAGGCGTCGGTTGGGCCGATCACTACCTACGTCCGCGACCACCGCCAGCACTTTGCCTTCATCGCCCGAGCCCGTTCGACCGGGAACCCGATACTCCGGCACGCGATCCGGGCGGAGATCAGGCTGTTGACCAGCGAGCTGGCCACCGATCTGACTCGGTTTCCGATCCTGGCGGCCTGGAGCACCGATGACCTGCAGATGGTGGCCGCCCTATTGGTGAGCGCGATGATCTCCACTGTTGAAGCGATCCTTGACACCCCGGCCGACGATCTGGGAGCCCTCGAGGAGATCCGACTCGTGGCCGAAAAACAGCTGCGCCTGATCGTGTTTGGGATGCCGCACTGGCGTAGTTTCCCGTCCTGAGCAGGGGACCCGGCGAGGCGACGGGGCCGGTCGGGCGCACCTCTGGCTCCGGGCCGCGCTCGCTAGGCTTGGCCCCGCGGCCCGGAGAGGTGCCGGAGTGGTTGAACGGGCGCGACTGGAAATCGCGTAACGGGGGTCAACCTCGTTCGGGGGTTCGAATCCCCCCCTCTCCGCTTTCATGCCCGAGCCGGACCGGCCGGCCGGGCCAGGGCCCGGGCAGACTCAGCGACCGCAGAAGTCCTGAACCAGGATCAGGCCGCGCCGGCTCGAGGCGATGCCGATGCCCACCCACCGATACCGGCCGTTCACGATGTTCGCCAGGTGTGGCGGCGAGTGCTCGAGATCGAATTGGTCCCGAGACAGATTGTCGGAAAAGCCCTTGGCCAGAGCCGAGTTGGCCCCGTAGTGGCTTCCGTCGCGTCTCCAGCACACCGTGGCGCCGGATGTGTCGTCGGCCGCCCCGCGGTCCAGACGAGCCAGATGGTTGGCCCAGGACTGGGCCCGGCGGGTCATCCGCCCGCCCAGGTGAAGGGCTGACCTGACGCCGTGCGCCGACCGCACCCGGTTGAGCCGATGCAGATCCCAGATCTGCCGGCCGGTGTAGGCCAGCGCCGACGAGGCGGCGAGCGTCTGCAGACCACCGGCGAGCAGCAGGCAGCAAAGCATTCTGCGCATGGGGCCTCCTGTGGGGGTTGCTTACAGGGTCACCACCTTTAACCGGCCGGCCCGCCCACCGGTTGCGGTGTCGAAGCTTAAAGCTTTGACTGGACCCAGGACCGACGCGGGCTGGTTCGGGGCCGCCGAAGCTGGGTACCGGGCACGTATGCCCCAGGAACTGAACGTCGCGGATCTGAAGATCACCTCGACCGCCTTCGAGGACCACGGGCGGATCCCCGAGCGCCACACAGGCGACGGGGAGGATGCCTCTCCCGTTCTGAGCTGGACGGGTACCCCGGAGGGCACCCGGTCCGTTGCCCTGGTGGTTCACGATCCTGATGCCCCGCTCGTGGACGGGTTCACCCACTGGGTGCTCTACAACTTGCCGGCTGACACCGCCGAGTTGGATGAGGGCGCTCAGAAGGGCACGTCTGGGGTCAACTCGATGGGCAAGCCGGGGTACATGGGGCCGGCGCCGCCACCCGGACACGGCCCGCACCACTACTACTTCTGGATCTACGCCCTGGACGAGGACCTCGATCTTCCCGATGGGCTGGACCGTCGGGAGCTGATCGACCGAATCGAGGATCACGTGATCGAGCAGGCTCGGCTGATCGGGGTGTACGAGCACTGACATGGCAGTCGGCGTGCGATCCTCCTCCGAGACCCTGGGGGCGCCCTATCGGCCACCCACGTCGGCTCGCCGTCCCCTCCCGGCCAATCTGAGTCAGGCCCAACGCCAGGCATTGGAGCAGTTCCTGGATGGGCAGATCAGCGCTGGAGCCCTGTCGTCAAAGCTTGACGAAGCGCAGTCGGCGGGACCGCCTCCAGATCCGGATTGGCGACCGGCTCAGGCGGCCGCCCGGGCCCCTCGCCCCGCCGCACCGGCTCGTCGGGCCTCCGGTCCCTCAGCCCCTCGCCGGCGGTGGGCGTTCCCGGCAGTGCTTGCCACGGCGCTGATCCTGGCCACCGTGGGCACGTTCGCTGTGGCCTCGGCATCCACGAGCAATGAGCGGGTGGGGCGACCGTCCGCCGCCAGGGCGGCCCTGAGGTCCTCCCGCCGCGCGCGTCACCGGACGCGACCGACCGGGCCGACGACAAACCCGACGAGCGCATCGGCGTCAACCGTGGGCACATCGGCTACCGAGTCCGGGCGGGCCAAGCATCACGCCAAGGCCTCCGGGCGAGCCCATGCCCCCGGACACAGGCCGCCCGGCAAGCCGGCGACCCGCGCGCCGGGCAAGCCGGCCAATCCGGGACCAAACGGTTCCGGCCAACCGTCGCCGGGCCCCGGCGCTGGTACGGGATCGACGGCTGACGGGGGAGCCACCACCGGAGGCGGCTCTTCGTCAAGCGGAAGCTCGACAGGCGCCTCTGGGACAGGCTCCTCGGGGCCCGGTTCGGGCGCTCCCGGCAACGGCTCATCGTCGGGCGCCGGAGCGGGCTCGGGCAACGGCTCGCCGCCGGACAACGGCCCGACCTCGAGCGTCAGCTGACGTCGTCCGCGCTGCGGTGTAGATAACTGGCTGAGACCGGCCAGGAATCCACGGGGTCGCGGCGAACTCCGCTAACTGTGGTCCGGGCCGGCATCCGCAACCGCCCCACCGGGTATACAAAAATGTCACCGCGCGCACCCACTACACAGAGTCCGGTGTTCGTCAATTCGGGGGACGCCCGAGTTCCGTCACCATGACCAAGCGCGAGTCATCTCTGGACGGCGTGCACGGGGTGGCATTTCCCGCCGCTGTGTCTCCGGCCGCCGCCACGCTGGACATCGCGGTGTTGGGAGGCATGCTGGTGGAACGCTCCGAGGACAGCGACCACCTGGAGCTGAAGCTGTTCGGCCGCCTCGACGATGAGTCGGAGCGACTGCTCGAGGACGTTCTGCCGGCTGGCACCGACCTACTCGATCTGAGCGGCCTGGACTGCACTGAGCCGGCCGCGCTCCGCACCCTGACCGGCCGCCGGCGCGAGGAGCATCAAGCGGGCCGGGAACTGCTCCTGCGGATCGCGCCCCACCAGGCCTCTCAGCTCACCCAGCCCGAGGTTTAGGTCACGGGGAACGGGCCTACGTGGCCCGGATCACCTCCGGCGCCCCGAGACCGACCAGAACCTGAGGGATCACCACACTGCCGTCGCCCTGCTGGCCGTTCTCCAGGAGCGCGATGATCGTGCGCGAGCTGGTTACGGCGGTGCCGTTCAGGGTGTGGACCTGGGCTACGCGTCCTTCCCTGGGGCGGTAGCGGATATCCAGTCGCCGAGCCTGGTAGTCCGTCGTGTTGGAGCAGGAGGTGAGTTCGCGGAAGCGCCCCTGGCCAGGCAGCCACGCCTCGATGTCGTACTTTTTGGCCGCCGAGGCGCCGAGGTCGCTCACCGCGATGTTGACCACCCGGTAGGGGATCCCCAGCTCCTGGCAGATCGACTCCTCGATGGCGAGAATCCGCTCGTGTTCGGCCTCCGATTCCGAAGGCTCGACGAACGCGAACATCTCGACCTTGTCGAACTGGTGGACCCGGAAGATGCCGCGGGTATCCCGCCCGGCTGCCCCGGCCTCCCGGCGAAAGCAACTGGAGAAGCCGGCGTACCGGCGGGGCAGGACAACTGCGTCCAGGATCTCGTCCCGGTGCAGCGACGCCAGCGCCACCTCCGAGGTCCCCACCAGGTACAGGTCATCCTGGGGCAGCTGGTAGATCTGCTGCTCGGTGTCGGGTAGGAAGCCGGTCCCGTACAGCGCGTGCTCGCGGACCAGGACCGGCGGACTGACCGGTTCGAACCCCTCGCGGCGAAGCTTCTCCAGCGCGTAGCGGACGAGTGTGAGCTCGAGCAGGACGAGGTCGCCGCGCAGGTAGGCGAACCGGGAACCGGACAGTTGCGCGGCGTGCTCCATGTCAATCATGGAGCCGGCCAGTTCGAGGTGATCCCGTCCGGTGGCGCCGGGCTCCCCCACCTCCCGGACCACCGTGTCCTCGTCCGGAGCGTCGTTGACGGGCAGGTTGCCCAGCGAGGCGAGCAGGCGGTCGCGCTCCCCAGCCACCTGCGTGAGCTGGTCGCTCAGCTGTCGCCCGCGAGCTGAAAGCGCGGCCAGCTGCTCGCGCTCCTCCGGGGTGGGCGCGCCGCGGCGGTTCTTGCTGGCCCGGTTCTGCTCGGCCCGCAGTTCCTCGAGCTCGGTGGTCAGCGAGCGCCAGCGCCCATCCTGGGCCAGCAGCTGATCGATCCGCTCCGCCTCGCTGGCTCCGCGCCGGGCCAGCGCGCGGCGGACCTCGTCTGGGTCAGACCTGATCCGCCTGATGTCGAGCAACGCCGCCCTCCCCTGACGGGCTTACTTCTTCTTGGGCTTCTTGGCGGTCTTCCCCGTCTTGCCGCCGCGCTTCTTGCCGGAGGTCGCCGTCGGCGTGGTGGAGGTGAGAGCCGGATTGCCGGCCGACGGATTCGCCGTGCTGGCACTCACGCTGCCGTTGGGGAGCGCCGGTAGCGAGCCGATCTGCTCCTGGGTGCACGAGGTGGCGTCGGGCTCCACGGGAGCCTCCCGGCCGGCGAACTTGGCCACGAACGCGGCCACCTCACGCGCCTGCTGGCCGACGAAGATGTTCTGGGGCATGTAGGCGCCGGAGAACCCGCCGTTCTCGATGGCGTAGAGAACCCGGATGGCCGGACGCTCGCAGCGCACGTTGAAGTTCGGGCCATTGATGGCCTGGGCGGTGCGTGGGTTGGCCGCCGAGCCGTGCGTCCCCGCGTAGGACAGGGTGTGGCAGCCGGCACAGCGCTCGTTGAATAGATGCGCCGCCACGAGGTCCTGGGCGTGAGTGGGGTCGGATTTGGGGACGCTGATGCGCTGCGTTCCGCAGGCGCCCGCAGCCAGCGCCAGGACGGCGGCGGCTACGGCTAGGAGGATCACCCTGAGCGCCCGATTCATGCGGGGCGGATCATACGGAAGTGAATCGGGATCGGAGGCCGCCACGGCGCCGGCCGGGCAGGAGCCGGCGGCCCGGTGCAGAAGATTCCCTCATCCCCGGCGCCGGCCAATGTGACGTTCGCCTACCTGGTCTCGCGGGCGTCCTCCAACGGCGGCAACCAAGGGGCCGGCGCCGGGGCCGGTTATCGCTATAACCCGGGCCCATGGCCAGTCCGAAGCCCGGATCCCGGGAGACGCCCCGGCCCGAGCTGTTTCGGGAGGTGTTCGGGCGGTTCGCCACCGGCGTGGCCGTGATCACCTCGACCGGCCCGGCCGGGGGCGGCGGGATGACCGCCAACGC